>NZ_QLTA01000065.1 GCF_003269065.1 Paracidovorax anthurii
CGTTGCGCCCCTGTCTCTCGCGGGCCGCGCCAACCTGATTTTTTTAAAGCCTGCTCCAGCACGCTCACTCCGTGCTGGTCAGGCTCGCTCCACTTGCGCCAGTACGCATAGACGTTGTGCCACTTGGGGAACTGCGGCGGCAGATAGCGCCACTGACAACCCGTGCGAAGCAGGTACAGCACTGCACAGAACACTTCGTACAGATCCAGCTTGATCGGTTTGGTGCTGCGCCGAACGCTGCGCAGCAGCGGCTCGATCTCGGCAAACTTCTCTCTACTGATGTCGCTTGGGTATGGCTTTCTTTTCACCCCAGGATTGTCGGGGGAGATCGTAAACACGCTCTAAGTCTTCGACGCCGTGGGCGCATTGCCGGTGTAGTCGAATTCGATCTCGTAAAAAGGCATGATTTCCTCCCTCTTGCAAATCGTCGATTTGCATACCCGTCGCTGAAATCAGGGGCCGTCCCTCGCATGCCTGCGGCGTGGCAGGCAGGCTGCGGGCCAGGTGCCCTGGCGGTGCCTGCGGGACCGCATCCGGCATGCCTGCCTCCGGCCTCCCCGATATCGTCCGGGATCTTTTGCGAAGGCAGACGGGCACGGCACGCCCCGTCGCATGGAAGGTGCGGCCGCCGATCCGATAGGCCCATGCATGATAGGCCCGGGTTTTTCTTTCTGTCGATCTCGGGGGGATCGCCCGGTGCCCGTCCGGGCATGGGGGGGATCACGGGGCCGCAGGGCCCCTGTGCGCTCAGCAGGCCGGCGGCGTGCGCCCCTGGTTCACTGCCGCCACGGTCTGCAGCAGGCCCGTCCAGTACGAGGGCAGCGACGCCCAGGGATTGCCGACATCCGCCACCGGGTCGTATTCGAGGTTCGTCATGTAGACGGGGCCGGCGTTGTAGAGCGCCGAGGCGGCGGACTGCACGGCTCTCTGCATGTCGGCGCAGGTGGCGGTGTTGTGCACCAGCGAGCTCTGGTGGCTGTTGGCCACGGTGTAGAGCCAGGGCGTGGTGCGCGGGTCGTAGGTGGCGTAGGTGCTGTTGCGGCCCTCGAAGGTGACCAGCACGTCGGCCACGGCCGCATAGCCGGCGGCCGGCACCATGCCCGGGTTGCCGATCACGCGCAGGCTGGAGTCCTTGGCCTTGATGTAGCTGTAGATCTCGCGGTAGAAGTCCAGGCGGCTGGTCTCGGAGGCCATCTCGTCCAGGAAGATGCCGCTGATCGCGCTGCGGCCATAGACCGCGATGTAGTTGTCGATGTTGGCCTTGATGGCCGCCAGCGACCGCGAGCCGGTGCCGTAGCCGGTATAGACGTAGCCCACCACCTTGCCGCCGCCGGCGATGAACTGGTTGATGGCGCTGACGTAGCTCGCGTCGGCCGCGGTGAAGATGCCGTTGTCGGGGTTCAGGATGGCCGTGATCGACACCGACGGATTGGTGGATGCGCCGCTGGCGAGCCGGCTCCACTCGGTGCCCGAGGACGGGTGGAAGTAGGCGGGCACGAGGACTTCGAGCGCGGCGGGCGCGGCCCGCAGATAGACGACGCGCGTGGCCGTGGCCGTGGCGTTGGACGACTGCCCGGAGACGGTGACCGAGGCGCTGATCTGCTGGCGCCCCGCGGCGGCCCCGGACAGCGTCACCGTCGCCACGCCGGAGCGGGTGGTGCCGGTGGCGGAGAACACCCCGGGCGAGGCCGTGAAGCTCACCGCGGTGCCGTCGGCGGCGGCCGCGCCGTTCACGGTGACCTGGGCGCTCACGGACAGCGAGGCCCCGGCATTGAAGACGCCTTCCGCCTCCGGGGCGGTCAGGGTCACGGAGACGCTGGTGGAGGTGGCGGGCGGCGTGGTGGTGTCCACCGTGCCGCCTCCGCCCCCGCCGCCGCATGCGGAGATCAATGCGGCCAGAAGCAGGCTGCACCAGCGGGCGAGATGTCGAATCCGGAGCATGGGCGAATTTCCTCTACCAGGAGTGGGTGATGGCGAAACGCTGCGATTGTCTCGCTCCCGAGATGTGAAAGCCCTGAGATTATTTGTCGGCTTTGTAAATTTTCGACACATTGGCCGTGTCGCCCCCGTGTCAATCGTTCACGGCGCGTGCAGTACCCGCGATGCACGAAACCGGCGCTGTGCGTCCCGTCCGATGGCCGCGGAGCAGGCCACGCCAGCAAACGCCGTGGAGCGAGCTTTGCTCGGCCACGGGCGTTGTCCCCCTTCCCGCAGGAGAAGGGGGAAGGCGCGAAGCGCCACAGGGGGTTGTCGCTTCATTCAGCAGGCGGGCAGCGTGGCGCCCCGGTTCACCGCATCCACGGTGCCGAGGAACCGGGTCCAGTAGCTCGGCAGGGTGTCCCAGGGGTTGCCTTCCTGGGTTTCGAGGTTGAAGCTGTCGTCGGTCACGTAGAGGGGGCCGGTGTTGTAGCGCGCGGTGGCGGCGGTGAGTACGGCCTGCTGCATGGCCGCGCAGCCGGCGGTGTTGTGCAGCAGGGCGCTCTGGTGCGTGTTGGAGAGACGGTAGAGCCAGCCGCCGCTGGCGCGCGGGTCGTAGCCCGCGAATTGCTCGGACTGGTTCTCGAAGGTCACGAATGTGTCCGCGATGTCGGCATAGGCGGCATTGGGCATCGTGCCGGGGTTGCCCACCACGCGCAGGCTGGCGTCCTTGCCCTTGATGTAGTTGAACAGGTCGCGGTAGTACGCGAGCCGCCGCGTCTCGGTGGACATCTCGTCGATGAAGATGCCGCTGATCAGCCCCTGGCCGTAGAGGCTGAGGTATTTGTCGATATTGCCCTTGACCTTGCTGGCCGAGCGCGACCCGTAGCTGGTGTAGACATAGCCCAGCAGCTTGCCGCCCGCCTGCACGAAGGCCGTGGCGGCGGCGGTGAATTCGGGGTTCGCCTTGGTGAAGACGCCGTTGCTGGGGTTCAGGATCGCGGTCACCGCCACGGACGGATAGGCGCTGGTGCCCGCGGTGAGCGCATCCCACGGCGATCCCGCGGAAGGGTAGAAGTAGGCCGGCACCAGCACTTCGAGGGGCGAGGGCGTGGGCCGCACGTACACCGTGCGGGACGCGGAGGCCGTCTGCCCGCCCAGGGTGGCCGAGGCATTCAGGGCCAGGGGCCCCGTGGCCGCCGTGGCCAGCGTGGTGGACGCGGCGCCGCCGAGCGTGGCGGCGCTGTTGGGGGCGAAGCTGCCGGATGCCGCGGTGAACACCACCGCCGTGCCATCGGGCGCCGCCTGCCCTCCGACGAGGGCCTGGACCCCCACGGCGACGGACGTGCCGGTGTTGAACACGTCCCCGTCCCCCGGGGCGGTGAAGGCGAGGGCCACGGCGGGGGCGCTCGCGGAGGCCTGTGCCTGGGCGCTCTGGGAGCTGGCGGTGTCGCTGTCGGAGCTGCCTCCGCAGGCGCTCAGCAGGCAGGCCACCAGGAGGGCGCAGGCGTGCGCTATCCAGCGGCAGGAAGAAGGGGCGGTTGGCGTGTGCATGGGTCCCTCTCGTGCATGATGTGGTAACCCATTGTGACCGCCCGGCTACTGGAGCATGAAGGTTTCGTATTCCAGCCTGTTGAGCTGGCGCGACAGCAGGTACATCCCGGTGCACAGGGTGAGCAGCGTGGCGACCGCGAAGCCGTAGCCATAGAGGGCCGCCCCCGCGTGCAGCGTGAAGCCGGTGAGCACCACGTTGAGCACCACGAACTCCACGCACAGCATCAGCACGATGCGCCGCTGGTCCAGGTAGAAGAACACGTTCAGGATGGCCATGAGGCCCACCTGCAGGCCCGCGCCGATCACCTGCACGTGCAGCAGCGGCAGGTACAGCCGCGAGATGCTCAGGGCGCTCAGGATGGCCGGGCCGGCCACGAAGGTGATGAGCACGGCCAGGGTCTGGATCTTGGCGATCTCGCCCAGGCCCTGCTGGATCGAATACACCATCTCGTCGCGCATGGCCTCGATGTATTCGAGGGAGCCGCCGCTGCGCACCGCGTCGTAGAACTTGTCGTAGAACTCCACGAAATCGGTCTCGATGCGCACCAGGAACACCGCCATGCCCGGAATGATGGACAGGTAGGCGAGGAACACCGGCAGGTCGTAGATCAGCGAGGCCCGCAGGCCGCCGATGATGGGCTCGGACGTGGGCGGGAAGTACCAGAACATGAACTTGTCCACCCAGATGCCGAAGTTGTAGAGGAAGCCGATCGCCACCAGCGACGGATAGAGCAGCTTCGGATCTGCGAAGTCGAAGGCGATGATGCGGCCGCGCGGGTTGAACTCGCGCACCACCAGCAGCCACATGCCCGAGAGCAGCAGGTAGTTGCCCAGCACGAAGCCCGCCAGCAGGCCCTCCAGGCCCCAGGGCCGCATCAGCAGCGAGCTGATCACGATCACCGCGTAGGACACGCCGAACAGCGCCACGATGGCCCGGTAGCGCTTCATGCCCGAGAGCAGCACGGTGAGCACCCACACGTCGCACATGAGCGTGAAGCCGGCGAGCATGAGCATGCGGTACACGAGGCCCAGATCGGGCAGCACGGCAAAGAGCGCCAGCGAGCCCAGGCCCGCCGCCACCACGGTGACCACCAGCATCAGCCCGTGCAGGTTGGGCAGGATGATGTCCTTGCGTTTCTCGAAGAGCCGGTCGGAGACGAAGCGCGTGAATGCGAGCTGCACGAGCCCCGTGAGGATGAGGCTGCCCGCCACCATGTAGGTGACCGAGGTCTGGAACTGCGTGACCAGCGCCCCGGGCACGACGACGCTCGCGCTGAAGATACCGATGAGCAGGATGCCCACGATGGAGAACACCCAGGGCCCGGAGCCGATCACGCCCGCGTAGGCGTAGGCCTGCACGAGGCCCACCAGGGTGTTCTTGCGCAGCATCCGCCGCAGTTCGAATCCGATGCCGGCCATCAGCGGGGGCCCTCCGTCTGCTGGAACGCCTTTTCGTACACGCGGCGGTAGCGGTCGAACATCAGCGTGTCGGTGTAGTAGCGCTCCACGCGGGCCACGGCGGCGCGACTCGCGGATTCCCAGGCCGCAGGGTCGTTGATGAGCGAGAGCGAGGCGTCCGCGAGCTGCTGCGGATCGGCGATGGGCACCACCTTGCCGGAGATGCCGAGCGCACGGTCCTCCTCGTCCAGACCCTCGATGAGCTGGCGGCACGAGCCCACGTCGGTGGAGACGGCCGGCACGCCCGCGGCGTAGCCCTCCAGCAGCACCAGGGGCAGCGCTTCGCTGATGGAAGACAGGATGATGAGACCGATGCGCGGCATCAGGTCTTCCACCTTCTGGAAGCCCAGGAAGCGCACGTTGTTCTCCAGCCCCAGGCTGCGCACGAGGTTCTCGCACTCCTGCGCGTAGGCCGGATCTTCCTCGGTGGGGCCGGCGATCCAGCCCTCGGCCTCGGGCCGCTGGTTGACCACGCGGCGCATGGCGCGGATGAAGGTCTTGATGTCCTTGATGGGCACCACGCGGCCGATCAGGCAGAGGATGGGCGGCACCTCGGCGGGGCGCTGCCCGCGCAGCGGCGCGAAGCGCGCGAGCTTGATGCCGTTGGGGATGTTGAAGGTGCGCTCGGGCGCCGCGCCGTCGGCCACCTGCCGCAACCGGTTGGTTTCATAGAGCGCGATGATCGGGTCCGCCGCCGCGTAGCAGTAAAAGCCCAGCCACTCGAAGAACTGGATCCACATCTGCCTAAAGTACGACAGCTCGGTCGGGTCGCGCTGGAAGATGTTGCGGTTGTCGCGGATCCACTCGCTCTTGAAGAGGTCGATCTTGCGTTCCTTGGTGTAGATGCCGTGCTCCGAGAGGATGAGCGGCACGCCGCGCATCTGCTGCACCAGCCCGCCCAGGTAGCCCGCGTAGCCGGTGGAGGCGCAGTGCACCATGCGCACGCGCAGCATGCCGCGGGCCACGTTCGCGAGCATCCACAGCGGCTGGTACATGATGCGCACGGTCCAGAAATAGTCCACGAACGAGGGGTCCGTGCAGTGCTCGCGGTAGCTCTGGCAGATGATTTCCCAGGCCCGCTCGCTGTAGAGGAAGTCCTCCAGCGGCAGCCGCCCGCCGGGCTGCATCTGCAGGCTGATCTCCTGGAACGCCGCGATGGCCTCGAGGCTGCGGTCCCCGCGGCGGAAGGAGTCCACCAGGGTGCGCACCATCTCCAGCGCCGCGCGGTTGCCGCTGCGCCGCGCGGGCATGGAACGCACGCCCAGGTGGCTGTAGAGGTAGTGCTCCTCGAAATGCACCACGTTGGGCGGCAGCTCGTACTTGAAGCCCGAATAGTCATCGCGCCGGCTGCCCAGGAAGATGATGGCGAAGCGGTATTCGGGGTAGGCGCGGATGACCTGGTTGATCCAGCTCGATACGCCGCCACTCACGTAGGGGAAGGTGCCTTCGAGCACCAGCGCGATGTCGGCCTCCTGGGCCTGGGGGCGTGCGTCGCTCATCGGGCTTTCCAGTAGTCCAGCACCGGGCGCAGGCGGGGCAGGGCGCGCCACTGGCCGAGTTCCTGCAGCAGATCGTAGGCCTGCGCGAAGTCGCGGCGCTCGAAGCACAGCTCGGCCTGGTAGGGCAGCACGCGGGTGGCCGGCAGGCCCAGCTCGCGCGCCCGGGCGTAGGCCTCGCCCGCTTCCGCGGTCTGGCCCTGCGCGTGCAGGAGCCGGCCGCGCCGCAGGTTGAGCTGGGCATTGCCGGGCTGCAGGCCCAGCACGAGTTCGCAGTAGCGCAGCGATTCTTTGATCGCATGGGTGCGCAGGTCGCCCTGCACGAGTTCCTGGTAGACCAGCTCCCAGTAGAGGTCGGAGAGTCGGTGGGCGGATTCGAGGGTGCGGGTGCCGGGCGTGCTGCCTTCCTCGGTTTCGGCGCGGCGCAGGGCATCGAGTTCGCTGTCGATGGTGCGGTTGATGCGCTTTTCCAGCGTGTCGAGCATGCCGTAGGCGAGCAGGCGCAGGTCTTCGCTGGGGTCGCTGAGCACCGTGCGCAGCAGGGGCGACGCGATCCGGCCCGACACGTGCTGCAGCGCCACCATGGCGCGCATGCGCGTCTGCATGGGGGCCTGGTTGTTGCCGAGGAAGGAGCGCAGACCGGCCTGGCGGAAGCTGGCCTGCATGCGCTGGTGCAGGTCGAATTCCGGCAATTGCAGCGATTCGAAGTCGTCCTGCCCGGTGGGCGAGCGGTAGAGGCGCAGCACGACCACGGCCACCACGACGCCCACGAACCCGGCCACCGGCACCGCATAGCTGAAGGCCGCCATGAGCCCCAGGATCGGCGTGCGCGGGCGGGCCTGCTTGCCCGACAGCAGCGGCAGCAGGCACAGCGCGAGCATCAGGCAGGCGAGCGCGTGCACGGCCAGGTAGCTCGCCAGCGCCGCGTCGGATCGGCCCTGCAGCAGCATGGGGCCGCTCCAGGCGCCCACTTCCAGCAGCAGTGCCGAGATGCCGAACTTGAGGTTAAGCATGGGCGATCCTGTGCAGTTGCTCCAGCAGCTCCAGCGGCGCGCCTTCGAGCGCCAGCACGTGCGGGAAGATGCCCGATTCCGCCAGCGGCTGCCCGCTCTTTTGCTGGGACCAGTTCTCGAGCCGGTTGATGTAGCCCTCGGCCGTGGCCATGTCGCCCAGCGGCATCAGCAGCGCCAGCACCTGGCGCTCCGGGCCCGGGATCAGCCAGATCTCGTCGAGTTCGCGCTTCAGGCGCTCGATCTGCGCCGGCAGGCCGCGCTCGATCGCGCGCGGCAGGAATTCCAGGGCCACGACGATGCTGGGCACCCGGGTGGTGTCGCGCATGTGCGAGAGGCGCTGCACCTCGAACGCGAAGTCCGCGGGGCAGTCGGGAAGCCGTTCCAGGATGGGCCGCGCCAGGGTCTGCATGGCGAGCCCGTCGGTGTAGTAGCCCAGCAGCAGGTTGATGGTCTGCAGGTTCTCGTCCTGCAGCGAGAAGAACGGCATGTCCTCGATCACCAGCAGCCCGTAGATCTCGCCGCCCAGGTCCATCAGCGGCGCGACGGCGAGGTAGCGGGTCTGCTGCTTGTGGGTGAGCAACTGGCTGATATGGCAGAGCTTGCGGGTTTCCAGGGCCTGCTGCACCAGCGGGTCGCGGATGTCGAGTGCATCGGTGCTGCTGCCGATGCGCGCCACGGGCAGGGGCTCGGCGCGGTCGTCGGTGGCCGCGTGCAGCGAGGCGGATTCGAGTTGGCAGTATTGCGCCAGCAGGCGCAGCAGGGTCTGCGCGCCCTGCACCGCGTCCTGGCTCTCGTCGCCCACGCTCTGCAGGGTGGCGAGCGCGTCGCGCATCGACATGGGGCGGCCGATGAGTTCCTGTTCGAGCCGGTCGTGCGAGAGGCGCAGCAGGTAGTACTGGCGCACGAGGTGCTCCAGCCGCTGGTCCAGGTAGAGCTGCACGCTCTCGGCGCGCCGGGTGCGCGCCTGCCAGAGGCTCGAGAACTCGCCCACGATCATCACGAGGATCAGGCCTCCCAGGAAGAACAGCTGCGGGAAGCGGTCGTAGTGGCCGATGTGGATCAGCAGCCAGCCCAGCAGCAGCACGACGGCGCCGCCCAGGCCGGCCAGCGGCCCGTAGCGCAGCGCCACGATGACCGGCGCGAGCCAGGACCAGGGGAAGTCGCCTTCGCTCCAGAGCGGGTCTTCGGGGTGCAGCAGCAGGCCGAGCGCGAGCGCGATCGCGGGCAGCAGCAGCGTCTCCAGCAGCATGACGGCCGGACGCGTGTCGGTGGCGGCGAGCTTGCCCAGCAGGTTGTGGGGCAGCGGGCGCAGGATCTTCTTGCCCGCGGCCGGGTTCGCGCCCGCAGGCGCGGCCCCGACCACGCGGCGGCGCGCGGATGAGGAGGGCGGTGACTTCTCCGTCGGCATGGCGGGGTCAGCGCGCACCGGCAAGGCCGGAGTCCAGCAGGTCGCGGATCAGCTTCTGCGCCACGCCCGAGAGGGATTCACGGCTCCAGCCGCTCTTGCCGCCCACGCCGCTCCAGAGCGTGTTGCCCGTCTCGACATCGATGATCTGCAGGGTGATGCCGGCCGCGGGCTCGCCGTCCACGCCGACCTTGTAGCGCCATTCGTCCACTGCGCCCGCGAGGGCGTACTTGGCCTGCTGCTCGCGGGCCCAGGCCAGCACCTCGTCCTGGCGCTTGGCGTCGCCCGCGTCGAAGAGCGCTTCCTGCTGCGTGCTGGTGGGATAGCGCTGCACGCGGCCCACGCCGCGCGCCTGCAGCAGCGCCAGCGTGACGGCTTCCGCGCGGTTGCCGGCCAGCGGCGTCTCGGTGTGGTTGGCGAACGGCAGCACTACCCAGGTGGCATTGCGCTCCAGCGCGGGCGGGGTGCCGCGGTCGATGGTGGAGCATGCCGCGAGCAGCATCAGGAGCAGGCCTCCGGCGGCGCCGGCGCGCAGGCGTTGCAGCAGGGTGCGTGGATGTGGCATGGGGTCCTCCTCTGTTGGGGAAAATCGTTTCAGAAATGCAGGCGATAGGTGAAGAGCAGGCTGCGCGTGAGTCCTTGCAATTGCAAGCCGGACTTGCCCATCCCCCAGGTCAGGCCGAGATGGTCGGAGCCGAGCACGCTGCCCGCCATGCCCAGGCGCAGTTCATAGCCCGGGCCCAGGCGGCTGTGCCAGGTGCGGCTCACGCTGGCGTAGGGTTGCAGCGCGCGCGTGTACTCTTCCTCGTAGCGCATGTTGGTGGAGATCTGCAGCCCGTAGAAGCTGAAGCTCTCGGGCAGCAGGTAGTCCGGGCCGGGCAGCACGCCGGGCAGCAGATAGCGGCGGAACTCCTGGTCGCGCGGCGCCAGCGAGAAGATGTCCCGCCGCGAATAGTCGTGGTACGACCAGAACGCGCCGAATTCGAGCAGCGGGGCTTCCTGGCGGTAGGTGTGGGTGTAGCTGATGCCCGTGTGGCGGCCGCTGCCGACGACTCCGCCGGTCTGGATGCTGTAGCGCTCGTCGGCGTAATCCAGGGTGAAGCGGTCCAGGCGCGTGGCCTGGTAGCGCAGGCTGGTGGCCGCGCGGCGCTTCATGCCCGCGATGCGCAGCGCGAGGCTTTCCTGGCTGGGCAGCTGGAAGCCCAGCTCCATGCGCAGCGAGAGCCGGTTGTCGATGCGCTGCTCGTGCTCGATCTGCACGGGGGTGTAGACCTGGAAGCTCACGCGGCGGCCGGCGCGCAGGATGGTTTCGCCATCCCCGTGCCGCCAGTGCAGGCGCGCATCCACGGCGCGTTCGTCCGGCGGGTTCACCACCGACAGCGGGTTCGTGGAACTGCGCCGGATGCTGGCGAATTCCAGGTCGAGGGCGAGGCGCGGGCTGAACGCGATGTGGAGCGCGGCATCACTCTCGTTCTCGTCCATGCCGCCCAGCCGCTGCCATTTCAGGGTGCCGCCGGCGTGGTCGCTGAAGGCCAGGAGGCTCTCGGTCAACTGCAGCTGCAGCGGCTGGTCGTCGCGCTGCTCGCCCTGGGCCTCGAAGGCCGCGGTCTGCGCGGCGCGCACGTCGTCCACGGCGCGGGCCGCGTTCACACGGTCGTAGCGCGGCAGGCGTTCGTCGAATTCCTGCAGGAGCTGGCCGGTCGCGGCCTTGTCGTCCTCGGCCAGCGCCACGGTGATCTCAGCCCACAGCGGCCGGTTGGCGCTCCCTCCCCGGGCACGCGCGTACTGGTGCCAGAGAAAGCCGCGCTCGGCCGTGTACTCGCCAGCATCCTGCAGCCAGCCGATGGCGGTCTCGGCCGCGGCGTTGGACATGCGGCCCTGCGCATCGGTGTCGAGCCGCAGCAGCTCACGCAGCACGTCCATGGCGGGGTCGCCGGGCCGCTGGGTGAGCATGAGGCGCGCGCGCGCGATGCGCCGCGTGGTGTCCAGCCCTTCCTCGGTGAGCCAGCGCGCGCGGGCCTCCTTCGGCGTGAGCCGCCGTTGGCCGTCGCCCTGCCGCACCGAGCGCCACTCGCGCGAGAGCAGCTCGCGCCGCAGGCGCCAGGACCGGTCGGTCTGCTGGTTCTGGTCGAGCGCATCGGCATAGTTCATGAGCCACAGGAAGTCGTCCTGGTGCTGAGCGATGCGCGGCGTGAGATAGCGCTCCAGCGACACCTGCGGCAGCGACAGCGCCTGGTATGCCGCGGCGAGCGCGTCGTGCACGTCCTCGTCGCGTGCCCACTGCCGCTCCTGCGTGGCCAGCAGCGTGCGCAGCGACACGGCATCGTTGCCGTCGATGAACAGCCACAGCAGGGCCTGCCGCATCTCGGACGAGTCGGGGCTCGAGCGCAGGCCGGCCTCGTAGTAGCGCCGTGCCTGGGCCAGATCGCCCTGGCTCTGGTAGTAGCCGCCGGCCAGCCGCATGAATTCGGGAAGCTCGCGCAGGCGCGCCAGCGAGCGTTTCTTGGCCTGCGGGTCGGCGTCGGTCTTGCGCAGCAGCGCGCCCATCGCGGCCCACTGGTTGCGGCTCGAATACACCGACAGCGCATCGACGAGGTAGCGCGGCTCGTCGAACTTCTCCCACGCCAGCGCCGAGACCTGGGCCGCCTCCAGGGGCTGGTCCGCCATCAGCAGGCGGATCAGCGCGTCGTAGTCGGAGCGGTCGTGGTCCTGCGTGCGCACCAGCGCGCGGTAGGCCTGGATCGCGAGCGCCTGCCGCTGCCGGCTCTCGGCCAGCTGGCCCGTCAGGCGCCAGAAATCCATCTCCACCGCCTTGTCGGGCGCCTTGCGCTGCTGCGCGGCTTCCAGCCATTGCAGGCCTTCGTCGGGCCGGTCGTGGGTGAGCGCCAGCACCGCCGCGCGCATGGCGCGCTCGGGCGTGAGCTGTTCCTTGTCGGCCAGCAACCGGCGCCAGGTATCCAGCGCCAGGGTCGGCTGGCCCGCGCGCTCCGCGAGCTGGGCCAGCAGTTCCACGGCCTGCGGGATCTTGGCGTGCTGCCGCAGGTAGTCGATGGCGGGCTGGGGTTCGCCGATGCGCTCGTAGGTATCCACGAGCTCGCGGATCAGCTTGAAGTCGTCGGGCCGGCTGCGCAGCTGGAAGCGCAGGCCCTGCAGCAGCGCCGCATCGTCGAACTGCCCGGGCGCGATGCGCAGCACGGCCTGCCAGGCCGCTTCCTTCTGCGTGCGCTGGGCAATGATCATCCAGTTCTGCAGCGCGACGCCGGGCCGGCGGCTCCACTCCGATACCTGGGCGAGACGCTCCCGCCAGGCGAGGTCGTCCGGCCGCGCCTGCACCGCCGCGTGGGCGATGAGCCAGGCATCGTCGAGCTTGCGGTTCTCCAGGAAGACCTCGTAGCCCAGCGTGTAGATCTTTTCGTCGTAGGGCAGCAGGTGCGTGGGGATGGGCACCGGCGGGGCCGGGGGGATCGGGGCCGCCGCGGCGGGCTCCTGCCCGGCCATGTTCCAGGCGCGCCAGGGACCCGGTTCTGCCTCCGCGCCGCGGGTCGGCAGGGTGAGGGTGGGCGGGCGCAGCAGGTGCGCCCCGTCGTCGTAGCGTGGCGGCGCCGCCTCCGGCCGGGGTTCGGGGGGCGCGGCCAGGTAGCCCATGGGGCGCAGCAGGGCGCCGACTGGCGGCAGGGCCGACGCCAGCGCCGTGGCGCCCGATTCCTGCCATTGCCGCAGCCAGGACAGGCGCAGCAGCTGGCGCACGTAGCGGTCCGCGACGGCGGGCTTGCCGGCCGCGCGCGCCAGCTGGGTGATCATCAGCAGGGTCTGCTGGTCCTGGGCGAGGGGGCCGATCTCGCGTTCGGCCAGTTCCAGCGCGGCCACGGGCTGGTTGCCTGACTGCAGCGCGCGCACGGCGGCGAAATAGTAGTCCTTGGCCTTGTCGGCCTCGGGCGTGGCGTTGCGCGCCAGGATGTACAGCTCGGCGCAGCCCGCGTAGTCCGACTGGGCCAGCGATTCCTTGGCGGCGCGTTCATAGAGCTGCGCCGCCTCGCGCGGGTCGGTCGCATCGCGCGCCATCTGGCGGCTCAGCGCGACGCCCATCGTGCGGTCCTGCAGTTCGGCGGCCCGGCGCGCGAGCTGCACGCGCCGCTCCAGGGACCAGGGTTCCGCGGCCAGCAGGCGCAGCTGCCGCAGCAGGTCTTCGCGCATGGCCTTGCGGTAGGGAGCCTCGCGTTCGGGCGTGCGCTGGTATTCGGTGTACGACAGATCCCAGAGCGCCCAGATGGCGTCGCGGTGGATCTGCGGGTCGGACGATTCGAGCGCGGGCTGCAGCGTGGTGCGCGCCTCGGCCATCTGGCCCACGGCGATCTGGCGCTGCGCGAGCAGCAGCCGCAGGCGCGGGTTGTCCGGGTCGCTGCGCAGCAGGTTGTGCAGATAGGCCACGGACAGCGCCGAGTTCTCCGTCTCGGCGAGCCGGCGCTCCAGATCCTGCCGCGGGTAGAGCAGCCACAGCCCGCCGCCCACCATGCCGGCGAGCAGCGTGATCAACCAGGACGGCGCCAGAACGGGTCGTTCAGCGGCCCGGGCACCGGAGCTGGATTTGTGCAGCAGCATGAGAGAGACGATACGCGAGAACATCCACGGTGCCTGGGGGGGGCGAGCGGTCCGGTGCCAGGAGGCGCTGGTCGGCGCGCACCTGGCAGCCGCGCGCGTTGGCGAGACTGAAGGCGAGGGGGGCGTGGCCCTGGAGGCGGAAATCGGCGCGCGTGCCATCCTCGGCGGCGCTCCATTCCGTGAGCCGGGCATTGGCGTCGAAGAGATAGGGGCCCGTCTTCGCGGGCGGCGCTGCCTCGGTGGCTGCGGAGGCTGAGGGCATGCCGGCGCTTGTGCGCAGCCAGGCCGAGCCGCCCGCGAGGTGCACGTAGGTGCCTTCCACGCCATCGCGGAAGCCCGCCACGCCCTGGCTGGCCTGGGGCAGGGGCGTGCCCAGGGCCGGCGGCAGGCGCAGGGTGCGCAGGGTGCCGTCGCCCCGCACGCGCCAGCCCGCTCCGTCGCGCGCGACCGCGTAGGTGTGGAAGTCGCGCACCTTGAGGATGAATTCCGAGGCGAAGACCGGGTGCAGCGGCTGGGCCATGGCCCAGTCGTACACCTTGCGCAGCGCGTTGAGGCCCGCGCGCTTGCTGGTGGAGTACACGTGGTAGTAGATGTCCACGGGCTTGATGCGCCGGGGCTTGTCCGTCATCTCGAAGCTCTGCAGCACCTGCTCGAAGCCGTAGAAGGGGCCGTGCCAGAGGTTGGTGTAGATGTTCTCGTTGGTGATGGGCGCGTACACCTGCAGGTACCCGTTCTTCTGGATGCCGAACGCGCCGATGGCGGTGATCGAGGGGTTGGTGCGGGTGATGGAGGTGTCGCCGCCGTTCATGTTGAGCAGCCCGGCGCGCTCGGTGATCTCCAGCGCCTCGGCGCTGGGCGCCGTGTCGCCCGACCACAGCAGGATCTTGACGCGCTTGTCCGGCGGCGCGAGGCGGCTGTTGATGTATTCGCTCGAACCCACGATCTCGCGCCGCAGGTCCATCGTGTAGCCGGGCACGTCCAGGCTCATCGCGGCTTCGGAGTTGTCGCTGAAGAGGCCGTGGCGCACGCTGCGGTCCCAGAGGAAGGGGTGGGAATACGTGTGGCTCGCGATCTCCACGTGCGGCAGGCGGAACATGCGCCGCGCGATGTCTTCCATCTCGGCGCTGCCCTCGGGGTGCAGGCCGTGGGGCGCGACCTCGGCCTCGATGACCGACATGGTCTGGGGCACGTTCGGGTATTTCTCGAAGATTTCCTTGAGCAGCACGAGGCCGGCGTTGGGGCTGCCCGCCAGTTCCGCGCGCGAGGGAAAGCCGTCGCCGTCCACGTGCGAGAACAGCAGGCGGCGGCCGTTCTCGGTCGTGACGTCCGGCACCGGCACGGGCTGCAGCCGCAGCGCCTGCGTGAGGAAGGCGAAGGGGTCGACCATCCAGCGTGCGTAGTCGGTGCCGGGCACTTCCGTGATCACGAAGGGATCGACCACGAACCCGCCCCACGGCAGGATGGCGCCGCCCAGGAACGGCAAGCCCCGCGCGTCGCGGTGCTCGATGAGGGCCCGCGCGGGCTGCTGCACCGGCGCGCCGTTGCGCATCACCCACTCGAAGCGCGAGCCGCTGGACGGCTGCACGGCCAGCTCGAAGCCCATCATCGGGTCTTGTTTGGAAACCTGCTGCTCGCCGCGCGGCGGGCTCGCGTTGCCCTTGATGCCCAGCGCGTCATTGAACTGCCGGTCCAGGGGGAACCCGAAATTGCCCATCACGGCGAGCGGCGTGCGCTCCGCCAGCCGCGCGAGCAGCCACTGGTTGACGGCGCGGGTCCGGGCCTCGGGCAGGAAGCCGGAGAACCAGGTCACGATGCCGGCATAGCGGTCGGGCAGGATGCCCTCGGGCAAGGGGTTGCGCACGTCGGCGTAGTCCACCACATAGCCCATGTGGTTGAGCGGCATCTGCAGGAAGCGGTGCGGCGACGCATAGTTGAGGGCGGGCGATTCGCCGCCGTAGTACAGGATGAGCACGCGGCGCGGCACCAGCTCGACGGTGCTGACGCCCACGGTGCGCACGTTCCCGTCGGTCACCCACGGGATGATGCCCAGCGCCTGGATGCGCCCGGCCGTCGCGCGGGTCAGTTCCCGGTCGGTGGGGGGAACGTAGTCGATGGCGAGGACGGGCAGGCCGTCGCGCTCCCGGATGGTGCGTAACTGGCCCAGCAGCCATTCGCGGTCGGCGGGCTTGACCTCTTCGTAGCGGCGCGTGGAGGCGTTCCAGCCCCGGAAGAGCGATTCCGCGGCCACCATCTGGATCTTGTCCTTCACGCGCGGAACGATGTCGAAGCCCCGGTTCATGATGAGCCGGATGCCGGGGAAGCGCTGGTGCAGGGTCTCGATCACGCGCACGAGGCCCTGCTGCTGCGCGGCCTCGTCGAACCGGCTGGCCAGCCGGTAGGAGTCGAGCGTGTCGAGGAAGAAGCCCCGGTAGCCGCGCTCCCAGAGCGGGCCCACCACCCGGGTGGCGAAGAACTCGGGCCATTCGGCGGGTGTCTGGTCGATCACCTCGGAATTCCAGGCGCCGTTGCGCGCCATCTTCCAGGCGTCCGGGATGTCACGGAAATAGGCGCGCGAGGATTGCACCTCGGCCACCGACACGTAGGCGTAGAGTGCGCTGCCGGTCTTGGCGAAGGCCTGCGGGTCGTAGCCGTGGTCGGGTTCGACCACCGCGATGTCGAACACCTTCAGCTCGGCCAGCGGGGCCGCGGGCCCGTAATGCAGGGCCACGGACGGCATGGCCGTCCAGGCCGCCGCCGACAGCTGCATCAGGAGGCAAAAAAACAACAGTCTTAGGCGTTTGGGCACGGAGCTTTGTTCTTGTGGTGGAAACGTCCAAGGGTTTCCCTGGCGGCAGGATGCGCGGTGCCCTCCAGGGCGGCCCGCCGCGGCGGAAGACTCCCTCTCGTGGACAACATCGTCTCTCGTGGAGAGACGATGCGGCAGATTCATAGAAAAAAACAATCCATTACATAGTTTTGATATTGGCCGATTGTGTCGCACTTTCATCGCCGTCAGTACCCCGGCTAGGATGGCGCAGGGTGGCATTCCGCCCCTTGGCAACGGCGAAGGCCGACAATGCCCGGCAGGTACGTGGGCCACCTTCGGCCGGATTCACCAGGAGCAATCGCGTGATACTTGTGACAGGCGGCGCCGGCTTCATCGGCTCTCATACCTGCGTGGCGCTGGCCGAGGCCGGCCTGCCGTTCCTCATCCTCGACAACTTCTGCAACAGCCGCCGCTCGGTGCTGGAGCGCGTCGGTCGCATCACGGGCAGTGTTCCGGGCCTGATCGAAGGGGACGTGCGGGACGAGGCGTTGCTGGCGCGCATCTTTTCCGAGCACCGCGTCGATGCGGTCATCCATTTCGCGGCGCTCAAGTCCGTGGGCGAATCGGTGCGCGAGCCGCTGGCCTATTACGACAACAACGTGGCGGGCACCGTCGCGTTGCTGCGCGCCATGCGGGCGGCGGACGTGCGCACGCTGGTGTTCTCCTCCTCGGCCACGGTGTACGGCGAGCCCGCGTCGCTGCCCATCCGCGAGGACTTCCCGCTGTCGGCCACCAACCCGTACGGGCAGAGCAAGCTCATGATGGAGCAGGTGCTGGCCGACGTGGATGGGTCCGAGCCCGGCCGCTGGCGCATCGCCCGGCTGCGCTACTTCAACCCCGTGGGGGCGCACGAGAGCGGCCTCATCGGCGAAGACCCGCAGGACGTGCCCAACAACCTGCTGCCCTACGTGGCCCAGGTGGCCGTGGGGCTGCGCGAGCGGCTGAGCGTGTATGGCAGCGACTATCCGACGCCCGACGGCACCGGGGTGCGCGACTACATCCACGTGTGCGATCTGGCCGAGGGCCACGTGGCGGCCCTGCGCTATCTGCGCGAGCACCCGGGGCTGCTCACGGTGAACCTGGGCACGGGGCGCCCGGTGTCGGTGCTGGAGATGGTGCGCGCCTTCGAGGCGGCGAGCGGGCGGGCCGTGCCTTATCAGGTGGTGGCCCGCCGCCCTGGGGATGTGGCGGCCTGCTGGGCCGATCCCGGGCTGGCCGAGCGCCTGCTCGGCTGGAAGACGCGCCATGGGCTGGAGTGCATGTGCGCCGATGCGTGGCGCTGGCAGGACGGGGTGGCGCGCAGCCTGCAGGAAGGCTGACGCGCCTGCGCGGCCTCCCGTGGGGAGCGCCGCGCGAAGGGGGCTGGGGGCTCAGGCGGCCCGGGGTTCCTCGCCGGACAGTCCGTGGGCCGCCTTGGCGGGGTCGGGCTGCGTGTCCAGCGTGGCGGCGTGGACGGCGGCTTCCTCTTCCGAGAGCAGGGCGCCTTCCCACTTGGCCACCACGGCGGCGGCGATCGAGTTGCCCACCGCGTTCGTGGCCGAGCGGCCCATGTCGAGGAAGGTGTCGATGCCCAGGATCAGCAGCAGGCCGGCCTCGGGGATGTGGAACTGGTTCAGCGTGGCGGCGATCACCACGAGCGAGGCGCGCGGCACGCCGGCCATGCCCTTGGAGGTGAGCATCAGGACGAGCAGCATGGTGATCTGCGTCTCGATCGGCAGGTGGATGCCGTAGGCCTGCGCGATGAAGAGCGTGGCGAACGTGCAGTAGATCATCGAGCCGTCGAGGTTGAACGAATAGCCCAGCGGCATCACGAAGCTGGAGACGCGGCGCTTCACGCCGAAACGGTCGAGTGCGTCGAGCAGCTTGGGGTAGGCGGCTTCGGAACTGGCGGTGGCGAACGACAGCAGGAAGGCCTCGCGGATGTTGCGCAGCAGCGTGAAGATCCGGCCGCGCAGGGCCATGAAGCCGGCGCTGATCAGCAGCGTCCACAGGATCAGCAGGGCCAGATAGAACTGGCCCATGAACACGGCGAACTTGAGCAGGATGCCCAGGCCGTTCACGGCCACCGTGGCGGCCATGGCCGCGAACACGGCGGGCGGCGCGAAGCGCATCACGTAGGCCGTGATCTTGAGCATGGCGTGCGAGAGTTCTTCGACGCAGCGCACCAGCGTGCGCGCCTTGTCGCCGAGGCTGGCGAGCGCGATGCCGAAGAACATCGAGAACACCACGATCTGCAGGATCTCGTTGTTGGCCATCGCTTCCGCGAAGGACTTGGGCACCAGGTGGTTCACGAACTCCTTGATCGTGAACTTGGAGGTGGCCAGCTGGGCGGACTGGTGGGTCTCCGGCAGCGGCAGGCCCAGGTTGGCCCCGGGCTGCAGCACGGTGGCGAGGATGAGGCCCAGGGCCAGCGAGATGAGCGATGCGGTCAGGAACCAGGCCATGGCCTTGAGGAACACGCGCCCGACGGCGGACGCGTCGCCCATGTGGGCGATGCCCACCACCAGCGTCGAGAACACCAGCGGCGCGATCAGCATCTTGATGAGCCGCAGGAAAATATCCGAGATGATTGAGATATAACCAGCCAGGGCCGCCTTGTCCGCGACATTGGTGTTAATGAGGTATCCGGCGAGGATGCCAATGAGCATCGCGACGAGGATGCTGGCCGTTGGCGGAAGTTTTCTTTTGTTCTCAGGCATGGTTCAAGGCAGAAATAGGCAATGAATCCCCGGCGGCACTCTCCTTGCGCCGTTGCGAGGTGGCGCATTGTCCTTCAAGTCGGAAGGGGCCCTGGCCCCGCCGCCGGCGGTTTTCGCGGGGCTGCGAGACCCCTCCACTCCTACAATCCGAAATATGACAGCCCATGCCACGGCCGCTTCCGCGGTGCTGCCCACCACCTTCATGGACCTGCCCGCCGTCCGGCTGCACAGCCCCGCCGCAGGCTCGGCAACCATCGCTCTCCAGGGAGCGCAGGTGCTTTCCTGGACCACCGCGGACGGGGTCGAGCGCCTGTATCTGAGTCCCCGATCCGCGCTGGACGGGCAGTCCGCGATCCGGGGGGGCGTGCCCGTCTGCTGCCCACAATTTAATCAGCGGGGGGCTCTTCCCAAGCATGGATTCATGCGAAATTTGCCTTGGAATTTGGTGGCCGAGTCTTCAAGCGGTCACGTGACGCAGGCAACGCTGTCCCTGGCCGACAGCGCCGGCACGCGCGCGATCTGGCCGCACGGTTTCGAGGCGCGCCTGGAGGTGTCGCTGTCGCCGGACGCGCTGCGCATCGCGCTGTCGCTGCGCAACCGCGGCGATGCGCCCTGGGCCTTCACGGGCGCGCTCCACACCTACCTGCGGGTGGCCGACATCGCCCAGGCCCGGTTGGAGGGCCTGGAGGGCCGTGCCCGCTGGGACGCGGTGGCCGACCGGCACGGCACGCAGGACGGGCCCGTGCGCTTCGCCGGTGAATACGACAGCGTCTTCGCGGCGCCCGAGGGCCCGTTGCGCTTGGAGAGCGGCCAGGGCGTGCTCTCCATCGCGCAAAGCCCTTCCTGGACCGAGAACGTGGTCTGGAACCCGGGCGCGGACCGCTGCGCCACGTTGGCGGACATGCCCGCCGACGGCTACCGCCACATGCTTTGCGTGGAGGCCGCCTGCGTGCATGCGCCGGTGGAGATCGCGCCCGGCGCCGGGTGGTCCGGCTGGCAGCATCTGCGGGTGCTGCGCTGAACCTGAACCTGCGGGGCGGGCGCCCGGCGCGCCGCTGCCTTCCTTCCTCTTTCCTTTTCCTGTCCTTTCTTTCCTGGATCTTTCCATGCTGGCCAAACGCATCATTCCCTGTCTGGACGTCACCGGCGGCCGCGTCGTGAAGGGCGTGAACTTCCTGGAACTGCGCGACGCCGGCGATCCGGTGGAGATCGCCGCGCGCTACAACGCGCAGGGAGCCGACGAGCTCACCTTCCTCGACATCACCGCCACCAGCGACGGGCGCGACCTGATCCTGCCCATCATCGAGGCCGTGGCGAGCCAGGTGTTCATCCCGCTCACCGTGGGCGGCGGCGTGCGCACCGTGGAGGACGTGCGGCGCCTGCTCAACGCGGGCGCTGACAAGACCAGCTTCAATTCCGCCGCCATCGCCAACCCCGACGTGATCGACGCGGCTTCGGCGAAGTACGGCGCGCAGTGCATCGTGGTGGCCATCGACGCCAAGCGCCGCACGCCCGAGGAGGCCGCGCGCCCCGGGCCGGACGGCGCCCCCCTGGGGCCGGGCTGGGACGTGTACAGCCACGGCGGCCGCAAGAACACGGGGCTGGACGCCGTGCGCTGGGCGGCGGAAATGGCGCGGCGCGGCGCGGGCGAGATCCTGCTCACCAGCATGGACCGTGACGGCACCAAGTCGGGCTTCGACCTGGCGCTGACCCGCGCGGTGAGCGACGCCGTGAGCGTGCCCGTGATCGCCTCGGGCGGCGTGGGCAGCCTGGACGACCTGGCCGACGGCGTGCAGCAGGGCGGCGCGGACGCGGTGCTGGCGGCGAGCATCTTCCACTACGGCGAATACACCGTGGGCCAGGCCAAGGCCCGCATGGCCGAGCGTGGCATTCCGGTGCGCCCCTGAGGGCCCCGGACGGCAGATTTCAGACGGAATTGGCGCCATGTCGCCGGGAATGTTGGATTGTTTGCTATATAAAGCATAGCAAACGATGCGTCATCATGCGGTATGGCAAATGGCGGAGAATGGGGCGATGAACTGGCTCGATGATGTGAAATGGGATGCGCAGGGCCTCGTGCCCGTGATCGCGCAGGAAGCGGGCACGGGCGACGTGCTCATGTTCGCGTGGATGAACCGCGAGGCGCTCGCCAAGACCGCCGAGCTGGCGCGCGCGGTGTATTTCAGCCGCTCGCGCGGCAAGCTGTGGTTCAAGGGCGAGGAGTCCGGCCACGTGCAGACGGTGCACGAGATCCGGCTCGACTGCGACAACGACGTGGTGCTTCTCAAGGTGACGCAACTCGGGCACGCGCCCGGCATCGCCTGCCACACGGGGCGGCACAGCTGCTTCTTCAGCGTCTTGCGGGACGGCGCGTGGCAGGCGGTCGATCCGGTCTTGAAAGATCCCGAGTCCATCTATAAGTGAAGCCCATGCCCAGCAACGAACCCATCGCCCCCGCGCCGCACGACGCGCTCGCGCGGCTCGCCGCCGTGATCGAGAGCCGCAAGCCCGCGCGCGGCGGCGATGCCGACAAGAGCTACGTCGCGCGCCTGCTGCACAAGGGCCCCGACGCCTTCCTCAAGAAGATCGGCGAGGAGGCGACCGAGGTCGTCATGGCCGCCAAGGACGTGGACCACGGCGCCGACCCGTCCAAGCTCGTCTATGAGGTGGCCGACCTCTGGTTCCATTCGATGATCGCGCTGGCCCACTACGGCCTCGCGCCCGCCGACGTGGTGGCCGAACTGGAGCGCCGCGAGGGCACCAGCGGCATCGAGGAAAAAGCCCTGCGCAAATCCATCCAGCGCGCCGCCGACGAAGGAGGTCCTTCCCCATGAGCCAGAGCGACATCACCGACATCGAGCCGGACGAGCGGGCCGAATCCCTGAAGGCCGTCGGATGGGTGAGCTACATCCTGCACCTGATCGTGGCCGTGGGCGCCGTCATCCCGGGCGCGCAGCCCGGGGCGGCCCTGCTCATCATCGCGCTGGTCATCGACCTCGTGAAGCAGGGCGATGCCCAGGGCACCTGGCAGGCCACGCACTTCTCATGGCGCATCCGCACGGTGATCTGGGCGGGCGTGCTCTACCTCGTCACCGCGCCGCTGTGGCTGCTGTTCGTGTTCCCGGGCTGGATCGCCTGGGGCCTGATCTCCATCTGGTTCCTCTACCGGATCGTGCGCGGCATGGTCTCGATGAACAAGGGCCAGGCCATCGATGGCTGACAAGGAAGCCGCCGCACCAGGCTCGGTGCCGCTCAACCTCGCCCTGCAGGGCGGCGGATCGCACGGCGCGCTGACCTGGGGCGTGCTCGACGCGCTGCTGGAGGACGGGCGTTTCCGCTTCGACGGCATCAGCGGCACCAGCGCCGGGGCGATGAACGCGGTGGCGCTGGCCAGCGGCTTCGCGCAGGCCGCGCACCGCCATCCCGACCTGCGCGGCGTGGCGCTGCACCAGCAGGGCTGCACGATGGCGCGCGAATCGCTCACGCGGCTCTGGGAGGGCGTGGGCGCCATGGGCAGCCTGCTGTGGGGCGTGCCTTCCACGCCGTTCATGGGCATGGTCAGCCAGTGGCTCTCGCCTTACCAGACCAACCCGCTGGGCATCAATCCGTTGCGCCGCCTGCTGGAGCGCGAGGTGGATTTCGACGTGTTGCGGGCCTCGCATGGGCCGCGCGTGTTCGTCTGCGCGACCAACGTGCGCACGGGGCGCGGCGTCATTTTCTCGGGCAAGCGCCTGAGCACCGACGCCGTGATGGCCTCCGCGTGCCTGCCGCTGCTCTTCAAGGCCGTGCAGATCGACGGCGACCCCTACTGGGACGGGGGCTATTCCGGCAACCCGGCGCTCTACCCGCTCATCTACAAGACCCACTGCGCGGACATCCTGCTCGTGCAGATCAATCCGATCGAGCACACCGAGCTGCCCGACAGCGCCACCGAGATCATGGAGCGCATGAACGAGGTCACCTTCAATGCGAGCCTGCTGGCCGAGATGCGCGCGATCGAGTTCGTGCGCCGCCTGCTCGCCGAGGGCAAGCTGGACGCCGATCGCTACAAGAGCGTGCGCATGCACCGCATCGACGGCGGCTCGGTGCTGGCGGAGTTCGGCGCGTCGAGCAAGATGCGCGCGGACCTGCCCTTCGTGCGCCAGCTCTTCGCGCTCGGCCGCACCGCGGGGCAGGCCTGGATCGCGAAGCACCATGCCGACGTGGGCGTGCGCCCCACGGTGAAACTCACGGACAATTCCTGACCACCACGCCCCGACTGCTGGCGGCCCGCTTGCCGGGCGCCGGCGGGCGCTCCCGATCCGCGTCCCTTCCTCCCTCGCACCATGCACGATCCGAACTGCCTTTTCTGCAAGATCATCGCCGGCCAGATCCCCTCGCGGAAGGTCTACGAGGACGACGAGATCCTGGCGTTCCACGACATCAACCCCTGGGCCCCGGTCCACTTCCTCATGGTGCCCAAAGAGCACCTGCACTCCATGGCCGCCGTCACCGACGACCACGCCGGCGTGCTCGGCCGCATGATGGCCCTGGCCCCGAAGCTGGCGCTGGAGCAGGGCTGCAATCCCTATCCGGAGGGCGGCTTCCGCATCGTGGTGAACACCGGCACCGAAGGGGGGCAGGAGGTCCACCACCTGCACGTCCACGTGATGGGCGGGCCGCGCCCCTGGCTGCGGGGCTGACGGCCGGCATGGGTATGCACTTTCCCGCCATGCGCGGGGTCTAGAATGAACCGTATTCGTTAGGAGATTTCCATGGGATCTTTTTCCATCTGGCACTGGCTGATCGTGCTGCTCATCGTCGTGATGGTGTTCGGCACCAAGAAGCTCAAGAACATCGGCTCCGACCTGGGCGGCGCCGTCAAGGGCTTCAAGGATGGCATGAAGGACGGCAGCACCCCCGAGAATGCCTCCACCGCCACGGCGGCGACCCCCCCCCCCGCGGGCCAGGTGGCCAACAGCCAGGCGCACACCGCCGACAAGGGCACCATCGATGTCGAAGCCAAGCAGAAGAGCTGACCGGCCGCCGTTCCTCCCGATTCCCCGCTGAACCGCTCTTCCCGCCTTCATGATCGACATCGGCCTGTCCAAGATGGCGCTCATCGGCGCCGTGGCACTCATCGTCATCGGCCCCGAGAAGCTGCCGCGCGTGGCGCGCACCGTGGGCACGCTGCTGGGCAAGGCGCAGCGCTACGTGGCCGACGTGAAGGCGGAGGTCAACCGCTCCATGGAGCTGGACGAGCTGCGCAAGATGAAGGAGTCGGTGGAGAGCGCCGCGCGCGACGTGCACCAGAGCATCCACACCAGCGCGAGCGATTTCCAGAAAGACTGGGAAAGCAGCCTCTCCGGCCTTCCAGACGCCTCGGCGGCGCAGGGCGATGCACCCGCCTCCGCGGTCATTCCCTCCTACAAGCATCCCGGCAAGAACTGGCGCCTCAAGCGCGGCGCCACCCCGCAGTGGTACAAGGCCCGTGCCGGCGTGCGCACCAAGGCGCAGTCGGGCGCGGCGCGCGTGGCGCGCTTCCGGCCCCGCAAACCCCTCTGATGGCCCGCTGACGACGGCGGCCGCGCGGTCCGCCGGGCGGCTTCCCGGGACCGCACCACCTCCCCACCATGTCCGACACCCCCTCCCAAGACGACGAGCTGGCCGGCACCGAGCAGCCCTTCGTCGCGCACCTCATGGAGCTGCGCGACCGCCTCGTCAAGGCCCTGATCGCCATCGGCATCGCCGCCGGCGCGCTGTTCTTCTACCCGGGCCCCGGCGCGCTCTACGACCTGCTGGCCGCGCCCCTGGTCGCGCACCTGCCCGCGGGGGCCACGCTGATCGCCACCTCGGTGATCTCGCCGTTCATGGTGCCGCTCAAGATCCTGCTGATGGCGGCCTTCCTGGTGGCGCTGCCGGTGGTGCTCTACCAGGTGTGGGCCTTCGTGGCGCCGGGGCTCTACTCGCACGAGAAGAAGCTTGTGCTGCCGCTGGTCGTCTCCAGCACGCTGCTGTTCTTCTTCGGCGTGGCGTTCTGCTATTTCTTCGTGTTCGGGCAGGTGTTCAGCTTCATCCAGAGCTTCGCGCCCAAGAGCATCACGGCCGCGCCGGACATCGAGGCCTACCTGAGCTTCGTGCTCACCATGTTCCTCGCGTTCGGCCTGTCGTTCGAGGTGCCCATCGTCGTCGTCGTGCTCGCGCGCATGGGCATCGTCAGCGTGGACAAGCTCAAGAGCTTTCGTGGCTACTTCATCGTGATCGCCTTCATCATCGCCGCCGTGGTCACCCCGCCCGACGTGGTGTCGCAGCTCGCGCTCGCGGTGCCGATGTGCCTGCTCTACGAGCTGGGCATCTGGGCCGCGCAGCTCTTCATCCGGCACACGCAGGCGCCGGAGGACGCGCAGGAGCCTTCGGCCTGAGGTGGGTGCTGGGGCCGCGTTCTCTGACACAGCGACAGCGCTGCACTCTCATTCATGGCATCGCGTCATCACCTCACGCTTTTCGCGGATTACCACCAGTTCTATCTGCAGGACGAGGCGGCGGAGGGAGACCTGTCGAGCGCCTGGGACGAGGCCGCGTCGCACCGCATGCTGGCGGTCGCGGTGGGTGTCGTGGGCTTCGGCACGGTGCGCAACACGCATGTGCCGGTGACGCTGGAGTTGCTGGATGCCGCGCCGCACGCCGACTTCGACCGGTTCGACCATGTGGTGGAGGCGTCGCTGGTCGTGAAGACCGGGCCGCTGGTGGCTGCGGGCTGCACGGACTATTTTCCGGAGGCGGCCCGGTTTGAAACGGCCCCGGGGGCGTACAGGGTCCGGCTCTCAGCCTCGGGCCTGGATTCGCTGTCGGTGGATGGGCTGGATGGCGAAGACCATTACCGTGTGCAGCTTTGGCCGGGGTTGCCTGCGCAGCCTGCAGTGTTGAAGCAGCATTCAGCCTGATGGGGGCTTTGTTGCACAAATCAGTTCGAAGACGGCATAGCCCCAACCCCAGACGGATTTATGCCATGGCGGCCACCAGAACGGTTTGAGGACGACCGATCTGGCTGAAGCGGTTGAGTACGGCCACGCGGACATGCAACTCCACCACCTGATGCTCGAACGTGCGCGCCGTCACCCGTTCGCCCAGTCGCTTGAAGCAGTGCATCTTCGTCTCGACAAGGCTGCGCCGGTGGTAGCCGCTCCACTTCTTCCAGACGCTGCGGCCCAAACGCTGGCACGCCCGGATGGCTTC
>NZ_QLTA01000066.1 GCF_003269065.1 Paracidovorax anthurii
GGAGCGCTTGCGGCCTTCAAGCGCTGCAAGCGCTCGCTGGGGCGGGTGCAAAGTGTGCTGACGGACAGCGGTTACACAGGCGAGCCCTTCGCGCAAGGCGTCAAGGACATCCTGGGTGAGCATGTGACGGTGCAGATCGCCAAGAGAAGCGAGTTGCACACCTTCAAGGTCATGCCCAAGCGCTGGGTGGTTGAGCGCAGCTTTGCTTGGCTGGACAAGAACCGGCGGCTATGGAAGAACTGTGAGCGATGGCTCAACACCAGCTTACAGTTCGTCCACTTGGCGTTTCTGGCTCTGCTACTCAGAAGATCGTAAACACGTTCTTAGAAAAAATTGCCGACCTTCCGGGGCTATCCAGCCCTGCAATGCGGCTCCTGTCCGCGCGACCCTTTCCAGCTTGACTCTGCCGCAACCCGAGAGGTTGCACCCTGGAGCGTGTCATGCACTTCGCTGCCTCCATCGCACTGAATATCCGGGCCATCCGCACGGTGTTGCTGGCCGTCATCGTCAGTTCGAACTGCTGATCCACTCGCTCAGTCGTTGAACCGGATGCCTGGTGTTGGTCGCTGAACAGGACCAGGCTCCACATGGGCCTGACAGCTGTTCTGCACACTGCCAGCCATGGCCCCGCGCACGAATGCCAGTTCATCGTTGAACGCGGCATTGACGATGCCGTTGTGCGTAATGCCGTCGTAAGCCTTCCAAACCAGCGGAGTCCCCGCAGCACACAGGGCAGCGGCCGCCGCATACTGGCGGCGAGGCACGATGGTTCTGTCTGCAAGGCCCGTTCCAAGGAACAAGGGGGTCTGCAGACGAACGGAACTCATGTCGCGCGTGGGCAGCAGCCGGGTCTCCAACTGCGCCAACGGCACTGTGAAGGCGTTGTCTCCGTGGATACCTTCGCGTTGCTCCGTCCCCCTCATCTCATCGACGCAAGCTGTGCGCGCGATGTCGAGAAGGCGCCGCCCCTTGTCGCTCATCAGGTCATCGGGCTTGGGGCCTCCGTCAGGAATGGAGCCACCGATCAAGCGAAGCACCGTGAAGCGAGCGGGGCCACCCGGGGTCGTGACTTCAGTGGGAGGCTGGTAGCTCGCGTCGGGAAATACCGGCGCGACTCCCGTTGCGATGGTCGCAATGAGCTGGATGTCGGGAGCGTAGGTCGGGGCAATACGGGTGGCGCCGACGGCAGCGCCGGAGCCTTGGGACTGGCCGCTTATCACCACCCGATTGGCGAGCGTGCCGGGATGCGCAGCAAGAGCGGCCCTGACACTGTCGAGGACCGAACGCCCTTCTGCTTCCCAGAACTGGTAGGGATGCGGCCCGGGGCCTCCCAGGCCTTGGTAATCGGTCGCAACCACCGCAAAGCCTTGCTCCAGCCATCGGTTGATGTAGAACGCATCCCTGGGGCGATGCAGTTGCCAGGAGGGGGCACATGCGTCTGCCGCCCCCACGGTGCCATGGGCCCACGCCAACACCGGCCAGCCTCCGGCGGGCATCGCCCCTGAAGGAAGGTACAGCGAACCACTGACGGGAAGCAAGCCAGACTTCCAGCGCGCATCGTCGGAGGTGTAGAGGATGCGCTGCGACGATGCAGCCGTGGTTATTTCCGGCTGGCTTGGCATCGCCTCTGTTTTGAGCATCACGCCGGGCCGGCCTGGAAGTGTTCCCGTCCATCGGTAGAACGGCGAGAGCTCCATGTCTCCGGCCGCCGTGCCGGTGGGCAAGGTCCCCAGCCGAGGAGGCTGGGACGAGGCGCAGCCGAACAGCGCGGCACAGAGGGAAAAAAGCGCAATCGTGCGCACTGGCATCAACGGATGGATCATCTTGTCTCCTGCTTTGGGTTTATTTGCCGGGCTCTGCCACCCGGCCTGCTCACAATGCTCATCCAGCGGGGAACCGGCCTGCGTTACTCGGCCTGGATCTTCCCCTTGCGAATCACGTCGGTCCATTTCGCGATTTCCGTCTGAATCCACCGGCTGAATTCCTGTGGAGTGCTGCCGACGGGGTCGAAGCCGAGAGACTTGAGCTTGGCGTTCATCTCCCCTTGGCGAATCGACGTGGTCAACGTCTTGCTGAGACGCTCGACAACCGCCGGGGGAATGCCCGCAGGAGCCATCAGACCGAACAGCGGCATGGTGTCGACACCGGGCAAGCCGGCTTCCGTGAACGTCTGGACATCCGGCAACTGCGGGGCGCGCCGCGGGCCGGTGACAGCAAGGGCCTTCAGCTTCCCCGCCTTGATGTGCTCGGCCAGCGTGGGAACCGTGGCGAACGCGAACTGCACCTGACCACCCAGCAGGTCGGAAATGACGGTGCCGCCGCCACGGTAGGGAATGTGGGTGACTTGCAGACCGGCCTGCTGGGCAAGCTGTTCACCCGCCAGGTGGGGGCCGCTGCCAACACCCGCGGACCCATAGGACAGCGTTTTCGGCTCGGCCTTCGCCTTCGCAACGAAGCCCGCCAAATCCTTGACTTCCACTGAAGGGTGCGTCACCAGCACAAACTGCGCCGTCGCAATTTGGCAGATGGGCGTGAAGTCCTTGAGGGTGTCGTAGTTCAGGCGCGAGCCGAGAAGCCCCGGATTGATGGTGAACGTGCTGTCCACCATCCCGAGCGTGTATCCGTCAGGAGCAGAGCGAGCGAGCTCCCTCGTGCCGATCGTGGTGCCCGCCCCACCTTTGTTGTCGGCAATGAACGACTGCCCGAGGGCCTGCTGCAGAGCCTGCCCGGCTATGCGCCCCAGGTTGTCAGTGGCGCCCCCTGCCGGGTAAGGAATGATGATGCGAACGGTTTTGTCGGGGTACTGACCGGGGGTGGCCAGCGCCCAGGGGGCTGCGCCGCCCAGGGCGAGTCCGGCGCAATGGCTGAGGAAGGTGCGGCGATTGCTGCGCATGGTGTTTGTCTCCTTGGATGTCGTTGGAAAGGTTGGGCGGCTACTGCGCGTACACACCGCGCGCCAGGTCGTCCTCGGGGTCCGCTCCCAGGCCCGCCGCATGCGGGACCTGGATCCAGCCGTGCTCAATGGGCACCGTGCGGGCATACGGAACGTGGGCCAGTTCGACATACAACCGCTCCAGGGATACCTCTGGCTCTTGCGCCGCAATGAGGTGCAGGCTGGCCAGGAACCCCGGTCCGAAGAAGGCGACCTGAGGGGCGCACGTCACGCGGGTTCCTTGGCATGCACGCGAGATTTCCAGGGCCGCGGTCAGTCCAAGCTTGATGACACTGGGTTGGACGTACTGCACCGTTTCCGCTTCAACCATCCGGTGGAGCGCCAGCGCGCAACTGGCGTTCTCGCCCACTGCCAAGGGCACCGGCACCTTGTTCTTCAGGGCGGCGAGCGCCCCATCGTTCTCAGGCGTCCAGAGGGGCTCTTCAATCCAGAAGGGCTTGTACGGCAGCATGGCGGAGATGGCGGCTTCGGCTTCATCGGGAAGCCAGGCGCAGTTCGTATCCACCATGACGGGCACGTCGGGGCCGACGGACCTGCGGACTGCGGCGACGGCCTCTGCAGTGCGCTCGTGCAACTTGATTTCGGTGAAGCCCTCGCCCAAGGCGCGCTGGGTCACCTGCTCCAGCAAAGAGGCGTCCGCGTAGTACTGGAGCAGCGAGGCATACACCCGAACGCGGTCGCGGCGCGTGCCGCCGAGCAATGCGTACAACGGAACGTTCTCGCGCTTTGCGCGCAGGTCCCACAGAGCGATGTCGAGGCCGGCGAGCGCGTGCACGACAGGGCCGGACCGCCCGAGGTTGTGCAGCACCCGCTGCATCGTGGGCAGCAGCGTGGGGTCGTCCGCGTTCTTCCCGACGGCCAACGGCGCAATCAACGTCTCGAAGATGGCCTGGAGCGCACGTGGCTCGATGCAATAGGACTCGCCCCAGGCAACGGCGCCGTCTTATGTCTGCAATCGCACCAAGGCACTGTCCAGCTTGTCGCGCGGCCTGCCTGCAAACAGTGGCGGCTTGCTCCAGTGGTGAAAGGGAAGGCGCATCGGGATGCACGTGACGGAGACGATGGTGTTTGCGCTCATGGAAGACGTTCCGGGGCTGCTGAACTGGGACAGTTCGGCCAATCTTCGCGAGAGCGGGTTGCGTGGTCAAATAGATAGAAAAACTGTTTTCATACAGAATCCATATGCTCAGTCGACGAGAGCTGTCCCTGCTTCGCGCCATGTACCAGCAAGGCACGGTCACGGCGGCAGCGGCATCCATCCACATGACGCAGCCAGCGGCCAGTGCGCTTCTTCGGGACATGGAGACGCGGCTGGGCTTCGCACTCTTCAGCAGAGATAACCGCCGGCTTCAACTGACCAGTCAAGGTCGCTCTTTGATTCCCGAGGTTCTGAACGCCCTCTCCGGTATCGAGGCAGTCGACCGCCTGGCCAGCGATATCCGGAAGGGAGCCACAGACCGGCTCACGGTGGGCGCTGTGGCGGTGGCCTCGTCCATGCTGCTGCCGCAGGCTCTCGTGACGGTACGCAAGGCGTACCCCGACATCACGTTCACCGTGCGGGCGGGTTCGGCGCTCGAGATTGTGGAAATGGCGGTCGACCACCGAATCGACCTGGGCATCGTCATCGGTTCTTCCGCGCCCAACGACAGGGTTTTCAAGGAGCAGCTGGCCGCTGTCAGCCTGTTCGCGGTCTTTCATCCGCAGCATCCCCGCGCCAAGGCCCGACGTGTTTCGCTCAGCGACGTGACCGGCCTTGGACTCATCGCGCTCTCGACGGCGCTGCCCGCCGGCCTCGCGACGCAGCAGGCCATTCTCAAGAGCGGCTTGGAGTACCGCCCCTTGATGGAGGTGGCGCAGTCGTTCACCGCCTGCGAACTTGCCGGGGAACGACTCGGGGTGGCCGTGGTGGAGTCCCTGGGCGCGCGCTATGCCCGCCGAATGGGCCTGGTCGCGAAGCCGCTGCTGAACATGAAGGATTCAGAGCTGGCCATCGTCGCACCACGGGACCGACCCCTCGACGGGGCCGGCCTGTGCTTGAGGAATGCGCTGAAGCAATGCATGGACAGGCTGGAGCACGGCCAGTGAGCGGGTCAACCAGCAGGAGGCCTCCACCCAGGCCCACCCCACGCGCCTCCACCATGTCCTCTGCGACCCCCTGGGCACGCCCATCGCCCTGGTGGACGCCAATGGCCTGCAGGCGGGCCCTGCCATGCCTGGGGCGTTGTTTGCGAGGAATACGACCCGCACGGCACCGGGCAGGCCATCCGCTTCCAGGGCCGGCCGCTCGACGCCGGGACGGGGCTGCATTACAACCGGGAACCTCTCGAAACCTCCGGATCTGCATTTCCCGGTGCCATCACCCATTGATTTCCAAGGGGGGCCGGGCCGCTGAGATCGGGGTTTTGAGCGATTCCCTGCTGACAACGCACTGAACGGGTAGCGTGCCCGTGTGCCTTGCCAGCCATCCTTGTTTTCCAACTTTCCTTCCGGAGTTCAAACCATGCCTTTACTGGATCTGCACGGCAAGCGGGGACTGGTCGTCGGGATCGCCAATGAACAGAGCATCGCCTGGGGCTGTGCCCGCGCCTTCCGCGAAGCGGGGGCCGAGTTGGCGGTCACCTGGCTCAACGACAAGGCCCGCCCGCACGTGGAACCGCTGGCGCGCCAGGTGGCGGCGTCGATCACCCTGCCGCTGGACGTGGAGCAGCCCGGCCAGTTGGAGGCGGTGTTCGGCGCCGTCGCCCGGCAGTGGGGGCGGCTGGACTTCGTGCTGCATTCCATCGCCTTCGCGCCCCGCAGCGACCTGTCCGGCCGCGTGGCCGACAGTTCGCGCGAGGGCTTCGCGCGGGCCATGGACATTTCCTGCCATTCCTTCCTGCGCATGGCCCGGCTGGCCGAGCCGCTGATGCCGCAGGGCGGCAGCCTGATGACGATGAGCTATGTCGGCGCGGAAGAGGTGATTCCCGGCTATGGCGTGATGGGCCCGGTCAAGGCGGCGCTGGAGTCCGGCACGCGCTATCTGGCCGCCGAGCTCGGCCCCAAGGGGATCCGGGTCAATGCGGTGTCCCCCGGGCCGCTGGCCACGCGCGCGGCCTCCGGCATTTCGGACTTCGACGCCCTCATGGCGGATGCCGTGCGGCGGGCCCCGCTGCGCCGCCTGGTCGAACTGGAGGAGATCGGCGCGCTGTGCGCCTTCCTGGCCAGCGACGGCGCGCGGGCCATCACCGGCAGCACGCTGTATGTGGATGCCGGCCACCACATCCTGGGCTGACACCCGGCTCCGCTGCCGCGCGTGGCGCCGTGGCCGGCGCCGGCCTCCCATGCGGCCGGAGCGTCGGCTGGCAGGCCGATGGGGGGCGTGCCGGCCCGTGCCGGGCGCCGATCAGCCCGGATGGGCCAGCCGCTTGAGCTGATAGAGCGCGTCCAGCGCCTCGCGCGGGCTGAGGCTGTCGGGGTGGATGTCCTGCAGCGCGGCTTCCACGGCGCTGATGCCGGGGCTTTCGGCCTCGGGCGGGGGGGCGAACAGGTCCACCTGCCGCTCGTCCTCACCCGCGCGCTCTTCCAGCGCCGACAGCGCGTGGCGCGCATGGTTGAGCACGGGCGCCGGCACGCCGGCGAGCTTGGCGACGTGGATGCCGTAGCTGCGGCTGGCGGGGCCGGGCTGGATCTCGTGCAGGAAGACGATGTTCGCGCCCGATTCGGTCGCGCCCACGTGCACGTTCACCGCGTGCGGGTGGCGCGCCGCGAGTTCGGTCAGCTCGAAGTAGTGCGTGGCGAAGAGGGTGAAGGCGCGCGTGCGGTCGTGCAGGTGCGTGGCGATGCCGCTGGCCAGCGCCAGCCCGTCGAAGGTGCTGGTGCCCCGGCCGATCTCGTCCATGAGCACCAGCGAGTGGGGCGTGGCCGCGTGCAGGATCTGCGCGGCCTCGGTCATCTCCATCATGAAGGTGGACTGCGCGTTGGCGAGGTCGTCGGCCGCGCCGATGCGCGTGTGGATCGCATCGATGGGCCCGAGCCGGCAGCGCGCGGCCGGCACGTGGCTGCCCATGCTGGCGAGCAGCACGATGAGCGCCACCTGCCGCATGTAGGTCGATTTGCCGCCCATGTTGGGGCCGGTGATGATCTGCAGGCGCGTGTTGGCGTTCAGGCGGGTGTGGTTGGCGATGAACGCGCCGGCGGAGGTCTCCGCCAGCCGGGCCTCCACCACCGGGTGGCGGCCGCCCTCGATCTCGATGCAGGGCTCGGGCACGAACTGCGGCGCGCACCAGCCCAGCGTGAGCGAGCGCTCGGCCAGCGCGCAGAGCGCGTCCAGCGTGGCGATGCCCCGTGCCGCGCGGGTGAGGGCGGGCACGTGGGGCTGGAGCTGGTCCAGCACCTGCTCGTAGAGCCATTTCTCGCGCGCCAGGGCACGCTCCTGGGCCGACAGCGCCTTGTCCTCGAAGGCCTTCAGCTCGGGCGTGATGAAGCGCTCGGCGTTCTTGAGCGTCTGGCGGCGGCGGTAGTCGTCCGGGATGCGTTCGAGGTGGCTGCTGGTGACCTCGATGTAGAAGCCGTGCACCTTGTTGAACTGCACGCGCAGGTTGGGGATGCCGGTGCGGGCCTTCTCGCGGGTTTCCAGCGCCAGCAGGAAGTTGTCGCAGTGGTTCTGGATGCCGCGCAGCTCGTCGAGGTCGGCATCGAAGCCGTCGGCGATCACGCCGCCGTCGCGCACCAGGGCCGAGGGCTCCTCCAGGATCGCGCTGGCCAGCAGCGCGCCGCAGGCCGGCGGGGTGTGCAGGTCGGCGAATATCTGGGTCAAAAGCGGGTCAGGTCGCCGGTTTTCCTGGGCTATCTGCTCTGCTTTTTGTAGCGTCTTGCCGAGCGCGACGAGTTCGCGCGGGCGCACCTGCCGCAGGGCGATGCGCGCGGTGATGCGCTCCACGTCGCTCACGCCGCGCAGCGAGCCGCGCAGGGCCTGCCACGGGCCGTGGCCGCCGCCGCCGTCGCCCCGCAGGTCGGCCGTGGCCGCCAGCCGCTCCCGCGCCTCGGCGCGGTCGCGCCGGGGCTCCAGCAGCCAGGTCTTGAGCAGGCGGCTGCCCATGCCGGTCATGCAGGTGTCCAGCAGCGAGAAGAGGGTGGGCGCATCCTCGCCGCGCAGCGTGCGCGTGAGCTCCAGGTTGCGCCGCGTGGACAGGGGCAGGGCGATCAGCTCGTCGTTCTTCTGCACCCGCACCGCGTGGATGTGCGTGAGCGCGCGGCCCTGGGTGTGCTCGGCATAGGACAGCAGCGCCGCGCTGGCCGCGTGGGCCTGGGGCAGGTCCTGCGCGTCCCAGGCGCCGAGGCTGGCCGCGCCCAGCTGCTCCAGCAGCTTGCGCTCGCCCAGCGCGGCGTCGAACTGCCAGTCCGGGCGCAGGCCCAGCGGGCAGGTCAGCACGCCGTTCTGGCGCAGCGCCTGCAGGTGCTGCTCGAAGCGCTCGGTGACGCCGGCGCTGTAGAGCACCTCGCTCGGGCCGATGCGCGCGATCCAGGTGCCCACCTCGTCGTGCGCGCACTCGGCCAGGTGCACCACGCCCTGGGTGACGCTGAGCCAGGCCAGCCCGCAGCGCGCGCGCGGGCCCTGGTGCACGGCCAGCAGCATCGATTCGGCCTTGTCCGAGAGCAGCTCGCTGTCGGTGAGCGTGCCGGGCGTGACCACGCGCACCACCTTGCGCTCCACCGGGCCCTTGGCCGTGCCCACCTCGCCCACCTGCTCGCAGATGGCGACCGATTCGCCCATCCGGATCAGCCGCCCGAGGTAGTTTTCCAGCGCGTGGAAGGGCACGCCGGCCATCACCACCGGCTGCCCGGCCGACTGCCCGCGCTGCGTGAGCGTGATGTCCAGCAGCCGCGCGGCCTTCTCGGCATCGGCCCAGAACAGCTCGTAGAAATCCCCCATGCGGTAGAAGACGAGGGTGTCGGGATGCCCCGCCTTGAGGGCGAGGTACTGCTGCATCATGGGCGTGTGCAGCGAGAGGTCGGCCGCCGCGGCCGGGGCCGCCTTCGGGGCGGATGCGGGGGGGGCGGCGAGGGTATCGGGGGTGTCAGCGTCTGCCTGCTGCATTCTTGCCTTTGCTCCAATCCTGGACATGCAATGGGGGCGCGGCCGCGGGCCGCGTCCCTGGACGGGGGAGGGGATTATGGTGGACGGGGCCCCGGACCATCCCGCGGGCGGCCGCGGGGCGGCCGGCGCGTGCCCCGGCAGGCCGGTATCAGGCGGCCGCCCCGCGCGCGCCGGCGGCGTCCGGCGCGCCGCTGGAGGCCGTCCGCACGTGCGGCAGGCAGTCGGGGTACTCGCGCTGGATGAAGGTCACCAGCGCCTCGCGCACCCGGCAGCGCAGGTCGAACGCCAGGCCGGAATTGCGGGCCGACACCAGCACGCGGACCTGGATGGTGCGCTCGGTCACGTCGGTGAGCTGCAGCACCTTCACCCGCTGGTCCCATTCGGGCGCCGTGGCCAGCACGCGGTCGAGCTCCTGGCGCAGCGGCTCCAGCGGCAGCCGGTAATCCGCGTGGAGGAATACCGTGCCCAGGATGGCCGCGCTGGTGCGGGTCCAGTTCTGGAACGGGTTCTCGATGAACCACTGCAGCGGGATGACGAGCCGGCGCTCGTCCCAGATGCGCAGCACCACGTAGGTGCCGGTGATCTCCTCCACGCGGCCCCATTCGCCCTGCACGATGAGCACGTCGTCGATGCGGATGGGCTGGGCCAGCGCGATCTGCAGCCCCGCGATCATGTTGCTGAAGACCGGCCGCGCCGCGATGCCGGCCACGATGCCCACCACCCCGGCCGAGGCCAGCAGGCTGGCGCCCACCTGGCGGGCGCCCGGAAAGGTCATGAGCATGAGCGACAGGGCCGCCATGAAGACCCCGGTCATGGCCGTGCGCGCCAGCACCCGCGCCTGCGTGGCGATGCGCCGCGCCACGAGGTTGTCCTCCACGTCGGCCGGGTAGCGCGCGATCACCCCGTCGGCCAGCCCGCCGATGCCCGCGATCAGCAGCCAGCCCACCGCCGCGATCAGGGCGAGCCCGCCCAGGTGGCGCACTGCATCGATGTAGGGCTGGGCATCACTGGCGGCCACCCACACCACCTGCAGTGCCGCCAGGGGCAGCAGCACCCGCGCCACGGGCACGCAGGCCCGCACCACCGCGTGCAGCACGGGCACGCCGCGCGTGGCGCGCAGCAGGATCAGCGCGGCGATGCGGTGCACGATGGCCGCCGCCACGAGGGCGATGGCCGCCGCGATGGCGGTGGCGAGCCAGGGTGAGAGGGGTGTTAAAAAATCCATAAGTTTGTTACCTTTTGCCATACTGTGGGGCCCATGCGCCGTGGCGCGGGGGTCCTGGAGCGCAAGCGCGTTCCCCATGTGTTTCCTGTCGTCTGCGAAGGTTCAAAGCGACTGTGACCGCATCTTCCGTCCTTCCTTCCGCCGTGGAGCAGTCCGGGGGGCCGCCAGGCTTCGGGGGCGGGCATCCCGCGTGCGCGGCCCCGGAGGCGCCATGCCGCTGAGCCCGCGCGCGGGCAGCCTGGCGGCGCTGTTCGACAAGGTGGCGCAGCGGGACGGCCGCTGGGTGCGCGGCTGGGCCGTGGTGGTGGCGCTCTCGCTGCTCGGGGGCTGGATGACGGTGGAGGGCGTCGCCCGGTGGCGCGAGGCTGGGCGCGCGAAGGAGCGCGCCGCGCTGCTCACCCACACGGCCGACGTGCTGTTGAACCAGACCACCGGCAGCCCGCTGCTGGGCGCGGTGACGCTGCTGGGGCTGAGCGAGCCCGCGCTCAAGCAGGTGGCCCGGGGCACGCTGCGGCCCAACGCGCCGCAGGCGCTGGCCCGCCTGGCGGTGGCGCGCGGGCGCTTCCTGATGAGCGGGGTGTTCGTGCTCTCGACCAACGGAACGGTGGTGGCGCACGAGACGCCCGGCCCGTCGGCCCTGGGCATGGACCTCTCGCACCGGCCGTATTTCCGGCAGGCCATGCGCGGCGCGGTCAATGTGTACCCCGCCCTGGGCAGCACCTCGCAGGAGCGGGGCCTGTACTACGCCGCGCCGCTCTACGAAGGAGACACGCCCTCGGGCGCGATCGTCGGCGTGGTGCTGGTGAAGATGGCCTTCGAGCCCATCGAGACCCAGCTGGGGCGCCTGGGCTACCCGATGCTGCTCATGTCGCCCCAGGGCGTGGCCTTCGCCGCCACCCGGCCCGAATGGCGCTACGCGATGGCGCCGCCGCTCACGCAGGAGCGCATCGAGGCGGTGCGCGGACAGCGGCAGTTCGGCACGCTGTTCGACAACGGCGTGGCGCAGGCCCTGCCGTTCCGGCCGGATGCGCGCGAGGCGCTGGTGGACGGCGTGCGCTATGCCGTGGAGCAGCGCCCGCTCCAGTGGAACGACCCGGACGGCCCCTGGCAGCTCGTGATGCTCGACGACCTCCACGCGTTGCTGCCCACGGCGCAGCGCTGGCAGATCGGCCTGGGCGTGTGCGCGCTGCTACTGGTGCTGGGCGGCCTGCTGCTGGACATGCTGCGCCACCGCGCCCGCATGGCGCTGGCCATGGAGCGGTTCCGGGTGCTGGGCGCGGCGCTGCAGACCAGCCCCGTGGCCGTGGTCATCACCGATGCCGAGGGCCGCATCGAATGGGTCAATGCGCAGTACGAGGCCAACACCGGCCATGCCCTGCACGAAGTGCGGGGCCGCAAGCCCTCGGTCGTGGCCTCCGGCCGCACGCCGCCGGAGGTCTATCGCCAGATGTGGGCGCGGCTGGTGGCGGGCCGGCCGTGGCGCGGCGAGTTCGTCAACCAGCGCAAGGACGGCAGCCTCTACCACGACGAGGCCACGCTCTCGCCGGTGTTCGACGACCGGGGCCGGCGCATCGCCATCGTGGGCCTGCACGAGAACGTGACCGAGCGCATCACCGCGCACCAGGAGCTGCAGCGGCGCGAGCGCCTGCTCAACGGCTTGCTGGAGCAGCAGACCGCCATCTTCGACAACGCCCCGCCGGTGCTGCTGGTGGCCGACGGGGCCGTGCTGCGCTTCAACCCCGCCTTCGCCGAACTGCTGGGCGGCTCGCCGGAGCAACTGCTCGGGCGGGCCGTGCAGGACCTCTTCGGCGGGCAGGAGCCGCACCGGCGCTTCCTTGCGCGCATGGACGAATGCGGCCTGCACGCGGGCCGGGCCATGCGGGAGGTGGCGACGCTGGTGCGCCTGGACGGCACGCCCTTCGACGCCCGGCTCTCGGGCCGCATGCTGCGGCTCGACGGCCACGCCGATGCCTGCATCTGGGTGATCGAGGACGTCACCGAGGCGCGCCGCGCGGAGGCCGCCCTGCACGGGATGCACGAGCGCCTGAGGCTCGCGCAGGAGGCCGGGCGCGTGGGCGTGTTCGACCTCGACCTGGTGCGCGACCACCTCGTGTGCAGCGACAAGCTGGAGGATCTGTACGGCCAGCCGCACCGCCCCGAGGGCTGGCGGCTGGCCGACTGGATGGAGTTCCTGCACCCCGAGGACCGCGCGCGGGTGGGGGCGCGGCTGGAGGCCGCGCGCGCCGGCGGCCCGGTGGCCCTGCAGGACTCCTGGCGCGTGGTGCGCCCGGACGGCGAGGTGCGCTGGCTCCTCGCCTCCGCCCGCGTCGAGCGCGATGCGCAGGGCCGGGCCCTGCGCATGATCGGCGTGCAGGTGGACGTGCATGAGCAAAAGCAGCTGGAGGCCCGGGTGGCCGACCAGCTCGCCTTCCAGCAGGCGCTCATCGACGCCATCCCGGTCCCGCTGTTCTACAAGGACGGCGAGGGGCGCTACATCGGTTTCAATCGGGCCTACGAGGAGGCCTTCGGCGTGCGCCGCGAGGACCTCGTGGGCAAGTCGGTGCTGGAGACCGGCTTTCTCTCCGAGACCGACGGCGCGGCGTTCGATGCCGACACCCGCGCGGTCATCTCCGGCGTCCCCGCGATCCACAAGGAGGTGGACATCCCCTACGCCGACGGCGAGGTCCACCACACGCTGTTCTGGATCCACGGCTTCCAGCGGCCCGACGGCTCGCCCGGCGGCGCGATCGGCACCTTCGTGGACATCACCGACCGCCAGCGCGCCGAGCGCGAGCTGCGCCGCGCCAAGGAGCTGGCGGAGGAGACGACGGCGCTCAAGTCCAACTTCCTCGCCAACATGAGCCACGAGATCCGCACGCCGATGAACGCCATCATCGGCATGTCGCACCTGGCCCTGAAGTCCGGACTCACGCCCCGGCAGGCCGACTACGTGGGCAAGATCCAGCAGGCGGGCCAGCACCTGCTGGGCGTGATCAACGACATCCTCGACTTCTCGCGCATCGAGGCCGGCAAGCTCATCGTCGAGAAGCAGCCCTTCCTGCTCGACCGCGTGCTGGAGGGCATGGCCGACGTGGTGGGCTACAAGGCCGGCGTGAAAGGGCTGGAGCTGGTGCTGGACGTGGCCGCCGATGTGCCGCCGCGCCTGGTGGGCGACGCGCTGCGGCTCGGGCAGATCCTCATCAACTTCGCCAACAACGCGATCAAGTTCACCGAGCACGGCGAGATCCATGTGCTGGTGCGCCTGGTCGAGCGCCAGGGCCCGCGCGTGCGGCTGCGCTTCGAGGTGCGCGACACCGGCATCGGCATGGCGCCCGAGCAGCTCGGGCGGCTGTTCCAGAGCTTCCAGCAGGCCGATGCCTCCACCACGCGGCGCTACGGCGGCAGCGGGCTGGGGCTGGCGATCTGCAAGAACCTCGCGGAGCTCATGGGCGGCGAGGTGGGCGCGGAGAGCACGCTGGGCCAGGGCGCATCGTTCTGGGCCGTGCTGCCGCTCGAATGCGCCGACGCGGACCAGCCCGCACCGCGCCTGCCGCCCGCGCTGCGCAACCGGCGCGTGCTGATCGTGGACGACAACCAGACGGCGGCCACCGTGCTCTCGGAGATGCTGCGCGCCATGGGCTTCGAGGCGACCGAGGCGCACACCGGGGCCGGCGCCCTGGACATCTTGCGGCAGGCCGAGCGCGACGGCCGGCCCTACGGCCTGCTGCTCATCGACTGGCGCATGCCGGGCATGGACGGCATCGAGCTGGCGCGCCGCATCCACGAGCTGGGGCTGGACCGGGCGCCGCAGATGCTCATGGTCACCGCCTACGGCCGCGACGAGGTCATGCGCGCGGCGCGCGAGCAGGGCATCGAGACCGTGCTGGTCAAGCCGGTGAGCGCCTCGGTGCTCCACGACACCCTCGCGCAGCCCCTGGCCCACGGCTGGCTGCCGGCCCATGCCCACCTGGCGCAGCCTGGCGACGAGCAGCCCCCGCCGCAGCTGCGGGGCGCCTCGGTGCTGCTGGTGGAGGACAACGAGCTGAACCAGCTCGTGGCCGTGGAGCTGCTGCGCGACGCGGGCTTCCTCGTCGATGTGGCGGCGCACGGGCAGGCCGCGCTCGAATGCATCGCGCACCAGGACTACGACGCCGTGCTGATGGACATGCAGATGCAGCTGATGGACGGCGAAACCGCCACGCGGCACCTGCGCGCGGACCCGCGCCATGCCCAGTTGCCCATCATCGCCATGACCGCCAACGCCATGGAGGCCGACCGGCAGCGCTGCTTCGACGCGGGCATGAACGACCACGTCGCCAAGCCCATCGAGCCGGCCGTGCTCTGGCAGGCGTTGGCGCGCTGGATACGGCCGCGCCCGGGCATCGGCGTGGCCGGCCCGCACGGCGAATGGGCGCCGCGGCGCGGCGACGGCGCGGACGCCGTCCTCGCGCTGCCGGCCGGCGTGCCGGGGCTGGACATCGCCGTGGGCCTGCAGCGCGCCCTGGGCCGGCCGGCGCTCTACGCCGACCTGCTGGGCCGGTTCGTCGAGGGGCAGCGGGACACCGGGGCCGCGCTGCATGCGGCGCTGGATGCGGGCAACCCCGGCGCGGCCGAGCGGCTCGCGCATACCTTGAAGTCGGTGGCGGCCAACATCGGCGCGCTGCCTCTGTCGCGGGCGGCGCATGGGCTGGAGCAGGCGCTGCGCGCCGACCCCCGGGACCCCGCCGTGGCCGCTGCCGCCCGGGCCGCCACCGACCGGCTCGACGGCCTGCTGCACGGCCTGGAGGACTGGATGCGGACTGCCGCGCCCGGGCCCGCCGATGCCCCGTCGGCGCCCGCCGGGCCCGAGGGCCATGCCGCCCGGCAGCAGGCCCTGGAGCGGCTGCGCAGGCTGCTGCAGGGCGACGACCCCGCCGCCGTGGACCACCTGCGCCGGCATGCCGCGCTGCTGCGCGAGGCCCTGGGCACCGATTTCGGCCGGGTCGAGGCCCATGTCCGCCGCTTCGATTTCGAGCAGGCCCTGGCGTGCGCCGGGCCCCCCGAACCCCGCGCCGGGGGCGCGTGAGCGCGAACGCCCCCGCCGCCCGACGATGCACCACGCACCGGACCTTCCGACAGAGACCAGGCAAGAACACCATGGACATCCTCTCGCAACCCGACGAACGCGGGCTCCAAGACAAATCCATCGCCACCGTGCTCGTGGTGGACGACACGCCCGACAACCTCGCGCTGATGGCCACGCTGCTGCGCGACCAGTACCACGTCAAGGTCGCCAACCAGGGCGAGAAGGCCCTGCGCATCGCGCAGTCGGCCCCGCCGCCCGACCTGATCCTGCTGGACATCATGATGCCCGGCCTCGACGGCTACGAGGTCTGCCGCCAGCTCAAGGCGCATGCCGCGTCGCGCGACATCCCGGTCATCTTCCTCACCGCGCGCTCCAACCCCGAGGACGAGCGCCGCGGGCTCGCGGCGGGCGCGGTGGACTACATCACCAAGCCCATCAGCCCGCCCATCCTGCTGGCCCGCGTGCACACGCACCTGACCCTGAAGGCCACGGCCGACTTCCTGCGCGACAAGAGCGCCTACCTGGAGCGCGAGGTGGCCCTGCGCACGCTGGAGGTGCAGGCCATCCAGGACGTGACCATCATGGCCATGACCTCGCTGGCCGAGACGCGCGACAACGAGACCGGCAACCACATCCGCCGCACCCAGCTCTACGTGAAGGCGCTGGCCGAGCGCCTCGCCCGGCATCCGCGCTTCGAGGCGGTGCTCAACGAGCGCATGATCGACCTGCTCTACAAGTCGGCGCCGCTGCACGACATCGGCAAGATCGGCATCCCCGACCGCATCCTGCTCAAGCCGGGCAAGCTCACGGTGGAGGAGTTCGAGGTCATGAAGACCCACACCACGCTCGGCCGCGACGCCATCGAGGATGCCGAGCGGCGGCTGGGCATGCGCGTGGCCTTCCTCAGCGTGTCCAAGGAGATCGCCTACGGCCACCAGGAGAAGTGGGACGGCACGGGCTACCCGCTGGGGCTGGCGGGCGATGCGATCCCCGTGTCGGCGCGGCTCATGGCCCTGGCCGACGTGTACGACGCGCTCATCAGCAGGCGCGTGTACAAGCCCGCGTTCTCGCACGAGCAGGCCTGCAGCACCATCGTGAAGGGGCGGGGCACCCACTTCGACCCCGACATGGTGGATGCCTTCGTGGACCTGGCGGACGACTTCCGCCAGATCGCGCGCAAGTACCCGGACCCGGACTGAACGGTTCCGGCGCGGCGGATTACAGCGGGGCCTGCGCGTCCTCGTCGGCCGGCGGTGCCGCGGGGGGCGCGACGGGCTCCTGCGACTCCACCGCCTGGCGCACGGCGGCCTTGTCGCCCGCCCCCGCGAACTTGCTGTACTTGGTGAGCATGGGCACGAGCTGCCCGTAGATGCGGGGCGTGGCCGCCAGGCACTCGCGCTGCTCCAGGAAGTCGGATTCGCCCGTGAAGTTGCCCACGAGGCCGCCGGCCTCGGTCACCAGCAGCGAGCCGGCGGCCACGTCCCAGATCGACAGGCCCGTCTCGAAGAAGCCCTCGGTGAAGCCGGCCGCCACGTAGGCGAGGTCCAGCGCCGCGGCGCCGGGGCGGCGCAGGCCGGCCGTGCGCTGCATCACCTCGGACATGATGTGCAGGTAGGTCTTGAAGTTGTCGCCCGGGCGGAACGGGAAGCCCGTGGAGAGCAGGCTGTCCTTCAACTGCGTGCGCTTGGACACGCGGATGCGCCGCTCGTTCAGGTAGGCGCCGCGGCCCTTGGTGGCGGTGAACAGGTCGTTGCGCGTGGGGTCGTAGACCACGGCCTGCTCGACCTTGCCGCGCACGGCGAGGGCGATGCTCACGCAATAGACGGGAAAGCCGTGGATGAAGTTGGTGGTGCCGTCCAGCGGGTCGATGACCCAGACGAATTCCGAATCCTTGGCGCCGTGCTGGTTGCCGGATTCTTCAGCGAGGATGCCGTGGCCGGGGTAGGCCGTGAGCAGCGTTTCGATGATGGCCTGCTCGCTGGCGTGGTCCACCTCGGTCACGAAGTCGTTGATCTGCTTTTGCGACACGCGCACCGCCTCCACGTCGAGCGCCGCGCGGTTGATGATGGCGCCGGCGGCGCGAGCGGCCTTGATGGCCACGTTGAGCATGGGGTGCAGATTGGACGACATGGATTGTGAGGAGGAGCTGCGGCCACCGGGGCCGGGAAGGAGCGCCCGGCGATGCGGGCGTGCTGACCTGGTATTTTAACGCCGGCCGCCGATTCAGCTGCCGGTGGACGCATAGCGCCGCAGCCCGAGGCGCCAGAACGCGGAGGCCGCCGCGAGGAAGATGAAGCCCGCCAGCGGCGACACCCACCCCACCCACGCGGGCGCGCCGAGCGGATCGGCCCGGCCCAGGATCGGCAGCACCGGGTAGTAGGCGACGCAGGCCAGCGGCACGGCGAACGTCAGCAGGCGGCGGAACCACCGGGCATAGATCGCCAGCGGGTACTGCGCCGCCTCCACGCCGCCGTAGGTCAGCACGTTGGCGACCTCCAGGCTCTCGACGGTCCAGAACGACAGCGCGCCCTGCAGCACCAGGATGCCCAGGAAGAGGGCCACGCCCCCGGCCACCGCGAAGGCCGCCAGCGCCACCGATTCCGCCGTCCACACGACCCCGGCCTGGGCCGTGCCGAACGCCAGCACCGCCAGCCCCTGCAGCAGCCGGCCCAGGCGGCTGATGCGCACGTCGTGCCCCATCAGCTGCAGCCATACGGGCCGCGGGCGCAGCAGCAGCCGGTCGAACGCGCCGGTGCGCAGGAACTGCGTGCCCAGCACGTCGAAGCCGCGCCCCAGCGCGTCCGCGATGGCGAACATGCAGTTCGCGAGGCCATAGAACAGCGCCACCTCGCCGATGCGCCAGCCCTGCACGTCGCCGAAGCGGTGGAACAGCGCCCACACCGAGATGACCTCGATGCCCGTGATCAGGAACTGGCCCGCGGTGAGCATCAGCGCCGAGGCCGGGTAGCGCGCCTGCCCGCTCAGCGATGCGAGCGCCAGGCGCAGGAAGAGGGCCAGCGATCCCATGGGCCGATTCACCCTCCCTGCACTTCGAGCCGGCGCATGGTGCGCCCCATGCACGCCCGGCCCAGCGCCACCAGCAGCACCGTCCACAGGCCTTGCACCCCCAGGCCAGCCAGCGCTTCCATGCCGGCCAGCTGGCCGAAGTAGATGCGCGCCGGAATGTCCACCACGCCGGCCAGGGGCTGCAGCAGCAGCGCCGCCTGCCAGGCATCGGGCAGCAGCGCCAGCGGCAGCAGGTTGCCCGACAGCACGATGACCAGCGGACCGGCCAGGGTGTTGATGCCCCGTTCGTTGAGCGCGGCCGCCGTCGCGATGTTCAGCAGCATCACGAGCGTGGTGGACAGCAGCACGGCCAGCAGCACCGCGACCGCGAAGCCCATGCCCGCCGCCAGCCCGGCCGGCGGCTGCAGGCCCCAGGCGCCCAGGCCCGCCAGCGGCAGCGCCACGCCGGTAAAGGCCGCCATCAGCGCCAGGCGCGGCAGCACCCGCGCGGCGGTCCACCCGGCCGAGCGCGCGAACCACAGCGCATAGGCATCGACGGGCCGCAGCCGGTCGTAGGCCACCGCGCCGGTGCGCACGGCCTGCGCGATCTCCGGATCGCTGCCCCAGGGCAGCAGCGCGAACAAGCCCTGCGCGAGCCAGGTGTAGGTGATGGCCTGCTCCAGCGACAGGGGCGTGGACGCGGCCGCCGCGCCGCCGTAGAACGCGGCCAGCACCATGGCCTTGATGCCGCCCCACCAGCATTGCGTGACGAAGCCCGCCCAGGCGGCCGTGCGGTATTGCAGCATCACGAGAAAGCGCGATGCGAAGGCGGCCGCGTAGGGGCGCAGCAAGTCGCGCGGGGCCATGGCGGCTCAGGCCTCGGCCGCGCCGTGCATGGCGTAGAAGCGCGCGATGACGGCCTCGATGGTCAGGTCTTCGCCCTCGTCCGGCCCGGGCGGGCTGCCGTCCGGGCGCCGCGCGGCCGCGACCTGCGCCCGCAGGGCTTCCACCGGGCCGTCGGCCAGCACGCGGCCGTGGCCGATCACGATCACCCGCCCGGCCAGCGCCTCCACGTCGTGCATGTCGTGCGTGGTGAGCAGCACCGTGGTGCCGCGCTCGCGGTTGACCCGCCGCACGAAGTCGCGCACCGCCAGCTTGGAGGGCGCGTCCAGGCCGATGGTGGGTTCGTCGAGGAACAGGATCTCGGGCTCGTGCAGCAGGGCGGCGGCGATCTCGGCGCGCATGCGCTGGCCCAGCGACAACTGGCGCACCGGCTGGTCGAGCGTGCGCTCCAGGTGCAGCAGCGCCACCAGCTCGTCGCGCGTGCGGGCGAAGCGCACCGGGTCCACGCGGTAGATGTCGCGCAGCAGCGCGAAGCCCTCGCCCACCGGAAGGTCCCACCAGAGCTGGGTGCGCTGCCCGAACACGACGCCGATGCGCCCGACGTGCCGTTCGCGATCGGTGAACGGGTCGCGGCCGTCGATCTCGACGCTGCCGCCGTCGGGCCGCAGGATGCCCGCAAGCAGCTTGATGGTGGTCGATTTGCCCGCGCCGTTCGGGCCGATGAAGCCCAGCATCTCTCCGCGCTGGAGTTCGAACGACACGCCCGCCAGCGCATCCACGGTGCGGTGGCGCGGGCGCACCAGCGCGCGCAGCGCGCCGAGCACGCCGGGGTCGCGCTCGTGGATGCGGTAGGACTTGTGCAGTTGGCGGGCGACGATGTGGCGCATGGCGGAAGGGCGCGAATGCTACACGAACGGGTCCGGCCCGGCCCTGCGGCGACAATCGCGGGTTCGCCCCCGCCTGCCGCCCCCGCCATGAAAACCCGCTTCATCCTCATCCAGACCAGCCATGCCGGCAATGTCGGCGCCGCCGCCCGCGCCATGAAGACCATGGGCTTCGGCGACCTGGTGCTGGTGGCGCCGCGCTGGCCCAACGTGCTGCGCCGCGAGGAGACCATCCAGCGCGCCAGCGGCGCGCTGGACGTGCTGCAGAACGCGCGCATCGTCGAGACCCTCGACGAAGCGCTCGACGGCATGAGCCACCTCTGCGCCACCGCCATGACCCCGCGCGACTTCGGCCCGCCCACGCGCTCGCCGCGCGAGCATTTCGATCTGCTATTGAATAGTGAGCAAGGAACGCAGCATTCCTGCCGACCTCTGGCCGATCTGGCCCTGGAAGGGGGCCTGGCGCCCGTGCCGGCGGCCACGGGCGGCGCGCCGGCGCCCGAGACCGGCGTGGCCTTCCTCTTCGGCTCCGAGCGCTTCGGCATGGCCAACGAGGACGTGTACCGCTGCCACGTGGCGCTCTCCATCCCCACCGCCCCGGGCTTCGGTTCGCTCAACCTGGGCGCGGCCATCCAGGTGATCGCCTACGAATGGCGGACGGCGCTGGGCGGCTTTCCCGTGCGCGACGCCGCGCCCGAGCCCCAGCGCGCCGACGCGGCCCAGGTGGCGGGCATGCTTGCGCACTGGGAGCGCTCCCTGGTCGAGATCGGCTTTCTCGACCCCGCCGCGCCCAAGAAGCTCATGCCCCGGCTCAACCAGCTTTTCAACCGCGCGCAACCGACCCCCGAGGAAATCCACATCCTGCGAGGTGTCGCCAAAGCCATGGCGGAAGCCGCGCGGGCGAAGCGATAGACTGCACGGCTCTTTTCGTTACATGCTTATTCGCGCATAAGCCCCCGCCTTCATGTTTGCCCGCCTCCGCTCCGACATCCAGTGCATCCTCGACCGCGATCCCGCGGCCCGCAGCACCTGGGAGGTGGTCACCTGTTATCCCGGCCTGCACGCGATCTGGCTGCACCGCCCCGCGCACTGGTGCTGGACGCATGGCCTCAAGTGGCCGGGGCGCTTCATCTCGCACTTCTCGCGCTGGCTCACCGGCATCGAGATCCACCCTGGCGCCCGGGTGGGCGAGCGCGTCTTCTTCGACCATGCCATGGGCGTGGTGGTGGGCGAGACGGCGGAGATCGGCGACGGCTGCACCATCTACCAGGGCGTGACCCTGGGCGGCACCTCGCTCTACAAGGGCGCCAAGCGCCATCCCACGCTCGGCCGCGACGTGGTGGTGAGCGCGGGCGCCAAGGTGCTGGGCGGCTTCGAGGTGGGCGACGGTGCCAAGATCGGCAGCAACGCCGTGGTCATCAAGCCCGTGCCCGCCGGCGCCACGGCCGTGGGCATCCCGGCGCGCATCATCCCCTCCCGGGTGGGGCAGAGCGCCGACGTCACCGAGGCCCAGGCGCAGCCCTCGCGCCAGTTCTCGGCCTATGGCGTCACGCAGGAAGACGACCCGCTCTCGCAGGCCATGCGCGGCCTGATCGACAACGCCGCCTCGCAGGAGCACCAGATCGCGCTGCTGTGGGCGGCCATCGAGAAGCTCTCGCAGACCGCGCCGCAGACCCAGGACTGCGTGCCCTGCGACGCCGCGCGCAGCGAGCAGTTCGAGGCCGAGAAGCTCAACGCCCTGGTGGGCAAGTAGGCGCGGCGGTCGGGCGCGGCGGGCGGTGAGAGCCCCGCTCAGTGCTTTTCGTAGAAGTCGCGCAGCGGCGGGTCGAACGCCTCGTGGTCGAGCTGCCAGAGCCCCAGGGGGCCGCGCAGGAACGGTATCGGGTAGATGGAGCCTTGCGGGTACTGTGCCCAGTACTCCTTGGCGCGCGGGAAGCGCATGTTCGGCAGGCCGATGCCGCCGTTCACGGGCTCCAGGTGCGCGGGCGAGGCGATCCGGTAGTCGTGCATCTGCGTCGGGCCGGAGGCCAGGAGCTGGTCCAGCCGCTTGGCCGCCGGCAGCGCGCTGAGCACCGCCACGGCGCAGAGCAGCCCCGCCAGCGCCATGGATTCCCGCGCCGGGACGTCGCCCCGCAGCAGGTAGCGGTACGTCGCCGCGACCAGCGCGGCGCCGGTGGCCAGCGTGGCGAGCCAGGTCAGCGGGTGCCTCAGGATGCGGGCGATCTGCGCGTCGGTCAGCTCGAAGTGCGACACCACGAAGGTGTCCAGCAGGCCGAAGGCCAGCAGCGCGAAGAAGGCCGCGACCACGGCCCGGCTGCGCGGGTTCTTCTCCAGCGCGAAGTCGGCCGTCTGGACTTCGTCCGGCGCCTGCTCGGGGAAGAGGGCGTGGAAGATGTCCGCCAGCGCCTCGCGCGAGGGCAGCGCGTTCATGCCCGTGTCCGCGCTGAACAGCACCGTGCCGCGCGGCGCCGTGAGCTGCGCCCAGTACAGGTTGCCGGCGCGCATGCTGCGGTTGCCCAGCCACTCGATGCGGCTCTGGCCCGGGTCGATCGTGACGTCGAAGGGGCGCTCGTCGCGGTTCCAGAAGCCCTTGAGGCGCAGCGCCCCGCCTTCGTCGATCAGGATGCCCTTGCCCTCGAAGGGCAGGAAGCGCAGCCGCCGCTTGAAGTAAGCGGGGCGGGCCACGTTGATGCGCCAGCACCGCCGGCCCTTGAACTCGCGCACCAGGGCGTCCTGCCGCTTCTTCATGGCGCGCTGGCGGTAGAACACCACGAGGAAGCAGCCCAGGAGCGCCAGCTGCAGGACGGGCATGGCAATTTGCATCGCGAGGTTCATGGTGCGGGGGCGGGCATTGCCGCTGAGCGGGAAGGAGGCGGGGACGCCGATGAGGTACCGGCGGTCTTGGATTCAGGCGGCATCCCGCGTGGGGCGCCGCGCATCCTTGGGCCGGAATGCCTGGCACACCGCATCGCGGGTTTCCAGGTAGGGCCCGCCGAGCAGGTCGATGCAGTAGGGCACGGCCGCGAAGATGCCCGGCACGGCCTGCGTGCCCCCGGCATCCTTGAGCCCTTCCAGCGTCTCGGCGATGGCCTTGGGCTGGCCGGGCAGGTTGATGAGCAGGCTGCCGTGCCGGATGACCGCCACCTGCCGCGAGAGGATGGCGGTGGGCACGAAGCGCAGGCCGATCTGGCGCATCTGCTCGCCGAAGCCCGGCATCTCGCGGTGCGCCACGGCCAGCGTGGCCTCGGGCGTCACGTCGCGCGGCGCGGGGCCGGTGCCGCCCGTGGTCAGCACGAGGTGGCAGCCGGCGGTGTCCACCAGCTCGGTCAGGGTTTCGCTGATGCGCGCCCGCTCGTCGGGGATGAGGCGGGGCTCGAAATGGATCGGGTTGTGCAGCGCGCGGGCGAGCCAGTCCCGCAGGGCGGGCAGGCCCTTGTCCTCGTAGGCGCCGCTGCTGGCGCGGTCGCTCACCGAGACGATGCCGATGCGCACCGGCTCGGGCGGGGGCAGGGCGGCGGACGGCTCAGGCATCGCGCTCGATCTCCTCGTGGCGCGCGTGGAGGCCGGTTTCGTCCATCTGCTCGCGCACGAGCTGGAACAGCTCGCGGTAGGCGCGGCCCTTGCGGGGCGCGAGGCCCTGCGACTCCGCGGCCTTGTCGGCGGGCGGCGCATCCTTGCGGGCCTGGCGGACCAGCGCGCGCAGCTGCTGCGTATCGGTGCGCGGGAAGCGCTCCATCCAGAGGGGCAGGGCAGCATCGTCGGCGATGAGCCGCTCGCGCCATTGCTCTGCCTGGTGCAGGGCCAGTTTCTCGGCGGCCGAGCCGTTGTGCTGCTCGTCCAGCGCGGCACGCGCGGCGGCCACCGTGGCTTCGTCGAGCTGGCGCATGATCTTGCCGACGTACTGCATCTGGCGGCGCTTGCCTTCGAAGTTGGTGATGCGCCGGGCCTCGGCCAGGGCATCCAGCAGCTTGTCGGGCAACTGCAGGCGGGCCTGCAGGTCGGCGCGCAGCGTGAGCAGATCCTGCCCGAGCTGCTGCAGGGCGTCGCTCTCGCGCTTGAGGTCGGTGCGGCTCGCTTCGGCCGTGCCTTTGAGCTCGGCCTTGAGCTGCAGGTCCAGCTCGCTGCCTTCGGCAACGAAATGGCCCTTCACGTAATAGCCTTTTTTGGGTTTGCGGGACATGGAAAGGGGCAATGGAGAGGCCCCGGCGGAGGGCCGGAGGCGACAAGTATCATAGCCGCCGATATGAAGACACCCCGCCCCCGCGCCGCAGCCGCCGCCGCTGCACCCACCCGCTCCGCGCCCGCCGCGTCCGCTCCCGCGCCCGGCGCCGGCTTCAGCTACAGCCGCGCCGTGTTCGAGGGCCTCGTGGACCACGCCCTGGCCCACGCGCGCAAGCTGGGCGCCACCGATGCGGGGGCCGAGGCCTCCGAGGGCTGCGGCCTTTCGGTGAGCGTGCGCAAGGGCGACCTGGAAACCGTGGAGCGCAACCGCGACAAGTCGCTGGGCGTGACGGTCTACGTCGGCCACCGCCGGGGCAATGCGAGCACCTCGGACTTCTCCGAACGCGCCATCGAGCAGACCGTGCAGGCCGCCTACGACATCGCGCGCTTCACGGCCGAGGACCCGGTGGCCGGCCTGCCCGACGAGGGCGACATCGCCCCGCCGGACACGCACCGCGAGCTGGACCTGTTCCACCCCTGGGCCATCACCAGCGAGGAGGCCGCGCGCATCGCGCTCGAATGCGAGCGGGCCGCGCTGGGCACGCACAAGCGCATCACCAACAGCGAGGGCGCCTCCGTCTCGGCGCAGCAGAGCCATTTCTTCAGCGCCCACACGCGCGGCTTCCGGGGCGGCTATGCCAGCTCGCGCCACAGCCTGTCGGTGGCGCCCATCGCCTCGCTGCCGGGCAGGAATGCCGAGATGCAGCGCGACGCCTGGTACACCTCCATGCGCAGCGCGACCGAGCTGTCCTCGCCCGCCACTGTGGGCCGCTATGCGGCCGAGAGGGCGCTCAGCCGCCTGGGCAGCCGCAAGATCCCCACCACCGAATGCCCGGTGCTGTTCGAGTCGCCCCTGGCCGCCGGCCTGCTGGGCGGCTTCGTGCAGGCCGTGAGCGGCGGCGCGCTCTACCGCAAGAGCAGCTTCCTGCTCGAATCGCTGGGCCAGCGCGTCTTTCCCGGCCACATCGACATCGACGAGGACCCCTTCGTCGCGCGCGGCAAGGGCAGCTCGCCCTTCGACGAGGAAGGCGTGCGCGTGGCGCCGCGCAAGGTCGTGGAGGCCGGCGAGGTGCAGGGCTATTTCCTGGGCAGCTACTCGGCCCGCAAGCTGGGCATGAAGACCACGGGCAACGCCGGCGGCTCGCACAACCTGGTGCTCGCCTCGCGGCTCACGCGCGCGGGCGACGACCTCGACGCCATGCTGAAGAAGCTGGGCACGGGCCTGTTCGTGATCGAGCTCATGGGCCACGGCGTGAACTACGTCACGGGCGACTATTCGCGCGGCGCCAGCGGCTTCTGGGTGGAGAAGGGCGAGATCGCCTTCCCCGTGCACGAGATCACCATCGCCGGCAACCTGAAGGACATGTTCCAGGGCATCGAGGCCGTGGGGGCGGATGCCTACAACTACGGCGCCAAGACCGTGGGCTCGGTGCTCGTGAACCGCATGAAGGTGGCCGGCAGCTGAGGCCGCCGCTCCGGCCCGCAGCCCTTGTCGCCGGGCCGGCGAAAGGAAACAAAAAACCCGCCATCGGCGGGTTTTTTTGTTTTGGCTGACCCGTCCTGCCAGGTGTTGACACCTTTTCGTGAAGGAAAGGGCAACAGTGATGGAATCGAGAGTTCGGCGCAGCCAGCGAGACTACACGCTGGCTTTTAAGTTGGGCGTTGTCGAGCAGGTGGAAAAAGGCGAGCTGACGTACAAGCAGGCACAAGAGCGCTACGGAATTCAGGGCCGCTCGACGGTGCTGGTGTGGCTGCGCAAGCACGGACGCCAGGGGTGGGGGCGTGGTGCATCATGTGCAGCTATGCCATTGGACAAGACCCCCAGCGTGTTGACGCCCGAGCAGCAGATCAAGGTGCTGCAGGTGCAACTGAAAGAGGCGAACGAGAAGGCGCAACTGTTCG
>NZ_QLTA01000067.1 GCF_003269065.1 Paracidovorax anthurii
TCCAGCTTGATCGGTTTGGTGCTGCGCCGAACGCTGCGCAGCAGCGGCTCGATCTCGGCAAACTTCTCTCTACTGATGTCGCTTGGGTATGGCTTTCTTTTCACCCCAGGATTGTCGGGGGAGATCGTAAACACGCTCTGAAAAAGCACGGGGCCGGCTGCGTGCGATGCACGGAGCCGGCCCCGGAAGGCGTCCGGGCGGGCGCCTGGACACGCGAAGACGCCGATTACTGCTTCACGGCCTCGATCTGCGCCACGATGCGCACGTTCTTGGGGACGCCGTACTGCACGGCGTAGTCCAGGCCGAACAGGGTGCGGTCGATGGTGGTCTCGAAGTCGCCGCCGCACACTTCGCGCTTGAGCATCGGGCTCTGGTAGCAGGCGAACTGGTTGGCCTTGAAGACGGCGGGGTGCGTCTGGCCCTTGAGGGTCAGGTTGCCGGCCACCGAGACGACCTTGTCGCCGTCAAAGGTGAACTTGTCGCCCACGAACTTGGCGGTGGGGTACTTGGCGGCGTCGAAGATGTCGGAGCCCAGCAGGTGCTTGTCGAAGGGCGGCGTGCCGGTGTTGATGGAGGCGATCTGGAAGGTGATGTCCACCTTGCCGGTCTTGGCGGTCTTGTCCAGCTCGATCGTGCCTTCCTTCTTGTCGAAGCGGCCGCGGTTCACGCTCGCGCCGAAGTGGCTGATCTCGAACGTGGCGAAGGTATGGGTCGGCTCCACGGTGTACGTGGCGGGCTGGGCCTGGGCGGTGCCGGCGGCGATCAGGGTGGCCGCGGCGGCCAGGGCGAAGAGGGATTTACGCATGTCGATATCTCCGGTTGAAAAGGAAGGAACGCGTTCTTGGAACGTGTTCACGATCTCGCAGGGGTCGTGAGCACGTTCTTACAGCTTGCCCACGCCGGTGAGCGCGAGCTTGAACTTGACCTGCACTTCGTCGGCCACCATGGAGGTGTCGGCCCACTCGTTCTCGCCGATCTTGAAGGCGAGGCGCTTGATGGCGAAGCTGCCGGTGGCGACGGTGGTGGCGCCGCTCTGCGTGAGCGTGACGGGCACGGTGACGTCCTGCGACGCGCCCTTGATGCTGAGCTTGCCGGCCACGTCGAACTTGCCCGCGCCCGTCGCCTTGATGGCGGTGGACTGGAAGACGGCCTGCGGGAACTTGGGCACGTTGAACCACGTGGCCTTGGGCATCTCGGCGTCGGATTCCTTCACGCCCAGCGTGGCGCTGCCGGTGTCCACCGTGATGGTGACCTTGCTGGTGGCAAGCTTGGCGGGGTCGAACGCCACCTGGGCATCGAACTTCTTGAACCGGCCCTCGACGGGCACGCCCATCTGCTTGCTCACGAAAGTGATCTCGCTCTGCTCGGGCACGAGCTTTTGCTGGGCGAAGGCGGGCAGGCCCGCCAGCAGGGCGGTGGAGGCGAGCGCCGCGGCGGCGAGGGTCGTCGAAAACTTCATGGGTTGCTCCGTTCGGATCGATCGAGGAAAACAGGGAGGGATCAGGGACAGGGGCGGGCGGCCGCGCGCCGCGTTCAGCCCCGGCCGGGCAGCATGCGGGCGATGAGGCCGTCGCGGTCGATGATCTGGTGCTTGAGCGCGGCGGCCACGTGCAGCACGACGAGGGCGGCCAGCGCATAGGCGGTGATCTCGTGCCAGGGCTTGATGGCCTCGGCCAGCTCGGGGCTCACGGGCACGAAGCTCGGCAGCGGCAGGATGCCCAGGAAGACGACGGGAAAGCCCGCCGCCGAGCTGTAGGCCCAGCCCACCAGCGGCACGATGAAGAAGAGCGCATACAGCAGGTGGTGCGTGCCGTGGTGCGCGATCCGCTGCCAGCGCGGCATGGCGGCCTGCACGGCGTCGGGCAGCTCCGGCGGGCGGTGGGTGAGGCGCCAGAGCAGCCGCAGCGCGGAGAGCGCCAGGATGGCGACCCCGGCCCATTTGTGCCAGTTGTAGAACTTGAGCCGCAGGGGCGAGAACGGCAGGCTCGTCATGTAGAGCCCCAGCGCGAAGATGGCCACCAGGGCCAGTCCGAGGACCCAGTGCAGGGCGATGGCGGTGGCGCCGTAGCGGGCCGGTCGGGACGAGGTCATGGGGCGAGGGGCGTTTCTGGGGTTCTCGGATGCGAGTTGCTGCGACGCAGCAAAGGTGTTGCGCCGCAGTCTAGAGCGCCAATCTTGCGCGAAGTTTCAATGAAATTGATGCAGTGATTCAATTTTTATGAATTCGACGGGAGCGCCACCGAGGGGCGGCGGCCCCCGGCCCCGGCCGGCCGACCGCGCCGCGCGGCCCCGCAGGAGAGGCGCCGGCGGCCCGAGTGTGTATCGTGTGCCACCCGCGCGGCCCGCCCGGGGCCCATGCCGTGCCCCGGCGCGCAGGCCGCCCATTCCAGACGACCCACGATCAGGCATTCGATTCATGAGACTTCAGGAGATTCTTTATTCGCAGGGATTCGGCACGCGGCGCGTCTGCGCCGGCCTCATCCAGCGGGGGCTGGTGCAGCTCCGGGATGCCCGCAACCCCGCGGAGCCCCTCCCCTGCACGGACACCGGCCAGGAGCTGGACCCCGACGACCTGACGATCTACGTGCAGGGCACCGAATGGCGCTGCCACAGCCGCGCCTACGTGATGATGCACAAGCCCGCGGGCACGGAGTGCTCGCAGAAGCCCTCCGCCCACCCCAGCATCTACACGCTGCTGCCCGACCCGCTGCGCGCCCGGCCGGGCACGGGCAGCATGCTGGGCGTGCAGGCCATCGGGCGCCTGGACCAGGACACCACGGGGCTCTTGCTGCTGAGCGACGACGGGCACTTCATCCACCGCATGAGCTCGCCCAAGAAGAGCGTGCCCAAGGTGTACCGCGTGCATGCCAAGCACGGGATAACGCCGCAGCAGATCGCGCGGCTGCTCGAAGGCGTGGCCCTGAACGACGATCCGGCCCCGGTGCGGGCGGCGGCCTGCACCCTGATCGACGAGCAGCTCATGGACCTCACCCTGACGGAAGGCAAGTACCACCAGGTGAAGAGGATGGTCGCCGCCGTGGGCAACCGCGTGGAAGCCCTGCACCGGGTGAGCATCGGCGGGCTGGTGCTGCCCGACGACCTCGCGCCGGGCCAGTGGCGGTGGCTCTCGGCGGAAGACCTGGCGAAGCTGTCTCCCGCCTGAACCTCCCCCGGAGGGGCGATCACTCCGCCGCGCCGATCCGCGCCAGGCTCGCACCCGCCGCCTGGTAGCTGCCCACCGCCACCAGCGCCCCGATGCGTCCCGCGCGCGGCGCGGTGACCTGCATCTCCATCTTCATCGCCTCCATGACGGCGATCAGCTCGCCCTCGGCCACGGTGTCGCCCTCGGCCACCTTCCAGGCCTGCACGGTGCCGGCGACGGGCGCTGGCACGGCGCCGTCCTCCGCCGCCCCGCCCGCTGGCGCGCCCGGGGCCGGCGGCTGCGCGCCGCCCGCAGCGGACTGCCGCCCCTGCAGCAGCAGGGCCGGCAGGCCCAGCGACACCCGGCGGCCGTCGATCTCGATGGCGGTGCGCACCAGCGCGGTGTCGGGCAGGGGCTCGGCGCGCGCGGCGGCGGCCAGGGTGCCGGCGAAGTCGGTCTCGATCCAGCGCGTGTGCACGCGCAGGGCCTCGCCGTTGGTGAAGTCCTCGTGCTCCATCACCGCGCGGTGGAAGGGCAGCACCGAGGCCACGCCGCCGATGCGGAACTCGCGCAGCGCGCGGCGCGCGCGGGCGATGGCCTGTTCGCGCGTGGCACCGGAGACGATGAGCTTGGCCATGAGCGAGTCGAAGGTGCCCGGCACGATGGAGCCGGCCTGCACGCCGGTGTCGATGCGCACGCCGGGGCCCGAGGGCGGCTCGAACGCGGTCACGCCGCCGGGCGTGGGCAGGAAGCCCCGGCCCACGTCCTCGGCGTTGATGCGGAATTCGATCGCGTGGCCCAGCGGCTCGGGCGTCCCGGTGATGCGCAGCGGCAGGCCCTCGGCGATGCGGAACTGCTCCACCACCAGGTCGATGCCGGTGGTCTGCTCGGTCACGGGGTGCTCCACCTGCAGGCGCGTGTTCACCTCCAGGAACGAGATGGCGCCCGAGCCCGAGAGCAGGAACTCCACCGTGCCGGCGTTGGTGTAGCCGGCGGCGGCGCAGATGTCGCGCGCGGCGGTGTGGATGCGCTCGCGCTGCCCGGGCGAGAGGAAGGGCGCGGGCGCCTCTTCCACCAGTTTCTGGTTGCGCCGCTGCAGCGAGCAGTCGCGCGTGCCCAGCACCACGACGTTGCCGTGCGTGTCGGCCAGCACCTGCGCCTCGATGTGGCGCGGGCGGTCGAGGAACTGCTCCACGAAGCACTCGCCGCGCCCGAAGGCGGCGGTGGCCTCGCGCACGGCGGAGGCGTAGAGGTCCTCCACCTCGTCCAGGCGCCACGCGATCTTCATGCCCCGGCCGCCGCCGCCGAAGGCGGCCTTGATGATGATGGGCAGGCCGTGCTGCTCGGCGAAGGCCAGCACCTCGGACACGTCCTTCACCGGGTCGGCCGTGCCCTGCACCAGCGGCGCGCCCACCTGCAGGGCGATCTTGCGCGCCTGCACCTTGTCGCCCAGGCGCTCGATGGCCTCGGGCGGTGGGCCGATCCAGGTCAGGCCCGCGCCGATGACGGCGCGCGCGAAGCCCGCGTTCTCGGAGAGGAAGCCGTAGCCCGGGTGCACGGCGTCGGCGCCGCTCTTGCGGGCCACGGCCAGCAGCTTGTCGATGTGCAGGTAGGTGTCGGCCGGGCGGTCGCCGCCCAGGCCGTGGGCCTCGTCGGCCATGCGCACGTGCAGCGCGTCGATGTCGGCATCGGCATAGACGGCGACGGAGCCGAGGCCGTGGTCGGCGCAGGCCCGGACGATGCGGACAGCGATCTCGCCACGGTTGGCGATCAGGACTTTCTTCATGGTGGATGGCTTTCGCGTACGGATCAAAAAATGTCAGGCCCCGGCGGGCCGCAGCGGCTCGAACCCGTGCAGCAGCCGAAAGCGCACCCAGGCGTTGACGGGGATCTGCCCCGCCCGGTCCAGGTGGTAGGGCGCGACGGCACCGATGACCGGATAGCCGCCCGTGAGCGGGTGGTCGGCCAGGAACAGCACGGGCTGGCCGCTCGGGGGCACCTGAAGGGCGCCGGCCACGGTGCCCTCGCTGGGCAGCTCGCCCGGCACGGCGCGCGCCAGGGGCACTTCGCCCGCGAGCCGCAGGCCCACGCGGTTGGACTGCGGCGTGACCTGCCAGCGCTGGGCCGCGAGGCGCTCCACGGACTCGGGCGTGAACCAGTCGGTGCGCGGGCCGGGCACGACGTCGAGCACCACCTCCTCGCCGGCCACGGGCAGGCCCTCGGGGGGCAGCTCCGGGGTGCCCACGACGGGCAGGCCGCGCGGTTCGCGCACCGCCAGCACGTCGCCGGTGGCGACGGCGGGCGGGCCCACGCGGGCCAGGGTGTCGGTGGAGCGGCTGCCCAGCACGGGCTCCACGGCGAAGCCGCCGCGCACGGCGACGTAGCTGCGCGTGCCGGCGCGCGGCTCGCCCACGGCCAGCTCGTCGCCGTCGGCCAGGGCCACGGGCGCATGGCGCGGCACGGTCCAGCGCGCGCCGCCGGCGGCGGTAACGGCGAGGGGCGCGTCCGCGCCGGTCACGGCCACCACGGTGTCGCCCTGGCTGCGCAGCCGCAGGCCGCCGTTGACGGTTTCCAGGCAGGCATCGCCGGAGGGGTTGCCCACCAGCCGGTTGGCGGCCTTGCAGGCGGCCTGGTCCATGGCGCCCGAGGCCGAGACGCCCTGCCCCGCGTACCCGTGGCGCCCCGAGTCCTGCAGCAGCGTCTGCAGGCCCGCCGAGACCACGCGCAGCGCCGGGCCGCTCGGGGGCTGCGTGGCGGCCTCAGGGAGGGCCAGCAGGGCGGGTTGGGTGATTTTTCGCCACCATGTCGGCGTGTCCGCTTCGTTGTTCGCTATTAAAAAAGTAGCAATGTCCACGAAGCGCACGCGGTGGCCAGGCTGCAGCAGGGCGGGCACCTCGCGCGCGATGTCCCACATCGCCAGGGGCGTGGTGCCGATGATCTGCCAGCCGCCGGGGCTGGCCTGGGGATAGACGCCGCTGAAGGTGCCCGCCAGGCCCACGGCGCCGGCCGGGATGCGGGTGCGCGGGGTGGCGCGGCGCGGCACGTCGAAGCACGGGTGGCCGCCCGTCAGGTAGGCGAAGCCCGGCGCGAAGCCCGTGAAGGCCACGGTGTATTCGCTGCCCGTGTGGCGGCGCACCACCTCCTCGGGCGTGATGCCCAGCCTCTGCGCCACCTCGGCGAGGTCCTCGCCGTCGTAATGCACGGGGATCTCGACGAGGGTGTCGCCGCGCCCGGCGCGCGCGCTCACGTCGCGGCGGGCGATGGCGCTCACCAGCGCGGCCATGCCGCACGCGGCGGGGCGGAAGCGGATCAGCAGCGTGCGCGCGGCCGGCACCATCTCCTCGATGCCGGGCAGGGGGTCGCGGCGCAGCGATTCCAGCAGCGCCAGGGTGGGGTCCAGGCCGTCCAGCTCGACGATCAGCGCATCCAGGCTGGCGGGAAGAAAACGCAGGGTCATGGGTGCAGGGTCTCCAGTCCGACCCGGGGCGCGGCCCCCACGAAGGACATGATGTTCACGCCGGCCGCCTCCAGGTGCGTGCGCACCTCGCGGGCGATGGCCACCGCGCCGGGGCTGTCGCCGTGCACGCAGATCGAGTCGGCCCCGATGCGCACCATGCTGCCGTCGATGGCCTCCACCACGCCGTCGGAGACCAGCCTCAGCATGCGCTCGGCGATCATCGGCGCATCATGCAGCACGGCACCCCGCTCGCGGCGCGAGACGAGCGCGCCGGAGGGCGTGTAGGCGCGGTCGGCGAAGGCCTCGGCCACCACGCGCAGGCCGGCGTCGCGCGCCCAGCCGATGAGCGGCGAGCCCGCCAGCGCCACCAGCACCAGGGCCGGGTCCACCGCCAGCAGAGCCTCGATCACGGCGTCGGCCTGCCGGCGGTCCTGGGCGATGGTGTTGTAGAGCGCGCCGTGCGGCTTCACGTAGCGCACCGCGCAGCCGGCCGCGTGCGCGAGCCCCTGCAGCGCGCCGATCTGGTAGATCACGTCGGCCGTCAGCTCGGCGCTCTCCACGTCCATGTTGCGGCGGCCGAAGCCCACCAGGTCGCGGTAGGCCACGTGCGCGCCCACCACCACGCCGCGCGCCCGGGCGCCGCGCAGCGTGTGCAGGATGCCCACCGAGTCGCCGGCATGGAAGCCGCAGGCCACGTTGGCGCTGCTCACGATGTCCAGCATGGCGGCGTCGTCGCCCATGCGCCATGCGCCGAGGCTCTCGCCCAGGTCGCTGTTCAGGTCTATTTGCATTGCTTTGTCCTCCGGGGCCGCGCGGGCCCCTGTGCGATCGCGGGATGGGCCTTCAGCGGAACATCAGGAAGTTCAGCAGGAACACGTTGGCGGCGAGCAGCAGCAGCGCGGTGGGCACCTGCGCGCGGATCACGGCGTTCTTGTCGGGCAGCTCCAGCAGCGCGGCGGGCACGATGTTGAAGTTGGCCGCCATGGGCGTGAGCAGCGTGCCGCAGTAGCCCGAGAGCATGCCGATGGCCGCCATCACGGCCGGGTCGCCGTGGTAGACGCCCACCAGGATCGGCACGCCCACGCCGCCCGTCATCACCGGGAAGGCCGCGAAGCCGTTGCCCATGATGATGGTGAAGAGCGCCATGCCCACCACGTAGACGGCCACGGCCACGAAGCGCAGGTCCATGTTGATGTAGGTGGTGGTCACGTGCGCCACGGCCTTGCCCACGCCGGAGTCGGAGAACACCAGGCCCAGCATGCCCAGCATCTGCGGCAGCACCAGGGCCCAGCCCAGCGCATCGGTGAGGCGGCGCGATTCGCGGATGCCCTGCGCGGGCGTCTCGCGCGTCAGCCAGCAGGCCAGGGCCAGCGACAGCACGCAGCCCACCCCCAGGCTCACCAGCGTGGTGTTCTTGGGGTCGAGCAGCGGCGCGCCGGCCAGGGACAGGTGCTTGGCCGACAGCGTGCCGACCATGGTCACCAGCGGGATGGCCAGCGCCGGGATGAAGAGCCTGTGGCCCAGCCGCCTGGCGCTGAGCGCGTAGTCGGCCGCGCTGCGCGGCGTGTGCCGGCCCGCGCCCACGCCGCCGAAGCCGGCGATCAGCGCCATGGCCACGGCGCCCACGCCCACCCAGAGGGGCGGCAGCAGGTCGCCGATGAGGAAGACCAGCGCGTAGAGCGCCCAGAACAGCGCGCTCGAATAGCGCTTGGGGTGCGTGCGGTCGGCGAGCGTCATCGCCGCGGTGATCGCCAGGATGGCGCCCACCAGGAGGTAGAGGTGCTGGATCGTGAGCGTCATGGTCAGGCTCCCTGCGTGGAGGAAGAAGAAGAGGCGGCGCGGCCCTCGGCGGCCAGCTCGCGCTCCAGGGCGCGGTCGAGGCGGCGCAGGCGCCAGGCGTGGATCGCGAAGGCGCAGCAGGCGGTGGGAATGCCCCACAGCGCCACGTGCAGCGGCTCGACCTCGATGCCGGCCTCGCGCAGGAAGGTGGTCATGAGCACGATGGCGCCGAAGGCCACGAAGATGTCCTCGCCGAAGAACAGGCCCACGTTGTCGGTGGCGGCGGAGAAGGCGCGCAGCTTGTGGCGCACGCGGTCGGGCAGCGGGCCGTGGCGCGCCTCGGTGGCGCCCTCGGCCATGGGGGCGATCAGCGGGCGCACCATCTGCGGGTGGCCGCCCAGGCTGGTCAGGCCGATGGCCGCCGTGAGCTGGCGCGCGGCCAGGTAGACGATCAGCAGCCGGCCGGCCGTGGCCGAGCGGATGCCGCCGATCCAGTTCTGCGCGTGCTGGCGCAGGCCGTGGCGCTCCAGCAGCCCGATCACCGCGAGCGGCAGCAGGATGATGAGCGGCAGGTTGCGCGTCTTGATGAAGCCCGTGCCGATGGTCGCCAGGATCTTGTCGATCGGAAACCCGGCCGCGAAGGCCGTGGCGATGGCCGTGACGATCACGACCAGCATGGGGTTAAAGCGCAGGACGAACCCCGCGATGATGATGGCCACCCCGATGAGCGGCCACAGGTTGACGGTGTTGAGCATATGGTTCCTTGGGTGCTGATGACCTCGCCCCCGCCAGGCGCCGCGCGCACCGCACACCGCGATGCGCCACGGCCCCCGCCGAAGCATTCCCGTGCCGCCGGCCCGCCGGACGGGCTGACGGCAACGCGAGACCGGCACGCAATTTCCATGCCAATCGATGAACAAACAAAGTCATATTGACCCTGTTTAAAAAACACTTTGTTGAACAATTAATGCACCACTAATGCACAATTTTCATCAACTTGTCTCACGATTGTTGAATTTTGCCCAACGATAGTGCGCCGCATGATTCGCGTAAACCCTTGGTTTCCGCCGCATTCCACAGGGCGCGCCGCGGGGTGCGGGGGGCCGCCCGCCGGCCTGGGCGCAGGGCGGCCCGCCCCCGGCGCGCGGGGGGTGGCGGGGGAAATCTGCTACAAAACGCGCTTTTCCCGGCGCCGCGTCCGTACCGAGCGGCCACGGCCCGCCCCACCCTTTCGTCCCTTTCGCCCACCCGGCGCCCAGGCATGCCACCCGCCCTCCCCTCCAACGCCCAGACGCTCAACGAGCGCATCGCCGAGCTGATCCGCCAGAAAATCGTCAAGGGGGAGTTCTCTCCGGGCCAGCGCCTGTCGGAGGCGGCCCTGAGCGAGAGCCTGCAGATCTCGCGCAACACCCTGCGCGAGGTGTTCCGCATGCTCACGCAGGAGGGGCTCATCAAGCACGAGCCCAACCGGGGCGTGTCGGTGGCCGTGCCGAGCATCGCGTCCATCATCGACATCTACCGCGTGCGCCGGCTCATCGAATGCCAGGCGCTGGCGCAGGCCTATCCGCGCCACCCGGCCAAGAAGCACCTGGGCGAGGCCGTGGCCCAGGCGCTGCGCTGCCGCGACGCGGGCGACTGGCAGGGCGTGGGCACGGCCAACATGGAGTTCCACATGGCCGTGGTCGAGCTGGCCGACAGCGAGCGGCTCAACACCATGTTCTCGCACATCCTGGCCGAGCTGCGGCTCGCGTTCGGGCTGCTCAACGACCCGGAATTCCTGCACGCGCCCTACGTGGACATGAACGTGCGGATCGTCGAGCTGTTCGAGGCCGGCAAGCTCCAGGAGGCCTCGGCCACGCTCAACGAATACCTCGTGCACTCCGAGCGCATCGTGCTGGCCGTGTACGCGCGCCGCATCTCCGACGCGGGCCTGGACCGCTGACCCGGACACCCGCGCGGGGCCGGGCTTCCACGGGCCTCGCGCCCCGCCCCGCGCGCTACACTGCAGCCGGGGTTTCCGCCCCGCCCCTCCACCTCTTGCGCACGACCGCCGCCACCCATGAGCACGCCCGATAAAACCGCCGCCGTCTACGGCACCGAAGACCTGCTGATCAGCCTGTGCAACTCCGTCACCCGCGTGCTGAGCGTGGCCACGCAGACGCAGCTGCACTACTCCGGCATGGTGCAGCGCATCAGCAAGACCTGCCTGCGGCCCGACATCGGCTGCTTCGTGCTCTTCGACGGCGGCTTCTCGGGGCTGGTCATCATCAACCTCTCCAAAGAGGCAGCGATGGAGATCTACCAGACCTACCTGCTGAGCATGGGCATGTCGCAGGAGGACCTGGCCACCTCCTACACCTCCGACGAGGTGGCCAACGTGATGGGCGAGCTGATGAACCAGGTGGTGGGCGACTTCACCGGCAAGGTGCGCCGCGAGCTGCAGACGCACATCACGCAGAACCAGCCCAAGATGCTGGTGCTGAACAAGCAGGTGATGCTGAGCGTGGACGCCAACCTCGACCAGCCCGAAGCCCGCCGCGTGACCTTCTACACGGCCAAGAACCACATCTTCTACCTGGAACTGGCCATCGACCACACCCAGTTCATCAAGCTCTACGAATTCGAGCCCCAGGAAGCCCCCGACCCCGACGCCCTCCTCGCCCAGGCCGGCAAGGGCGCGCCCCCGGCCTCGGCCCCGGCGGCGGGCGGCTCCGACAGCGATACCGACGACCTGCTCAAGTCGCTGGGCATGTGAGCGGGCGCGGGAATCGCCGCGCTCCTGAAAAGATAGCTGAAAGCCCAATAAACACGGCGACATCCGGCCTGAAATGCCCGGCAGGGGTGGCTCGGCTCCACCCCTGCGGCTCCCGCCCCTACCTGCCGGCCTGCCCTATCCCCCGAACTGCGGATGCGCCTGCCGGATGCGCGCCATGGCGATGCCCGCGGCGGCGGTGCGGGTTTCCACGCCCAGCTTCACGTACACGCGCTCCAGGTGCTTCTTCACCGTGGCGGGGCTCGCGCCCAGGATGTCGCCGATGTCGCGGTTGGTCTTGCCCTGGGCCAGCCAGTAGAGCACCTCGGCCTCGCGCGCCGTGAGCCGCAGGCCCTGCGCCAGGGTCTCGACCACGGCCGCGCCGGAGACCTCGCGCATGACGATCAGCCAGTCGCCGCCGCCCTCGCTGTCGCCCGTCTGCTGGTGCAGGCTGAAGGACAGGCTCCGCGCGCCCTGCTCCACCTGCAGGCGGGGCGGCTCGATCCGCCGCGCCGCCATGTCGGGCACGTGCGGCAGTTGCTCGCGCAGCCAGCCGATCACGGCGGCCGGCGCCAGCACGGCGGGCGGCGCGGCGGCCTCGCCCGCGCCGAAATAGTTGCGCAGCAGCTCGCGCGCAAGCGGGGTCTGCCACATCAGCCGCCCGTCGCTCGCGCGCACGGTGATGCTCGCGTAGCCGAAGGCGTCCAGCGCATTGCGCGCCTGGCCGGCCTGGCTCTGGGCCTGCCGCGCGCGGCGCGCGCCCTGCAGGTGCACGTTCATGCGCGCCAGCACCTCGCGCGGCTTGATGGGCTTGGTCACGTAGTCCACCGCGCCGGCGGCCAGCGCGGCCTCCAGGTGCTCGGTCTCGGTGAGGCCGGTCATGAAGACGATGGGGATGTGCGCCGTGGCCGGCAGGGCCTTGAGGCGCCGCGCCACCTCGAAGCCGTCCATGCCGGGCATCATCGCGTCGAGCAGCACCACGTCGGGCAGGGCCTGGGCGGCGCGCGCCAGCGCGCTCTCGCCGCTGGTGGCCACGAGCACGGTGTAGCCGGCCTCGTCGAGCGCGTCGTGCAGCAGGGCGAGGTTGTCGGGCACGTCGTCCACGACGAGCACGACGTCGGAGTGCGCGCGGTCGAGCGGCATGGCCGCCGGGGGGGTATCGGTCGGGGTCGGGGTCATGGTCTTTGCTCCGCTTCCAGCAGGCGCGCGAGGGCTTCGAACCGGAACGCCCGCGCCAGCGCGCGCGCCTCGCCCACCCAGGCGGCGCTGGCAGGCCGCGCGGCCTCGATGGCGTCGAGCTGCCGCAGCACGCCGCGGTAGTAGCCCAGCTCCACGGCCTGCGCCAGCGGGGCCAGCAGGTCCGCGCCGGGCCGGCCGGCATCGGCACCGTGCGCGTGGCCACGGGGCGGGTGCGGCGCGGCGGCGCCGTCCTCCGGCGCGCCCCGCAAGGGCACGGGGGCCGCCTCCCCGGTCCATTCCAGCCCCAGGCGGCGCTCCAGCCAGTCGAGCAGCTCGCTGTGGCGCACGGGCTTGACGAAGAAATCCTCGGGGCGGATGCCGGCGTCGTTCTCCAGCCCCTTGTCGAAGGCATTGGCCGAGACCACGGCCATGGGCGTCGCCGCGTGGCCGGCCGCGCGCAGCCGGCGCAGGGTCTCCCAGCCGTCGATGCCGGGCATGGCGAGGTCCATGAACACCGCGTCGGGCCGCAGGCCGGCCGCGACGAGGTCCAGCGCGTCGTGCCCGCTGGCCGCCGTGCGCAGCGCGAAGCCCAGGGGTTCGAGCACCTCCACCAGCAGCTCGCGGTCGGCCTCTTCGTTGTCCACCACCAGCAGCGTGCGGCGCGCGCCCGCGTAGCCGCGCCGCGCGGGCCGGGGCGCGGCGCCGACCTCCCCGCCCGCCGCGCCCGGGTGCAGCGCGGGCAGGAAGAGCCGCACGCGGAACAGCGCGCCCGCCCCGGGCGTGCTGCACACCTCCAGGTCGCCGCCCATGAGGCCGGTGAGCATCTTGGCGATGGTGAGGCCCAGGCCCGCGCCGGGCGCGCCGCCCGCGTGGCTGGCCGCGCCGCGCGCGAAGGGCTCGAAGATGCTCGCGCGCTCGGCCTCGGTGAGGCCCGGGCCGCTGTCCTCCACCTCGATCACCGCCAGCTCGCGCGCATGGCGCACGCCCAGGCGCACGTGGCCGGTGGCGGTGAACTTGACGGCGTTGCCCAGCAGGTTGATGAGGATCTGGCGCACGCGCTGCTCGTCGGCGCGCACCCATTCGGGCAGCACGCCCTGCACGTCGGCCTTAAAGCCGAGCCCCTTGGCGCGGGCCTGCGGCTCGAACATGTCGCACAGCTCGCGCACCAGATCGGCGAAGCGCATCGGCCGCGCCTGCAGCGTGAGCTTGCCGCTCTCGATGCGCGCGATGTCCAGCGTGCCCTCGATGAGCGAGAGCAGGTGCTCGCCGCCGCGCCGGATCACGCGCACGGCCTGCTGGCGGTGCGGCGGCACCGAGGCATCCTCGCCCATGAGCTGCGCATAGCCCAGGATGCTGTTGAGCGGCGTGCGCAGCTCGTGGCTGATGGCGCTGATGTAGCGGCTCTTGGCCTGGTTGGCCTGCTCGGCCAGGGCCCGCGCATGCTCGGCCTGCGCGCGCGCGTCCTCGGCCACCTGCCGCGCCTCCTGCAGCGCCTCGTCGGTCTGGCGGTGCAGGTGGATCTCGCGCTGCAGCAGGTGCGTCTGGCGGTTGGATTCCTCCTGCGCCACCTTGCGGCTGGTGTGCGCGAGCACCAGCCACCACGCGACGATGCCCGAGATGACCAGCAGCGCCAGATAGGCCTTGAGCAGCCCGGACCGCAGCGCCGCCGCGCCCGCGCCCGAGGGCGAGAGGGCCTGCAGCTCCTGCCGGTAGAACAGGCCGAACACCGCCGCCAGCAGCGGCGCGATCACCAGCATCAGCAGCAGGAAATGCCCCAGCCCCGAGTCCAGCAGCCGCCAGGCGCCGCGCGGCAGCAGCCAGCGCAGCGCGGCCGCCCACTGCACGGCCAGGTGCGCGTGGGGCTTGCACATGTCGCCGCAGCGCGCGTCCAGCGTGCAGCACAGCGAGCAGATCGCGCCGCGGTAGGCGGGGCAGTGGGCCATGTCGGGCGCCTCGTACTCGCGCTCGCAGATTACGCAGCGCAGCATGGCGGGCGGGGCATCGGCCTGGCAGCCCGCGCAGCCCCCGCCCCCGCCACAGGGCGCGGGCTCCGGCCCCGACCGGGCGAGGTAGTAGCGCCCGCGCGTGGCCCAGGCGATGAGCGGCGCGGCCGCGAACGCCGTCACCATCGCGATCACCGCCGAGAACGCCTGCGCCAGCGGCCCGAACAGCCCCAGGTGCGCGCCGATGGACAGCAGCGAGGCCAGCGCCATCGCGCCCACGCCCACGGGGTTGATGTCGTAGAGGTGCGCGCGCTTGAACTCGATGCCGCGCGGCGACAGGCCCAGCGGCTTGTTCACCACCAGATCGGCCACCACGGCCATCATCCAGGCGATGGCGATGTTGGAGTAGAGCCCCAGCACCTGCCCCAGCGCGGTGAACACGTTCATCTCCATCAGCATGAAGGCGATGAGCGTGTTGAACACCACCCACACCACGCGCCCCGGGTGGCTGTGCGTGAGGCGCGAGAAGAAATTGCTCCACGCGAGCGAGCCCGCGTAGGCATTGGTCACGTTGATCTTGATCTGCGACACCACCACGAAGAGGGCCGTGGCCGCCACCGCCCAGCCATAGTGCGGGAACACGTATTCATAGGCCGCGAGGTACATCTGGTTCGGGTCCACCGCGCGCTCGGCCGGCACCATGTGGGTGATCGCCAGATAGGCCAGCAGCGCCCCGCCCAGCATCTTCAGCACCCCCAGCACCACCCAGCCCGGCCCGCCCACGAGCACCCCCAGCCGCCAGCCCCAGCGGCGCCCCGCAGCGGGCGGCGGCATGAAGCGCAGGTAGTCGGCCTGCTCCCCCATCTGGGTGATGAGCGCGATGCCCACGGTGAGCGCGGCACCAAAGAGGGGCAGGCTGAACCCGGCGCCCGCGCCCGACTCCCCGCCGTAGTGCACCACCCCCGCGAACGCACCAGGATCGCGCAGCCACACGAACACGAAGGGCACCACCAGCATCACCAGCCACAGCGGCTGCGTCCACACCTGCAGCCGGCCGATGGCCGAAACCCCGTGCGTGACCAGCGGGATCACCACCAGCGCGCAGACCAGGTAGCCCCAGCGCGGCGGGATGTCGAGCGCCAGCTCCAGCGCATAGGCCATGACGGCGGCCTCCAGCGCGAAGAAGATGAAGGTGAAGGTGGCGTAGATCAGCGAGGTGACCGTGGAGCCGATGTAGCCGAAGCCCGCGCCGCGCGTGAGCAGGTCCATGTCCACCCCGTGCCGCGCGGCATACACGCTGATCGGCCAGCCCGCCAGGAAGATGATGAGCCCCGTCGCCACGATGGCCCAGAAGGCGTTGGCCCAGCCGTACTGCACCAGCAGCGTGGCGCCCACCGCTTCCAGCACCAGGAACGAGGCCGCGCCGAACGCCGTGTTGGCCACGCGGAACGGCGACCAGCGCCGGAAGCGCCGCGGCGTGTAGCGCAGCGCGTAGTCCTCCATGGTCTCGGTGGCCACCCAGCTGTTGTAGTCGCGGCGCACCTTCACCACCTGCTGCGGCACGGCGGCGAGGTGGTCTGCGGCGGGCGAAGGGGCGTGGGCGGGCGGCATGGCGGCCCTGGCCGGGGTGCAGGTTCCATGCCACGGCGGCCCGACCGCGCCCTGCGCCGGACGGCGTATGGACGGGCATGGGCTTTGCTGACTACCATGCGGCCTTCTCCCCCTTCGCCCGCCCGCCGCGCCATGGAACTCACCCCCCGCGAAAAAGACAAGCTCCTCCTCTTCACCGCCGCCCTGCTCGCCGAGCGGCGCCGGGCGCGCGGGCTCAAGCTGAACTACCCCGAATCCGTGGCCCTCATCAGCGCGGCCGTGATGGAGGGCGCGCGCGACGGCAAGACCGTGGCCCAGCTCATGAGCGAGGGCCGCGCGGTGCTCACGCGGGACGACGTGATGGAGGGCGTGCCCGAGATGATCCCCGACATCCAGGTCGAGGCCACCTTCCCCGACGGCACCAAGCTCGTGACCGTGCACCAGCCCATCGTGTGAGCCCCTCACACGCCAATCCTGAGCAAAACCCCGTCCACGTCGCCGTGAAATCTACATTCTTTGCTATGAAAACAGAAGCAAAACACCTCTCCGCCGCAGCCGCCGTGCTGCTCGCCCTGGCCCCCGCACTGGCATTCGCCCACGTGGGCGACGGCACGGCCCACGGACACGCGGGCTTCCTGCAGGGCTTCACCCACCCGTTCACGGGGCTGGACCACCTGGCCGCCATGCTGGCCGTGGGCGTGTGGAGCGCGCTGGCCGTGCGGCCCGTCTGGCTCGCGCCCGCCGCCTTCGTGGCGCTGCTGGCCGTGGGCGCCGTGGCCGGCTTCGCGGGGCTGGCCGTGCCGGGGGTGGAGCCCATGATCGCGGCATCGCTGCTCGCCGTGGGCCTGCTGGTCGTCTGGCGGCGCGCGCTGCCGGTGGCGCTGGCGGCGGCCATCGCGGGCGCGTTCGCCTTCTTCCACGGCGCGGCGCACGGCCAGGAGCTGGGCGGCGGCGGCCAGTGGCTGGCCCTCGCCGGCATGGTGGCGGCCACGGCCCTGCTGCACGGCGCGGGGATCGCGCTCGGCCGGGTGGTGCTGCAGCGCCACCGCGCGCTCTCGCTCGTGGCGGGCGGCGGCACGGCCCTGCTGGGCGCCGTGATGCTCGCGCGCATGGCCTGACGGCGAAGGGAGCGATCCGTGTCCATGATCCCCGGCGAACTCCTCATCGACGACGGCGACCACCCGCTCAACGTGGGCCGCCGCACGCTCGCGCTGGTCGTGCGCAACACCGCCGACCGCCCCATCCAGGTGGGCTCGCACTACCACTTCGCGGAAACCAACGGCGCGCTCGACTTCGACCGCGCCGCCGCGCGCGGCATGCGGCTGAACATCGCGAGCGGCACCGCCGTGCGCTTCGAGCCCGGCCAGCAGCGCACCGTGGAGCTGGTCGATCTGGCGGGCGACCGCGTGGTGTACGGCTTCCGCGCGCTCACCCAGGGCCCGCTGGGCGCGCCGGGCGCCCCGGCGGAAGGCGCCGCCGCATGACGGCGCTCTTCGCCACCGCCTTCGTGCTGGGCCTGGCCTTCAACGCGGCGCCCGGCGCGGTGTTCGCCGAAACCGTGCGCCAGGGGCTGCGCGGCGGCTTCCGCCCCGCGCTGGCCGTGCAGGTCGGCTCGCTCGTGGGCGATGCCACCTGGGCCGTGCTGGGGCTGGCGGGCATCGGCCTGGCCCTGCAGGTGGAGGCGCTGCGCTGGCCAGTAGGCCTCGCGGGCGCGGCCTACCTGGCCTGGCTCTCCGCCGAGAGCTGGCGCGCCGCGCGCGTCGAGCACGCGCTGGACACCGCCGCGCCCGCCGACTCCCGGCGGCGCGCGCTGCGCAGCGGCATGCTGCTGTCGCTCACCAACCCGCAGAACCTGGCCTACTGGGCCGCCATGGGCAGCGCCCTGGGCGCCCTGGGGCTCGCGCAGCCCACGCCCGCCGACTACGCGGTGTTCTTCGCCGGCTTCATGGCCTCGTCCATCCTCTGGTGCTTCGTCTGCGCCGCCGTGGTCGATCGCCTGCTGCGCCGCGCCGGCGCGCGCTGGGCGCGCTTCACCTACCGCCTCTGCGCCGCCCTGCTGCTGGCGCTGGCCCTGGGCACGCTGCGCGACCTGCTGCAGGGGCCGGCCCCGAAGCCGCCGCCGTCCGCGGCCGCCATGCCGGCGGCCCCGCTGGACTGACACCCGCCTTTTTTCCCCATCCATTGCCCGAGAGCCGGAGAACCCCGCCCATGGCCACAGTTTCCAGACGCGCCTATGCCGAGATGTTCGGCCCCACCGTGGGCGACCGCGTGCGGCTGGCCGACACCGGCCTCATCGCCGAGGTCGAGCAGGACTACACCCTGCGCGCCGGCGCCTACGGCGAAGAGGTGAAGTTCGGCGGCGGCAAGACCATCCGCGACGGCATGGCGCAGAGCCAGCGCACGCGCCTCGAAGGCGCCGTGGACACGGTGCTCACCAACGCCCTCGTCATCGACCACTGGGGCATCGTGAAGGCCGACATCGGCCTGAAGGACGGCCGCATCGCCGCCATCGGCAAGGCCGGCAACCCCGACACGCAGCCGGGCGTTCAAATCGTCATCGGCCCCGGCACCGAGATCATCAGCTGCGAGGGCCACATCGTCACTGCCGGCGGCATCGACAGCCACATCCACTTCATCTGCCCGCAGCAGATCGAGGAGGCCCTGGCCTCGGGCATCACCACCATGCTGGGCGGCGGCACCGGCCCGGCCACCGGCACCCTGGCCACCACCTGCACGCCCGGGCCCTGGCACATCGAGCGCATGCTGCAGGCGGCCGATGCCTTCCCGATGAACCTCGGCTTCCTCGGCAAGGGCAACGCCAGCCTGCCGGCCGCGCTGCACGAGCAGATCGAGGCCGGCGTGATCGGCCTCAAACTGCACGAGGACTGGGGCACCACGCCCTCGGCCATCGGCAACTGCCTGGACGTGGCCGACGCCACCGACACGCAGGTGGCCATCCACTCCGACACGCTCAACGAGAGCGGCTTCGTCGAAAACACCATCGCCGCCGTGGCGGGCCGGGGCATCTGCGCCTTCCACACCGAGGGCGCGGGCGGCGGCCATGCGCCCGACATCCTGCGCGTGGTGGGCGAGGACAACTTCCTGCCCTCCTCCACCAACCCCACCATGCCCTACACGCGCAACACGCTCGACGAGCACGTGGACATGCTCATGGTATGCCACCACCTCGACGCGGCCATCGCCGAAGACCTCGCCTTCGCCGAGAGCCGCATCCGCAAGGAAACCATCGCGGCCGAGGACATCCTGCACGACCTGGGCGCCATCAGCATGATGAGCAGCGACAGCCAGGCCATGGGCCGCGTGGGCGAGGTCATCATCCGCACCTGGCAGACGGCCGACAAGATGAAGCAGCAGCGCGGCCCCCTGCCGGAAGACAGCGCGCGCAACGACAACCGGCGCATCCTGCGCTACGTGGCCAAATACACCATCAACCCCGCCATCGCCCACGGCATCAGCCACGACGTGGGCAGCATCGAGGTGGGCAAGTGGGCCGACATCGTGGTCTGGAAGCCGGCCTTCTTCGGCGTCAAGCCCGCGCTGGTGCTCAAGGGCGGCTGCATCGCCCTCGCCGCCATGGGCGACCCCAACGCCTCCATCCCCACGCCCCAGCCCGTGCACTACCGGCCCATGTTCGGCGCCTTCGGCGGCGCGGCGGCGCGCGCGTCGCTCACCTTCGTCTCGCAGGCGGCGCTCGCCGCCGGCGTGGGCGAGCGCTTCGGCCTCGCCAAGACGCTCAGCGCCGTGCGCGGCATCCGCGGCGTGCGCAAGCAGCACATGGTGCACAACGCCTACACCCCGCGCATGGAGATCGACGCGCAGACCTACACCGTGCGCGCCGACGGGCAATTGCTCACCTGCGAGCCCGCCACGCGGCTGCCCATGGCGCAGCGCTACTTCCTCTTCTGATCCGATGGACCATCCACCCCGCACGGCGGCGGCCCTGCGCATCCGCCTGGACGACCTCGGCGACCCGCGCATCGCCGCCTTCCTCCAGGAGCACCTGGCCGACATGCGCCGCATCTCGCCGCCCGAGAGCGTGCATGCGCTCGACCTGGACGGCCTGCGCCGCCCGGAGATCCGCTTCTGGAGCGCCTGGCTGGACACGCCGGCCGGCGAGAGCCTGGCCGGCACCGCCGCGCTCAAGCGGCTGGACGCGGGCCATGCGGAACTCAAGTCGATGCGCACGGCCGCCAGCCTGCGCGGCCAGGGCATCGCGGCCCGCATGCTGGCCCACGTCCTGGCCGAGGCCCGGGGCGGAGGCCACACGCGCATCAGCCTGGAAACGGGCAGCCAGCCCTTCTTCGCGCCGGCCCGCGCGCTCTATGCGCGGCACGGCTTCGAGGATTGCGCGCCGTTCGGCGGCTACAAGATCGATCCGGCCAGCCATTTCATGACACGCGCCCTCTGACTGATGCCCTCCGGCCGGTCCCCCCGACGCCACAGGCCGGACAATGGCGCCTTCGCCGCCCAGAACCCCGACATGCTGACCGCCAACAAACTCATCCCCCAGGGCCACGGCCTTGCCCCCGTGCTCCTGAAGCGTGCCGCCACCGTCGAACTCGACTGGGACGTGCGCCAGAAAAGCCGCTTCGCCGCCACCGACTCCACGGGGCGCGAACTGGGCGTCTTCCTGCCCCGCGGCACCGTGGTGCGCGGCGGCGACGTGCTCGTGGCCGAGGACGGCAGCATGGTCCGCGTGGTCGCCGCGCCCCAGCCCGTGCTGCGCATCACGCACTGCGGCCACCACGGCACGCCCTTCGACCTCACGCGCGCCGCCTACCACCTGGGCAACCGCCACGTGCCCATCGAACTCACGCCCGCCTACCTGCAGATCGAGCCCGACCACGTGCTGGCCGACATGCTGCGCGCCATGCACCTCATCGTGAACGAGCAGCAGGCCCCCTTCGAGCCCGAGGGCGGCGCCTACGCGGCGGCGGGGCATGGCCACGGGCACGGACATCGCCACGACCACGGCGACCACGCGCACGATCACACCCACGATCACGCCCATCCCCACCACCACTGAGGGCGCGATGGCGCACGACGCACCTCCCGCCCTGCCCGCCGCCAGCCTGCTGCAGCTCATCTGGCTGGCCTCGCCCGCGCTGCCCGTGGGCGGCTTCTCGTACTCCGAGGGGCTGGAGATCGCCGTCGAACGCGCGGGCGTCACCACCGAGGCGGCGGCGGCGGACTGGCTGCTGGAGCAACTGCACATCGCCCAGGCGCGCGGCGACCTCGCCATCGTCCACCAGGCCCTGGCCGCCTGGCGCGCGGGCGATGCCGCGCGCGTGCGCGCCCTCAACGACTGGGTGCTGCACACCCGCGAGACCAGCGAGCTGCGGCTGCAGACCGAGCAGATGGGCCGCTCCCTCGCCGACTGGCTGCGCAACCAGCGCGCCGGCGACCCCGACGCCCTGCGCGACGTGGCCTGCCTCGCCGCCCTGCCTCCCACCTACCCCGTGGCCTTCGCGCTCGCCGCCGCGCGCACCCAGGCCCGCGCCGAAGACGTGCTGCTCGCCTGCGCCTTCGGCTGGGCCGAGAACATGGTCCAGGCCGCCCTCAAGGCCGTGCCTCTGGGCCAGAACGCGGGCCAGCGCATCCTCGCGCGGCTCGCCGCCGCCATCCCCGGCGCCGCAGCCCATGCCATGCAATTGAGCGACGGCGACCGCCAGGCCTTCTCCCCCATGCTGGCCGTGCTCTCGGCCCAGCACGAAACCCAGTACTCCCGACTCTTCCGATCATGAACACGACCACCGCGCTGCACCACATCCCGAACCGCACCAAGCCCCTGCCCCCGCTGCGCGTGGGCATCGGCGGCCCCGTCGGCTCCGGCAAGACCACCATCCTGGAGATGCTCTGCAAGGCTATGCGCGAGAAATACGACCTCGTCGCCATCACCAACGACATCTACACCAAGGAAGACCAGCGCCTGCTCACCGTCAGCGGCGCCCTGCCCGCCGAGCGCATCATGGGCGTGGAAACCGGCGGCTGCCCCCACACCGCCATCCGCGAGGACTGCTCCATCAACCTCGAAGCCATCGACCGCATGCTGGCCCAGTACCCGGATGCCGACGTGGTCTTCGTGGAGAGCGGCGGCGACAACCTCGCCGCCACCTTCAGCCCCGAGCTGAGCGACCTCACCCTCTACGTGATCGACGTCGCCGCCGGCGAGAAAATCCCCCGCAAGGGCGGCCCCGGCATCACCAAGAGCGACCTCTTCGTCATCAACAAGACCGACCTGGCACCGCACGTCGGCGCCAACCTCGACGTCATGGAATCCGACACCCGCCGCATGCGCGGCGACAAGCCCTTCGTGATGACCAACCTGAAAACCCTGCAGGGCCTGCCCGAGGTCGTGGCCTTCATCGAGCGCAAGGGCCTGCTCCAGCCGGCACCGGCCCGCTGAAGGGCCCCGCGGCATCGTAGCCAGGAGGTCACCGCGCCGGTACGCCGCCTCCACCTTGTTGCTGACCGTATATGGGCCAGCGCCATTTCCGCGACCTCGTTCGGGTAGTCGGTCTGCTCCGCGCACCAGTCGCGGAACATGGATCGGAACCCATGGGGTACCGCCTCCAGCTTCCATCGGCGCAGTACCGCTGACAGCGGCACCCGATGGGCCTTGCTGGCCTTCATGCGTTCGGCGGGGATCGTCCACACCCGCGCAGCCAGATCGACCTCTTCCCAGGTGGCGCCGCGAACTTCTCCGGAGCGGGCTGCCGTCAGGATCAGGAACAGCAGGGCCTTGCCACCCATCCCTTCCTGGGTCTGCAACTGCTCCATGAATGGTGGCAACTGCACATAGGGCAGCGCCTGAAAATGCGTGGTCTTGGTCACCTTGCCCGGCGCAGGCAGCAGCTTGTCGAGTAGCCCCTTCCAGCGCGCAGGATTGGAGTCGGTACGGTAGCCCCGTGCAATGGCCCAGTCGATGATCGATTCGATTCGATGCGACCGCGCAAGCGAGTGGCCGTCTCTGTCTTGCTGGCCCAGATCGGCTCAAGCACCTTGCGCACCATCGCCAGGGTGACCTTGCCCCTGAAAACCGTAGTGCGTAGCCCGATCATCAAGCGGCAGATTTACGCTGCGCCGCCAACCAGCGTTGCTCGAACTGCATGGGACTGAGATAGCCCAGCGCCGAATGTAGCCGCGAGTGGTTGTAGAAGGCGATCCAATCCATGATCGCCTGGCGTGCCTGCTCGCGCGTGGCAAACCGTTGACCATGGACGCAGGCCGTCTTCAGCCGCCCTCACAAGCTCTCCATGGGAGCGTTGTCCCAGCAATTGCCCTTGCGCGACATCGAACTGCGCATGCCCCAGGCGGCCAGCGTGCCCTAAAAGTCCTGGCTGCAATACTGGCTGCCCCTGTCGCTGTGAAAGATCAGACCGGCCGGCGGCCTGCGCCGAAAGCAAGCCATCTGCAGAGCATCCTTGACCAGCGCCGTCTGCATGTGCGCCTGCAGGCTCCAGCCCACCACCTGGCGGCTGTGCAGGTCCAGCACGGCCGCCAGATACAGCCAGCCTTCGTCGGTGGCGATGTACGTGATGTCGCCGCTCCACAGCGCATTGGGCGTAGCCGGCGTGAAGCGGCGCTGCACCAGGTCCGGAGCCACCGGCAAGCGATGCGCGCTGTCGGTGGTCACCACGAACTTGTGCTTGCCCTTGGCACGGATGCCATGGCGCTGCATCAATCGGCGCACCCGCTCCTTGCCCACCCGCAGGCCGCGGGCCCGCAGTTCGCGGTACATGCGGGGCCAGCCGTACTCTCCGCGCAGTTGCCTGTGGATCGCTCGGATGTGGGCCAACAAAGCTTCATCGCTGTGCAGCCTGCGCCGGCCTTCTTCACTGCTGCGTGTCGATGCATTCCAGTGGTAGTACCCGCTGGCACTGACCTGCAGGGCCTCGCACATCAGCACGATCGGCCAGCGTCCCTTCATCGATTGAATCCAGGCGTACCTTGCAGCACGTCCTGCGCAAAGTACGCCGCGGCTTTTTTTGCTATGTCGCGCTCCATCGTCAGCCTGGCCACCTGCGCCCTCAACCGCGCAATCTCCGCCTGCTCGGGCGTGATCGCTGGCGCTGCTGTCTTGCCTTCGGGCACTGCAGTCACCTGGCACCTGGCCTCGGCCCTGACCCAGTTCGTCAAGCTCGCCTTGGGCATGCCCAACGTTGCAGCCACGACCGACGCAGAGCGCCCGGCCTTCACCTGTCGCACTGCCTCCTGCTTGAACTCCTGCGTGTACTTCGCTCTCGTTTGCTTCTCGTTCAATTCATGCTCCCGTCCCGGCATTCTCCGGGCTTGGGGGAACCTCTTACAACCTGTGCTGAGCATCGATGTGGATGCGGACGGTCAGATGCCCGTCCTTTTGAATCCGTGATGAGGCCCTGCTGGCGGGCGGCAGCCCGTACCTCGGGGCCTCGCAGCCCCTGATGGCTCAGGCTTTTGCCATTTGCGGGCGCACCTGTGCCTTGATGGTCGCAGGCTTGAAGAACGCATCCACCCCCCGCTCTAGGAATGAAGCCAGGCGCTTCATGTTGTAGCAGGCCGCCATCATCGTCATGGCCGCCGTGGCACGCGCCTGCCCGATCGTGCGCACGAACTTGCCCCCCAGGTGGCGGATGCCGGCGAACACATGTTCGACCTTGGCCCGCTTCTTGGCAATGCGCCGGTTGCGCTTGTTCTGGCACTCGCTCAAGGGCTTGCCCGGGCGCGCACGGCGCTGCATCGCGTCCACCAAGCCCAGCACTTGCAGCATCTGCTGCCTCTGGCGGCTCGGGTAGGCCTTGTCCGCATGCACCGCCCGCCCGGTGTTGTGCATGTCCAGCACCTCATCGAAGTGGTGC
>NZ_QLTA01000068.1 GCF_003269065.1 Paracidovorax anthurii
CGACCAATACCAGCCCAGCATGTGGGCTACCAGTGGCCACAGCGGCCCATCGGGATCGAGCTTGGCCGCAGGGCGTGTTGCTCGGCGTCGCGCCACACAGGCCGCTTGTGCCGTCTTCCATGCGTAGCCGCCATCGTGCTGGTTGCGCCGCAATTCACGGCTCAGGCTCGCCGCGCTGCGTCCCAAGCTCCGGCCGATGAATCGCACGCTCCGTCCTTGCTCTTTCAGCGTCTGCAGCATCACCCGCTCTTCAGGCTGCAACTGCTGGAATCTTCTCGTCATCTTCACACCCTACCTCATGGGCCAGGTGTTGCATTTCAGATTTGAGACCGCCCTGTCTCTGATGAAGAGATTGATCGTCGTTTACGTGACCCTGGTACTAGTTCAGAGGAAAAACAACGACTGCGGAAAGAGCAGAAAGCACGCGGTGAGCGCAACAAACGCAAGAGAGCGGGGTATTAAAATGAGTGCTAAAGAACAGTGGTTTTCGGTTCACGTGATATTTTATTACGAGAAAATAAATGGCGAGCAAGATTCGTATTTGATAAATGAAAATATTTATCTAATTGGCGCACTTGATTGGCAGGATGCGGAGAGAGTTGCAAAAGAAATCGGGCTAAAAAATCAGGATTTAAGCGAGGATGGGCATTTGGAGCTGAATGGGGAGAAAGTTGCGTATAAATTCGCGGGGGTCAGGAAAATCATTGGTGTAGAGACCCAGTCTGTGAACTCTGAATTTTCTGCTCAACCAAATGGTGTGGAAATAAGCTATTCTGAGTTTGAGGTGGATACTCTTGAAGAAGTCCTGCTCCTGTCGCGAGGAGATATGGTTAATATTCTCTACAGAGAGTAATTTCGTGCTCGGCAAGGTGAAGGTCAGCTGCGCAAAGCCTCTGAGCCGCATTGACAAGGGACATCAGCCTCCTCTTGATCGCTATATTTTCAATAGCAAACTATTGAGTAAATCCGCCGACATGAATGCGTTCAGGCTGTGACCAGACGGGTCAGCGCCCGGTTGCCCGCACTCCCGCCCACCTACAACCTCCCCATCGCACCGTCAACAATCCCCCTCCACTCGCCCGCAGACACCCTCTGAACGGGTGACCTCCCCACGGACGCGCTCGAGATAACCAGATCAGGCTCCAGGTCGCGCAGCAAACCGAGGCTGTTCTTCAAATCGGACTTTCGCCCGCCCGCTCCGGTCAGCACCAGCGTTCCCCACGACGGGCCGTCCGGAACGATCGAATCCCCGGTGAAGAGATAGGTCTTGCCGTGGGGCGAGCGGTAGAGGTAGCAGGTGCTTCCGGAGGTATGCCCCGGCGTGGGGATGACTTCTATATCGCCCATGTGGGTTGCGCGCCCATCGAAGGTCACATCGACCGGGCAGATGGAGCGGATGGCCTGCGCTTCCAGGGCGTGGCAGCACAGTTCGGAGCCGAACGCCTGCCTGATCGCCGCCAGGGACGGCCCGGCCTCGTCCCGGTGGCTCAGGTACTGGCGCACGATGCCCCCCAGGTCCCGGATGGGCTGCAACTCCTGCAGTGCGCCGGTGCCGTAGAACAGGACGTTTCCGTGCGCCCGCGTGAGAAGGTAGGCGTGGGCGGTGACGCCATGGAAGGGATGTTCGGCCTGCGTCTGCCACAGATCGGGAAATATCTGTTCCATGGGTCATGCGCCGGAGGTCAGAAGGGTCGCGCCACGGCGCGGCGTGGCCTGCGCGGCAGCCAGCGCGGCGATCGCCTCCGTGAGCGGGAATTCGCGGTAATCGGCGAAGTTTTGCGGCGATCGCCTCGCCATCTCGAACAGGTCCGCGATGTCGGCGGCGCGTTGCGCGGCCGACGTGCTGGTCAGCCAGCCCGGGGCATTCACGCCCGTCACCGTCAGTTCGCGCACCGTCATCGCGACCGTCGAAATCATCGGAGGCCGCGCATCCAGCCCGCCATACATCAGCAGCGTGCCGCGGTCGGCGATCAGGTCCAGGAGCTTCGCGGTCATGTCGCCGCCGATCGGATCGATCGCCACGGACGGCGCGCCCCCGCATGCGGCGGTCACGGCGGCGGGCCACCCTTCATGCTCCGTGCTGACGATGGGAAGACCGGCCACGCTCTGCGCCAGGATGGCCGCCCCCGCGTCGCTGCGCACGACGGCCACCACCCTGGCCCCGCGCATCCGGGCCAGCGCGATCACGTTGCGGCCGACGCTGGAGCCGGCGGCCGTCACGAGCAACGGCGAGTCGATGCCGGCCCGGCTGTCGGCGGCCCATGCCGCGCGCGTGAGCACGACCGCGGTGATGCCGTTGATGATGATCTGGCAGGCGGCCGTATCGCTGACGTCATCGGGCACGGGAATGGCCGCGGCGGCCGGCACCACCACGCGCTCCGCCCAGGTGCCGCTCACCGGAAACAGGATCACGCGCCGGCCCGGACGGATGCCGGTCGAGGGATCGACGCCGGCGCCGACCTGTTCGACGATGCCCACCCCGTCGCCGCCGGGAATCGCCCCTTCGGCAGGTATCGGGGCGGGCACGACACCGCGGATCAGCAGGGCATCGATCGGATGCACCATGCGCCGGGTGACGCGCACCATCACCTCACCCGGTCCGGGAGGGGCCGGGGCGGCCACCTCTTCGCAGGTGAGCACGTGGGCCGGATCGCCATGGCGGCGGTAAACAAAAGCTTGCATCGAGACTTTTCCTTCAACCGAGGGTTTCACGCCCAGGCACCACGGCACCGGCCCCATGCCGGGCGTGCGCAATCGGGCATGCCAACGAAGCGCGGCAGAGCGGCCAGAGGGCGCGCCGGGGTTGCCCGGCCCCCTGCCCGTTCGGCAGCGTTCGCTTCATTGACAGTCTCGTTCGCGAAGGTCGATTCGCGTTAGACGAATGCTGCCAAGAGATTGCCCAATCCTCCCGAATGCGGACTCCCCTGCTCTTGTCCAGGCCGTTTCAGCCACCAGATGCGCTGGCATGACGAAGGACTTCGAACATGCGCGCGCCCATCTCGCGGCACGGATCGCGCGATGGACCGGCGACGGCGAGCAGTACATGGCACCCATTGCCGGCCTGAGCCTGCACCGGCACACACAGGCCGGGGCTCCCGTGAACTGCATGCTGGAGCCCGCCATCGCGATGCCTGTCCAGGGGGCCAAGCGGACACGGCTCGGGGCCGACGTCTACGCCTATGGCAAGCGCCGCTTCCTGATCACCTCGCTGAACCTGCCGGTGGCCATGCAGGTGGCCAAGGCCTCGCCCGATGCTCCGTACCTGAGCGCCGTGCTGCGGCTCGACACCCGCGTGATCAGCGACCTGGTCATGGAGAGCGGCCTGCACCCCGGCAGGCGGCGGTCCGGGAGCACCCCGGGCATGGTGCTCGGGGACACGACCGCGGGGCTCCTGGCCGCCTTCGACCGGCTCGTCGGGCTGCTGGACGAGCCCGAACTGATTCCGGTGCTGGCCCCGCTGGCCCAGAGAGAGGTCTTCTACCGCGTGCTTCAAAGCGACGCCGGAGGCGCCTTGTGGCAGATGGCGTCCATCGACCACCAGAACCACCACATCGGCCGGGCCATCGACTGGCTGAAGGCCCACTTTCGGGAGCCGCTGGGCATAGCGGAACTCGCCGCCCGCGTCGGCATGAGCCCGTCCCGGTTCCACCACCATTTCCGGCGGCTGACGTCGATGAGCCCCCTGCAGTTCCAGAAGTGGCTCCGATTGACGGAGGCGCGGCGGCTGATGCTGCTCCAGGGCGTGGATGCGTCCACGGCGGCCTATGGCGTGGGCTATGAGAGCCCTTCTCAATTCAGCCGGGAGTATTCGCGGCAATTCGGGACATCGCCGCGCCGCGATGTCGAAGGGCTGCAGCAAGCCAAAGCTTGAACGAAAGCTTCGTCACGGCAGACCACTTCGGCCGCCTGACTCGCGGCACGATCCCGAAGACGCCGCCATGGCAGGACTCCAAAGCTTCCCCGGGCACGCCGCACCGGGCCGCATCCGCATTCAGCCGGCGCCCGGAAGCTCCAGCCGCCGCGCGCTTTCAAAGTGCCGCGCCTGGCCCGTCACCGGGTCGGTGAAGGCGATGGAGCGCGCCAGCAGCTGCAGCGGGCGGGAGAAGTCTCCCTCGGGCGGGTCGTTGACCTCCGGGTAGAACGCGTCGCCGCGCAGCGGCAGCCCCAGCACGGCCATATGCACGCGCAACTGGTGGCGCTTGCCCGTCACCGGCGAGAGGCGGTAGCGGGCCCAGCCACCGGCCGCCTCCAGCACCTCCATGCGGGTCAGGCTGTTGGGCTCGCCGGGCACCTCGTGCATGCGGAAGAACTGCGGGCTTTCCTCCAGCCGGCTCGCGTGCTCGCGGGGGAAGGCGATGCCCTCGCGCCAGGGGGCGATGGCCTCGTAGGTCTTGTCCACCACGCGGTCGCGGAACAGCGCCTGGTAGCGCCCCCGCGTGGCGCGCTGCACCGAGAACAGCACCAGCCCCGCCGTGTCGCGGTCGATGCGGTGCACGGGCGACAGATCGGGCAGGCCCAGGCGGCGCTTGAGCCGCACCAGCAGCGTGTGCTGCAGGTAGCGCCCCGTGGGCACCACGGGCAGGAAGTGCGGCTTGTCGGCCACCAGCAGGTGCGCGTCCTGGTGGAGCACGGTTTCCTCGAACGGGATGGCCGCCTCGCTGGCCAGCGCGCGGTAGTAGTAGATGCGCAGGCCGGGCTCGAAGGCGCGCGCCGGGGTGACGGGCCCGCCATGCTCATCGACCACGTCGCCGTGCTCCATGCGCCGCAGCCAGCCGGCCCGGTCCACGGCGGACAGGCGCTCGGCCAGGAAGTCGATGAGCAGGCCGGTGCCCTGGCTGGGGGTGACGATGCAGCTGGGGCTGACGCCCTCGCGCATGGGCAGGACGCGGGGATCGTGGGGGTTGTGCATGCGGGAAATTCTAGGAGCGCGGCCCGCCGCCACCGGAAGGCGCCGGGGGCAGGCCCACCGCCGGCTTTGTAGGACGCGAGCCGGCGACGATCGGGGTTCCAGCCGGCGTGCATCCGGGGATGGCTGCCCTAGCATCACGGCCATGACCCGTGGGCGGATGCGCCATTCCGCCCGCCCTCCACCGCCATGCACACCGCCCCCACCGAGCCCCCCCGCCCCGCCGCATCGACGGCACGCCGGCCAGCGCCGCCCCATCCGCCCATCGCCAGGGGCCGCGCCCTGCCCTGGCTGCTGGGCGGCGTGGCCGTGCTGGCCGGCCTCGCGCTGGTGGCGCTGGCGCTGCTGCTCACCTTCGACTGGAACCGCGCCAGGCCCTGGATCAACGCCCGGGTGAGCGAGGCCACGGGGCGGTCTTTCGCGATCGAGGGCGACCTGTCGGCGCAGTGGCAATGGCCCCAGCCGGAGGCGATGGAAACCGGCTGGCGCCGCTGGGTGCCGGGCCTGACGGTGCATGCCGAGCGGCTGGTGCTGGGCAACCGCGTGGATTTCGGGCGCTACGGGGCCGTGGGCATGGCGGCGGAGGATGCCGATGCCCAGGCTGTGGAGCGCAGAGCGGCCGCCGCCCCGGCCACCCCGGCCACGCCGCCCCCCCCTGCCGCCCCGGCCGCCTCCGCCCCGGGGCCGGCGCAGCCCCCCGCCGCTTCAGCCCCCGCGCCCGTGGAAGCCGGCCCCCCCGCGATGGCGTCGGTGGGCCGCGCGAGCGCCTCGCTGCGGCTGCTGCCGCTGCTGGCGCGCCACGTGTCGGTCGGCACGCTGTCGGTCGAAGCGCCCGACGTGGCGCTGGCGCGCCGCGCGGACGGGCGCAGCAACTGGACGTTCGAGCGGCCCGTGCCCGAGGGCGGATCGCGCCCCACCCCCTGGACGGTGGACGTGGAGCGCGTGGTGGTGCGCGGCGGCCGGCTGGCCGTGGCCGATGCGGTGAAGGACCTGGCCTTCGTGGCGCGCCTCGCCACCGTGGACACGCCCGGCCCGTACGGCGTGCGCTTCGACGTGCGCGGGCGCTACGCGAAGGCGCGCATCGAGGGCAGCGGGCAGGCCGGCCCCGTGCTGTCGCTGCGCGAGGCGAACGTGCAGTATCCGCTGCGGTTCAAGGCGCGGGCCGGCACGGTGCGGGCCGAGGTGGAGGGCACGCTCGCCAACCCCGCCGCGCTCGCGGGCCTGGACCTGCGGGTGGCGCTGCAGGCCGAGAGCATGGCCGACCTGTATCCGCTGACCGGGCTGGTGCTGCCCAACACGCCGCCCTGGCGCACCACGGGCCACCTCGTGGGCAGCCTGCAGCCCGGCCGGGCGGTGTGGGATTACCGCGATTTCACGGGCACCGTGGGCCAGAGCGATCTGCGCGGGCACCTCACCTACACCTCGGCGCAGCCACGCCCGCGGCTGACCGGGTCGATGGCGTCGCGGCAGCTGCGGCTGGCGGACCTGGGGCCCGTGGTGGGCGCGCCCTCGGGCCAGCGCCCGCAGGAGAAGGGCACGGCCCGGCGCGCGGGCAAGGTGCTGCCCGCCACGGCCTTCGCCACCGACCGCTGGAACGCGATGGACCTGGACCTGCAGTTCAAGGGCGAGCGCATCGTGCGCGACGAGAGCCTGCCGATCGAGAACCTGGAGGTGCATGCGCAACTGGACGGCGGGCGGCTCACGCTCTCGCCGCTGCGCTTCGGCGTGGCGCGGGGCCGGATCGACTCCGACGTGGTGCTCGACGGCCGCGAGAAGCCGCTCAAGGCGCAGCTGCGGGGCCGCGTGGAGGGCCTGCGCCTGTCGGCCCTCTTCCCGAAGGTGGACCTGATGGAAAAGAGCTTCGGCCGGCTCGATGGCGCGCTGGCGCTGAACGGCAGGGGCGATTCGGTGGCCGGCATGCTGGGCACGAGCACGGGCGAGGCGCGGGTGTACATCCGCGACGGCCGGTTCAGCAAGCAGATGCTCGACCTCGCGGCGCTCAACGTCGGCAGCGTGGTGGTGGCGCGGCTGTTCGGCGAAAACCAGGAGGTGCGGCTGCGCTGCGCGGTGGCCGACTTCGCGGTGCGCGACGGCGTGGCGCAGGCGCGCTCCGTCCAGCTCAGCACGGACGAGGCGCTGGTGGAGGCCACGGGCTCCATCGACCTGGGCCGCGAGACGCTGGACCTGCGCATCAAGCCCGAGTCGCTGCGGTGGAAGTTCCTCTCGCTGCGCACGCCGCTCTATGTGCGCGGCACCTTCGCCGACCCGAAGGTGGGCCTGGAGCCCGGCCCGCTGCTGCTGCGCGCGGGCGCCGCCGTGGCGGCGGTGGCCGTCGCCCCGGTGGCGCTGGCCCTGGTGCCGGTGACGGTGCCGGCCGCCGAGGACGACGCCGACTGCGCGGCGCTGCTGGCGCGGGCCGACCGGAAGGCGCGGCCCGGCGCGGCGGGTGCGGCAGGCACGGCCCCCAGGCCGCCGCAAACGCCCCAGGCCCCCGCGCGCTGAACGCCGCCGCCCTGCCCGGCCCCTGCGCCCGCAAGGCGCCGGCGCACCCGATTCGCTCCCAAATCAATAGCAAACTCCATAGCAAACACGGCGACATGGAGCACGAATCACCTGAAACTCTCCCCGAGGACGCATCCAGGGCCCGCAAAGCCCCCGCCGGCTTCGCCATCCGCCAGCCCCCGCGCTGCCGCGCCCGACCGTGCCACGGCGCGGCCTGCGGCTTCGCGCCTTGCGCTCCCCGGACGACGGCCCGCCCGCATCAATGGAAGTCCCGGCTGCCCTCCAGCGCTGCGGCGAGGCGGCCCAGCAGCGGCGTCAGGTCCTTGCAGCGCTGCAGCACCAGATGGCGCACCGCGGTGGCGCCCGGCCCCGCGCCGTCGGGGCGGTGGCATTGCCAGGTGCCCTCGACGGCCAGCAGGCGCGCGCGCAGCAGCGGATCGCGCCAGGCCTCCAGCAGCGCGGGCCGGACGATGACGTTCACGGGCCCGGTCTCGTCCTCCAGCGTGACGAACATCGTGCCCTGGGCCGAGCCCGGCCGCTGGCGCACGGTGACGATGCCGCAGGCGCGCACGCGGCGGCCGTGCGGCACGGCCTGCAGCGCCTGGGCGCTCTGGATGCGCCAGCCCGCCATCCGCCCGCGCAGCAGCGCCATGGGGTGGCGGCGCAGCGTGAGGCCGGTGGCCGCGTAGTCGAAGACGATCTCCTCGCCCTCGGGCGCCTCGGGCAGCGCCAGGGGGGCCTCGTGCACGGGCGCGTCGCGCAGCAGGGCCGGCGCGCGCTGCTGCGCGGCGGCGTCCCACATCTGCTGGCGCCGGTGGCCCGAGAGGGAACGCAGCGCGTCGGCCGCCGCCAGCGCCTGCAGGTCCTGCCGGCCGAGCCGCGCGCGCAGGGCCAGGTCCTGCGCATCGGCGAAGGGGCCCTGCGCCCGGGCCCGCGCGATCCGGCCGGCCGCCTGCGCCCCGAAGCCGGCGACGAGGCGCAGGCCCAGGCGCACGGCGGGCTGGGGCGCGGCCACGCCGGGCAGCGGCGCGGCCGCGCCTTCGAGCGTGCAGTCCCAGTCGCTGTGCGCCGCGTCGGCGGGCAGCACGCGCACGCCGTGGCGCCGCGCATCCTGCACGAGCTGCGAGGGGGTGTAGAAACCCATGGGCTGCGAGTTGAGCAGCGCCGCGAGGAAGCAGGCCGGCTCGTGCCGCTTGAGCCAGCTGCTCGCATAGGCCAGCAGCGCAAAGCTGTAGGCGTGGCTCTCGGGAAAGCCGTATTCGCCGAAGCCCAGCATCTGCTGGTAGATGCGCTGGGCGAACCCGGGGGAGTAGCCCCGCTGCTCCATGCCGCGCATCAGGGCCTCCTCGAAGCGGTGCACGCCGCCGCGCCGCTTCCACGCGGCCATGGAGCGGCGCAGGTCGTCGGCCATGCCCGGGGTGAAGCCGGCCGCGATCATGGCGATCTGCATGACCTGCTCCTGGAAGATGGGCACGCCCAGCGTGCGTTCGAGCGCGGGGCGCAGGTCTTCGTGTTCGAGCGCGGGCGGCTCGCCGCGCGCGTGCCGCTCGCGCGCCCGCAGGTAGGGGTGCACCATGCCGCCCTGGATGGGCCCGGGCCGCACGATGGCCACCTCCACCACCAGGTCGTAGAGCGTGCGGGGCCGCAGGCGCGGCAGCATGCCCATCTGCGCGCGGCTCTCGATCTGGAAGACGCCCACGGTGTCGGCGGCGCAGACCATGTCGTAGGTGGCGGCGTCCTCGCGCGGGATGTCGGCCAGCCCCCAGCACTCGCCGCGCAGCGCGGCGCGCAGGCCGAGCGCGCGGCGCAGCGCGCTCAGCATGCCCAGCGCGAGCACGTCCACCTTCATGAGGCGCATGTCGTCCAGGTCGTCCTTGTCCCACTGGATGATGGAGCGCCCCTCCATGCTGGCGGGCTCCACGGGCACGAGGCGCGTGAGCTTGCCCTCGGTGAGCACGAAGCCGCCCACGTGCTGGCTCAGGTGGCGCGGAAAGCCCCGCAGCGCATCGGCCAGGGCCAGCCACAGCGCGGCCGTGTGCGGCGCGAGCGGTTCGCCCAGGCCGGCGGCCAGCGCCTGCAGCCGCCCGGCGGCGATGGATTCGTCGAACCAGTGGTGGTCCTTCGCGAAGGCATCGACGACCGCCGGCGCCACACCCAGCGCCTTGCCCACGTCGCGCAGCGCGCTGCGCGTGCGATAGGTGATGACCACGGCCGCGATGGCCGAGCGCTCGCGGCCGTATTTGGCATAGATGTACTGGATCACCTCCTCGCGCCGGTCGTGCTCGAAATCCACGTCGATGTCGGGCGGCTCGTCGCGCTCCTTGCTGATGAAGCGCTCGAAGAGCAGCTCCGTGTCCTGCGGATCGACCTCGGTGATGCCCAGGCAATAGCACACGGCCGAGTTCGCGGCCGACCCGCGCCCCTGGCAGAGGATGCCCAGGCCGCGCGCGTGGCGCACGATGTCGTGCACGGTGAGGAAGTACATCTCGTAGCGGCAGTGCGCGATGAGTTCCAGCTCGCGGGCGATCTGCGTGCGCACCGCGGCGGGCACGCCCCGGGGGTAGCGACGCCGGGCGCCCTCCCGCGCATGGGCGGCCAGCGCCTCGCCGGGCGTCATGCCGGCGGGCACGTTCTCGCGCGGATAGCGGTAGCGGATCTCGTCGAGGCTGAAGGTGCAGCGCGCCGCCACCTCCAGCGTGGCCGCGAGCAGCGCGGGCGGATAGAGCGACGCCAGGTGCATGCGCGCGCGCAGGCGGCGCTCGGCGTTGGGCTGCAGCGCGAAGCCGCATTCGGCAACGGGCCGGCCCAGGCGCACGGCGGTGATCACGTCCTGCAGCGGCTTGCGCTGGCGCACGTGCATGTGCACGTCGCCCGCCGCCACCAACGGCAGGCCCAGCGCCGCGCCCGCGCGCTCCAGCGCGGCGAGCCAGAGCGCGTCGCCGGGCGCCATGTGCAGCTCCACCGCCAGCCAGGGGCGGATGCCGTGGGGCTGAAAATGGGCGCAGGTCGCCGCCAATGCTGCGTTGATTGCTATTGAATCAAGAGCATCGAGGCCATCGCGGCGCGGGGCGATCAGCACCTCGCAGCCGCGCAGGCGCGAGAAATCGCTGCCCGCGTGGACGCGGTATTCGCCCTTGGGCGCGATGCGCCGCGCGTCGCTGATGAATTCGCACAGATCGCCCCAGCCCGCCTCGTCGCGCGCCAGGGCCACGAGGCGCACCTCTCCCATCACGAACTCGCTGCCCACGATGAGGCGCAGCCCGTGCCGGCGCGCCGCCGTGTGCGCGCGCACCACGCCGGCCACGGAGCATTCGTCGGTGAGCGCGAGCGCCGCATAGCCGAGCGCCACCGCGCGCTCCACCAGCTCGGCGGGGTGCGAGGCCCCGCGCTGGAAGCTGAAGTTGCTGAGGCAGTGCAGCTCGGCATAGGCGGGCAGCCGGCCGGGGCCGCCCCCTCCTCCACCCACCTCGGAGGGCGCGGCGGCCGGCGCGCGGCGGCTCATGCGAACACCCCGTGCCAGAACCACTGCAGGTGCCCCGTGGCGCGCGGCCCCTGCCACTGCCGATAGATCCAGACCGTGCCCACGGCGGCATTGCGGGCCACGAAGTATTCGCGCCGCTCCAGCGCCTGCGGCGCGCCCCACCAGCCGCCGTCGAAGCGGTGGGGCCCGGCCAGCAGGCGCAGCGGCCCCTGCAGGTGCGGGCGGTCGCCCTGCAGGGCCAGGGGCCGGGGCGGGTGCACCAGCCAGCCGGGCCAGAGCGCGGCCTCGGCGGCCGCGCCCGCCGCCTCGTTCGGGTGCGCAGGCGCGGCGCCTGAAGGCCCGCCGGCGCGGGGCTCCGCCCGGGCCTGCCCCTGCGCGGCGGCGGGCTCCCAGCGCTGCATGCGCTCGGGCCGGTGGTCGGCCTGCAGCACGGGCACGCACACCCGCCCGGCGCCCCAGCGGGCGGAGAGCCGCTCCACCCACTGGTGCCAGGACTCGCCCGGCCCCTGTCCCTGCCGCGCGCCGCACTCGCCGCCCCCGCCCCCGGGCGGCAGCAGGCTGGCGCTGGCCTGCGGCAGGGAGGCCGTTTCGGCGGCGCGCAGCGTGATCCGGCTCACCGGCGCGGCCAGGGGGTGGCGGGCCAGGTGCTCCGCCAGCAGGCGGCGCAGATGGGCGAGGTCCTGCGTGGCCTCGGCCGTGCGCACGGCCAGGTGCCCGCCGGGCGGCAGGTCCACGCCGTCGATGCGGCGCAGATCGTGGCGCCAGTGCAGCTCCAGCGCCAGCACGCCCTGGTGGCGCGCCAGCAGCCAGCCGCGCAGCGCCCCCAGCAGCCGGCCGGCGGCCCACAGGAGCTGCCCGGCCGACGTGGCGGGGGCCGGCAGCTCGGCCGGCATCTCGAAGCGCTCGGGCAGCTCCAGCCAGGCCAGGGGATGCGGCGCATCGCCCCACGCCTGGTCCAGCGCCCGCAGCGGCCCGGCGCCGAAGCGCCGCGCGGCCCCGTCGCGCGGCAGCGCCCGCACGGCGGCCCAGGTGCGGCAACCCATGCGCTCCAGGCTGGCCGCGTGCGGCCGCAGGGCGGTCAGCGTGGCCAGCGGCAGCCCGTGCGGCACGCGGCGCGGCGGCGGGCAGCCCGCCTGCCGCAACCGCAGCAGCGCCAGTGCCTGCAGGGCCGTGGGGCCCTGGGCCAGCGGCGGCCAGCAGGCCGGGTCCGGCGCATGGGCTACATGGGCCGCATCGACGGCATCGGCCGGGACCGGCCCAGCCGGAGCGGCGGGAGCGTGCTGCCGCAGCAGCGCCAGCAGCCGCTCGCGGCCGCCCCAGAGGCGCTCGGTACCCGCCACCTCGACCAGCACGGCCTCGTCCAGCAGGGCCACGCGCGGCGTGAAACGCAGCGCCCACCAGCCGGCCGCGGCCTCCGGCATGCCGGGCGGCAACTCATCGCGGGCCAACGGCAGCGCGATCCAGTGCATGGCAGGCAGGCTCCCAGGGCGCCTCCTCCGATGGCGTTGACGATGGCGTGGGGGATGGCATGGGCATTTGCATGGACGAGGAAGCGGAAGCGCCCTCCCCGCGCAGGCGGCCCGGCCCGGCCTGCGGGGCGCCGCGCGCGGGCAGGCCCCAGTCCTGCCGCCGCGCCTTCAGGTCGCGCCCCGCGGCCAGGGCGGCCTCCAGGGCCGCGCCGTGCGCGGGCAGCACGACGGGCTCCAGCAGCGGCGCGCCCCGGCGCTTGAGCAGGTGCACCCGCAGGCCGTGGGGGCTGCCCTGGCCCCGTTCATCCGCCCCCTACGGCCGCACCCACAGGCGCAGCGGCGCGGGCGAGGCCTGCAGCCGCTGCCCCTCGGCGCGGAACACACCCAGAGCAGCGCGCCCTGCTGCGCCGCCGCCAGTTGCAGGCGCCGCAGCGCATCGGGCCGCGCGCGGGGCAGCCAGGCCAGCACGGCCAGCACGTCGCGGCAGCGCAGCGCCTGCTCGCAGGCCCAGGCGGGCGCGGCATCGCGCGCATCGGCGGGCGGCTCCACCCGGCACAACCGCCCGGCCCGCAGGCCCGCCGCGTGCAGCACGGGCACGAAGGGCTCGTGCGGGGGCGCCACCAGCACCACCTGCCCGGCCCGCCGCGCGGTGGCCCGGGCCAGCGCGGGCAGCACCAGCGGCCATTCGCACAGGCCCCGATCGGGCAGCAGCACTTCCGACATCGCCCCCCGGGGCCAACCCCCGCCGGGCAGCTGCGCGTCGAGCGCCGCATGGCCCGAGGGCTCCACACCGGCCCGGCCCATGCCGGAAGAATCCAGGGAAGCGCCCCGCCACACGCCCGGCACCTCCACCACGGCCCGCACGCCGCCCCCGCCCTGGCCAGGGTCGCCAGCCGGAAGCGCGGACAGGAGCGCGGAAGAAGGGAGAGCCATGCGTTCGCCTCGATGGAATACTGAATAAATATACAGTATTCATGCAAGAAAACCCGGGCTGCCGCCGTCGATTCCGCGGCACGGAGCAGGCCCGCCGCACCCGGGCGACCTCAGCGCCAAGGGGCAGGGGCGGGTCGCCGTCAGTTCTGATTCTTCATGCCGTGGCCAGCAGCAGGGTGCAATGCGCGCACCATGCGGCGGCGGCGGCATCCGCCGGGTCGGCGGAGCTGCCCTCGCCCAGGCGGGGCCAGCGGCGCAGCGTGGCGTGGACGATGCTCTCCAGCTGCCACAGCGCCTCGCGCCGCACCAGCGCCAGTTCCGCCATCCCCTGGGGGTCGCTGTGCAGGTGCTCCAGGATCTCGGCCTGCTGGCGGGGATGGGAGCCCGCCTCGATCAGCGACTGCTGCAGCGCCTTCAGGCGCTCTTCCAGGAAGCTGCTGGCCTGCGCGCCGCCGGCCGCGAGCGCGGCGGGCGGCAGGCCCTCGCGCAGCACGCCCCAGCGGTCGAAGGCGTCTTCCAGCGCGGCGATGTTCCGCCCCGCGTCTTCATGGGGCGAGCGGGCCAGGGCCTCGTCCGTTCCGCGCCCGTCCGAGAGCAGCGGCAGGATGAAGGCCACGAGCTGCGCGGGAAACTTGCGGTGGTTGAGCCGCAGCCCGAGCGACAGCCGCTGGGCCGCCAGCGCGTGGTATTTCTCGAAGAAAGCCGCCACCACCTCGGCCAGCATCAGGATCTGGCCCATGGGAGAGATGTCCCGGCCCTGCAGGCCGCGCGGATAGCCGCTGCCGTCCATGCGCTCATGGTGCTCCAGCACGGCCGTCCCCACCGAGGGCGGATAGTCCGGCTGCGCGCGCAGCATCAGCATGGCCGTGATCGGGTGGGCGACGAGGTGCCGGCGGTCGGCGCCCGACACCTTGTGCTCGGGGTCGCGCCAGACCGGGTCCATGTGGAGCACGCCGACGTCGTGCAGGAGCGCCGCGGCCGCCAGGTGGGTGGCGTCGCGCTCGCTCCATCCGCAGCGGATGGCCAGGTAGAGCGCCACCAGGGTCACGCCCACGCTGTGCGCGAAAAGCTCGGGGCGCTGGTCGCGCATCACCGTGAGCTTGAAGGCCAGCGGCGGCGGCAGCGGCAGGCCGCGCAGCGGCGCCAGCAGCCGGCCCGGGCCGCCCAGCACGCGGGCGATGAGCGCGCTCAGGCCCGCGCCGCCGCCCTCGCACTGGGCGAGCGCCACGGCCTCGATGGCGGCCACGTCCACGGTGTCCCCGGCGCTCAGCATGCGGTCGATGGGGTCGCGCAGCTTGTGCTCCACCAGGCGGTCGTAGAGCCGGCCGTCGATGCGCGCGCCCTTGTCCACGAGCTTGATGCCGCTGGCCGTGTAGATCGCGTCCCGGGTGACGACCGGCACGCGCTCGGCCATGTCGGTCACGCCGCGCAGGTAATGGGTGCCGTCCTCGGCAAGCTCGCGCGCATCGGCTTCCGCCTCAGCCATGGCGGCGGCCATCGGAAGGTCCGGGGGGGAATTGAGGGAGTCGTTGTCGTTCATGCCTGCGCGCCGAATGCTCCAATGCGGGGTCCGCGGCCCCACGGGGAACCGCTGCCCCGACTATACGGACGGACGGCTCGCGCACGCACATGAAAAAAGGACCCCCACGCTCCCGCGCTGCGCGGGGTCGCTGCCCCCCAAGGGGGCAATGCCAGTCAGTTAAGCCCTGACCGGCAGCCTTTGAGGCCGCTTGAAACAAAAAAGGAGCGCATTTCGCGCTCCTTCTTGCAGGGTTGGCTGGATCGCAAACGCTTAACTGACTGGCATTGCCCCAAGGGGGACGTTTTTCATCTTGGGGCGGCCCGGCGATGAAAAAAGCCCGCGGGCTCACGGCCGGCGGGCTTGGGCGGGCGTGTCGGCGCCCTTCGCGGCGCCGGCATGCGGCAAGGGTCAGCCGAGCGACTTCTGGTAGTTGGCCACGCCGTCGGTGATCTCCTGGTGGGCGGCGTCGATGCCTTCCCAGCCCAGCACCTTCACCCACTTGCCCTCTTCCAGGTCCTTGTAGTGCTCGAAGAAGTGGCTGATGGCCTTCAGGCGCACGGGGTTCACGTCGTCCACGGTCTTCCAGCCCTCGTACATCTTGAGGATCTTGGTGGTGGGCACGGCCAGCACCTTGCCGTCCACGCCGGCTTCGTCTTCCATCTTCAGGATGCCGAGCGCGCGGCAGGGCACGACCACGCCGGGGTGCAGCGGGTACGGGGTGATCACCAGCACGTCCACCGGGTCGCCGTCGCCGGACAGCGTCTGGGGCACGTAGCCGTAGTTGCAGGGGTAGTACATGGCCGTCGTCAGGAAACGGTCCACGAAGACCGCGCCGGACTCCTTGTCCACCTCGTACTTGATCGGATCGGATTCCGCGGGGATCTCGATGACCACGTTGAAGGTTTCGGGAAGCTTCTTGCCGGGGGTGACGTTGTTCAGGGACATGGTTGGGATGGGTGGATGGGAATGCAGTGGATGCGGGCCAGCGTGCCGTCGCGCGGGCTGGCCGCAGGTGGCGCATTCTAGAGCGGCAGCCCCGCCGCCCCGGCCCGGCGGCTTGCGGCGCATCGCCGCCGGGCGTACATTGCGACCGTTGGCCAATCGCCTCCACACGCCCCACGGGCCGGTGGGCGCGAGGAAGCAACGCAGCGGAAACACCCCCGCGCCGCGTTGCGTGTTTCCTCCCGCGCATCCCATCACAGGAGACGACGAGCATGGCTGCATCCCCCCTCTCCCCCGTCCTTGCCGGCGCCGCAGGCCCGGCCCTCTGGCTGGCGCTGGCCTGCGGCGCGATCGCGGTGGCCTACGGCCTCTGGGCGCGCGGCTGGATCCTCGCGCAGAACCCCGGCAGCGAGCGCATGCAGGCGATCGCCGCCGCGATCCAGGCCGGCGCGGCCGCCTACCTCGCGCGGCAGTACCGCACCATCGCCGTGGCCGGCGCCGTGCTGGCCGTGCTCATCGCCATCGTCCTGGACCTGCGCACGGCGGCCGGGTTCGTGCTGGGCGCGGTGCTCTCGGGCGCCTGCGGCTTCATCGGCATGAACGTGTCGGTGCGGGCCAACGTGCGCACCGCGCAGGCGGCCGCCCAGGGCATCGGGCCGGCGCTGCGCGTGGCCTTCCGGGGCGGCGCCATCACGGGGATGCTGGTCGTGGGCCTGGGGCTGATCGGCGTGGCGGGCTTCAGCGCCTTCCTGCTGGGCACGGGGGCCCAGGACGCAGGCCTCGCGGCGCGGCTGCACCCGCTCATCGGCTTCGCGTTCGGCGCGTCGCTCATCTCCATCTTCGCGCGGCTGGGCGGCGGCATCTTCACCAAGGGCGCGGACGTGGGCGCCGACCTCGTGGGCAAGGTGGAGGCCGGCATCCCCGAGGACGACCCGCGCAACCCCGCCGTGATCGCCGACAACGTGGGCGACAACGTGGGCGACTGCGCCGGCATGGCGGCCGACCTGTTCGAGACCTATGCCGTGACCCTCATCGCCACCATGGTGCTGGGCGCGCTGCTGCTCACCGGCGCGCCAGGCATGGCGGTGGCCTATCCGCTGGCGCTGGGGGGCGTGTCGATCCTGGCGTCGATCATCGGCTGCGCCTTCGTGAAGGCGTCGCCGGGCATGACCAACGTGATGCCCGCGCTCTACAAGGGCCTGGCCGTGGCCGGAGTGCTGTCGCTCGCCGCGTTCGCGCTCGTGACCTTCTGGCTGGTGCCGGATGCCGCCATCGCGCCCCGGGGCAGCGCCTGGCGGCTCTTCGGCGCCTGCGCCACGGGCCTCGCGCTCACGGCGGCGCTGGTCTGGATCACCGAGTTCTACACCGGCACGCAGTATTCGCCCGTGCGCCACATCGCGCAGGCCTCCACCACGGGGCACGGCACCAACATCATCGCGGGACTGGGCGTGTCGATGCGCTCCACCGCGTGGCCGGTGGTGTTCGTGTGCGCGGCCATCGTCGCATCGCACGCGCTCGCGGGGCTCTACGGCGTGGCGGTGGCGGCCACGGCCATGCTCAGCATGGCGGGCATCGTGGTGGCGCTGGACGCCTACGGCCCCATCACCGACAACGCCGGCGGCATCGCCGAGATGGCCGAGCTGCCGCCCGCCGTGCGCGCCGTGACCGACCCGCTCGACGCCGTGGGCAACACCACCAAGGCCGTCACCAAGGGCTATGCCATCGGCTCGGCGGGCCTGGCCGCTCTGGTGCTGTTCGCCGACTACACGCACCAGCTCGGCGCACAGGGGCAGGCGCTGCGCTTCGACCTGTCGGACCCGCTGGTGATCGTCGGGCTCTTCATCGGCGGGCTGGTGCCCTACCTGTTCGGCGCCATGGCCATGGAGGCCGTAGGCCGCGCGGCGGGCGCCGTGGTGGTGGAGGTGCGCCGGCAGTTCTCCACCATCGCCGGCATCATGGAAGGCCGCGCCCAGCCCGAGTACGGCCGCGCGGTGGACATGCTCACCGCCGCGGCGATCCGCGAGATGGTGGTGCCCAGCCTGCTGCCCGTGGCCGTGCCCGTCGCCGTGGGGCTGATCCTGGGGCCGCGCGCGCTGGGCGGGCTGCTCATGGGCACCATCGTCACCGGGCTCTTCGTGGCCATCAGCATGTGCACGGGCGGCGGCGCCTGGGACAACGCCAAGAAGTACATCGAGGACGGCCACCACGGCGGCAAGGGCAGCGAGGCGCACAAGGCCGCCGTCACGGGCGACACCGTGGGCGACCCCTACAAGGACACGGCCGGACCCGCCGTGAACCCGCTCATCAAGATCATCAACATCGTGGCGCTGCTGATCGTGCCGGTGGTGGCGCGGCTGCACGGCGGGGGGTGACCGCAGGGGGGGAGCGCATGCCCCCCGACACATGGCGGCGGCAATAAATACAATACGACTCATCCTCATTTACACAGCCGCGCCATGGGCGACATTGCCAACGTGAAGCGCGCTGCGAAAATTCAACCGCTCGCCGTGCGATAAATCGCCGCTGCTGGAATTACACCCATCGCGAGGAAATTACACGGAGCGCAACCACACTCAGCTGGCAACGCGTCTTCTGTCCATTTCATACCGCCGCATCATCGCCTCGAACTCGCGGAAAGACTGTTGCGCCGCCCTCTCCAACTGGGGGGCAACAGAACCGTTGCTACCTCCCTGCAAGGTGATATTGGGGCTGTAGTGCACCACCATGTTTCCGCTGGGCTGAGTCGTCTTGCCCGCAACGCCGGAAGAACCAACCGTGGCTTGTACTGACTGCTGCAGGCGGCTCTGCATCGGTTTGGCTGCGGCCATCCCAACCGCCAGCGTTGTACCTGCCATGACCGCAGCAGCACGAGCCGTCATAGGGCTGGTGCGCTGGATACCCAGGGCCACCCCCTGAGCAATGTTGTCACCGAACCCCATGAACACACGACTGGGCGAGTTGATGCCCAAGGCGGACTTGAACCAGCCTTTGATACTGGTGCCCAGGGCTACCACCGTATCGCGCGCTGAGGCCAACTTGGAGGAAACACCTGCGACCAATCCATTGATGAGTTCGCCCCCGGCCGTGAAGAACTGATTCTTCACACCCTTGAGCCAGTTCCAGGCCGTCACGAAGGCCGCCTTGATGGTGCCCCAGTGCCTCCACACCAGATAGGCCCCTACACCAATGGCCGTGATCGCCAAACCAATCGGATTCATGAGCAGCGCGCGGCCCAGCCACAACACAGCTTGTCCGGCGAGCCGAAGCCCTCCGAGAAGAGCACCGCCAAGCACTTTACCCGAGGCCAGTGCACCCGCGCCGAGGCTGCGAAAGTAGCCAACCAGCAGCACCGCAGTGCGTGCAACCCACCCGCCCAATGCAGAGAGCTTCGCAGCGAATTGGCCCGCGCGCAGGGCGCCCATGCCAAAGAACTGCAGCAGCAGCGGCAGACGGCTTGCTCCAGTGCTAAACATGGCACGCACGATCGCAACGCGGCTTGCCAATACGGCCCATGCCGTCCCGATAGCATTGGCGGGGGCCAGGAACATGAAGTTGCCCAGGAATTTCATAGCAAACAGGCCAGTCCGCAGCGCTGCAACGCCAGTGACCAAGCCGATGACGCCGCGCAGCACGCCAGGATGGGCATCGGCCCACTGACCAAATGCGCGGACTGTCGGGGCGAGCACATCCAGTGTTTCCACCAGCGTCGGCAGCAAGGTGCTGCCTATGGTGATCGCCACGTCGGTAACCTGGGCCGTAAATCGCTCCCATGCCTTTTGCATGGTTTGTACCCGCCGTTGATAGTCTTCGTCGATGGTTCCCATGGCCTTAGCCGAGCCCATCTCCCGCTTGTTGCTCTGGTACTTGTCCCAGTTCTGCCGCATCGCCAGCAGATGGTTGATGGTCTGCATGTCCTGAAAGACTTCGTTGAGTCCAAAGCTCTCCATCAACTTGCGCTGGGCCTCTTCATCACCGCTCTTGCCCGCCTTCTTCCACTCCTTGGCGAACGCCTCGCCCTTCGAGTCGATGAAGGCGCTGGCCGTCATGAGCGATGCCTCGTAATTCGAGTAGCCTCCCGCAATAAGCTGCTGCAAGGACTTCTGATAGTCCACGCCCACCTTATGGAAGTTATCGGCGGTGTGCTTGCTGTTCATGTGCGTAAGCCAGTTGCGCATGTTCGTCACGGCCTCTGCGCCGGTGCCTGCACCTTCGCGCCCCACCTCCAGGCTCGCAATGATCTCTGTAACGGCCTGCTGCCCCTTGATGCCGCGCGCCGCGAACGCCTGGGCCAGTTCGGGCAAGGCACCAGCCATATCCTTCAGTTCAAAGCGCCCCAACTTACCGCCAAACGCCGCGCGGTTGAACGCTTCCTTTACGCCCTCCTGGCTTTTGATGCCCAGTGTCTCGGTGAACAGGAAAACCATCTTGGCCAGGTCGTCCATCTCGGCATTGGTGGCCGTTGCGGCCTTGCCGAGTAGCCCTGCGTACTCACCTGCCCGAGACGTGTCCATGCCCGCCGCCACCAACGTGCCCACGCCTTGCATGATGGCAAGGTGGCCTTGGTTGGTCGACAGCGCGGCCTTTCTGATGGCAGCGCCCAGCGCAACCTCTTCGGCACCACGGATGTTTCCTGTGATCGCGATGTCTCGTAGCCCCGACTCGAATTTGCTAGCCTGTTTAACCGAGGCAATGACCGGCAAGCCCACGGCAAGGCCCGTCGCAGCCGATTCGCGCAAATTGCTCAGGTGCTCCTGCCGCGAATTCTTCAGCTCCACGCCACGGGCCATGCGCGCAGCCAAGCGCTCCTGCTTCACGCGCAGATCGTCAATCGTGCGCCCCAGCCGCTCGTAGTCGCGATGGATAGCCGCGAGGCTCGCGCCCGACAGATGGCGCAATGAGCGCTCCATGGCCTGCCCCATCTCGACATGCTTGCGCTTGAGCAGATCGCTGGTATTGCCCAGTGCCGTCAACGTGCCACGCGCGCCCGCAAATGCCGCTGCAAAAGAGCTTTGCAGCGCCGCGCCGATCATGACACTGACAACCAGATCATTCGCCATGGTGGCCCCCTCGATATACTGAAGAAATCATGCAAAAGCCCCTCGACTCCATCGCGCTTGCCATTGCCACGCTGGTGCAGTTGGGCGGAAGCGTGGGCGCGATTGCTGCGCTGGCATGGTGGGCCGCATCGCTCGCGGCAGGGAGCGTGTTGGGCGGCATCCTGCTGTTCCTGTTGGGTGCGCTCTTTGTTGTGCCCATCGTCGCCTGGGGTCTGCCTGCCGTGTCACTGGCTGCAGGCCTGCTCGCCGCAGTGATCGCGCAGGGCCTGCGCCTCATCCAGGCCCGTTCTCGCGCTTGATCTGCGCCGCAGCCTCATCGAGCCAGCGGCAGAACTCATTCACATCCAACTGATCGATTTCACTGGGCTGGAACCGGAACCATCGCGCCAGGATCGCCGCCCCCTGCCACACCTGTTCCGGTGATGCCCAGGCAGTCCAGAAATCGTTCCTTCAGCACCTGGTAATCCGCAGCATCCATGTCGTCCAGGTCTTCTTCGACCAGGCCAATCATGGTTGCTACGCCCAGCAGCTCGATGCGATCCGGCTTGCCGCCAGCCTGTTCGCTGATTCGCTTGATGTGGCGAACTTTCAAGCGTGATGCAGTGACCGCGTTCAACTGAACGCCAGTCGCCGTCTTGTAGGGGAATTTGAGGGTGATTTCCATGGGTGAACTCTCTTGCTGGTTATGGGAATGCGTGGCCGTGCGCTACGGCTTGTTGGTGCAATGCTTGCAAACGCGCCGCCAGCACTTCCACAGGGGTTGGATGCGAGTGTCGAATGGCAAGCGTGATCGCATTGGCGCGCAGAAACCGCGCGCTGGCCCCAACGTGGGGCGCACAACGAATTGCCGCGCCAAGGCGACAAGCAGCCACAGGCGTGAGACTCATCGTGCTCATCCCAAGCCCCTCGGCAGCATCGCGTGGCGCATCATGCGCGGCGCGGATCGCTCTTGCTCTTCACGCTCCAAAGCTTCACGCTGGGCCTCTGCGGCCGCCACCGATGCACGGCGCTCTCGGAGCACATCCTGAAAATCGACCGCTGCGGCCTTGTCACCCCCCACCCCGGACGCGATCAGTTCCGCCTCCTGCTCGCGCAGCCCAGCCAACTCGGCATCCAACGCCTGCAATCGCGCCTTGGCCTCGGCAAGTGGGACTGCATCTGTGACCGGCCAAGTCGTCATGGAATCAATCAGCCGTTCCACGGTTGTCTTCATGGCATCGCGAAGGAAGAACCACAGGGCATCCCTCACTCCAGACACCTCGTCCCGCACTTCGTGTGGATCATTGACACTGAGCAGATTGACCGTTTTGTGGATACCCCTGCTTCCACTCATCGCAGCTCCGACATTGCAGCTCAAGCTTCCAAAAGGCCCGCTACGCTCATATGGTTGAATGACCATCGCCTCGGCAACCCGCCCTTCAAAAATCTGCGCACGAGCATCAATGTCCGACAGCATCAGCGCCTTGAAGTCTTCCTTGCCGATGGGGCTTTGCATGAGCGTGTGCCGCTCCTCCTCCAGCGCCATGATCCGCGCCTGAACGCTTTGCAGTGCCTCGCGCAGTTCTGTGGCGAGTGCCTGAACGCGTTTCTTGGCGTCCATGATTTGCGAGATAGCTTTGACTTTTTGCATAGAAGGTCGGACCTTTCAAAAAACGCTGTGGACATGGATGCCAGAAGTCGCAAGGCTTCTGCGCAGGGCATCTCGTGCAAGCGGGCAAGTGCCAACGGCGTCCGCCGTGGCCTCGGAAAACTGCAGTAGCGAGCGCGCAGTGGCATCGGCCACCAGCGCGCGAGCGCGCGAAGGGGCTTCAGAGAAAGCCAGCGGCTCCATGCCCTTGACTGCCGGAGGCTGCGCGCCAAGAAACGCCACATGGTCAAGGTAGAACTCGCCCGGCGTAGGGTTGCCCGGCGCATCGGGCTTCATGAAAGAAGCGGAGCGGTTTTGGTAGGTGCCGTCACGTACCAAGGCCACCAGTTCATCGCTCACGCTCGCCGTCGCAAAGAGCTTGTCACCCAGCATGTCCAGGCTCTGGACTACGCCACAACTGGGAGGCGCCGGGTTCCGTGCATGACCGATCTGCAGCGGCGCGGAATACAGTGAAGTGTTGTAGGCGCGAGCGATGGACTGCAACTGGCTGCGGCTCATGCTCACTACCGAGCCCGACATATCCTTGTGTTGCCCGGCACGGAAAATCTGAAAGGTTTTCTGCTGCATCACGCGGCTTTCTCTGCCAGCTTGCGCTGCCTCACACGAGCTATGAGCTTGCGTATGCCGCGCTCGCCCATGCCGTATTCATGAGAAAGCTCGGCATAGTTGTTGCCATTGAACCTGCTGTACACAGCTTCTTCCCGTTGCAGCAGCTTGCGCTTGTAGCTGGTGGGAAAACAGATCATCTGTCCGCCCCAGGCGTCCACCAAGTCATCAACAACGCGGATGGCAAACTGCGCGGCTTGCTGTTCATCCATGCCCAGCCTCTCAAGGCAACTGCGCACCCGCTCCAACGAGTCTTCAACCAACTCTGTCCGCCGCGTTTCCATGCGGCTGGATATCTGTCCCATGTGTGTGCCCTTGCATGTTTTGAACACGGGCATAGTTGCATTTAGAGCGGCAACAAGATACGTGAACCAGGGCAAAAGATTGATGCATTGCCCCGTTGGAAACTTCCTTTCGCGCGGCTCCCCAGCCTGCGAGTCACCCCCGACAGCCACCTTTGTCTTTTTTGTAAGGGTCAGGCCAACACGGAGCCGCGCATCTTTTGATGCATGCAATGCATGTGCGGCCCGCGAGGCCGTTTTTTCACGCCCGGCAAGCCGTTTATAAACACGAACAGCCGCCTGGAACGCTCAGCCCATACCCAAGGGGCCACAAGCCGGGATCGCGGCTTGTAGGCCCGGAAATGCAAACAGCCCCGGCATGGGGCTGTTGAAGGGGGCGTGCGGCGCGCTCAGTTCGCGTCGTCTGGTGCGGGGCGAGGCATCTTGAAGCGCAGCCGCAGATGATAGCTGGCATCGTGCAGACCCTGCGCCGGACGGCTGGCGGTCACCTGGGCCGCGAAGGCTTCGAGGTGCTCGCCATAGGCTTGCAATTCGCTGGGCGTCAGGTAGCGCGTGATGACCTTGCCCAGACGGCGACAATATTCGATCTGCTGTTCGCGCTGCATTTTCATGCCTCCGCCCGTGCCAGCTTCTCGCGCTTGCGGGGCTTGGCGGGCGTTGCGCCCTTAGAGCGTGTTTACGATCTCCCCCGACAATCCTGGGGTGAAAAGAAAGCCATACCCAAGCGACATCAGTAGAGAGAAGTTTGCCGAGATCGAGCCGCTGCTGCGCAGCGTTCGGCGCAGCACCAAACCGATCAAGCTGGACCTGTACGAAGTGTTCTGTGCAGTGCTGTACCTGCTTCGCACGGGTTGTCAGTGGCGCTATCTGCCGCCGCAGTTCCCCAAGTGGCACAACGTCTATGCGTACTGGCGCAAGTGGAGCGAGCCTGACCAGCACGGAGTGAGCGTGCTGGAGCAGGCTTTAAAAAAATCAGGTTGGCGCGGCCCGCGAGAGACTGGGGC
>NZ_QLTA01000069.1 GCF_003269065.1 Paracidovorax anthurii
CTCCATGCTCACGGCCATGTGGCACATGCTGCGTGACGGCACCGAATGGCAAGACCTGGGTGCCGCCCACTTCGACCGCACGGACGCCGCCAAAACAGCCAACCGCTTGATCCGGCGCCTGCAGCAGATCGGCTACCAAGTCACCGCTGTCACGGGGTGAAAGACGCAGTTTCATTTCAGTTTTCCACGGCGCTGCGCGCCACCCACATCGCATGAAACTGGCGCGGCCCAGGCGCGGGCAGCCGCGCAAGGGCCGCCCCGCCGCGCTGGCTGCGTCCCTCTTCCCACGCGCAGCGTGAGAGAAGGGGGAAGCCGCGAAGCGGCTCAGGGGGTTGTCGTCTCATTTCAGAGGCAAAAGGAGATTGCGATGCGGAACCAACGCTTGATGTGGATCGCATGGCCCGCCTTCCTGGTGGCAGGCCTGATCGAAATGGTGGTGTTTGCCTTCGTCGATCCCGAGGCGCTGCACTGGTTCGACCAGCCGCTGGCGCTCTCGCGCGAGGGGGTCTATACGGTGGCGTTCTTCGTGTTCTGGGCGCTCGCGATGCTGTCGGGCGCGCTCACCACGCTGCTGTCGCTCTCCCCGTTCGAGGTCAACCGCTGTCCCGTGCCGGCCGGCGAGCGCCCCCTGGAGTGCGGCAAGTTCCCGCAGTGAACATTTTCTGACTGTTGCCTGCCTCGCCAAGGCGCTGAAAACCGGCGCGGCCCAAAGCCCAGCAGACGCCGTGGAGCCGGCTCCGCCGGTCCACCGGCGTCGCCCCCTTCCCGCGAAGCGCAGCGCCGCGAGAGAAGGGGGGCGCGGCGCAAGCCGCTCGGGGGGATGCTCTTCTCTAGTGACAGGCTTGGCTGTTCACGATGCGCTTGAGCGCATCGGGCTCCACGATGCGCACGTGGCGCTGCTTGACCTCGACGGTGCCTTCCTCCACGAACTTCGAGAACGTGCGGCTCACGGTCTCCAGCTTGAGGCCGAGGTAGCTGCCGATCTCCTCGCGGGTCATGCGCAGCACCAGCTCGGACTGCGAGAAGCCGCGCGCATGCAGGCGCTGCACGAGGTTGAGCAGGAAGGCCGCCAGGCGCTCCTCGGCGCGCATGCTGCCCAGCAGCAGCATCACGCCGTGCTCGCGCACGATCTCGCGGCTCATGATCTTGTGCACGTGGTGCTGCAGCGCCGTCACCTCGCGCGACAGCTCCTCGATGCGGTCGAAGGGCATCACGCAGACCTCGGCGTCCTCCAGCGCGACGGCGTCGCAGGTGTGGTGGTCGCTCACGATGCCGTCGAGCCCGATGATCTCTCCAGCCATCTGGAAGCCCGTCACCTGATCGCGCCCGTCCTCCGTGGCCACGCAGGTCTTGAAGAAGCCCGTGCGGATGGCGAACAGCGACGTGAATGCCTCGCCATTGCGGAACAGCGTGCTGCCGCGCTTGACCTTGCGGCGCGTGGCCACGATGTCATCGATGCGTTGCAGTTGCTGGTCGTTGAGCCCCAGCGGCATGCACAGCTCGCGCAAATTGCAGTTGGAACAGGCAACCTTGATGGTGTGCGGATTCATGGATGAGTGGCCCTCCGTTTCTGGCGCGCCTGCCAGCAGGCATCTGCGGCGAAGTGGGATGTGCACGCAGACAAATGGCAAGCAACTGTCATGGGTCAATTGTGGCAGTGCCCGGCGCGCGAATGCTTGACGAACGTCAAGGACGCGCCAGTGGCAGCTGGGGCACATTGTGGCCTGAGAAGGAATCCCCCCACCATGACCGCTGTGACACCCGAGCTTCTGCGCCGCTTCGACGTACCGGGCCCTCGCTACACCTCCTACCCGACCGCGGACCGGTTCGTGGAGGCTTTCGGGCCCGACGAGTACGTGCTGGCCCTGCAGCAGCGCCGGCTCGGGTCCGCCGCGAAGGCCGTGCCGCTGTCCCTCTACGTGCACATCCCCTTCTGCGAGTCGCTCTGCTATTACTGCGCCTGCAACAAGATCATCACGCGCCACCCCGAGCGGGCCGACGTGTACCTGCGCTACCTCAGCCGCGAGATCGACCTGCACATGGCCCACTGCGCCCCGGGCCATGCGGTCGGCCAGCTGCACATCGGCGGGGGCAGCCCCACCTTCCTGAGCGACGACGGCCTGCGCGGGCTGATGAGCGTGCTGCGGCGCAGCTTCACCCTGGTGCCCGGCGGCGAATACTCCATCGAGGTGGACCCGCGAACAGTGGACGCATCCCGGCTCGCGCTGCTGGCCGAACTGGGCTTCAACCGCCTGAGCTTCGGCGTGCAGGATTTCGACCTCGAGGTGCAGAAGGCCGTGCACCGCGTCCAGCCGGCCGAGCAGGTGTTCGAGCTCGTTCAGGAGGCGCGCCGCCTGGGCTTCGAGTCGGTCAACGTGGACCTCATCTACGGCCTGCCCCGGCAGACGCCCGAATCCTTCGACCGCACGCTGGAGCAGGTGTGCGGGCTGCGGCCCGACCGCATCGCGCTCTATGCCTATGCGCACCTGCCCGAGCGCTTCAAGCCGCAGCGGCGCATCGTGGCGGCGGAGCTGCCGCTGGCATCGGCCAAGGTGTCCATGCTGTCGCGCTCGCTCAACGCCTTCCAGGCCGCCGGCTACGTGTACGTGGGCATGGACCATTTCGCGCTGCCGGACGACGCGCTCGCCGTGGCCAAGCGCCAGGGGCGCCTGCACCGCAACTTCCAGGGCTACAGCACCCAGCCCGACTGCGACCTGATCGGCCTGGGCGTGTCGGCCATCGGCCGGGTGGGCGCCACTTACAGCCAGAACGCCAAGACCCTCGACGAGTACTACGACTTCATCAACCAGGGCCGGCTGCCCGTGGTGCGCGGGCTGGCCCTCACGCGCGACGACCTCGTGCGGCGCTCGGTCATCATGGCCCTGATGTGCCAGGGCGAGGTGCTGTTCGAGCCGATGGAGCAGTCCTGGCTCATCGATTTCCGCCAGTATTTCGCGGCCGAGATGGACGTGCTGGAGGACATGGCCGAGCAGGGCCTGGTCGCGCTGAGCGGCGACGGCATCGCCGTGACGGCGATGGGCTGGTTCTTCGTGCGCGGCATCGCCATGGTGTTCGACCGCTACCTGCAGGCCGACCGCACCCGCGCGCGTTTCTCCCGCATGATCTGAGGAGGCTCCCCCATGCCCGATACCCTGGTCTGGACCGCGTTCGCCATGGGGCTGGCGGGCGGGCCGCACTGCCTGGCCATGTGCGCCGCGCCCTGCGCCGCGCTGGTCGGGGGGGGCGGCGCCACCGCCCCCGTGCGCTGGGCGCCGGCCGGCCCGGCGGGCGGCCTCGCGGCCGTGCCGGGGAGCGCGCAGGCCCTCGGGCGCGCCGCGGCCTTCCATCTGGCGCGCATGGCCGGCTATGCCGCGGCCGGCGCCGCCGCCGCCCTGGCGATGGACCGGCTCGCGTGGCTCACGCAGCAATCCGCCGCGCTGCGTCCGGTGTGGACCCTGCTGCACGTCGCCATGCTGGCCTGGGGCCTGCTCATGGCGCTGCAGGCCCGCCAGCCGGCCTGGGTCGAGCAGGCCGGCCGCGCGGTGTGGGCGCGGGTGGGGCCCCGGGTCCGCGCGCCCGGCGGCGTGGCGGCGGCGGGCTTCGCGTGGGCGCTGATGCCCTGCGGGCTGCTGTATTCCGCGCTGCTGGTGGCCGCGCTGAGCGGCAGCGCATGGCGGGGCGCCGCCGCCATGGGGGCCTTCGGGCTGGGTGGCGCGCTCTGGCTGGTGGGCGGCGCCTGGGCATGGCGGCGCCTGCGCAGCCGCGTGAACGCGGCGCGTGCCACCTGGGGAACCCGGGTCGCGGGCCTGCTGTTGCTGGCGGTGGCCGCCTGGGCGCTCTGGATGGACGTGGGGCATGGCCACGCCGATCTGTGGTGCCGCTGACCCGGGATTTTCCCGCCCGGTCCGAAATGGGTGCTTCTGAAGTAGTGATAATGGTTACGAACAAGGAGCACCCGCGGCTTGCGCCGCAGCAGCCACCCTCCCGACAGTGAATCACTCCCTTCTCATCGACGTCAGCCGGTTGCGCGTGGGCATGTACATCCAGCTGGAGCTGGGGTGGATGAACCACCCGTTTCCGGTGAGCAGTTTCCGCATCGCGTCCGGCGAGCAGATCGGCACCCTGCAGTCTCTCGGCCTGGGCCAGGTGCGCTGGGTGCCCGCCAGGAGCGATCCGTCGGTGCAGGAGGCCCTGGCCCTGCAGGATTCGGCGGAGCAGGGCGGGGCCGCGCCGGCGGCGCAGGGCGCCCCTGGCGAGGTCGCCGCAGCGGTCGTGGCGGGGGGCCATCGCCCGGGCGCGGAGCGCCTGGCCTCGCTGCATGCGCAACTGGATGCCCAGCGCCGCGCCCTGGCCCTGTGCGACGAGCACTTCGCGCGCGCCACGCGCACCTACGAGCGGCTCGCGCTGAATGTGGAGCAGGACCCGGCCGAGGCGCGCAAGGCCACCGAAACCCTGATCTCCGGCTGCGTCGACGAACTCATGGCAAGCGGCGATTCGGCGATCCGCCTGCTCTCCGAGCGCGCCGGCACCCGCGCCGCGCTGCATTCCGTCAATGTCACGGTGCTGGCCCTGCTGCTGGGCAAATCGCTGGGCCTGCGGAGCGACGACCTGAACGCTCTGGGCGTCGCGGCCCTGCTGCACGACCTGGGCAAGATCACCCTGCCGCCCCATGTGGCCCAGCCCGGCGCGATGCTCGGGCCCGCCGACCAGGCGCTGTACGAGGCCCATGTGGGCGAATCGGTGGTGCTGGCCCAGCGCATGGGGCTGGGCCGCGCGGTCGTCACGGCCATCGCGCAGCACCACGAGCTGGCCGACGGCAGCGGCTTTCCCCTCGGGCTCACGGCGGGCGACCTGGCCAGTGCCGGCCAGGTGCTCGCGCTGGTCAACTACTACGACCGCATGTGCAATCCGCTGCGCGGCGCGGGGCCGCTCACGCCCCACGAGGCCCTGTCGGTGATCTTCGCGCAGCACCGGGCGCGGTTCGACGCCAAGGTGATGCAGGCATTCATCCGGCTCATGGGCGTGTACCCGGCCGGATCGATCGTGCAGCTGACCAATGACCGCTATGCGATCGTCGTCGCGGTGGATTCCAGCCGCCCGCTGCGGCCCCAGGTGATCGTGCACGACAGCAGCGTACCCAAGGACGAGGCCCTCATCCTCGATCTCGAACAGGCCCCCGGCCTGGGCATCCGCCGCAGCCTGCGGCCCGCGCAGCTGCCGCGCGAGGCGCTGGACTACCTCTCGCCGCGCAAGCGCATCTGCTATTACTTCGAGCGGGCGGTGGAGCCGGGCCCTGCCGGCGGGGCGCATTCGTGACCGGCGCTTCCTTCGACCGGGCCTGGGGCGCCGTTTTCGAGGGGCTGCGGGAGGCCGTCTGGCTCGTCGATGCCCGCTCGCTGAACGTGGTGTTCTGCAACCGGGCCGCCGCGGTGCTCGCGGACCGTCCCGCCGGGGCCATGGAGGGCATGCCGGTGCATGCGCTGGCCTGCACGCCCGAAGACCTCGCGTTCTGGTCGCAGGACACGCCCGCGCTGCTCGCGGGCATCCATTCGCATTCGAGCCTGCTGCGCGGCGACGGGCGCCTAGTGCCGGTGGACCGCCGGGTGACGGCCGTGCGCACGCCCTCCGGCGACCCGGTGCTGATGCTGGGCATGCTGGACCGCAGCGAGCAGGCATCCACCCAGCGCGAGCTGGAGGTGCTGCTGTCGGAGCTGCGCGCCACGCTGGATTCGGCAGCCGACGGCATGCTGGTGTGCGACATGGCGGGGCGGGTGCGGGCGTTCAACCAACGGCTCGCGCTGCTCTGGAACATGCCCGCCGCGCTGCTGGTGCAGCGCAACGATGCGGCCATCGAGGCGCACATGGCGGCCCAGGTGGTCGATGCGGGCGCCTACCGCGCGCGGCTGCTGGGCATCGCGCAGTTCCCCGGGGAGGAAACCACCGACACCCTGCACCTGCGCAACGGCACGGTCATCGAGCGCCGCTCGGTGCCCCAGCTCAGCCACGGCTGCGCCATGGGGCGCGTGTATTCCTTCCGCGACCTCACCCTGCAGCACGCCGCGCAGAAGCGCATCGAGCAGCTCGCGTACAGCGACGTGCTCACCGGCCTGCCCAACCGCCTGCTGCTGTCGCGCTGCGTTTCCGCGGCCATCGAGGCGGGGCGCGTGCAGGGCGGAGGCTTCGCGATCCTGTTCATCGACCTGGACCGCTTCAAGATCATCAACGACTCGCTGGGGCATCTCTTCGGCGACCGCGTGCTGCAGCTCGTGGCCCAGCGCCTGCAGGGGTGCCTGCGGCAGACCGACATGCTCTGCCGGCTGGGGGGCGACGAGTTCGTGATCCACCTGCACGCCGGCGATGCCGACGCCGCCGAGGGCGTGGCGCGCCGCATCCTCGACGAGATGCGCCAGCCCTTCATGCTGGACGGCATGGGTTTTTCCATCCAGTGCAGCATCGGCATCGCGCTGCATCCGAACGACGGCGAGACGCTGGACGACCTCATCAAGCAGGCCGACACGGCGATGTACCGGGTGAAAGAGCGCGGCCGGGGCAGCTACGGCTTCTACCAGCCGCAGATGAATGCCGACCTGCTCTCGCGCATGAAGCTGGAGCACGCCATGCGCCAGGCGCTGGACCAGGGCCACCTGGCGGTCCACTACCAGCCGCAGGTCGCCATGGAGACGGGCCGGGTCGTGGGCGCCGAGGCCCTGCTGCGCTGGACCGATCCCGAGCTGGGGCCGGTCTCGCCGGGCGTGTTCATTCCGCTGGCCGAGGAGTCGGGCTACATCGTCACCCTGGGCGCCTGGGTGCTGGAGCAGGCCATCCGGGAGGCGGCCGAGTGGCTGCGCGCGGGCTCGCCGCTGGTGGTCGCGGTGAACGTGTCGGCGCTGGAGTTCCGGCAGCCGGATTTCGTGGAACGGCTCGTCGGCCTGCTGCGGCGCCACGGATTGCCGGCGTCGCTGCTGGAGCTGGAGCTGACGGAGACCATCCTGCTGCAGGACGCGCAGGAGATGGAGCAGCGCCTCGCGGCCCTGGCGGACCTGGGCGTGGGCCTGTCGATCGACGATTTCGGCACGGGCTATTCCAGCCTCGCCTACCTGAAGAAGCTTTCGATCCACAAGCTCAAGATCGACCAGTCCTTCGTGCGCGGCCTGCCGGACGACGAGGGCGACCGCGCGATCATCAACGCCATCGTGCACATGGGCCGCGCGCTGCGCATCGAGGTGGTGGCCGAGGGCGTCGAGACCCCGGCGCAGCGCGTGGCGCTCGCGCAGATGGAATGCCACTATTTCCAGGGCTTCCTGTGCGCCCCGGGGCTGCCGGCGGAGCGGTTTCGCAGCCTGATCGCCAGCGGGCAGGTCTATGCGTGGGAGCCGGCGCCGGCCTCCCGCTGACCGGGGGCGCGGCCGCCAAGAAAAAAGCGCCGCGGGGAGGCCGCGGCGCTGGGGAATGGGGTGTCCGCAGTAACCACCGAACCGTCATCCTGAACCGGGGGTTCAGGGGGGCGAGGGCAGCCAGGCGTTGGGTTCATCTGACGCGAGATGATCACGCTCACCGGACGATGTACCAAGCCCTTGCTCAGTGAGCATTGGTTCAAGGAAATATAAAGCCCGGCGGCACTGCAGACGCCCCCATTGTAGGCCGGGCGAACAACCGACGGAAGCGCGGGGTCAGAGCAGGCGCCCGTCCTCGCCGAGGGCCTGATCCAGGCGCCGCAGCAGCGAATCCAGCGTGTCGGTGCCGGAGACCGGGGAGGAGGAGGGCGTGGCCGGGTGGCCGGGCTGGGGGGCTTCCTGCGCGGTATCGGCAGGGCCCGGCACGGCGGCGGGCGCCGCCTCGGGTTCGGCCGGCGCGGCCTGCCCGCGGTCGGCCAGCTCGAAGGCCAGATTGAGCGCCGCCAGCACCGCGATGCGTTCGCGGGCGCGCACCTTGCCGGCGTCGCGGATGCGGGTCATGGCCGCGTCCACGCGCTCGACGGCCTGCTGCAGCCGCTCCTGCTGGCCCTCGGGGCAGGCGAGGCGGTAGCTCTGCTGCATGATCTGCACTTCGATCTGGTTCATTCTCAAGCGTCCTTGGGCACGTCGGTCGGGGCGGCGGACTCGTCGCCCGGTGCGGGCGGCAGCTTCTCCAGCAGCGCGTCCACGCGCATGCGGGCCGTGTTCAGGCGCGACCGGAGCGAATCGCGCTCCTGGGTGAGCGTGACCACCTGGGCGGTGAGCAGCGCATTGGCGCGCTGCAGTTCCGCATGGCGCAGGAGCAGCCGCTCCACGCGATCGGTGATCTGGTCGATGGGGGAGGGGGAAACCATCCCCGGATTGTAGGGTTCGGGCCCCGGCGCGCGGCCCGCGCCGTGGGTAAGCACCTGTTCGCGGGTCCGGCGCGGCCGCCACGGCGGGTGGCTTGCGCGCCCGGCGAGAGACGTGGGCGGCCGGATGTATCAGGCCGCCGCCAGGTGTTGCAGATGGGCGAACCCGGCGGCCTGGGCGAACTGCGGCAGGTGCCAGATGGTGCCGTTCGCGCCCCAGGTTCCGTCGGCCACCTCGTTCAGCACGATGGAGGTGACGAGCTGGCGCGGGTCCCCGGCGGGCCGGGACTGCTGGAATGCATCGTGCATCGCCTGCACGCAGGTGGCGCGCGATCCGTCGTCGAGGACGCCGGCCGGCAGGTGGACCATCGCGAAGCAGGGCAGGACCCGTTCGGTCACATCGGCACCGCCGCAGGTCCATGCGCCCGTGTCGGTCTCTTCGATCAGCACCCAGCACAGCATGCGCTTGCGCGGGTTGTCCGGAATCTGCTCGGCCTTCGCCGCTGCGTCGGTGATGCGGCGAACGAGCCCTGCGCGGGCATCGCCCGGGAACGAGTCCCTGGGAACGTAAACGAGGATCTGGGGCATGGGGGGATTCCCTCCTGGGTTGCGAAGGCCCCTATTGCACCCGGCATCGGATTAGACTGCGAGTGTCTGTTTGGACATCTTTCATGCGAAATCAGCCATGCACGATTTCACCATCCTCGTCCTGCCGGGGGCCTACGCCGCCAGCGTCGCGGTCACTGTGGACATGCTGCAGGCCGCCGCAGCGCTGGCGCCGCAGCTCCGTTTGCCCCAGCCCGCCTGGAGGGTCGTTTCTCCCGACGGCGGTCCCGTGCCCCTCAGCGGCGGCATGCAGATCCCTGCCCGGCGAATGCCCCTGCGTCCCCGCGCGGACCCGTCCCTGTGGATCGCGCCGGGCCTGGGACTGGGCCGCGCCACGGACCTGGCCGCGCTCCTTGCGGGCTCCGCCGCGCAGCGGGCCGTGACCGCGCTGAAACGGCATGCCGCCGCGGGCGGCAGCGTGGCGGCATCGTGCTCCGCCGTGTTCCTGCTGCAGGCGGCGGGGCTCCTGGCGGGGCGCCGCGCCACCACCTCGTGGTGGCTGGCGGCAGAGCTGCGGGGGATCGAGCCGGCATGCACCGTGGACGCGGATCGCATGGTCGTCAGCGACGGGCCGGTCACCACGGCGGGGGCCGCCTTCGGGCAGTCGGATCTCATGCTGGGCCTTTTGAGGGCACGATTCGGCCCCGCACTGGCCGATGTTGTGGGAAAGGTGCTGCTGGTCGATGGGCGGCAGGCGCAGTCGCCGTTCGTCATTCCTTCCATGCTGGCCGACGGCAATGCGCTGGTCGGACGCCTCACGCGCCGTATCGAATCCGGATTGCCCCATCCTCCGACGGTGTCGGAGCTGGCGAGCGAGTTCGCGATGTCGCCACGCACACTGACCCGCCACGTGCGCTTCGCCACGGGCCAGGGGCCTTTGGCGCTCATACAGCGCGTACGGCTGAATCGTGCCCGGATGCTGATCGAGAGCAGCCGGATGGGCATCGAGCAGGTGGCCGCCCAGGTGGGCTATGCGGATGCGACGGCGCTCCGGCGATTGATGCGGAAAGCGACGGGAGCCAATCCGAGCCGGTTCCGGGGGGCGGCATAGAGGGATTCCTTCCCGCCCATGCGGCTGCGCGACCCCTGCGAGATCGTGAACACGTTCTAAAATCCGCGCCGTTGGTGCCTGCGGTCCTGGTTCATAGGCCGCGGTTCAACGGGAAGCAGGGAGGCGCCGTCCGCCACGGGCGCGCCGTGCCTGCGCTGCCCCCGCAACGGTCAGTGGACGAAAGCCGCCGCCCCGGCCCGGCTTTCCCCTCCATCACGAGCCACTGGGCGCCTTGAACAAGCGCCTGGGAAGGCGATGGAGCGCGCATTCCACCAGCCCGGATACCGGCCAACACGGAGGCCGCGCGGCCCCGGCCCCGATGGCCTGGAGCGCGCGGCCGTGTCACCCAATGCCGGCGGGGAGGCCGGCGCGGGTTTGCTTTCTGCCGTTCGCTTCCATGCATTCATCGTTCTTCCGTGTCCGGGCCATCGCCGCCGCGCGTTCGCCTTCGTCCCTCCACGCCCCGGCCGCCCTGGCGCTGCTGGCGGCGGGCCTGTCGCTGTTCCCCGCCGCGCACGCCGCGCCGGCCGCGCAGCTGGGCGATACCGTGGTGACCGCCACGCGCACGCCGCAGCCGCTGGCCGACCTCGTGGCCGACGTGTCCATCGTGGACCGCGAGACCATCGAGGCGAGCGGCGCCACCGGCGTGGCCGACGTGCTGGCCCGCCTGCCGGGCGTGGAGATCTCGCGCAACGGCGGCCCGGGCACGACGACCAGCGTGTACCTGCGCGGCGCGGAGCAGCGCTTCACGGCCGTCTATATCGACGGCGTGCGCATGGATTCGCAGACCACCGGCGGCGCGCCGTGGGAGGCGATCCCGCTGGGCCTGATCGATCGCATCGAGGTGCTGCGCGGCCCAGCCGCGGCGGTCTATGGCTCCGACGCCGTGGGCGGCGTGGTGCAGATCTTCACGCGCCGCGGCGAGGGCCCGGCGCGGCCCTACGTGGGCGTGGGCGCTGGCAGCCACGGCACCTACAAGGCCGAGGCCGGCGTGAGCGGCAGCGCCGGCGAGGGCCGCGCCGTGGACTACGCGCTGGGCCTGGAGCGCGAGACCAGCGAGGGCTTCAACGCCCGCCCGGTGGCCGGCCAGAACCCCGACAAGGACGGCCTGCGCCGCACCGCCGCGAACGCGCGCGTGGGCTTGCAGATCGACCCGCGCCAGCGGCTGGAAGGCACGCTGGCCGCCGCCGACACCAACGCGGGCTACGACACCACGCCGCTGGGCAACGACGACCGCGCGCTGCACCGCATGCACGCGCTGGGCCTGAACTGGCGCGCGCAGTGGAGCGATCGCTACACCACGCGCGTCGCGGTCACCGATTCGCGCGACCGCTACGAGACCCGCCCCTCGCCCTACCTGACCGACACGCGCCTGCGCGGCTACCTGTTCCAGAACGAGTGGCGCGAGGGCGCGCACCTCTTCACCGTCGCGCTGGAGCGCCGCGAGGATGAGCTGCGCAACGGTGCCATCGACGGCGACCGCTCGCAGGATGCGCTGGCGCTGGGCTATGGCTTCACGGCCGGCCCGCACGCGCTGCAGATCAATGCGCGCCACGACTCCGACAGCGAGTTCGGCGGCCACAACACGGGCAGCATCGCCTACGGCTACGCGATCGCGCCGCAGTGGCGCGCGACGGCTTCGGCGGGCACCTCGTTCCGCGCGCCCACGCTCTACCAGCGCTTCAGCCCGTACGGCGTGGCCTCGCTCCAACCCGAAGAGGGGCGCAACGTGGAGGTGGGCCTGCGCTGGGCGCAGGGCGCCAGCAGCGCCTCGGTGGTGGCCTACCGCAACCGCGTGAAGAACCTCATCGTGTTCGGCGCGGCCGGCCCCTGCCAGGATGCGTTCGGCTGCTATGCCAACGCGGGCCGCGCCAAATACCAGGGCGTGACGCTCTCGGCGCAGCATGCGCTGGGCGGCGTGCAGCTGCGCGCCTCGGTCGATCTGCAGAACCACCGCGACGAGGACACGGGCCGCCAGCTCGCCCGCCGCGCCAAGCGCCACGCCACGCTGGGCGCCGACACACGCATCGCCGGCTGGACGGTGGGCTCGGAGGTGCAGGCCTCCGGCCGCCGCTTCGACAACGCCGCCAACACCGCCGTGCTGGGCGGCTACACGCTGGTGAACCTGTACGCCAGCACGCGCGTGGGCCAGGACGTGACGCTGCTTGCGCGGGTGGACAACCTCGCCGACAAGGATTACCAGACCGCGCGCGGCTACGCGCAGGCGGGCCGCACCTTCTATGTGGGCCTGAAATGGGCGCCGCAGTGAACAGCGCCGGCGCGCCCGCGGCGCGCTGCCCGGCCATTGCCATCGCCGCCCCGTCGTCGGGGCAGGGCAAGACCACCGTGACCGCGGCGCTCGCGCGGCTGCATGCGCGCCAGGGTCGGCGCGTGCGGGTGTTCAAGTGCGGGCCGGATTTTCTCGATCCGTGCTGGCACGAACTGGCGAGCGGCGGGCCGGTGCATTCCATCGACCTCTGGATGACTGGCGAGCACGATGCCGCCGCGCGCCTGCACGCCGCCGCGTGCGAGGCCGACCTGATCCTGGTCGAGGGCGTGATGGGCCTGTTCGACGGCACGCCCAGCCTGGCCGATCTGGCGCAGCGCTTCGGCCTGCCGGTACTGGCCGTGGTGGATGCCTCGGCCATGGCCGGCACCTTCGGCGCGCTGGCCTGGGGCCTGCGGCATTACCGCCCGGGCCTGCCCTGGGCCGGCGTGCTGGCCAACCGCGTGGGCAGCGAGCGCCATGCGGGCATGCTGCAGGGCAGCCTCGCCGATGCGCGGGACTGGATGGGCGCGCTGCCGCGCGTGGCACCGGATGGAGGGCCGGCGCAGAAGGGCGGTGCGGAGCCGCAGCCGGCGCGCCAGCGAGGGGGCCTGCTGCCCGAGCGCCACCTGGGCCTCGTGGCCGCGCACGAGCTGGCCGACGGCCTCGCGCGCATCGACGCCGCCGCCGACGCGCTCGCGCAGACGCCGCTGGGCCGCCTGTCGCCCGATGACTGGCAGCGCTTCGCCGTGGAGTTCGCCGCGCCCGCGCCGCGCGCGCCCGTGCCGCCGCTGCTGGCGGGGCGCACCGTGGCCGTGGCGGACGACGCCGCCTTCTGCTTCATCTACCGCGCCAACCTCGACACGCTGCAGGCGCTGGGCGCGCGCGTGGAGCGCTTCTCGCCGCTCGCCGACGCGGCGCTGCCCGCGTGCGACGCCGTCTGGCTGCCGGGCGGCTACCCCGAGCTGCACGCCGACCGCATCGCCGCCAACACCGGCATGCAGGCCAGCCTGCGCGCGCACGTCCAGGCCGGCCGCGCGCTGTGGGCAGAATGCGGCGGCATGATGGCGCTCTTCGAATCGATCACGCTGGCCGACGGCACGCGCAAACCGCTCTGGGGGCTGCTGCCGGGGCAGGTGGCCATGCAGCGGCGGCTGGCCGCGCTGGGGCCGCAGCAGCTCGACTTGCAGGGGCACGTGCTGCGCGGCCACACCTTCCATTACTCGACCTGCGACAGCAGCGCCCCGGTGCGCGCGCGCACCACGCGGCCGGAGGCCGGCAGCGCCCCCGGCGAGGCGCTCTACCGGCACGGCAGCCTCCACGCGAGCTATTTCCATGCGTGGTTCCCGTCGAGCCCGCGCGCCGTGGCGGCGCTGCTGGGCGCGCCGGACGCGCTGCAGGCGCCGGCGGACGAAGGGGCCGCCGCATGACCATGGCCTCCGGGGCGCCGGCCATTGCGCGCAGCGAACTCATCCTGGGCGGCCAGAAGAGCGGCAAGTCGCGCCGCGCCGAGGCGCTGGCGCGCGCCTGGCTGGACCGCTCGCCCGCGCACCGCGCCGTGCTGATCGCCACGGGCCAGGCCTGGGACGCCGAGATGCACGAGCGCATCGCCCGCCACCAGCGCGAGCGCGCCGAACGCGTGCCGGGCATGGCGACGGTGGAGGAGCCGCGCGACGTGGCCGGCGCGCTCGCGCGCTGCGCCCGGGCCGACACGCTGGTGGTGGTGGACTGCCTCACGCTCTGGCTCACGCAGTGGCTCATGCCGCCGCCGGACCCGCAGCCGGGCCCGCCATCGGAGCCGGAGCCGGTTTGCGAGCCGGATCGCCTCCATGTCACCGAATTTGCTGAACAGTGTGCTCTCTTTTTAGGAGCGATCCGGCAGGCGCCGGGCCCGGTCGTGCTGGTGGGCAACGAGATCGGCCTGGGCGTCATCCCGATGGGGCGCGAGGTGCGCGCCTTCGTGGATGCGCTGGGCCTGCTCAACCAGCGCACGGCCGAGGCGTGCGAGCGCGTCACGCTCGTGGCGGCGGGGCTGCCGCTGGTGCTCAAGGGGCCCGCGCCATGAGGCCGGCCATGCCCTGGCGTGCGGGCCTGCTGGTGTTGGCGGCACTAGCGGCCCTGGCGGCGGCCCCGGCGCGCGCGCAGGCACCGGCCACGTCCGCCATACCCGCCGTGCAGGCCGTGCAGGCCGTGCCGGTCGCCAGCGCCCCCGCGCCGATCACGGTCACCGACGGGCGCGGCCGCCGGCTGGTGTTCGCGCAGCCGCCGCGGCGCATCGTGAGCCTGCTGCCCTCGCTCACCGAGTCGGTGTGCGCGCTGCAGCAGTGCGGCCGCCTCGTGGGCGTGGACCGCTATTCCAACTGGCCCGATGCCGTGACCCGCCTGCCCCAGATGGGCGGCGGCATCGACCCGAACATCGAGGCCATCGTGGCGCAGCGGCCCGACGTGGTGCTGCTGGCCACCAGCTCGCGCGCCAGCGACCGGCTGGAGGCGCTGGGCATCCCCGTGGTGGCGCTGGAGCCCAAGACGCACGCGCAGGTGCGCGAGGTGCTGGGCACGCTCGGCACGCTGCTGGGCGTGCCGCCGGCGCAAGGCGCCGAGCGCCTGTGGCGCGAGATCGATGCCGGCGTGCAGGCGGCGGCGCAGTCGCTGCCCGCCCGCGCCCGGGGGGCGCGCGTGTATTTCGAGGTGAGCCGGGGCCCGTACGCGGCCGGCGCCGTGTCGTTCATCGGCGAGACGCTCGCGCGCCTGGGCGTGCGCAACGTGGTGCCGGCCGATCTGGGGCCGTTCCCGCGCCTGAACCCGGAATTCGTCGTGCGCGCGCGGCCCGACGTGCTCATGGTGGGCAACAGCAGCATGCAGGCCCTGGTGCCGTACCCCGGCTGGGAGAGCCTGCCGGCGGTGCGCGAGGGGCGCGTGTGCGTGTTCCCGCCCGCCGAGGCCGAGCTGGTGGTGCGCCCCGGCCCGCGCATGGCCGACGCGGCGCGCACCATGGCGCGCTGCCTCGCGGACAAGGCGCCATGAGCGGCCCGACCCCCACCGATGCGTCCGTGCCTGTGTCCGTGCCCGGCGCCCGCCGCCCGGCCTGGCTGGCCCTGGGGCTGATCGCGGCCAGCGCGGCGCTGCTGCTGCTCGGCGCGAGCGTGGGCAGCACGGGCCTGGGGCCCGCATGGGGCGTGGAGGCCGATCCCGTGGCCCGCCAGATCCTGTGGGACATCCGCCTGCCGCGCACCCTGGGCGCGTGGCTGGCCGGCGCGCTGCTGGGGCTCTCGGGCGCTGTGGCGCAGGGGCTCTTTCGCAACCCGCTGGCCGATCCGTACCTGCTGGGCAGCGCCTCGGGCGCCGCCCTGGGCGGGGCGCTGGCCATGGCGGTCTTCGGCATGTCGCCCACGGCGGCGCAGTGGCTCGCGCGGCTGGGCGTGACGGGCATGGCCTTCCTGGGGGCGGTGGCGGCGGTGCTGCTCACGCTGGTGCTGGCGCGCGGCGTGCAGCACACGCTGCGGCTGCTGCTGGCCGGCGTGATCGTGGGCGTGGTGCTGGGCGCCGCGCGCGATCTGGTGGAGCTGGCCTCGCCCGAGATCCTGCAGGCCATGCAGGCCTTCACCCTTGGCAGCACCAGCTTCGTGGGCTGGATCGCCTGCGGCCTCATGGCCGGCGCCTGGGCGCTGAGCACGGGTGGCGCCTGGGTGCTGGCGCGCGCGCTCGACGGCCTCGCGCTGGGCGAGGCCACCGCCGCCAGCCTGGGCCTGCCGCTCGCGCCGATGCGCGCCGGCCTCGTGGCCGCGATGGCGCTGGCCACGGGCACAGCCGTGGCGCAGACGGGGCTGATCGCCTTCGTGGGGCTGGCCGCGCCGCACCTCGTGCGCTCGATCGCGCCCTCGACCCACCCGCGCCACGTGGTGCTCTCCAGCCTCATGGGCGCGGTGCTGCTGCTGGCCGCCGACATCCTCGCGCGCTGGATCGTCGCGCCGCAGGAGCTGCCCGTGGGCGTGCTCACCGCGGCGCTGGGCGGCACCTACCTGCTGTGGCTCATGCACCGGCGCACGGCCCTCGGCCGGGGAGGCTGATTGCTATGGAAAACGTAGCAATCCAGGCAGCAAACATGGCGACGTGGATCGGAAACGTGCCGGTATTGCAGGGCGTGGACCTGCGCATCCCCGCCGGGCGCTGGACCAGCGTGGTCGGCCCCAACGGGGCGGGCAAGTCCACGCTGCTGAAGGCGCTGGCCGGCCTGCTGCCGCGCGGCGCGGTGCGCGGCCGCATCGAGCTGTTGGGCCGCCCGCTGCCGCAATGGGCCGCGCGCGAGCGCGCGCGGCACGTGGCCTGGCTGGGCCAGAACGAGACCGGCGCCGACGAGCTGAGCGCCTACGACGTGGCCCTGCTCGGGCGGCTGCCCCACCAGCCCTGGCTGGCCCCGCCGGGCCCGGCGGACCACGCGGCCGTGCGCGCGGCGCTGGAGGCCACGCAGGCCTGGGAATGGCGCCACCGGCCGCTCGGGCGGCTCTCGGGCGGCGAGCGCCAGCGCGTGCTGCTGGCCCGCGCGCTCGCCGTGCAGGCGCAGGTGCTGCTCATGGACGAGCCGCTGGTGCACCTCGACCCGCCCCACCAGGCCGACTGGCTGCGCACCGTGCGCGCGCTGGTCGCCGAGGGCCGCACGGTGGTCAGCGTGCTGCACGAGGTCTCGCTCGCGCTGCAGGCCGACGCCCTGGTTATCCTTGCCGGCGGCCGCGTGCGCCACCAGGGCGCGTGCGCCGACGCCGCCACCCTGTCCGCGCTGGAGGCCGTGTTCGACCACCGCATCCGCGTGCGCGAGGTGGACGGCCTGCGCGTGGCCCTGCCGTGCGTGGAGGGCCCGCCGCCCGCCGGCTGACGGCGGCGCGCGGCCCGTTCCGGGGCCCCGCCGCCGTGGCTCCGCTTTTTCGCCGTTTCCTTGCTTTCCCCCGATTGGTCCCTTCCATGCAGATCGAAACCCCACCCGCCGAGCGCCGCTCGGACAAGCCCGACGGTGAGCGCCGCGGCCTCGTGCTCGTGCACACCGGCAACGGCAAGGGCAAGAGCACGGCCGCCTTCGGCCTCGCGCTGCGCGCGCACGGCCGGGGCAAGCCGGTCAAGATCTTCCAGTTCATGAAGGTGCCCAGCGCGCGCTTCGGCGAGCACCGCGTGTTCGAGCAGCTCGGCATCCCCATCGAGGGCCTGGGCGACGGCTTCACCTGGAAGAGCCGCGACCTGGAGCATTCCGCCGACCTCGCGCGCGCGGGCTGGGAGCGCGCCCGCGCGGCCATCCTGGGCGGCGAATACTTCCTCGTGGTGCTCGACGAGGTCACCTACCCGCTCATCTACGGCTGGGTGCCGCTGCAGGAGGTGCTGCAGGCCCTGCGCGAGCGCCCGCGCGACGTGCACGTGGTGCTCACCGGCCGGCGCTGCCCGCAGGAGGTGATCGACGCGGCCGACACGGTGACCGAGATGGGGCTCATCAAGCATGCCTTCCAGGCCGGGGTCCCTGCCCAGCGCGGCATCGAAGACTAGAGGGAGAGCAGAGCATGCCCGACGGATCGAAAGGCTGCGCGCGGCCCTACGGGGCGCAGGAGCGCGAGGCCATCTACCGCGCCATCCACGAGCGGCGCGACATGCGCCACTTCGCGGGCGGCCGCGTGGAGCCCGCCGTGCTCGCGCGGCTGCTGCGCGCGGCGCACCACGGGCCCAGCGTGGGCTTCATGCAGCCCTGGCGCTTCATCCGCGTGACCGATGCGGCGCTGCGCGCGCGGCTGCATGCCTGCGTGCAGGCCGAGCGCGGGCGCACGGTCGGCGTGCTGGGGGGCGGTGCGCCCGTGCAGGGCGCAGGCCGGCAGGACGAGTTCCTGCGGCTCAAGCTGGAGGGCATCCTCGACGCGGCCGAGCTGATCGCCGTGGCGCTGGCCGACGGGCGCGAGGCCCACGTGTTCGGCCGCCGCACCATGCCCCACATGGACGTGGCCTCGGTGGGCTGCGCGATCGAGAACCTGTGGCTGGCCGCGCGCGCCGAGGGGCTGGGCCTGGGCTGGGTGTCGATCTTCGACCCGGCCGAGGTCGCTGGCCTGCTGGGCCTGCCGCCGGGCGCGGAGCCCCTGGCGCTGCTGTGCCTGGGGCCCGTGCACGACTTCTATCCCGAACCCATGCTGGAGCGCGAGCGCTGGGCGCGGCGCGCGCCGCTCGAATCGGTGGTGTTCGAAAACGCCTGGGGCCAGGCCGCGCAATCCATCGCCGGCGCCCTGCGGCAGGCCGGGGAGGGCCCGGGGCATGGCTGAGGAAGGAAGGCTGCTGCTCCACGTGCTGTGGGACGCGCTGCCGTGGGCCCTGGCCCTGCTGTTGGCGATGGCCATCGACTGGTGGTGGGGCGAGCCGCCCGTGGCCGTGCACCCCGTGGTCTGGATGGGGCGCGCGCTGCAGTGGTGCGGCGAGCGCATCGCGCCCCTGCAGCCGCGACCGGCCGATCGCCGGGCCTTCGCGCTCGGCGCGGCGGCCTGGCTGCTGATGGCCGCGCTGGTGGTGGCCATCGCGGGGGCGCTGGAGCGCTCCACGTTGGAGCTGCCCTGGCCCCTGGCCGTGCCCGTGCTGGCGCTGCTGCTCAAGCCCCTGCTGTCCTGGCGCATGCTGCGGGGCGAGGTGCTGGCGGTGGAGGTGGCCCTGTCGCAGTCGCTGCCGGCCGGGCGCGAGCGCCTCGCGCGGCTGGTGAGCCGCGACGTGCACGCGCTGCAGGCCGTGCAGGTGCGCGAATCGGCCATCGAATCGCTGGCCGAGAACCTCAACGACTCGGTGGTGGCGCCGCTCTTCTGGTTCGTGCTGCTGGGCCTGCCCGGCGCCGCGCTCTACCGCTTCGCCAACACCGCCGACGCCATGTGGGGCTACCCCGGCATGCGCGGCGGCCGCTACTGGCAGTGGGCCGGCAAATGGGCCGCGCGCGCGGACGACGTGCTCTCGTGGGTGCCCGCGCGCATCACCGCCTGGCTGCTGGCGCAGTGCGGGCGCGGCGTGCACTGGGCGGCCGTGGCCCGGCAGGCGCGCAAGACGCCGTCGCCCAACAGCGGCTGGCCCATGGCGGCCATGGCCCTGGCGCTGGACGTGCGCCTGGCCAAGCCGGGCGTCTACACGCTGCACCGCCGCGGCCGCCGCGCCGCGCCGCTGGACACGCGCCGCGCCGCCACGTTGGCGGCCGAGGCCCTGTTGGTGTGCGTGCCCCTGGCCCTGCTGGCGCTGCCCCTGCGCGAAGGGCTGCGGATGGCGCTGGGCATGTGATGGCCCGGCCGTTCGATCTGCCCGACCTGCCGAACCTGCCGGCCGGCGCCGCGCCGGCCCTGCCGCCCGTGCACGGCGGCCCCGACGCGCGGGGCGTGCCCGCGCACGACTTCTCCACCAACGCCAACGCCTGCGGCCCGTGCCCCGAGGCCCTGGCCGCCGTGCAGCGTGCCGACGCGGCCCGCTACCCCGATCCCGCCTACACCGTGCTGCGCGAGGCCCTGGCCGCGTGGCACGGCGTGGCGCCGGAGCGCATCGTGCCCGCCGCCAGCGCCAGCGAATTCATCCACCGCGCCACCGCCTGGGCCGCGCGGCGCGGCGCGGCCGGTGTGGTGGTGCCCGCGCACGGCTATGGCGACTACGCGCGCGCCGCCGCCGCCTGGGGCCTGCCGGTGGCGCGCGGCGACGGCACGCCGCCACCCGGCGCCATGCCCTTGCTGCACTGGGCCTGCGAGCCTTCCAGCCCGCTCGGCACGGCCGACGCGGCCGTGGCTGCATGGCGCGAAGAAGGGGAGGGGGAGGGCGGTGCAGCAGGCCCTGCGCACGGCCCGCGCATCATCGACTGCGCCTATGCGCCGCTGCGCCTGGAGCCGGCCGCAGGCCCCGGCGCCGCGCTGCCGGCGAGCGCATGGCAGCTCTGGTCGCCCAACAAGGCCCTGGGCCTCACGGGCGTGCGCGCGGCCTACGCCATCGCGCCGGCACACGTGCCGCAGGGCGACCTGGCCGCGCTGCAGGCCCTGGCGCCGTCCTGGCCCATCGGCGCGCACGGCGTGGCGATGCTCGCGGCCTGGGTGGAGCCCGCCACCCAGCGCTGGCTGGCCGCCACGCTCCCCACGCTGCGCGCCTGGAAGGCCGCGCAGCAGGCGCTGTGCGCGGACATGGGCTGGGCGGTGCGGCCGGGCAGCGCGGCCAACTACTTCGTGGCGCGGCCGCCCGTGGCGGATCTGCCGCTGCTGCTGGCCGCGCTGCGCGAGGAGGGCGTCAAGCTGCGCGACTGCGCATCGTTCGGCCTGCCGGGCTGGGTGCGGCTCGGGGTGCTGGGGCCGCAGGGGCGCGCGGCCCTGGCGCAGGCCTGGGCGCGCCGGGGGCCCGGAGCCGCTCAGTTCAGAACACCGCCTTCACGTAGTCCGGCAGGTTGACGCTGGCCCGCATCTTCCGGGCGAAGCCGGCATCGTCCACCGCCGTGATCGGATCGAGCTGGAGCGCCACCGTCTCGGGCGCGGCGGCGGCAGCAGCGGCGGCGAACAGCCCGGGGGCGTCCTGCGCTGCGTCCTCGTCCTCCATCTCGGCCACTAGGCGGTAGGCCACCTCGTCGGGGGAGGTGGACAGCACCCCGAAGGCCGGCTGCAGGCCCGCCGCCAGCGAGGGCAGGTTCGCCAGCCCGTACGACAGCTTGGCGATCGCCGTGGACAACTGCATGCCCCCGAGCCCGTCGTCCGCCGGCTCGACCAGATCGAGCACGAACGGCCGGCCCCCCACGGTGATGGCCTCGCTGGAGCGCGGATCACCCAGCGCGAAACTGCCCGCCGCGAGCCGCGCCCGGCCATCGATCAGCACCGCGAGGATCGACGATTCCTGCGCATCGATCAGGTGGGTATAGGGGTCGCCCGAGGTGCCCTCCAGGATCAGCAGATCCGCGCGGCGCCCCGGCGCGATGGTGCCGACCTGCGCGTCCCAGCCGATCATCTTCGCCGCCGTGGACGTGACGGCCTCCACCAGCTCCCGCGCGGACAGCACGCCGCCCTGGTGCGCGCTCACGGCGCGCGCCACCTTCAGTTCGCCCAGCAGGTTCTTGCACCCGCTGGGCGCCCAGTCCGCCCCCAGCGCGATCGGCACGCCGCGCGCGCGGGCGGCGGCGATGTCGGCGGTCTGGCCATAGAGCAGCAGATTGCTCGTGGGCGACCACACCATGCCCGCGCTCTCGCGCAGCACATCGAAATCGGCCGCCTGCAGCCCCACGCAGTGGATGCAGACCAGCGTCTTCGCCACGGCCCAGGCGCCACCCGCGCGCCGCAGGTCCAGGAACCGCTGCCGCGCGGCCTCGTCGGTGCCCTCGCTCAGGTGGTAGAAATAGGGCCGGCCCGTCTGCAGCGCGGGCACCAGCCGGGATTCGATCTCCTCGGGCTTGAAGTCCAGCGTCTGGCCCGAGCACACGGGAAAGGCCGGGTCCACGGGCTGCTCCACATTGCGCATCAGCCCCTTGAAATACGTGCCGATGCCCGCCGGGCTGCTCAGCGACAGCCCCTGCCCGGTGGTGGTGCCGCCCAGCAGGTTGCGGCACTCCGCGAAGCGCACGATCGCCCGCCGGTAGTCCAGATCCGGGTTGTCCGCGAGCACCTTGAACGGCTGCGTCACGTGCGGCACATAGCCGGGCTCGGCGGTCCTCCAGGTATTGCGGTTGGTGTAGCGCCGGGGGACCGACCAGAGGGGGATGTGGTTGTAAGAGCGTGTTTACGATCTCCCCCGACAATCCTGGGGTGAAAAGAAAGCCATACCCAAGCGACATCAGTAGAGAGAAGTTTGCCGAGATCGAG
>NZ_QLTA01000070.1 GCF_003269065.1 Paracidovorax anthurii
AGTTCGTCGTGCGGTACTTGGTCCGCCTCTCGCTCTTTGCTTCCGTCACGCCTTCAGTCTACCGGTGTGGCCGGGGTGATTTGTGCAACAAAGCCACACTGATATGACATTCACAGACGCTCAGGGGCGAACTGTCTACGTACAGACAGTGGACAAGGGTAGTGTCAATGGAATGAGCCAGCGCGAATGAAATAATGCAGCACGAATCACTCAGCAGAATCCAAACGCAGTTGTAATCACTGTCCCCAAGGGAAATGCACTAACCCCTGGGATTCTTGATACTTCGAATATGTCAACCGGCACGGTGACAACACGATAAGGATCTTTATGGCGAGCACGCTAAAACTACCAACCATTGAGTTATTTATGACAAAGGACGATGAGCGGAATTTTTCATCCGTCCTACTAAACGAAATATCCAGCTTGAGATTCGTTGATGCATACCCGATTCCTCGGCCAGAAGTAATTCTTAAGCCATCTATTGATGAGTGCTACGGTGCACCAACATCTGTTTGCGCAATAATTGACACAAAGATCACGAGCTTGGACGAATATAGGGAAAAATACATCCACAAAAGTCTTACCAGAGAGGAATACAAGCCGGACTTTTTTGGCAAGGGGATAATTCAGTTTCTTCATTCCAAAAAGGCTGGCTATAGTCCAGATGGCCTAATGAATGGAGGTATGGCTGCTTCGTATGATGTCGCCAAAGACTCTGAGACAGACGGTTTCGTTAAAGCTGTCTGGAAACTTTGCAAGCAACACAGCAGCAAGCTCTATCCGATCACGGACATGAAGACTGGTACCGTCAGTCCCAAGGCGCATGCCCGCTTCATCGCGTGGCCAGACGCCATCGCCAAATTCGATCAGGTCAACGGCCTCTATCTCACCAACAACACAATGGCCTACTTCACCTCAAGGTCCGGTTGAGCGTGATACCGCGTTGTCATTTTGAATCGATAGCAAACGTCTGAGCACCCGGCCGCGCCCCTGGCGCTGGTGGGAGAAGACCCCACCGCCGATCCGGCCGCGGGCAAGTTCCGCTCCATTCCGGCCACCAACGGCGACTGGAGCGATGCACCCAGTATCGCTACTAGAAACATAGCAAACTCCTCAGAAAATACGGCGACATTCCGCCCATTTCATCCCTATACCCCTCCCGCAGACGGACAGACAGGTATGCAGGGGTCGGCCTCCCCCCCAAGCCCGCAGCCACCACGCTTGCAGCGGGTAGCACCGCGGCGGCGCCCTCTCTCCACCCTCCCGCCGCCGCGGCAAGCCCCCAGGGGCCACCCCACCAGTAAGTCGCCGGTAAGTGGATACGGCCGAGCATCCGGCTCCCAATCAACCACTGCCGATCCATGACCAAGGCTTACCTCCCTTCTTCCGCCCCCTCCGTGCTCTCGCCCGCCCGCATGCGCGGCGCGCTGGCCGCCCTCGCCGTCGCCACCGCCGGGGCGCAGGCCTTCGCCCAGTCCGCATCGCCTTCCAGCGCCGGCGCGCAGCAGGCTTCGGAGGCCGCAGCCTCCCCGTCCGGCTGGGGGCTGGGCCTGGGCGTCAGCTCCCGGCAGCGCCCCTATGCCGAGGCGGGAAGCAAGACCTCCGCCATCCCGCTGATCTACTACGAGAATTCGTGGGTGCGCGTGATCGGCTCCGGCGCGGAGCTGAAGCTCGGGCGCAAGGAATTCGGCCCGTCGAACGCGGTATCGTTCGGGCTGAAGCTGCAATACGACATCGAGGGCTACGAGGCCAAGGACTCGCCCCGCCTGCGCGGCATGGAAGAGCGCAAGGACAGCTTCTGGGGCGGCGCCGGGGTCACCTGGAGCAACCCGATCGCCAACGTCTCCGCCCAGGTGCTGGCGGACCTCTCGGGCAACAGCAAGGGGCAGAAGATGCAGCTGCAACTGGACCGCCGCTTCACCTGGAACCGCCTGGCCGTGACGCCGCGCGTGCAGGCGCAGTGGCTCGACGCCAAGTACGTCGATTACTACTTCGGGGTGCGCTCCAGCGAGGCGCTGCCGGGCCGGCCCCAGTACACGGGCGAGTCGGCGATGGCCATGTCGTTCGGCGTGCGGATGGACTACGCGCTGATGCCCCGCCAGTCCGTGTTCCTCGACGTCAGCAGCACCCGCCTGCCCGACGAGATCAAGCGCAGCCCCGTCGTGGACCGCTCCAGCCTCTCCCGCGTGACGGTGGGCTACCTCTACCGCTTCTGAGCATGAGCCGCATCGCCCTCGTGGAAGACCATGCACGGCTGGCCCACCTCATCCACGGCGCCCTGCATGCCGCTGGCATCGGGGCCGATGTCTTCCACGACATGGAAGGCGCCTGGATGGCGATGCGCGACATCGACTACCGCGCCGCCGTCATCGACCGGGGGCTGCCCGACGGCGACGGCCTCTCCCTCGTCAAGCGCCTGCGCGCGGCCGGCAAGGCCACGCCCTGCCTCATCCTGACGGCCCGCGATGCCCTGCACGACCGCGTCGAGGGCCTGGAATCCGGCGCGGACGACTACCTCACCAAGCCTTTTCCCATGGAAGAATTCATCGCACGGGTGCGGGCGCTGCTGCGGCGCCCCGCCATCCTCCAAAGCCTGCAGCCTTCGTTCGGAGACATCCATCTGCAGCCCGAGCACGGCCTGCTCGTGTGCCGGGACGAGCAGATCACCCTGGCCCCCGCCGAAATGCAGATCATGCTGTGCCTGGTGCGGCAGGAGGGCCGCACGGTCCGCCGCTCGGCGCTCGAGGCGGTCGCGTGGGGCATGGGCGAGGCCGTCACGCCGAACGCGCTGGACGTCGCCCTCCACCGGCTGCGCCGCAAGCTGGTGGCGGTGGAGTCCACCCTCCAGATCGTGAATGTCAGGACCCATGGCTATGTCCTTCGGGAAACCGCGCTGGCCGGCTAGCCTGCGCATGCGCCTGCTCGCCACCTACGCGGTGGGCATGGTGCTGAGCGCGGCGCTCGTCGGCCTGTGCGTCTTCATGCTCGCCACGCCGCTGTCCCGCTACCTGCTGCAAAACATCGTGGCGGACAATGCCGCCGGGATCACCGAGCACATCCGCTTCGACGCTGCGGGGCGGCCCACGGGCCTGGACGAGACCAAGATCGAGCCCTGGATCCTCACGAGCCTGCGGGGCGAGCTGGTGCTGCGGATCCTGGATGCGCAGGGGCAGGTGGTCTATCCGCCCGGCGAGCGGGAGGGCCCGCTGGCGCCCGACGGGCAGGGTTTCGACCCGTCGCGGGCGGCGTTCACCCTGGTGCGCGAGGGGGTCACCATGCACGCGGCGACCGCCCCGCTGGAGCACCGCGGCCAGGTCTGGTACGTGCAGTTCGCCACCAGCGACCGCCTCGTGCTGCTCATGCACGAGAGCATCGGCATGCCGGCCCTGCAGCGGGGCATCGTGCTGAGCTGCCTCGTGTTCCTGGCGGTCTTCATGGTCACCACGCATTTCACGCTCAAGCGCATGCTGGCGCCGCTGCGCGCCGCCTCCGCGGAGGCACGGCGCATCACGCCGCGCACCCTGGAGGCCCGGCTGCACGAGCGCGGCCTGCCCACGGAGATCCAGCCCCTCGTGGCCGCCTTCAACACGGCCCTGGACCGGCTGCAGCACGGCTTCCAGACGCAGCAGGAGTTCCTGGCCAGCGCCGCGCACGAGCTGAAGACGCCGCTGGCGCTGATCCGGGCCCAGGTGGAGCTGGAGCCCCAGGGGCCCAGCGCCCCCGATCTGCTCAAGGACGTGGACCGGATGGCGCGGCAGGTGCAGCAGCTGCTGCACCTGGCGGAGGCCAGCGAGCTGCACAACTACAAGATCGAATGCATCGACCCGCGCCCGACGATCCGCGAGGTGGCCGACTACATGGACCGCGTCGCGCGCCGCCACACCGTCCACATCGATCTGCGCCTGGGCGACGGGCCCCTGCAATGGCAGGCCGACCGGGGCGCCCTGTTCACCCTGCTGAAGAACCTGCTGGAGAACGCGATCCAGCACAGCCCCGTGGGCGGCGTGGTGCGGCTCTCGGCCTCGCCCTCGGGGATGGTGGTCGCGGACCAGGGCCCGGGCGTGCCGGCCGCGCAGTTGCCGAGGATCTTCGACCGCTTCTGGCGCGGCGCGGCGCGGCGCGACGACGGCGCGGGCCTGGGCCTGTCGATCTGCCAGGAGATCGCCTCGGCCCACCGCTGGCGGATCGCCGCCCGGGTGGGCACGGCGGGCCTGGAGGTCGAGGTGCACGTGGCGCCCCCCGATACCGGCGCGGCCGGCCCCGGGGGCGCGGCCGCGGAACAACCGGCGCCGGGCCCGCAGGCGCGCGCCCCGGCGCTCAGGCGGGCGGCGGGGGGCCGCCGCGCGCGGCCTGCATGCCCGCGAGGAAGGCGCGGAACTGGCGGGCCTGGCGCTTGAGCTGGTAGTCCACCTCGGCGATCTGGTTGGCCACCTTCTGGGCCATGCGCGAGTTGAAGCCGGCGGGCGGCAGTTCGAGGTAGGCCTCGGATTCGGAGCCGTCGCGGCGCACCACGGCCCCGGCGTGGCGGGCGATCTTCAGCATGGCGGTGTTCTCGCTGAGCGCGTGGATGAACACCATCTGCACGCCCCGGTTGCGCGCATGCATCACGGCCCGCTCGAAGAGCCGGCCGCCGAAGCCCCGGCCCCGCGCCTGCTCCAGCACCGAGACGCCGAACTCCGCGCAGGCGCGGTGCTCGGGCGCGCTGGCATAGGCCAGGTGCGCCACGGCGATGAGTTCGAGCCGGCGGTTGTAGATGCCGAACACCTCGTCGCGCACGAAATCGAGCTGCTGCACGTAGCGCAGCACCTGCTCGTCCGAGGCGGCATAGCCGAAGCGCAGGTAGCGGTCGGCGGCGGCGAGGCGCAGCAGGTGCACGGCTATGCGCCCCCGGTGCTCGGGGCCGAGCGAGCGGATCGGCACCACGACGGGCGCGCCGCGCCGGGGCGCGTGGCGCGGCGGGGCCGGGGAGTCGGTGGCGGGGGCGGGCATGCGCAAAATTCTAGGGTTTCCCCTAGGTTTCGCGGCAGGCCGTTGGCTGGCGGCCACGCGGGCTCCGGGCCGGAGGTTTCATGCCAAAAGGCCTCCATGTCGCCGGAAAATCTATGCCTTCAGCTATGTTTTCCATAGCAATCCAGGTGTCGCCAAGGTGTCACACCGGCACGGCCGTAGTGACCTTCACCCGGTCGAGCACGAAGCTGGTCTTGCAATCCTGCACGCTGGGGTGCTTGAGCAGGGTGTCCATGATGAAGCGGCTGTAGTGGGCCATATCGGCCACCACCACGCGCAGCAGGTAGTCCATCTCGCCGGTGAGGGCGGCGCATTCCACCACCTCGGGCCAGGTCTGCACGCTGGCGCGGAAGAGGTCCATGGGGTTGCGCTTGTGGCTCTCGGTGTGCTTTTCGAGGCGCACGTTGAGGTAGGCCGTGAGCCCCAGGCCCACGGCCTCGGGCGGCACCAGGGCGACGTAGCGCGCGATGACGCCGGTTTCCTCCAGGCGCTTCACGCGCCGCAGCACCGCGCTGGGCGAGAGGCCCACGGCCTCGCCGATCACGTCGTAGATTTCGCGGCCGTTGTCCTGCAGGCGGCGCAGGATCGCGCGGTCGAGTTTGTCGAGCACCGGGCTCTCGGTCATGGAATGTCTCCCGTGCATGCCGGCCGCCAGCGCGAATGATTGCTTTAGCGCGCATGTCATGCACATTGCTTTGATGATTCGCAATTTTCTTGCAATTCCCCAGCCATTCAACCCGGGTTTTGCCGGAAAGCTGACCGCCTGGGCACCTACAGTGGCGCCATGGGTGCGAGACACCCGCCATCCCCCTCACGGAGACACACCGCCATGAACGCCCCTCTGCCACAGCACGCCACGCAGGAAACCACCGCCTGGGAGAACCCCATGGGCACGGACGGCTTCGAGTTCATCGAGTTCGCCGCGCCCGATCCGCAGGCCATGGGCCGCGTCTTCGAGGGCATGGGCTTCCGGCCCGTGGCGCGCCACCGCCACAAGAACGTGACGCTCTACCGCCAGGGCGAGATCAATTTCATCATCAACGCCGAGCCCGACAGCTTCGCGCAGCGCTTCGCGCGGCTGCACGGGCCCAGCGTGTGCGCCATCGCCTTCCGCGTGCACGATGCCAAGGCCGCCTACGAGCGCGCGCTGGGCCTGGGCGCCTGGGGCTATGCCGGCTCGGCCGGCCCGGGCGAGCTGAACATCCCCGCCATCAAGGGCGTCGGCGACAGCCTGATCTATCTGGTGGACCGCTGGCGCGGCAAGAACGGCGCGAAGCTGGGCGACATCGGCAACATCGGCTTCTTCGACGTCGATTTCGAGCCGCTGCCGGGCATGAGCGCCGAGGAGGCGCTCAACCCCCAGGGCCACGGCCTGACCTACATCGACCACCTCACGCACAACGTGCACCGGGGCCGCATGGTCGAATGGGCCGGCTTCTACGAGCGCCTGTTCAACTTCCGCGAGATCAAGTACTTCGACATCGAGGGCCAGGTCACGGGCGTCAAGAGCAAGGCCATGACCAGCCCCTGCGGCAAGATCCGCATCCCGATCAACGAAGAGGGCAAGGAGAAGGCCGGCCAGATCCAGGAATACCTGGACATGTACAACGGCGAGGGCATCCAGCACATCGCCATGGGCTCGGACGACCTCTACGCCACGGTGGACCGGCTGCGCGCCAGCGACGTGCGCCTGCTGGACACCATCGACACCTACTACGAGCTGGTGGACAAGCGCATCCCCGGCCACGGCGAGAGCGTGGCCGAGCTGCACAAGCGCAAGATCCTGATCGACGGCAAGAAGGACGCGATCCTGCTGCAGATCTTCAGCGAGAACCAGCTCGGGCCGATCTTCTTCGAGTTCATCCAGCGCAAGGGCGACGACGGCTTCGGCAACGGCAACTTCAAGGCGCTGTTCGAGAGCATCGAACTCGACCAGATGCGCCGCGGGGTTCTTCAAGGCGACTAAAGCCAAGCGCCGGTCGATTGATGTAACCAACTGCTGCGCTGCAACACCCGTCTCTATACTGCGCCCTCCCAACCCGCCTGGAGAGAGACACCCATGTTGCGTCGCAGTTACCTTTTGGCCACCGTCATGGCTGGCGCGGCGTTCGCCGCGCAGGCCCAGAATGCCTCGGCGCCCCTCACGATCGTCGTGCCCTACCCGGCCGGCGGTCCGCTGGACACGTCCGCGCGCATCCTGGCCGAAGGGGCGCGGGGGGCGCTGGGCCCGATCGAGGTGCAGAACAAGCCCGGGGCCGGCGGCAACACCGGCGCCGACCTGGTGGCCAAGGCGCCCAAGGACGCCAACCTGCTGCTGATGGGCGCGGTGGCCACGCACGCGGTGAACCCCTGGCTCTACAAGAACTTCCCCTACGACCCGTTGCGCGACTTCAAGCCCATCGTGCTCGTCGCGCGCACGCCCAACGTGCTCGTGATGGGCGCCGACCAGGCCAAGGCCCTGAACATCTCCACGACCGCCGATCTGGTGCAGTACCTCAAGAAGCACCCCGACCAGCTCAAGTACGGCTCGGGCGGCAACGGCAGCATCGGCCACATCGCGGCCGAGATGTTCAAGTCGCTCACCAACACGCGCGTGGCGCACGTGCCCTTCCAGGGCTCGGCCCCGGCGCTGAAGGCGCTGCAGGCGCGCGAGGTGGCCTTCGTCTTCGACAACCTCGCCTCGTCGCTGCCGCTCATCAAGGCCGGCAAGCTCAAGGCGCTGGGCGTGACGACCCTGGGCCGCGACGACGAACTGCCCGACGTGCGCAGCATCAACGACGAGGTGCCGGGCTTCAACGTGGTGACGTGGTTCGGCCTGTTCGCCCCGGCCGCCCTGCCCGATGCCGCCGCCCGCAAGTACGCCGGCGCCTTCGCCGGCGCCCTGCGCGCGCCCGCCAGCGCCGAGAAGCTCGGGAAGATGGGCATCGACGCGGAAGACCTCACGCTCGACGCGTTCGGCCAGTTCGTGCGCACCGAGCACAGCAAGTACGGCTTTCTGATCAAGGCCGCCAAGATCAAGATGGACTGACCGCGGGCCGGCCCTGGCATGGGCAGTCCCGCGCACTGCGAAAAAGGAGACATGCCATGGGACAAGCCCCCGTCGTCTACGGACAATCCGACCGCCCGCCGCGCGGCGACTACGCCCGCGCCGGCACCGACTACACCTGCCCGCAGGACTACGCGGCCTACACGCCGCAGGACCACGACACCTACCGCCGGCTCTACGAACGCCAGTCGGCGCTGCTGCCCGGCCGCGCGAGCGATGCCTTCATCGCCGCCCTGCCCTCGCTGGGCGCGAGCGACCGCATCCCGCGCTTCGAGGAGATCAACGAGCGACTGCAGCGCGCCACCGGCTGGGAGATCGTGGGCGTGCCGGGCCTGATCCCCGAGGTGCCGTTCTTCACGCTGCTCGCCAACCGCAAGTTTCCGGTGACGGACTGGATCCGCACGCCCGAAGAGTTCGACTACATCGTCGAGCCGGACATCTTCCACGACCTCTTCGGCCATGTGCCGCTGCTCTTCAACCCGGTGTTCGCCGACTACGTGCAGCGCTATGGCCAGGGCGGACTGAAGGCGCACCGGCTCGGCGCCTGCGAGATGCTCTCGCGCCTCTACTGGTACACGATCGAGTTCGGCCTGATCCGCGAGCCCGGCGGCCTGCGCGCGTACGGCGCGGGCATCCTCAGCTCCTCGGGCGAGCTGGAATACGCGGTGCGCAGCCCCGAGCCGCAGCGCCTGCCGCTGCGCCTGGAGCGCACCATGCGCACGCGCTACAAGATCGACACCTACCAGCAGACGTACTTCGTGATCGACAGCTTCGAGCAGCTCTTCGCGATGACCGAGCCCGACTTCGCGCCGGTCTATGAGCGCCTGCGCGGCCAGGCCGAGTTCGCGGCCGACGAGCGCGAGACCGTGGCGGCCTGAGCCGCCTGCCGGGTCGTACCGGGTTGTGCCGGATTGAGCCCGGCACTTCGCACCCGGCGACGCCGCTTCGCGCGGCGTGCGCCGGAAGGCGCCGGGTCCCTGGAGCATGGCGTACCGCCCCTGCTGCGCCGAATGCATCCTCGGCCCGGCCAGGGCGAAATTGCCCTCTGGAGCCCTGCCATGCAACGCGTCTCGACCCGTATTCCTTCCCACCATGCACCCGGCGGCCCCTCGGCGAACAGCCCCACCCCGGAAACACCGCAGGGCCCGCAGCGGGCATCGCACCGCATGGACCCTGGCCAGGCCGATCGGCTGCGGCGCCCGGCCATGCCGCCCCCTGCGGGAATGCACGGAACGCCCTCCGAAACCATCGACCGCCATTCCCGCCTGCCGCCCCGGTTCCAGTCGCCCGCGGCCTCGGGGCGCGTGCCGGCCTGGCAGGCGTTCGGCACGCAAACGTCCGCCGCACCGGGCCGGCAGTCCGCGCTGAACGGCGCCAAGCTCCTGGCGGCCCGCCATGCCGCGCAATTGCTCGCGAAGAAACTGCTGTCCAACCCTGACTTCACCAGGCAGGCAGCCCAGCAAATGAAGGACGTGAGCGCCGGGCTGCTGAAATTCGTAAACACCTTCCCGCGCTTGTCGCCGGAGTTCACTGCCAAGATCCGGACCTTGAGCGCCTTGTTCGAGAAGGCGGGGGCCAACTTCCAGCGGCTCTCGGAACAGCACACCGCCAGCCAGGCCCCGCGTCCCCAGAGGCCGCCCACCGCCATGCCACCGGCGGCCGCACCCACGGCGCCGCCCGCTGCGGCGGCCCCTCCACCGCCGCAGGCGGCGCAAACCGCCGCCCCGCCCCCCGCACCGGACCATCCCCCCCAGGCGCCGGCCACCGAGGCGGCATCGGCCGCGCGCCCGACCGCGCCCAGCCATCCGCCCGTGGACGTGATGGGCATGGACCCCGCGGAAGGGCGCCAGAAGCTCGCGGACAGTTTCGGTGGCGGGAAAGCCGCCGAAGAGGGCATGCGCGAGATCGCCCTGGAATTGAAAAAGGCCCGGGGCAGCTCGGACCACATGGCCGCGTTCCAGGAAAAGTACCAGGACCGGCTGGCGCTGCCCGACGATTTCAGCACCGCGCCGGCCGGGATCAAGCGGCTCTACAAGCTCCTGGGCGGCGATGTCATGAGCAAAGTCTCCGTTGTGGACCCGGCGTACGGCAAGAACACGGGCATCGGCTCCGAGGATTTCAACGCGCGCCGCTCTTCCCAATCCTCCCAGGCCGCGCCGGCGGCGTGACCGCCGGCCAGCGTCCACGCACCCCGAAAGGAAGCGATCCATGACCAGTGTTTCCCGAGTCACCTCGTCGCTGCGCCCCCTGACGGGGCTCACGTCGGATGCCCTCGCGGGGGGCGTGGCGCGCGTCGCGCCCGTCAAGCGCGGGCGCCCCTCCTCCACCGAACCCACGCTGCCGGGCGTCGAGCGGCGCACCTCGGGCGCGTCCTCGATGGCGCCCCGCGCGAACCTCGGCGTGCTCGCGGGCACGCCGCTGCGTGCCCTGCGCGAGGCCGCCCCGGCCTCGGTCCTCACCCCGCCCGGCAGCTTCGCGCAGCGCCTGACGGCGCCCTACCCGTCGCGGGTCGAGGGCAGCCTGCTCTCCCGCCAAGCCCACGCCCCGACGCTGCGCACCGCGCGGGCCTCGGCGGAGGCGCTGCTGGCGGCCCGCTCGGGGGCGCTGCTGCAGCACCCGGAAGCCCGGCGCGCAGCGACGGCCTGATTCACCGATCACGGGGGCCGGGGCGGCCTCACGGCGCCTGGAGGATCTCCAGGCACGCCTCCACCACGGCCGGGTGGAACGCCATCTCCACGTGGGCCACGCCGAGCACGAAGCGGTTGTCCGCGCCCTCCAGCATCGCCGTGGTGGCGGGATACACCACGTTGTCGCAGTTGGAGTGAAAGCAGGTGAAGCGCGCGCGCAGCGCGGGCGTCTCGGCCCGCGCGAGGGCGCCCAGCCACGGGTGGCCCGGCACCATCTGCACGCCGTTCTCCGCGCGGCTGAACCGCGCGGCCCAGGTGCCCGCGTGCGGCGAGCCGAGCGTGACCACGCGGTGCACCCGCGCGTGGCCCGCATCGCCGCAGCCGTTCAGCCACGCGCGCACGGCCAGGCCGCCCATGCTGTGGCCGACCACCACCGGCGGGCGTCCCGTGGCCTCGGCCACGCGGCGCACGGCGGCATCGATGGTGGCGGCATAGCCGTCGATGGCGCCGAAGGGCGGCTCCAGCGTGACGGCCACGAACGCATGGCCGCGCCGGCGCAGCGGCGCGAACCAGGGCGTCCAGAAGCCCCGGTTGCACAGGAAGCCGTGCACCAGCACCACGCCGCGCGGCGCCGCCGCGCCGGGTGCCGGCTGCGGCAGCCAGTCGGGCACGGCGGCATGCCGGAAAGGCTGCCACCAGCCGAACACCCAGCTCGCCCAGCGCGTCTCCGCGCGCCATGCGCGCAGCACCTGGCCCAGGGTGGGTCGGGGCAGGGGCTCCGCGCGGTTGTGCCGCGCCATGAAGACGAACTGCAGGCCCAGCCAGAGGCGCGGCCCCAGCATCCACGCCAGCGCGCCGGCCACCGCCCACGCGGGCGAGACCGGCCAGAGCCAGGCCAGCCAGCCCGCCGCGAGGGCGATCTGCCCCGCCACCATCCATTGCAACCACCGTGCGTTGGTCAAGGTGCGCCTCTCTTTCGTGGAAAAACACCCCCGCGATCATGTCACGCAGGAGACGCAAAGCCCGCGGCACACTCCTGCCCCTGGGGGTGACCCGCTGGACAGCGGCGCGGCACTTTCCACAATCGGCGGCGGCTTTCGCGATTTGTTTCCTCCGCCCCGAACGCTCTGCACCCACCGCCCTCCACCCGCCACCCGGCGGAACGTGAAAGGAACCTTCCATGGACCGGATCTGGCTGAAGAACTATCCCCCCGGCGTCGCGCACGAGGTCGATCCCGCGCGCTACCGCTCGGTGGCCCATCTGCTGGAAGAATCGATGCGCCGCCACGCGGCCCATCCGTTCTCGGTCTGCATGGAGCGGTGGATGGACTACGCCGAGCTCGACCAGCTGAGCGCGCGGCTGGGCGCCTGGCTGCAGTCCCGGGGCCTGGAGCCGGGCGCGCGCGTGGCGATCATGCTGCCCAACGTGCCGCAGTTCGCCGTGACCATGGCCGCCGTGCTGCGCGCGGGCTACACCTGCGTGAACGTGAACCCGCTCTACACCCCGCGCGAGCTGGAGCACCAGCTCCGGGACTCGGGCGCCGAGGCCATCGTGATCCTGGAGAACTTCGCGCGCACGCTCTCCGAGGTGGTGGAGCGCACCGCCGTGCGGCACGTGGTGCTCACGGCGCTGGGCGACCTGCTCGGGCCCCTGCACGGCCGCTGGATCACGTTCGCGGTGCGCCACCTCGCGAGGATGGTGCCGGCCTACGACCTGCCGCTGTCGGGCGGGCGGAGCGTGACGACCCTCCCCCGGGCCCTGGCCGAGGGCGCGCGGCTCACGCTCGCGCCCAGCACGGCCACGCTCGACTCCACCGCGTTCCTGCAGTACACGGGCGGCACCACGGGCCTCTCGAAGGGCGCGGTGCTCACGCACCGCAACATCGTGGCGGCCACGCTGCAGGCCGAGGCCTGGTTCACGCCCGCGCTCGCGCGCACCGGCGACGTGCGGCACACCAACAGCATCGCGGCGCTGCCGCTCTACCACATCTTCGCGCTCACGCTGTGCCTGCTGGCCATCCGGCAGGGATCGCACCTCACGCTGGTCCCCAATCCGCGCGACATCCCCAAGCTCGTGGCCGTGCTCGCGAAACGGCCCTTCCACATGCTGCCGGCGGTGAACACGCTCTTCAACGCGCTGCTGCAGAACCCGCAGTTCCGCGCGCTCGACTTCTCGCACCTGTGCGTGACGCAGGCCGGCGGCATGGCGGCCTCCGAGGGCACGGCGCGCCAGTGGCAGAAGGTGACGGGCAGCACCATGATCGAGGGCTGGGGCATGAGCGAGACCTGCGCCATCGGCACCAACAACCCCGTGGACAACACCGAGTTCACGGGCAGCATCGGCCTGCCCCTGCCGGGCATCGACATCGCCATCAAGGACGACGCGGGCCAGAGCCTGCCGATGGGCCAGGCGGGCGAGATCTGCATCCGCGGCCCCAACGTGATGGCCGGCTACTACCAGCAGCCCGAGGAGAACGCCCGCGCGTTCACGGCCGACGGCTTCCTGCGCACCGGCGACATCGGCGTGATGGACGAACACGGCCACACGCGCATCATCGACCGCAAGAAGGACATGATCCTGGTGAGCGGCTTCAACGTGTTCCCCAACGAGCTGGAGCAGGTCATCTCGCTGTGCCCGGGGGTGCTCGAATGCGCCGCCATCGGCGTGCCCGACGAGAAGCAGGGCGAGGCCATCAAGGTGTTCATCGTGCGCAGCGACCCCACGCTCACCGAGGAGGCCGTGGCCCGCCACTGCCACGAGCACCTGACGGGCTACAAGCGCCCGGGCCACATCGAGTTCCGCGACGCGCTGCCCAAGACCAACGTGGGCAAGATCCTGCGGCGCGAGCTGCGCGCGGCCAGCCCGCACTGAGCAGCCCCCGGCGCCCCTTCCCTGCAGGGCCGACCCTGCGCCCGGGCGCCTACCCCACCTCTTTCGGGTTCGCACGGCCTGGCTTCCATGCTCTAGTGGCGGGCTGTCCAACACCACCAGGGAGGCTCTCATGGCCCGCAAGGCGATCCGATTCCATTCTTTCTCCAGCACGCTGCTCGCCGCATGCATGCTCGCCGGCGCCACGGCAGTGGCAGTGCCCGCGCTGGCGCAGACCGTGTTCATCCCCCCGATCGAACCCGAGCCCGGCATGTGGGCCTTCGACGGAGAGATGAACGGCAAGCCCGGCCGCAGCCTGCAGATCGACATGCAGAATGGCCGCGCGATGATCGTCTCCTACCTCGGGTACCGGAGCGACGGGAGCGCCGTCTTCCTCCAGGCGAGCGGGCTGCGGGCCGTGGATTCCTCGTCGTTCCAGGGGACGCTGGAGGAATTCCGCAATGGCCCCGCGATCGGCTCCGGGGGAACGGGCAGCAACGGCGAACGGGCCGCCAGCACCGGACCGGCCCGGTCCAGATCACCTTCGACTCCGCCACCACCGGCACCGTGACCCTGCCCGGCGACGTGCCGCGCCGCATCTCGCGCTTCCACTACGAGGAGTACCCGATCCGTTTCAACAACGAATTCGCGGTGTACGGCAATTTCGACCAGTTCGTGGGCGCCATCGTCCCGCTGACGCTCAACATCAAGGCGGAAAACGGCGTGTTCACGATGAAGTACATCAACACCGGCACGGCGGTGTGCGACTTCACCGGCACCTACCGGCTGGTGGGGGGAGGGCTCCAGTCCGAAGGCCAGGTGGCCTGCAACAGCGGCATGGCGGGCCCGCCCAACGGCACCTACCGGATCGAGCGGCTCACCGTGAGCCGCGCGGGCATGGTGGCGGGCCGGATGTACCTGAACGCCTTTCGCGTGGACTTCGCGGGCGCCTGCCTGAACAGCCGTGGCGCGGTGTTCGCCGCGGGCGGGCGGCCCGGCTGCGGCATCAACGACCTGGGCCTGCAGCCCTGACGGCGGGAGCGGCGCGGCAGCCCGCGCGGTGGCGCGGGGCGCCGTGTTCCACGCCAGCCCCCACCGCCGCCGTGCGGCCAGGGCCGGCCCTGGCGGGAAATGCCGGGTGCGCCCCTGGCGGCCGCTGGATTCACCGGGGCCCGCAACCCGTCGCGCCCGGCCGCCGCGCCCGATCCCCCGGCCACGCCCTTTTTTGCGTCGACATGTAAATACCTCCCGCCCGCGCAGTCACGCCGGCCTGCCGGAAAGCCCATGGACTCCGGGGCGCAAACGTTTGCGCAAACGTTTTCTTTGTTTACCATAGCGGCCGCGCCAGGGACCGGAGCGACCGGTGCGGCCCTGCCGCCACGCTTATTCTTTTCCCGTTCCAACAAGCCAGGAGACACCATGCCCTTGACCCGCCGTACCCTGCAGACCGCCGCCGCGCTGGCCCTCGCCGGCGGCCTCCTCGCCCAGCCCGCGCTGGCGCAGGACAAGCCCAAGATCGCGCTCGTGATGAAGTCGCTCGCCAACGAGTTCTTCCGCACGATGGAGGACGGCGCCAAGGCGCACCAAAAGGCCCATGCGGGCGAGTACACCCTCATCGCCAACGGCATCAAGAACGAGACCGACACCGCCGCGCAGATCAAGATGATCGAGCAGGCCGTGGCCCAGAAGGTGAGCGCCATCGTGCTCGCGCCGGCCGACTCCAAGGCCCTGGTGCCCGCCGTGAAGGCCGCCGTGGACAAGGGCATCCTGGTGGTCAACATCGACAACCGCCTGGATGCCGACGCGCTCAAGGAAAAGGCCCTGAACGTGCCCTTCGTGGGCCCGGACAACCGCCTGGGCGCCAAGCTGGTGGGCGACTACCTCGCCAAGTCGCTCAAGGCGGGCGACAAGGTGGGCATCGTCGAGGGCGTGTCCACCACGTTCAACGCGCAGCAGCGCACGCTGGGCTTCCAGGACGCGATGAAGGCGGCCGGCATCACCGTGGTGGGCGTGCAGTCCGGCCAGTGGGAGATCGAGAAGGGCAACACCGTGGCCGCCGGCATGCTGCGCGAGCACCCCGACCTCGCGGCGCTGCTGGCGGGCAACGACAGCATGGCGCTGGGCGCCGTGGCCGCCGTGAAGGCCGCCGGCAAGACCGGCAAGGTGCAGGTGGTGGGCTACGACAACATCAACGCCATCAAGCCCATGCTGGCCGATGGCCGCGTGCTCGCCACGGCCGACCAGTACGCCGCCAAGCAGGCCGTGTTCGGCATCGAGATGGCGCTGAAGGCGCTGGCCGCCAAGACGCCGCAGGCCCAGTTGCCCACCGAGGTGAAGACCGAGGTGGTGCTGGTCACCAAGGGCGCCGGCAAGTAAGCCACCCGCGCCGGGCGGCCTGCCTGCCGCCCTCCCCCTCCCGCAACCCCCGCCGCGCCCCATCCCGGGCGCGGCCCACTTTACGGGCTCCCCCACCGTGGCCGATCAACCTCCGCGCACCGCCGCCTGTGCCCCCCTGCTCGAAATGGTGGACGTGGGCAAGGACTACCACGCCACCACCGTGCTGCACGGCGTGACGCTGTCGCTGCACGCCGGCGAGGTGCTCGCGCTCACGGGCGAGAACGGCGCGGGCAAGAGCACGCTCTCCAAGATCCTCTGCGGGCTGGAGCCCGCCACGCACGGCACCCTGCGGCTGGCGGGCGAGCCCTACGCGCCCGCCTCGCGCCGCGACGCCGAGCGCCAGGGCGTGCGCATGGTGATGCAGGAGCTGGGCCTGGTGCCCACGCTCACCGTGGCCGAGAACCTGCTCATGGGCCGGCTGCCACACCGCCTGGGCTGGCTGCGCCGGCGCGCGCTGCACGACGCGGCGCGCGCGCAGCTCGCCCGCATCGGCCTCGCGGACCTCGATCCGGCCACGCCCGTGGCGCGGCTGGGGCTGGGCCAGCAGCAGATGGTGGAGATCGCCCGCAACCTGCAGGACGACACGCGCATCCTGGTGCTCGACGAGCCCACGGCCATGCTCACGCCGCGCGAGACGAACGACCTCTTCGAGCAGATCGCGCGGCTCACGGCGCGCGGCGTGGCCGTCATCTACGTCTCCCACCGGCTGGAGGAGCTGCGCCGCATCGCCGACCGCGTGGCCGTGCTGCGCGACGGCGCGCTGGTGGACGCGCGCCCCATGGCCGGGCTCTCCGAGGCCGACCTCGTGCAGCGCATGGTGGGCCGCGCCGTGAGCGACCTGGAGCACCGGCCGCGCCGCACGGCCGGCCCGGTGGTGATGCGGGTGGACGGCATCGGCCGCGGCACCGCCGTGCAGGACGTGAGCCTCGCGCTGCACGCGGGCGAGGTGTTCGGCATCGCGGGCCTCGTGGGCTCGGGCCGCACCGAGCTGCTGCGCCTGCTCTTCGGCGCCGACCGCGCGGACCGCGGCAGCGTGGCGCTGGCGGGCGATTTACCGCCCGGCAAGCCCCACGTCGCTGTATCCATTGAAGATTCAGCTACTAAAAGCATAGCAAACACACCCTCCGGCGGCGCGCAGGAGCGCACCTACCCGCGCGGCTTCCGCTCGCCGCTGGCGGCCATCGCGGCCGGCGTCGGCCTGGTGAGCGAGGACCGCAAGTCGCAGGGCCTGCTGCTCACCCAGCCCATCCGGGTGAACGCCACGCTGTCGGACCTTGCCGCCGTCTCGCGCGCCGGCTGGCTGCGCCGCGCGCACGAGAGCGCCGTGGTGCAGGGCTTCATCCGCACGCTGCGCGTGCGCTGCCGCGGCCCGGAGCAGCCCGTGGGCCAACTCTCGGGCGGCAACCAGCAGAAGGTGGTGTTCGCCCGCTGGCTGCACCGCGACGGCCGCGTGTTGATGCTCGACGAGCCCACGCGCGGCGTGGACGTGGGCGCGCGCGCCGACCTCTATGCCGAACTCGACCGCATGGCCGCCGGAGGCCGGGCGCTGCTCATGGTGTCGTCCGACCTGCGCGAGCTGATGGCCATGGCCGACCGCATCGGCGTGATGAGCGGCGGCCGGCTGGTGCGCGTGTTCGAGCGCGGCGAATGGACCGAGCAGTCGCTGCTGGCCGCCGCATTCTCCGAGGCCCGGAACACCCCCGCCCCCTCCTCCGCTCCCGATCCCGCCCACCCCTCCAGCGCATCCGCATGACCGCCCACCCGACCCCCACCCCCTCCGCGCCGGCCACGCCGCTCTGGCGCACGCAGCTCGGCACCTACCTGGGCCTGGCCGCCGTGCTGGCCGGCATGGTGGCGCTCTTCTCCGCGCTCTCCGAGTACTTCTGGAGCGCCGAGACCTTCGTCACCATCGCCAACGAGATCCCGGCGCTGGCCGTGATGGCCGTGGGCATGACCTTCGTGCTCATCATCGCGGGCATCGACCTCTCGGTGGGCTCGGTGATGGCCCTGTCGGCCGCCACCTCAGCCGCCGCCATCCTGCAGTGGGGCTGGAGCGTGCCGGCCGCCGCCGCGCTGGCGCTGGCCACGGGGCTCGTGTGCGGCACGGTCACGGGCGCCATCTCGGTGGCGTGGCGGCTGCCGTCCTTCATCGTGTCGCTGGGCATGCTGGAGGCGGTGCGCGGCAGCGCCTACCTGGTGACCGACTCGCGCACGCAGTACGTGGGCGACGCCATCGCGTGGCTGGCCGCGCCCGTGGTGGCCGGCGTGTCGACGGCCTTCGGCATCGCGCTGCTCATCGTGGTGGCGGCGCAGCTCGTGCTCTCGCGCACGGTGTTCGGCCGCTGCATGGTAGGCATCGGCACCAACGAGGAGGCCATGCGCCTCGCGGGCGTGGACCCGCGCCCCATCCGCATCGCCGTGTTCGCGCTCACCGGCCTGCTCGCGGGCCTCGCGGGCCTGATGCAGTCGGCGCGGCTGGAGGCGGCCGACCCCAACGCCGGCTCCGGCATGGAGCTGCAGGTGATCGCCGCCGTGGTGATCGGCGGCACCAGCCTCATGGGCGGGCGCGGCTCGGTGGTCACCACGGCCTTCGGCGTGCTCATCATCGCGGTGCTGGAGGCCGGCCTCGCGCAGATCGGCGCGAGCGAGCCGAGCAAGCGCATCATCACCGGCTGCGTGATCGTGGCCGCCGTCATCGTCGATACGCTGCGGCAGCGCCGCGCGGCGGCCTGACGCCGGCGCCCCGAGCATGGCGACCATCAAGGACGTGGCCCGGCAGGCGGGCGTCTCCGTCACCACCGTCTCGCACGTGCTCAACGGCACGCGGCACGTGAGCGACGAGGGGCGCGGCCGCGTGGAGGCGGCCATCCGCGACCTGGGCTACGTGCCCAGCGCGATCGCGCGCAGCCTCAAGAGCAACCACACGCGCACGCTGGGCATGCTGATCCCCAACAGCTCCAATCCCTACTTCGCGGAGGTGGTGCACAGCGTGGAGGACCGCTGCTTCGGCGCGGGCTACAACCTCATCCTCTGCAACACGCACGACGAGCCGCACCGCCAGGGCTCGTACCTGCAGGTGCTGGCCGAGCGCCGCATCGACGGGCTGATCGTGGTCTCCACCGGGCAGGACCCCACGCTCGCGCGGCAGCTCGAAGGCCTGGGCATACCCACCGTGCTCGTGGACCGCGAGATCGAGGTGCCCGAGCAGCCCTGCGACCTCGTGAAGACCGCGCACCGCCAGGGCGGCGTGCTCGCCACGCAGCACCTGCTGTGGCTGGGCCACCGGCGCATCGCCTGCATCGGCGGCCCGCAGGGCCTCGCGCCCAGCGAGCAGCGCATCGCCGGCTGGCGCGACGCGCTCGCGGAGGCCGGCGCCTCGTCCGAGGGGCTGCTGTGGCACGGCGACTTCACCAGCCAGGGCGGCTACGAGGCCATGCACGCCGTGCTGGCCGCGCCCCGGCCGCCCACGGCCGTCTTCGTGGGCAACGACCTCATGGCCATGGGCGCGCTGTGCGCCGCGCACGAGCGCGGCCTGCGCGTGCCCGAGTCGCTGTCCATCGTGGGCTTCGACGACATCGAACTCGCGGCCTTCACCAGCCCGCCGCTCACCACCGTGGCCCAGCCCAAGCAGCTGCTGGGCGCGCTCGCGGTGGACATGCTGCTCGAACGCATCGACGGCCAGCGGCGCGAGCGCCGCCAGGTGCTGCTGCAGCCCGACCTGCGCCTGCGCGCATCCACCGCGACGCTGGCGCCGCCCCCCTCCACGGCCGCACCGGACGGCCGCCCTCTCCCATCGACTCCCGCATGACCGACCGACCCGCCACCGCCCCCCCCGCCTCCACGGCCGCCCCCGCCGCCGCGCCACGCATCGCCGTGGTGGGCAGCCTCAACATGGACATCGTGCTGCGCGTGGCGCGCGCGCCCGGCGCCGGCGAAACCGTCATGGGCGAATCGCTGAGCCACATCCCGGGCGGCAAGGGCGGCAACCAGGCCGTGGCCTGCGCCCGGCAGGGCGCCCACGTGCAGTTGCTGGGCCGCGTGGGCGACGACGCGCACGGCCAGGCGCTGCGCGCGGCGCTGGAGGCCGACGGCATCGGCCATGCCGGCGTGCAGACCGACGCCCGCGCGCCCACGGGCGTGGCCGGCATCACGGTGGACGCCGCGGGACAGAACCGCATCGTCGTGGTGGCCGGCGCGAACGGCCAATTCGGCGTGGACCCCGAGGCCCTGGGCGCCGCGCTGCGCGGGGCGAGCAGCCTGCTGCTGCAGTTCGAGGTGCCGCTCGCGCAGGTGGAAGCCGCCGCCCGGCAGGCGCGGCAGGCCGGCAGCCCCGTGGTGCTGAACCCCTCGCCCATGCAGCCCATGCCCGACACGCTCTGGACACTGGTGGACACGCTCGTCACCAACGAGGTCGAGGCCGCGCTGTTCGCGGGCTGCGACGTCGAGACGCCGGAAGACGCCGCGCACGCCGCGCGGCTGCTGCGCGCGCGCGGCCCGCGCCGCGTGGTCGTCACGCTCGGCGCCGCCGGGGCCGTGGCCTGCGACGGCGACGGCTGCCGCCACCACCCCGGCCTGCGCGTGGAGGCCGTGGACACCACCGCCGCGGGCGACACCTTCCTGGGCGCGCTCACCGTGGCGCTGGCGCGCGGCGAATCGCTGGACCTGGCCGTGCAGACCGGCATCCGCGCCGCCACGCTGTGCGTGACCCGCCCGGGCGCGCAGCCCTCCATTCCCTCGCGCGCCGAAGTCGCCGCGAGCCCCCTGCCCCCCGACTGGAGCCGCCTGCCATGAAACGCACCGCCCTGCTGCACGCCGAACTCTCCCACGCCATCGCCACGCTGGGCCATGGCGACATGCTGGTGATCGGCGATGCCGGCCTGCCCATCCCGCCCGGGCCGCAGCGCATCGACCTCGCCGTCACGCCGGGCCTGCCGGCGGTGGCCGACGTGCTGCGCGCCGTGCTCTCCGAGATGCAGGTGGAGCGCGCCCTCGTCGCCACCGAGGCCGTGGAGCGCGCGGGCGGCGCGCTGCCCGCCTGGGCCGCCGCGCTGCCCGTGGCGCCGCAGGCGCTCTCCCACGAAGAATTCAAGCGCCTCACGCGCGAGGCCCGGGCCGTGGTGCGCACGGGCGAGTGCACGCCGTATGCCAACGTCATCCTCTGCGCGGGCGTGACGTTCTAAGAGCGTGTTTACGATCTTTTCATGGTGCCCGCAAGGCAGCAAACAGCCGCAATCTAGGCGCGCGCCGCAGGCCATGCTGGCGGCCTGGG
>NZ_QLTA01000071.1 GCF_003269065.1 Paracidovorax anthurii
GCTTGGGTATGGCTTTCTTTTCACCCCAGGATTGTCGGGGGAGATCGTAAACACGCTCTTAGAACGTGTTCACGATCTCGCAGGGGTCGCGTTGGAGCGCAATCGGGATGAGTGGATGCCTCGGATGCGCCGCATGGGCTCGTGCCCATGCAAGCAGCCGGGGCGTTCAATCGCCCGATTTCGCTCCAACCCTTCGGGCAGTGGCGTGTGCGGGCGGTCTGCGGCGTTGCGGCGCTAGCCCATAGCCGGGCTATGGGCGGCGCACCGCGCCTTGCATCCCCTCCCGCACACGCCACTGCGCGACCCCTGGGAGATCGTGAACACGTTCTTAGATCGTGGACACGTCCTCAGTCGGCCGCCGGCCCGAACACCGGCCGGAAGAAACTGCGTTCGTAGCTCAGGATGCAGCGCGTCTCCTCCGCGTAGCGGAAGGCCGCGAGGCATTCGGCGTCCTGCATCGACTGCTGGCGGTAGGTTTCGTAGGCGGCGAACGAGGGGAAGGTGAACATCGCCAGCGCGATGTTGTTGGCGCCTTCCGAGGGCAGGAAGTAGCCGTGGTGCCGGCCGCCGAATTTCTCCACCAGCGGAATCCAGATCCGGCCGTAGTGCTCGAATTCAGCCAGCTTGTAGGGGTCGATGACGTAGCGCAGGGTGCAGGTGATCATGGTCTCGGTCACTATGTTTTTGATAGCTGATCATGCAGCAGATACGGCGACATGGAGGCAAAAAGGCTTGAAAAACCCTTCCCTCCACGGCCCAGGGGCCACGCACGGGCCCCCGGGGCTGGTGCAGGGCGCGCGCCCCGGCGGGGCGGTCAGGCCAGCGCCGGGTAGTCGATGTAGCCTTGCTCGCCGCCGCCGTAGAAGGTCTTGGAGTCCCAGGCGTTGAGAGGCGCGCCCGTGCGCAGGCGCTCCACCAGGTCGGGGTTGGAGATGAAGGGCCGGCCGAAGGCCACGATGTCGGCCGCGCCGCTTTCCACCGCCTGCGCGGCCAGCCGGGCGTCGTAGCCGTTGTTGACCATCCAGGCGCCCTGGCCGCCGGCCGCGCGGTAGGCGGCCTTGAGGGCGGCGTAGTCGAAGGGGCGGCTGTCCACCTCGCGCGGGCCGCCGGTGGCGCCCTCGATGATGTGGACGTAGGCCAGGCCCAGGGGGGCGAGCTGGCGGACCACGTAGTCGAAGAGCGGCTGCGGATGGGCGTCCACGATGTCGTTGGCCGGCGTGACGGGCGAGAGGCGGATGCCCACCTTGCCGCCGCCGATGGCGTCCACCACGGCGCGCGTGGCCTCCAGCAGCAGGCGGGCGCGGTTCGGGATGCCGCCGCCGTAGTCGTCGGTGCGCTGGTTGGCGCCGGTCTTGAGGAACTGGTCGAGCAGGTAGCCGTTGGCGCCATGGACCTCCACGCCGTCGAAGCCGGCCGTGCGCACGGCATTGCGCGCGGCGGCGGCGTAGTCGTGCACGATGCCCGGCAGCTCTTCGAGCGCGAGCGCGCGCGGGGCCGAGGTGGGCACGAAGCGGCCCTCGCCGGTGGCGCGGTCCACCAGATAGGTCTTGGACTGGGCGGTGACGGCCGAGGGCGCCACGGGCGCGCCGCCTTCCGGCTGCAGGTCGTTGTGCGAGATGCGGCCCACGTGCCAGAGCTGCGTCACGATCTTGCCGCCGCGTGCGTGGACGGCGGCCGTCACCTTCTTCCAGCCGTCGAGCTGCTCGGTGCCGTAGAGGCCCGGCACGTCGGCATAGCCCTGGCCCTGGTGGCTGATGGCGGTGGCCTCGGAGATGAGCAGCCCGGCGCTGGCGCGCTGCGCGTAGTAGGTGGCGGTGATGTCCTGGGGAATGGCATCGGGCGCGCGGTTGCGGGTGAGGGGCGCCATCGCGATGCGGTTGGCCAGCGCGAGGTCGCCGGCCTGGAGGGGATCGAACAGGGAGGGCATGGTTCTCCTGGGGCAGTCGTTCAACAACAAGGGAGCCGGCACCTTACCGCCAATCGCGCCGCCCTGCAGTGTGCGCACGCAAGACAGGTAAAGCCCTCCCGTGGTAGGCGGCCCGGCCTGTCGCCCGCCCGTAAAAAAGCGCCCCGGAGGGCGCCCCATGCGGTGCGGGGAAGGGCGCCGCGCGCCGCCCCTGCCGCCCTGCCTTTTACTTCAGCAGGCCCTCGGCCTTGAGGGCCGCCTGCACGGCCGGGCGGGCGGCGATGCGCTCCGTGTAGGCCGTCAGGTTCTTGAGGTGCGAGAGATCCACGCCCACGTGCTTGCCCCAGCCGCAGACGGTGAACAGGTAGCCGTCGGCCACGCTGAAATGCTCGCCCAGCAGCCAGTCCCGGCTGGCGAGCTGTTCGTCCACCCATTGCAGGCGCGAGAGCAGCTTTTCGCGCGCGATGGCCTTGTAGGCGTCGGGCGTGGCGGGGTTGAAGAGGGGGCTGAAGCCCTTGTGCAGCTCGGTGCTGATGAAGTTCAGCCACTCCTGCAGGCGGTAGCGTGCGAGCGTGCCGTTGGCGGGCGCGAGGTTCTTGTGCGGGGCCTGGTCGGCGATGTATTGCACGATGGCCGGGCCCTCGCGCAGGCGCGTGCCGTCATCGAGTTCCAGCAGCGGCACGTAGCCCAGCGGGTTGATCGTGTAGTAGTCGGTGCCGTCCTGCAGCTTGTGGCTCTTGGTGCTGGCGAGCACTGGTGTGTAGGCCAGGCCGGCCTCGTGCAGGGCGATGTGGGGGGAGAGCGAGCAGGCACCGGGACTGTAGTAAAGCTTCATGGTCTGGTTTCTGAAGGCAATTGGACAAGCCCTAAATCCTATAGCGAACCGCGGTTTCGTGCTGCCGTGCGGAATGGGTGGCGGTGCCTGCGCGGGCCGTTCACCCGGCGCTGGCGATCAGGTCCACCTCGACGGTGGCGCCCTTGGGCAGCTCCAGCACGCCCACCGAGGTGCGCGTGTGCGTGCCGGCCTCCTGCAGCACTCGCAGGAGCACGTCCGATGCGCCGTCCGCCACCTCGCTCTGCTGGGTGAAGCCCTCGGCGGAGCGCACGTAGACCGTGATGCGCAGCAGCTGCGTGACGCGGTCCAGCGAGCCCAGCGTCTGCCGCAGCAGCGCGAGCGCCCGCATGGCGCAGATGCGGGCGGCGCGCTGCGCCTCGGCCAGCGGCACGTCGCCACCGGCCCGGCCCGTCACGACCACTTCATTGCCCACGCGGGGGATCTGCCCGCTCACATACACCTCGCTGCCATGGCGCACCGCGGGCGTGTAGTGGCCGCCGATCTTGATCTCTCCGTTGAAGTCGTAGCCCAGTTCCTGGGCGATGGCCTGGAATTCCGTTTCGCGTGACATGGAGGCTCCGGTCGATGAGGGATGTCCAGTCTAGGGCCTGTACGGCGCGAGGAATCCGTCCCGGCACCGGAGGCCGGCGTCAGTCCGGCAGTGCGCCCACGCCCGGCGCCGTGAGGGCTTCCAGCCGGCCGAGCCAGGCCATGGCGTGCTCCCGCGTCGTGCCGCACATCGCCGCGCCGGGCTGGAGCGATCCGCAGACCGCCGGCCGCCCGGGCGCGCCGAAGACCTTGCAGCGCAGCTCTGCGTCGAGCTGCACGCAGGGCACGCCCGCCGGCTTGCCCCCGGGCATGCCGGGGATGGGGCTGCTGATGGAGGGAGCGATGCAGCAGGCGCCGCACCCGGCGCGGCATTCCAGGGCCATGCGGATCGGTCTCAGGCGCCCAGGCGCTGGCCGGCCCAGAGCACCTGGTCCACCACCGCCCGCACGCGCTCGCGGTGCGTGGCATCCGCCAGCGCGCCCTGGGCGTCGAAGGCGCTGCCGGCATGGCCCAGCGCGAAGGCCTTGGGGGCCAACCAGCATTCCAGGTTGACCAGCAGGGGCGCGAGGTGGCTTTGCGAGCGCAGGCCGCCCAGCGCGCCGGGCGAGGCGCTCAGCATGCCCACCACCTTGCCGCGGAAGGGCAGGGTGCCGTCGCTCCACTGCGGGTGGCCGGCCACGGGGCTGGAGGCCCAGTCGAGGGTGTTCTTGAGCAGGGCGGTGTAGCTGCCGTTGTACTCGGGCGAGCAGACGATCCAGGCAGGGTGGGCGTGCAGGACTTCCTTCAGCCGCACCACGTCGGCGGGCGTGCCCCGGGCCTCCAGGTCGGCGTTGTAGAGGGGGATGTCGAAGTCCGACAGCTCCAGGAGCGTGGCGTCCGCACCCGCCTCGCGGGCGATCTCGGCCGTGGCGCGGGCGAGGCGGCGGTTGAAGGATTGCTGGCGGGTGCTGCCCGCGAAGACGAGGAGTTTTGGCATGGCGCCGATTGCAACACAGCCCGTGGGCAGGATTCCTGCAAGCCATGGTTTCACGTGAAACAACGGCGGCCGAAGGGCAGGTGGGCCGGTGCGCGGCAGGGGCGATGGGCGCGGATGTGGCGCGCCCGGGGCCGAAGTGGGAAAATCGCCGGCTTCCCCCAATCCCCCGCCCGCGCCTCGATGGCGCGGGCACGGCGCCTGCCGGCGGCCCGGCATGCGCCCTTCGTGTCCTTTTCGGGCCGCTCCCTCGTTCGAGGTCCGGAGCCATTTGCATGTTGTACCCCCAGGAATTTGATGTGATCGTCGTCGGCGGAGGCCATGCCGGCACCGAAGCCGCCTTGGCCGCTGCCCGCATGGGGAGCAAAACGCTGCTGCTCACCCACAACATCGAGACGCTGGGACAGATGAGCTGCAACCCCAGCATTGGCGGCATCGGCAAGGGCCACCTCGTGAAGGAGGTGGACGCGCTGGGCGGCGCGATGGCGCTGGCCACGGACGAGGGTGGCATCCAGTTCCGCATCCTCAACAGCTCCAAGGGGCCGGCCGTGCGGGCCACGCGCGCGCAGGCCGACCGCATCCTCTACAAGGCCGCGATCCGCCGCATGCTGGAGAACCAGCCCAACCTCTGGCTCTTCCAGCAGGCCGTGGACGACCTGATGGTGGAGGGCGACCGCGTGGTGGGCGCGGTCACGCAGGTGGGCATCCGCTTCCGCTCGCGCACGGTGGTGCTCACGGCGGGCACCTTCCTGGACGGCAAGATCCACGTCGGCCTGAACAACTACGCCGCGGGCCGCGCGGGCGATCCGCCGGCCGCGAGCCTGTCGGCGCGCCTGAAGGAGCTGCAGCTGCCCCAGGGGCGCCTGAAGACCGGCACGCCGCCGCGCATCGACGGCCGCAGCATCGACTTCAGCCAGTGCGAGGCGCAGCCCGGCGACGGCATGCCCGGCGGTGTGAACGAGGGCGCGGTGCCGGTGTTCAGCTTCATGGGCAGCACGGCCATGCACCCGCGGCAGGTGCCGTGCTGGATCACGCACACCAACGAGCGCACGCACGAGATCATCCGCTCGGGCTTCGACCGCAGCCCCATGTTCACCGGCAAGATCGAGGGCGTGGGCCCGCGCTACTGCCCGAGCGTGGAAGACAAGATCAACCGCTTCGCCGACAAGGACAGCCACCAGATCTTCCTGGAGCCCGAGGGGCTGACCACGCACGAGTTCTACCCGAACGGCATCTCCACCAGCCTGCCGTTCGACGTGCAGTACGACCTCGTGCGCAGCATGAAGGGGCTGGAGAACGCGCACATCCTGCGCCCCGGCTACGCCATCGAATACGACTACTTCGACCCGCGCTCGCTCAAGAGCAGCTTCGAGACGCGGCAGATCCAGGGCCTGTTCTTCGCGGGCCAGATCAACGGCACCACGGGCTACGAGGAGGCGGCGGCGCAGGGCCTGTTCGCGGGCCTCAACGCGGCCCTGCAGTGCCGGGGCGACGCGCCCTGGCTGCCGGGCCGGGGCGAGGCCTACCTGGGCGTGCTGGTGGACGACCTCATCACCAAGGGCGTGACCGAGCCCTACCGCATGTTCACGAGCCGCGCCGAGTTCCGCCTGCAACTGCGCGAGGACAACGCCGACATGCGCCTGACCGAAGCGGGCCGCCGCCTGGGCCTCGTGGACGATGCCCGCTGGGATGCCTTCAGCCGCAAGCGCGATGCCGTGGCGCGCGAAACCGAGCGCCTGAAGGCCACCTGGGTGAACCCGCGCATCCTGCCGGCCGAGGAATCGGCGCGCGTGCTGGGCAAGGCCATCGAGCACGAATACAACCTCTTCGACCTGCTGCGCCGGCCCGATGTGTCCTATGGAGCCCTCATGGGCATGGATGGCGGCAAGTACGCCTCGGCCGATGTTTCACGTGAAACGCTGGCCGACCTGAGCGAGCCCGTGATCGAGCAGGTGGAGATCGCCGCCAAGTACGCCGGCTACATCGACCGGCAGAAGGACGAGGTGCAGCGCGCCGCGCACTACGAGAACCTGCGGCTGCCCCCGGAGCTGGACTACATGCAGGTGGCCGCGCTCTCGATCGAGGTGCGACAGAAGCTGCAGAAGCACCGCCCCGAGACACTGGGGCAGGCCTCGCGCATCTCCGGCGTGACGCCGGCGGCGGTATCGCTGCTGCTGGTGCACCTGAAGAAGGGGGGCTTCCGGGGGTTCTCCGCCCAGCCCGGGGCGGAGGTGGCGGCATGACGGCCGCCGTGCCGATGGCCGCCACGCTGGCCACATCGCTGGCCACATCGCTGGCCGGGCCGTTGCGCGATGGTGCCGCGGCCCTGGGCCTGCAGCTCACCGAGGCGCAGCACGCGCAACTGCTCGACTTCCTGGCCCTGCTGCAGAAGTGGAACAAGGTCTACAACCTCACGGCCGTGCGCGACCCGCACGAGATGCTCACCCACCACCTGCTCGACAGCCTCGCGGCCGTCGCGCCGCTGCGGCGGCATCTGGCCGGGCGGGGCGCCGCGGCGGCCCCCAGGCTGCTGGACGTGGGCTCCGGTGGCGGCCTGCCGGGCGTGGTCTTCGCCATCTGCTGCCCGGAGTTGCAGGTGCACTGCGTGGACACGGTGGCCAAGAAGGCGGCATTCATCCAGCAGGCGGCGGCTTCGCTGCGGCTGGGCAACCTGCACGGCATCCATGCGCGGGTGGAGACCCTGGCGGGGCCGTTCGACGTGGTGAGCTGCCGTGCCTTCGCGTCGCTGCCGGACTTCGTCGCGTGGTCGCAGTCGGCCATCGCCCCGGGCGGCACGTGGCTGGCCATGAAGGGCCGGCACCCCGCCGACGAGATCGCCGCGCTGCCGGCCTCGGTGGATGTGTTTCACGTGGAACCTCTGGCGGTGCCGGGGCTGGATGCCGAGCGCTGCATCGTCTGGATGCGCCCGCGCGACGGCGCCGGGGTATCTGCCGGCGGACCGCTGGCTTAAACTCGCGGCTCCATTTTTCGGGGGGTGCGGATGTTTGGCATTGCGGACTATGGCGCCTTCGTCGCCGCCATCGTGTTGTTCCTGGTCATTCCCGGTCCGGGCAACCTGGCGCTCGTCACCTCCACGGGCAAGGGCGGCGTGCGCGCCGGGCTGGCCGCCACGCTGGGCTTGATCGCGGGCGACCAGGTGCTGCTGTGGATGGCGGTGGCCGGCGTGGCCGCGCTGCTGGCCGCCTATCTGGCCTGGATGGGTGCCCGGATGCTTTTCGCCCGGCCCGGCCCGGCTCGGCGCCGGTGCTTGCCATCCAGCCGCGCCAGTATTTCCGGCAGGCCGCGCTCATTACCGTGCTCAACCCCAAGGCCATCGTGTTCTACATGGCCTTCTTCCCGCTCTTCGTCGATCCGGCCCGCCACCGCGGCCTGCTCACCTTCGGCGTGATGGCCGCCACCATCGCGGCGCTCACTTTCCTCTACGGCCTGACCGTGGTGCTGCTCACGCACCGCATGGCCGAGCGCATGCGGGCGCGGCCGGCCATCGCGCGGGCGCTGGAGAAGCTCGCGGGCATGTTCCTGATCGGGTTCGGCATCAAGCTGGCCGTGTCCCGGTAACGCGGGGCTCCCCTCTCCACCGTTTTTTCTGGTTTTCCTCTCCTCTTCCATGGCCAAGATCTTCTGCATTGCCAACCAGAAAGGCGGCGTCGGCAAGACGACCACCTCCGTCAACCTCGCCGCCGGGCTCGCCAAGGTGGGCCAGCGCGTGCTGCTGGTGGACCTCGATCCGCAGGGCAACGCCACCATGGGCTCGGGCGTGGACAAGCGCGCGCTGGAGCTCACCATCTACGACGTGCTGCTCGAATCCGCGTCCGTGCAGGAGGCGGCCGTGCTGTCGGAGCCGTGCGGCTATCGCGTGCTGGGCGCCAACCGCGAACTGGCCGGCGCCGAGGTGGAGCTGGTGGCGCTGGAGCAGCGCGAGCGCCGCCTGAAGAGCGCGCTCGCGGCGGTGGACAAGGATTTCGACTTCATCCTCATCGACTGCCCGCCCAGCCTCTCGATGCTCACGCTCAACGGGCTGTGCAGCGCGCACGGCGTGATCGTGCCCATGCAGTGCGAGTACTTCGCGCTCGAAGGCCTCACCGACCTCGTCAACACCATCAAGCAGGTGCACGCCAACCTCAACAAGGACCTGCAGATCATCGGCCTGCTGCGCGTCATGTTCGACCCGCGCATCACCCTGCAGAGCCAGGTGAGCGAGCAGCTCAAGGACCACTTCGGCGACAAGGTGTTCGACACCGTGATCCCACGCAACGTGCGCCTGGCCGAGGCCCCGAGCTACGGCCTGCCGGGCGTGGTGTTCGACCCCGGCGCCAAGGGCAGCCAAGCCTTCGTGGACTTCGCCCGCGAGATGGTCAAGCGCGTCAAGCGCATGTGAACACGTTCTGGGCGCCTCTATGGCCCGGTTGGATGCCAAAGTGCCTCCATGTCGATGGTTTTTCTACATAGTTTGCTACTGATTCAATAGCATGAAGCCTGAAAACGTGCTCATCCTGCCGGGCTGGCAGAACTCCGGCCCCGACCACTGGCAAAGCCGCTGGGAGCGCCTGCACGGCTACCGGCGCGTGGAGCAGCACGACTGGATGCGCCCGCTGCGCGGCGACTGGTCCGCGCGGCTGGAGGAGGTGGTGGGCGACGCCGACGGCCCCGTGCTGCTCGCGGCCCACAGCCTGGGCTGCATCCTCACGGCGTGGTGGGCGGCGCACACGCGCCACGCCCACAAGGTGCGCGGCGCGCTGCTGGTGGCGCCGGGCGACGTCGAGCAGCCCGACATCGCCGCGCAGTTGCCCGGCTGGACGCCCATCGCGCGGCAGGCCCTGCCGTTCCCGTCCGTGCTGTTCGGCAGCCAGGACGATCTCTATTGCCGCCTGGAGCGCGCGCAGGCCCTGGCCGACGCCTGGGGCGCGCGCTTCGTGGATGCCGGCGCGCGCGGGCACCTGAATGCCGAATCGGGGCTGGGCGACTGGCCCGAGGGGCATGCGCTGCTCCAGGACATGATGAAGACGAAAGACTGACGGAAAGCTCCCATGGTCACCAAAAAACCCAAGGGCCTCGGACGCGGCCTCGAAGCACTGCTGGGCCCCAAGGTCACGGAGGCGGCCACGCCGGACGCCGGCGCGGCCGGTGCCTCGGCCAGCGGCGCGCCCGCCACCCTGCTGCTCGACGACATGGTGCCCGGCATCTACCAGCCGCGCACCCGCATGGACGAGGGCGCGCTCTACGAGCTGGCCGAGAGCATCAAGGCCCAGGGCATCATGCAGCCCATCCTCGTGCGCCGGCTGGCGCAGGGCGAGAACGCGGGCCGCTACGAGATCATCGCGGGCGAGCGGCGCTTCCGGGCCGCGCGCATCGCCGGGCTGGCCGAGGTGCCGGTGCTGGTGCGCGACGTGCCCGACGAGTCCGCCGCGGCGATGGCGCTCATCGAGAACATCCAGCGCGAGGACCTGAACCCGCTCGAAGAGGCCCAGGGCCTCGCGCGGCTGGTGAAGGAATTCGGCCTCACGCACGAGCAGGCCGCGCAGGCCGTGGGCCGCTCGCGCAGCGCGGCCAGCAACCTGCTGCGCCTGCTGAACCTGGCCGAGCCCGTGCAGACCATGCTGATGGCGGGCGACATCGACATGGGCCACGCGCGCGCGCTGCTGTCGCTGGACCGCGCCGCGCAGATCACGGCGGGCAACCAGATCGCGGCGCGCAAGCTCTCGGTGCGCGAGGCCGAGGGGCTGGTGAAGAAGATCGGCGCCGAGTTCAGCCTCACGCCGCAGAAGCCCCGCAAGGACGCCAAGTCGCGCGACCTCAAGCGCGTGGAGGAAGAACTCTCCGACCTGCTCATGGCCGAGGTGGAGGTGCGCGTGAAAAAGCGCGTGAAGCGCGGCGGCCGCACCGAGGAGGTGGGCGAGGTGGCGATCCAGTTCGGCTCGCTGGAGGCCCTCAACGGCCTCATCGAGCGCCTGCGCGGGGAAGGCTGAGGCCCTGGGGTGCCCGGCGGGGCCCGAAGGTCTTGCAGGGCGTTCTAGCGCGTTCTGCCCGCAGTGCCGCACGCGCGGCCCGTGCGCTCCAGCCAGGCCATGGCGCCGAAGCCGCAGGCCACGGCGAACCACATCGTGGCGAAGCGCACGCCCACGGCGGCGAGCGCTGCGGTGCCCAGCGGCACGGCATGCAGGGCCAGCAGCGCGATGAGGGTGGCCTCGGTGGTGCCGATGCCCGCGGGCAGCATCGAGGCCGCGCCGGCCAGCATGGCCGTGGGGTAGGTGGAGAGCGCCGCGCCCAGCGGTAGCGCGGTGCCCAGGCCCTGCAGCAGCCACGCGAAGGCTGCGGCGATGGCCGTCCAGGCCGTCAGCCCGAGCGCGAACGAAACCGCCATGTCGCGCGGCGTGAGCCAGAGCCGGCAGCCCGCGAGGCCCCGCGCCAGCGTGCGGCCCGCGCGCGCCACGCGCCGCCAGCCCGAGCGGCGCAGGCGCGCGGCCAGCCGCAGCAGCCACCCGGGCCGCGCGGCCACCACCGCGACGGCGCCGATCAGCGCCGCCACGAAGCCCAGCACGATGCCGAAGAGCCGCAGCGACGGAATGGCGAGCGCCGCGAGCAGCGCCACCGCGAGCAGGTCGAAAGCGCGCTCATAGACGAAGGCCGAGAGCGTGCGCGCGGCCGGCACGCCCCAGCGCGCGAAGTACCGCGCGCGCACCAGCTCGCCCACCTTGCCCGGCGTGGCCGTGAACGCGAAGCCCGCCAGGTAGCCCGCGAACCCCGCCATGCCCGGCACGCGGTGCCCCGCGCGGCGCAGCAGCCACTGCCAGCGTGCGTAGCGCAGGCCGTACGAGGCGAAGGAGAAGGCCGCCATGCCGGGCACCCAGGCGGCCACGCGCGGGAGCTGGGCGAAGACCTGGTTGTGCGCGTCGGCCCACACCAGCGCCGCCACGTAGGCGGCCGTGCAGGCCAGGGCGGCGGCGACGGCGGCGCGCGGGGTCATGGCCGCGCGGTCAGCCGGGGGCGCCGGGCTGCCCGGGCTTCTCGGCGAAGGACCAGCGCTTGTGGCCCAGGTAGCTTGTGAACACCGGCACCACCACGCCCACGGCGTGCGCGATCTCGGGCGCGAAGGCCGTGACGCCGAGCGCGGGCAGCACCCAGCGCAGCACAGCGATGCTCACGGCCCAGGTCTGCGCCACGGCCAGCAGGTTCACCAGCACGAAGAACATTGCCGACTTGTGCGCGGGCTGCGTGCTCGCCTTGAACACGAAGGCGCGCGCCAGCACGAAGGCCGTGCACATGCCCACGCCGTAGGCCGCCACCACCGCGGCCGAGAACGGCATCCAGTGGCTGAACGCGATGCGCGAGCCGAAGTTGGCGAGCGCCGCCACGCCACCCGTGACGAGGAAGGCCAGGAACTGCCGCGAGCGGAAGGCGGCGATCACGGCTGCGGTCCGTCCACGCGGGCGCTGGCCGCGTCGCGCGCCATGCGGCGGCCGAAGCCGATGCTCTCGGAGATGCCGCGGTCCTCGGGGTAGTAGTACGAGGTGTCGGCCACCCACAGGCCCTGCACGGGCAGCCGCACGGGCGGCAAGCCCTCCAGGTAGTTGGGCGGGCAGATCGGCTGCGCGTGGTGGTAGCGGCTCGCGCGCATCGCGAGGAAGTCGCCGTCCTGCAGCGCGGGGTTGATGGTGCGCAGGTAGCGGCGCACCTTGTCCAGGAACACCTGGTCGGGCTCGGCGTACTTGGGGTGCTCGCCGGGCATATAGAACGGCACGTAGACGATGGATTCGGGCAGCGGGCGCAGGTTGCTGTATTCGACGAGGCCCGGGATGTCCATGTCCGGGTCGTTCACGTTGAGCCAGAAGTTGTCGGAGAGCGGCTTGCGCAGCTTGGCGATCACGCAGACCACGGCGATGTTCTTCAGCGCCGCGAAGCGCGCGAGCACGTCCTGCGGCAGATCGGGCATGAGGCGCGGCACATAGGGCAGGGGCACGGTGCTCACCACCTTGTCGAAGGCCTCGAAGCCCTGAGCGGTCTCTACGCCCTGCACGCGGCCCGCCTCCATGCGCACCCGGGTCACGGGCGTTCCGAGGCGGATCTCGCCGCCGTGCGCGCGGATGTCGGCGGCCATGCCGTCCAGCAGCGTGGCGGAGCCGCCGTCCAGGTGGCCGAGCTTTTCCTGCATGAGGCTGTAGCGCGAGCGGCCGATGCGGCGGATGCGGCTCCAGATCCAGGCGGCCGAGAGGTTGCCCGCATGCTCGTAGAACTTGTAGTCGAACAGGCGCCGCCAGAGCACCTCGTAGGCCTCGGCGCCCACCCAGCGGCGGATCCAGCCCGTGGCCTCCACGCCGTCGAGCGGCTTCCAGTCGTCGCGCTGGGTGGAGAGGAAGGCGTGCAGGCCGTAGCGGAACTTGGCCACCAGCCCCAGGCCCTGGAAGCGCAGCAGCGCCACCGGGTTGCCCCAGGCCTGCAGGCGTTTTTGGTACCAGTAGCCCATGCGCGTGGCGCGCCAGTGCATCTTGCCGGCCAGGCCCAGTTCGTCCAGCACCTTCAGGAAGTCATGGTCCGATGTGCAGTGGAAGTGGTAGTAGCGCTCGATCGGCAGGCCGTCGAAGTCGAACATCGCGGTCATGCCGCCCACGCAGTCGTCGGCCTCGAAGACCACCGGCCGGTGGCCGTCGCGCGCGAGCTGGTAGGCCACGGCCAGGCCCATGGGGCCGGCACCGAGCACGGCGATGCGCTGGCTCGGCGCGGCGGCAGGGGTGTTGGCGGAAGGTGCGCTCATCAGAACTCCAGCACCACGCGGCTGTACTCCGGGTGGTGGAAGGTTTCGTGGATGGCCTCGGCGAAGGGCGTGGCGCGCACGCCGAAGATGCCGGGCCAGTCGATCACCTCGAACTCGTCGTGCGCCACCAGGGCCTTGAGCTGGTCGGCGGTGAAGGGCGGGTCGCGGTCGAAGAGCGCCCAGGTCTTGAGCAGCAGGGAGAAGAGGCCGCAGGGGATCTTCACGATGGCCGCCTTCGCGCCCGTGGCGGCCTTGATGGTGCGGATGATGTCGATGTAGTCCACCTTCTCCAGCCCCGTGATGTTGAAGATGCCGCCCACGCGGCGCTCCTCGATGCAGCGCACGATGATGCGGCAGAAGTCGGCCGCGTAGAGCGGCTGGCGCATGTAGCGGCCGCTGCCCGGGATCGGGAACACCGGCACCTTGCGCATGAAGCGCGAGAGCCAGCCCAGGTGCTTGCGGTCGAACCAGCCGAACATCAGCGTGGGCCGCAGCACCACGCAGGGGATGCCGCTGGCCAGCACCATCTGCTCCTGCGCGCGCTTGGTGTCGGTGTAGTGGTCCTGGGCCACCGATTCGACCACCGAGGAGCTGATGTGCACCGTGTGCGGGATGGCGTGGCGCTTTATCAGCGCCAGGATGCGTTCGGTCGAGGTGAGGTTGTTGCGCACGAAGGGCTCGGCCTGGGGCGCGCCGATCTGCGCCTGCAGCATGACCACGGCGTCGGCGCCCTCGAAGTGGCGCTCCCAGTCGCCGGGCTCGGCCAGGTCGGCGTGCTCGGCCACGATGTCCGGGTGCATGCGGCGCAGGATGTCCAGGTTGGCAGTGTGCTTGTCGAGCACCACGAGGTTGGCGTAGCCATGGAGCTTGAGGTGCGCGACGAGGTTCTGGCCGACGAGGCCGGCCCCGCCGGGCAGGACGATCTTGGTGGAATGCTTCATGGAGGAGGGGTGCATCTGTCGAGACGACGGGGAGGGCCCGCTTCAGTGCGTGGGCTCGGGCACGGGTGCCGGCAGCCGCAGGGCCACCGCGCAGTCCGTGCCGGGCGCCTGCAGCGTGACCGTGGAGGGGGCCGGGCCGGCGGAGTCCGGCACCCGCAGGTAGGCTGTGAACATGAGGTAGCGCGCCGTGGGGCCCTCGGCGGGCGGGGGCGGCGTGCGCTTGCGCCAGCGGTCGGGCAGGCCGTAGCCGGCCACCGTGCCGTCCGCCGCCACGAGCCGCACCGCGTCGATGCCCCGGGCCGCGCCCTCGGGCAGCAGCGCGCCGTGCACGCGCAGGAAGCGCGGCTCGCCGGGCAGGGACTCCACCGTGTCCACGAAGCCGTGGCAGCGGGCGGGCAGGGCCGGGGCCGGCGTGCCCAGGGCCTGCGCGGCCTGGGCGAGCGCGGGCGTGCCGAACACGCCGAAGCCCATCTCCGTGGCCTTGCGCGTCAGGCGCGTGCCGAGGTCCGGGTCCCAGATCAGCAGGCCGATGCGGCGCCCGTCGCGCACGCCCATCTCCAGCGCCAGCGCGCCGGTCATGCGCATGTGGCCGAGGTCGTTGCGCCGGATGTCGTTGTTCTGCACCCCGATCATCAGCGCCAGCAGCAGCACGAGCAGCGCGTTGCGCAGTGCGCGCGCCGCGCCGCGCAGCCCCGCCAGCCAGGGGCCGTGGAGGATGGCGAGCGCGGCCCAGGCCATGAGCGTGGGCGTGGTGTAGCGGCTCGACACCGCGTTCTCCAGCCCGAACTGCATGCGGCCGCCGGCCGTGGCGAAGGCGATGCCGCCGATGTAGGCCACGAAGGTCAGCAGCGCCAGTTCCAGCCGGTGCGCGCGGGGATCGCGCAGCGCCGGCACCAGCGCCGCCACCGCCAGCGCCACGAAGAGCAGGCCGAAGGCCTGGCCGACGCCCATCCAGGAGGGCTCCAGGTGGCCCGCGAGGTTCAGGAAGGGGCTGCCCAGGTAGAGCAGCGTGTAGCGCACCATGCCCAGCGGGTCGCCGCGCAGGCTGGCCAGCACGCTGCCGTGGGTGGGTGGCGCGGCGTAGTCGGCCGTGTAGGCCGCGATGCCGCCAGCCGCCAGCAGCGCCAGCACCGCCGCGCGGCGCCAGCCCAGGCGCGCCACGGCGGCATACAGCACCATCATGGGCAGGGCCATGATGCCGTTGATCATCGTGCCCACGCTGAGGACGCCCAGCGCGCACGCCGCCGCGAACCAGCCCCCCGAGGGCCCGCGCGCGGCGCGGTAGAGCGCGTAGAAGCCCGCGAGGGGCAGCAACTGCGCCAGGAAGAACTGGCTCTGGAAGGCCCAGGACAGGTTCTCCTTCTGCACCCACGAGAACAGCCACAGGCCCAGCAGCGTGACGGCGAAGACGGCCTGGCCGCGCGGCATACCGGGCAGGCGCTCGCGCAGGAACGCGTGGAACGTGGCGACGCCGCAGGCCACCAGCACGTAGTTCATGGCCAGAAGGAACACCTGCTGGCCGCCGAACCAGGCGTATTCCATCCAGAACAGCGTCTTGGCGAGCACGAGCCGGTGCTCGTTGAACAGCCGCCACCAGGCCTGCCAGCCCACGCCGGCCTGCGCATCGGCATAGAAGTCGATCGCCCCCCACATGTCCCACACGGGCACGGGCGTGTAGGTGCGCCAGGCGGCCACGGCGGTGAGCAGCGCATAGACGGCCGTGAACGCCAGCAGCAGCGCCAGCGGCAGGCGGCCCGCCCGGCCCGCGGGCGCGCGCGGGGGCGCATCGGAGGGGGTTGCGGGCGCGGGCATGCCGTGGCGCTCCGTCATATCTTCATCCGGTGGAAGACCCAGCGCGGCAGGCTGCGGATGATGCGCATGATCAGCGCCCATTTCGCGGGGGCATAGACCACGTACCTGCCGGCGTCCATGCCCCGCACGATCGCGCCGGCCACCTCCTCGGCGCTCGCGAGCCGCGCCCCGCGCGCCTTGAGGTGCGCCGTCATCGGCGTGTCCGTGGGGCCGGGCTTGACGAGCGTCACCCGCACGCCGGTACCCGCCAGGCGGTGCTGCAGCCCCTGCGCGTAGCGCTCCACGAGGCCCTTGGCGGCGCCATACACGTAGTTCGACTGCCGGCCCCGGTCGCCCGCCACCGAGCCGATGATGCCGATGCGGCCGTGGCCGCCGGCCCGCAGCGCGCCCGCGAACGTCTCGGCCCAGAGCACGGGCGAGACGCCGTTCACCTCCAGCGCCTGCCGCACGGCCGCCAGGTCCGCCTCGCAGGCCGTCTGGTCCGGCAGGTTGCCGTGCGCGATGAGCACGAGGTCCGGCGTGCCCGCCGCGCAGAGGTCGCGCACGGTGGTCGCGATGGCCGCGGGATCGACCAGGTCGCCCGCGAAGGCCTCCACGCGCGTGGCCGGCGCGCGCACCTGCAGGTCGGCCGCCACCGATTCCAGCCGGGCCGCATCGCGCCCCACCAGCACGAGCCGCTGCACACCGCCGCGCGCCAGCCAGAGGCGCGCGCAGTGCTGGGCGATGGACGAGGTGGCGCCCACGATGGCGATGGTGCGCGGCGGATGGGATGGGGAAGAAGAGGGCATGTCGTGCGAGGAAAAAAATGGCGGGCCGCTGCCGGCCCATGGGGTGGGGGCGCCGCCGCCGGCGTCAGTCGCCCAGCAGCCGCAGCGACAGGGCCGAGCGGATGCGCGGGTCGCGGTAGGGCAGGAATTCGTCCAGGCGCGGATAGCCGGCCTCGAAGAGCGCGCGCGGCATGCGCGCGTCCTTGGCGGGGTAGAGGCGCCCCGCGGCGGCGGCCACCACGGCGTCCAGCCGCTCGAAAAGGCGCAGCGTGGATTCGCCCCGGTGGGGGAAGTCCAGCGCCAGCGTGACGCCGGGCATCGGAAAGCTCAGCATGCCCGGCGCGGCGCGGTCGCCGAAGGTCTTGAGCACGCCGAGGAACGATCCCTGGCCCGACGCGCGGATCTCCCGCAGCAGTTCGGCCACGGCCTGCGGGCCCTGGTCGCGCGGCACCACGCACTGGTATTGGTGGAAGCCCCGGCGGCCGTAGATGCGGTTCCACTCCAGGAGGTTGTCCAGCGGGTAGAAGAAGGGCTCGAAATGTTGCGGCCGCCGTCCCGCGCCGAGCCGGTGCCGGTGGTAGTAGGCGGTGTTGAAGGGCCGCAGGCTCCAGCGGTTGACCAGGGAGAACGGCGGCGTGAAGGGCACGGAGCGCTTGCGCTGCGCGGGGGGGCGGGGCGGGGAGGCCAGGGGCCCGGGCGCGTGGTTGCCGCGCATGAAGATGCCCCGCGCATGGGCGCCCGAGAGGCAGTCGATCCACGACACCGTGTATTCCCAGCCGGCCTCGGAGGCGTCCGCCAGCGCGAAGAACTCCTCCAGGCTTTCGTAGGGCAGGGTCTCGGTGTCGAGCCACGGGCCCGGCACCCGCCGCAGCCGCAGGGTGGCCTGCGTCACCACGCCCGTCAGGCCCAGGCCGCCCACGGTGGCCGCGAACCAGTCGGGGCGCAGATCGGGGCCGCAGCCCACCAGCAGCCCGTCGGTGCGCAGCAGGCGCAGCGCGCTCACGTGGTCGCCGAAGCTGCCGTGCACGTGGTGGTTCTTGCCGTGGACGTCGTTGGCGATCGCGCCGCCCACGGTGGCGAACTGGGTGCCCGGCGTCACGGGCAGCATCCAGCCGCGCGGGACGAAGGTGCGCTGGATGTCGCGCAGCAGCACGCCCGCCTCGCAGGTCAGCTCGCCGGTGGACTCGTCCCAGGCGATGAAGCGGTCCTGCGCCCCGGTGGTCCAGAGCACGCCGCCGGGGTTGAGGCACACGTCGCCGTAGCTGCGGCCCATGCCGTGCGCGAGGCCCCGCTGGCCGGCCGCGAGCGGCAGCCGCGCGGGGGGGTGGTCGGCTAGCGGGTGCAGCGCGTGGTCCGCGGCCTGCAGGCGCCCCCAGGCATGGACCGCTACCAAGGGTGCTCCATGCGCGCCAGCGCCAGCCCGAACACCGCGCTCGCCGCGATGCTGGCCCGGTCCTTGAACGCGAAGACCAGCGGGTCGTCGTGCATCTTCCCGCGCGCCGCGCACAGCCACATCCAGCTCACCCAGAAGGCCATCACCGGTACCGTGACCCAGATCAGCCCGGGCGAGCGGTACATGAGCAGCACGGTGTCGCTGTTGAGGTAGAGCGCGAGCACCACCACCGCCGTGTAGCCGGCCGCCACGCCCAGGCTCTGCACCACCGGCGCGTCCGAGGTGAGGTAGCCGCGCCCGTGCGCCTGCGTCTTGCCCGCGGCCTGCTGCACCAGCAGCTCCGCGTAGCGCTTGACGAACGCCAGCGACAGGAACAAAAAGCCCGAGAACGCGAGCAGCCAGAACGACAGCGGCTGCGCCACGGCCGCCGCGCCCGCGACCAGCCGCAGGCTGTAGAGCACCGCGAGGGTGATGCAATCCACCAGCGCCCAGCGCTTGAGCACCAGCGAATAGGCCCAGGTGATCGCGAAATACGCCGCCAGCCACCCGAGGAAGGCCGGCCCCGCGAGCCAGGCCAGCGCGAGGCTGGCCGTGGCCAGCAGGGGCACGAGCGCCACCCCCTTCCAGGCCGCGAGCGTGCCGGAGGCGAAGGGGCGCAGCCGCTTGCGGGGATGCTGGCGGTCGCTCTCCAGGTCCAGCAGGTCGTTGGCCAGGTACACCGAGGAGGCGCACAGCCCGAAGGCCAGGAACGCCGGCAGGAGCTGCGCCCACGCGGCGCCGTCGGCCAGCCGGTGCGCCGCCAGCAGCGGCACGAAGAGCAGCAGGTTCTTGAGCCACTGGTGCAGGCGCAGGGCCTTGCGCCAGGCGGAGAGCCCGGCCGGCGGCGCGGGAAAGCTGCGCTCGACGTTGCCATGCGCGCGGGCCTGCCGCTCCACGGCGCCCGGCGCGTTGACCACGATGGCGGCGCGGGCCCGGCGCCACACCGGCAGGTCGGCCCTTGAGTTGCCCGCGTAGTCGAACCCGCGCTCGCCGAACCGCTCCACCAGCGCCTCGGCCTTGGCGGTGCCCGCGAGATTGCGCGCGCCGTCGCTGGCCATGACCAGATCGAAGCACCCCAGGTGGCGCGCGACGGCATCGGCGAGCGCCTGGTCGGAGGCGGTGCACAGCACGATGCGGCGCCCCCGCGCCTTCTGCTCGCGCAGCCACGCCACCAGGGGCGGGTGGTAGGGCAGCGTCGCCGCGTCCATGCGCACCCGCTCGGCCACCTGCCGCTTGAGCACGGCCTTGCCCCGGGCCAGCCACAGGGGCAGCGCCAGCACCTGCCATGGCGCGGTCCGTGCGAGCTGCAGCGAGGACTCGTGCAGCATGTCGGTGAGGATCAGCGTGCCGTCGAGATCCACGACCAGGGGAACGTCCTGCTCGGAAGAGGCGGGGGCGGGTGGGGGCGTGTCGAAAGGCGAAAGCACTCGGCGTGTGGACGTTGGCGGTCGGTGGTTGAAGTGGCGGGTGGGGGGCCGCCACGGGAAGCGGCGGGGTCGGAAGATTGTAGGAGCCGTGCGCCGGCGGCACGGCAGGGCGCCTCTACACTGCGGCACTCCGGCTCCTGCCGCCCTGCCCGCTGCCTCCATGTCCGTCCTGCCCTGGCCCCTGCCCGCCGTGATCGCGTGGGCCGCCGCATGGCTGGTTTTCGGGCTGCTGCGCGCGGGGCTGGGCGCCGCGCCGGTGGTGGCGTGGCTGCTGGCCAGTGCCGTGGGCGTGGTGGCCAGCGTCCGGGGGGGCACCGCGTGGCGGCGCGGGCTGATCGCGGCGGGGTTCCCGCTCTCGTTCGCGCTCTCGGGGGTCGCCAGCGTGCCGGCATGGGCCTGGCTGGCGCCGTGCGCGCTGCTGCTGGCGGTGTATCCGCTCCAGGCATGGCGGGATGCGCCGCTCTTTCCCACGCCGCGCGGGGCATTGAGCGGCCTGGCCGGGGCGGCCCCGCTGCCGCCCTCGGCGCGCGTGCTGGACGCGGGCTGCGGCCTGGGGGACGGGCTGCGGGCCCTGCGGGACGCCTACCCCTCGGCCCGCCTGGAAGGGCTGGAGTGGAGCTGGCCGCTGCGCTGGCTGTGCGCGCTGCGCTGCCCGTGGGCGCGCGTGCGGCGCGGCGACATCTGGCGCGCCGACTGGAGCGGCTACCAGTGCGTGTACCTCTTCCAGCGCCCCGAGAGCATGGAGCGGGCCTACGCCAAGGCCCGCGCCGAACTGGCGCCGGGGGCCTGGCTGGTGAGCCTGGAGTTTCCCGTGCCCGGCGAGCGGGCCGTGGCGCAACTGCGCGCCGCCTCCGGGGGCGGCCGGCTCGTCTGGGTCTATCGCATGCCATGAGATGAAACGACAACCCCCTGTGGCACTGCGCGCCTTCCTTCTTCTCCTTCGGGAAGGGGGGCGCCGCCGGGCGGTTGGGCGTGGGTGCGCGGCGCTATCATCCGGGCCGGCTGAAGGGTCTTGCCGGCACCGTGTGCCGGCGGGCCCTTCACGTCGCCGGAGGGCGTGCATTCCAAGACCGCCATCCCATCTCTCAACCCCTGCGGCCTGCCCATCGGCGGGCCGTTCCTTGATTCCGAAGAGGTTTCCCGATGTCCCGAAAGAACCTGCCCCTGCTGGCCGCCGCCAGCGCCGCCGCGCTGCTGCTCGCGGGCTGCGAGACCACGAACATGCGCATGGGCAGCGCGGAGTCGAAGACGGTGGCCACGGGTGCGGCGGCCGGCGAGGCATCGGCCAACGCGAGCAGCGACCTGCAGCGCTGCGCGTCGCCGCTGGGCACGGTGTCGCTGGTGGAGAACCAGCAGGCGGGCTGGTACACGATCCTGCGCAATGAGTACCGGCTGCCGCCGACATCGAACCTGCTGCGGCTCCTGATCCAGCAGTCGAACTGCTTCGTGGTGGTGGAGCGCAGCGCGGCGGGCATGGGGGCGATGAACCGCGAGCGGGCGATCATGCAGTCGGGCGAGATGCGCGGGGGCAGCAACTTCGGGCAGGGGCAGATGGTGGCGTCGGACTACGGCATGACGCCGGAGATCATTTTTTCCAACAGCGACG
>NZ_QLTA01000072.1:0-18636 GCF_003269065.1 Paracidovorax anthurii
CCCCTGTCTCTCGCGGGCCGCGCCAACCTGATTTTTTTAAAGCCTGCTCCAGCACGCTCACTCCGTGCTGGTCAGGCTCGCTCCACTTGCGCCAGTACGCATAGACGTTGTGCCACTTGGGGAACTGCGGCGGCAGATAGCGCCACTGACAACCCGTGCGAAGCAGGTACAGCACTGCACAGAACACTTCGTACAGATCCAGCTTGATCGGTTTGGTGCTGCGCCGAACGCTGCGCAGCAGCGGCTCGATCTCGGCAAACTTCTCTCTACTGATGTCGCTTGGGTATGGCTTTCTTTTCACCCCAGGATTGTCGGGGGAGATCGTAAACACGCTCTAAGGCGCTGCCTCGACGTATTCCGCCGCGATGAACTGCGTCGTCTGCGCCGGGTTGAAGTTGTCGTCGCTCACGAACACGATCACCCTCCGCCCGCCGGGCAGGGGCGGGCCCCAGGCCATGCCTTCGAGGTTGTCCACATCGGGCAGTTCGGTCACCAGGGTCTTGGCCGCGGGTGCATGGTTGCCGGGCGTGAGCTGCGCGAGGGTGAGCGTGTCGCTCGCGGCGCGGGTGTCGATGCGGTAGAGGCGCGCGGAAAAGCCCGCGCCCGCGCTGTACGCGCGCTCCAGCACGAGGAGATGGTCCGGCCCGTCGGCCAGGATCTCGCTCACGCCGTTGAGCGCCGGGCCCCATGGCAGGCGGCGTGCGCGCGGCACGGCATCGGGTACATAGGCGATCTGCCGCACGGCCTGCCCGCTGCAGAGGTCGATCGCGGTGATGCGCAGCGGGCCGCCCGCTGCCTGCGGCGTGGGCACGGGCCCGTCTTGCTGCCACGCGGCCTCCATCGCGAGCCAGGCGGTGCGGCCGTCGGGTGCAAGGGCCAGGCCTTCGAGCGTGCGGTTGCTGCGCGGGCCTAGCGTGCCGCCGCGCTGCGGCATGAAGCCGGGGGGCAGCGTGAACTGGCGCACGGCTGCGCCGTCGGCAGTGCTCTCGCGCAGGGCAGGGCCGAAGCCGCGGGCGAAATCGCCCTCGCTGGTCCAGAGCAGCGAGCGGCCGCCGGGCAGCCAGCGCACCGCCTCGGGGTCGGGCACCTCCCCGGCCGCCGGGCCCGCGCGGCGCGCATCGAGGGGTGAAGGGAAGGGCTCGCCGCCCGGCTGGCGCAGCGTGAACACGCCCGTGAGCCGGGGCGGCTCCAGCGCGTTGTCACGGTAGTGCAGTCGGGCGGTGTAGAACCGCGCGGGTTGGAGGCTGGAGCGGTCGTCGCTCAGCAGCACCCAGCGGTCTTGCGTGGGGTCGTAGTCGATGCCCGAGATGCCGCCCACCGTGGTGCCGAGGAATTCCATCGCATGGGGCAGGGTGGCCGTGCCGATCAGGCGCAGGCGGGGGAGCGCGCCGGCGGGTGCTTCCGCGATGGCCGGCTGCGGGGCCATGCGGATCGGCGCGCATGCCGTCAGCAGGCTGCCCAGGGCGAAGGCCAGGGCGAGGGTGTACTGGCGTTGCATGCTAGATCAGGCCTTCTTCGGCCATGGAAAGCGAGGCGCCCGGCGCGACGATGATGTGGTCCAGGACGCGGATGTCCACGAGCCGCAGGGCTTCGATGAGAGACCGCGTAAGCACTTCATCCGCCCGGCTTGGCTGCAAGTGTCCGCTCGGGTGGTTGTGGACCAGCACCACGGATGCGGCATGGTGGTGCAGCGCGCGTACGACGACTTCGCGCGGATATACGCTGGCCTGGGACAAGGTGCCGCGAAACATTTCTTCCATGGCGATGAGGCCGTTCTGACTGTCGAGAAACAGCACTGAAAACACCTCATGGGGTTTCGCTCCCTGGTACAGCTGGAGGTACTCGCGCACCGCGCGTGGAGAGGTGAACATCTCGCGCTTGGGCAGTGTCTGGGCGAGTACCCGACGGGCCAGCTCCAGCACCGCCACGAGCGCAGTCCGCTTGGCCGGGCCCAGGCCCTTGATGCGCTTGAGGTCGTGCACATCGGCGTTCAGCAAGCCCCCGATGCCCCCGAATCCGCCGCCCAGCGTTCCCGTGGCGGGATCGGGCATTGCCGGCGAGAGCAGTTCCTGCGCCATCTGCATCACCCCTTTGCCCACGATGCCCGTGCGCAGAAGAATGGCCAGGAGTTCGGTGTCCGAAAGGGCGGCGGGGCCACGGGCCAGCAACCGTTCGCGAGGGAGGGCATCGTTGGTCAGAGTCTTGAGGGCCATGGGGTTGGAGAGAAGGAAGGACAATCGGGCCAGACCTCGGGGCCACAAAGCGTGGCATCGATACTGGGTTTTTATACACTATTTGCCAGCCGACCGGCAGTCCCCATGACCTCCACTGCTTCCTCTTCCGTGCCCACCGTGCAGCCGGGCTCCTTCCTGACCCTGCATTACCGTCTGGCCGGCCCTTCGGGCGACGTCATCAACACCTTCGGCGACAAGCCGGCCACGCTGTCGCTGGGCGCCGGCGAGCTGTCTCCGGCGATGGAGCAGCGCCTGATCGGCCTGCCGGAAGGGGCCCGCACCACGTTCGAGCTGCCCGCGGGCGAGGCCTTCGGCGACCGTAATCCCGAGATGCAGCAGTGGGTGGCCCGCAGGCTTCTGGCCGAGCTGGGCGACCCCGACGAGCAGTACGTGCTGGGCGACGTGGTGCAGTTCCCCACGCCCGACGGCACGGGCAGCTATGCCGGCGTGGTGCTGGAGGTGCGCGAGGACGGCGCGGTGCGCTTCGACTTCAACCACCCGCTGGCGGGCCAGCCCGTGACCTTCGAAGTGCAGCTCATCGGGGTGCTCTGACGCCATGCCCATCCAACCCCAGGAAATCGTCCTTGCCGAGCCGCGCGGCTTCTGCGCGGGCGTGGACCGCGCCATCGAGATCGTGGAGCGCGCGCTGCAGAAGTTCGGCGCGCCCATCTACGTGCGCCACGAGATCGTGCACAACACCTACGTGGTCAACGACCTCAAGACCAAGGGCGCGATCTTCATCGAGGAGCTGGCCGACGTGCCGCCCGGCGCCACGCTGGTCTTCAGCGCCCACGGCGTGAGCAAGGCGGTGCAGGAAGAGGCCCGGGCGCGCGGCTTCAGCATCTTCGACGCCACCTGCCCGCTGGTCACCAAGGTCCATGTGGAGGTGGCCAAGCTCGCGAAGGAGGGCTACGAGTTCATCATGATCGGCCACAAGGGTCACCCCGAGGTCGAGGGCACCATGGGGCAGCTCGATCGCGGCATCCATCTGGTGGAGGACGTCGAGGACGTGGCGCGCGTGCAGCCCGCGCAGACCGCGAAGCTGGCCGTCGTCACGCAGACCACGCTGAGCGTGGACGATGCCGCCGAGATCACCGCCGCCGTGCGGGCGCGCTTTCCGCAGGTGCGCGAGCCCAAGCAGCAGGACATCTGCTACGCCACGCAGAACCGCCAGGATGCGGTGAAGGTGCTGGCCGGGCAGGTGGATCTGGTCATCGTGGTGGGCAGCCCCACCAGTTCCAACAGCAACCGCCTGCGCGAGCTGGCCGCGCGGCTGGGCACCACGGCCTACATGGTGGACAGCGCGGAGGAATTGCGCGCCGAATGGTTCGACGGCGTGGCGCGCGTGGGCCTCACGGCGGGCGCCTCGGCGCCGGAGGTGCTCGTGCGCCAGGTGATCGACCGCATCAAGGCGCTGGGCGCGGTGTCGGTGCGCAAGATGGACGGCATCGAGGAGACGGTGAAATTCCCCCTGCCCAAGGGGCTCAGGATCGACGCGGCCACGGGGCTGGAGATCACGCAGCGCACGCCCGAGACGGGGCCCGGCGCCCATTGACGGGCGTGCCCTGTCGCCTGTGCGCGGGGCGGTTGGCAGGGGATTGCTATTTTATTCGTAGCAAAGTATGTAGAAAAATCGGCGACATGGAGCGGATTTTTGTCCTGAAATGGCCCTGGGGCAGCGTGGCGGCCGCGCCAATGCCCCCACGGCGCAGGGCCCCGAAGCCCCACGGGCTGTAGGACTTCTTACAATTTCAGGTCGATTCACTCTGAGGGAGCCACCACTCCCTGCCTATGGAAATAGCAATACTTTTCGCCCTCATCCTTCTCAATGGCCTTTTTGCCATGTCCGAGCTGGCGCTGGTCTCCGCACGCAAGACCCGGTTGCAGAAGCTGATCGATGAGGGCGATAGCGGGGCCATCGCGGCCATGAAGCTGGGCGAAGACCCCACGCGCTTTCTCTCCACCATCCAGATCGGGATCACCTCGATCGGCGTGCTCAACGGTATCGTCGGCGAGGCGGCCCTTGCCGAGCCGCTCGGCGTCTGGCTGGTGTCGGTGGGCATGCACGAGAAATATGCCGGCTACACCGCCACCGGCCTCGTGGTGGTGCTCATCACCTACTTCTCCATCGTCGTCGGCGAACTCGTGCCCAAGCGCCTGGGCCAGAGCTACCCCGAGACCCTGGCCCGCCTCGTGGCGCGCCCCATCAACTGGCTGGCGCTCGCCACCAAGCCCTTCGTGCGGCTGCTCTCCGTCTCCACCCAGGCCCTGCTGCGCCTGCTGGGCGTGAAGGAGAACACCGCCAGCGCCGTGACCGAGGCCGAGATCCACGCCGTGCTGGCCGAGGGCACGAGCGCGGGCGTGATCGAATCCCACGAGCACCAGATGGTGCGCAACGTGTTTCGCCTGGACGACCGCCAGATCGGCTCGCTCATGGTGCCGCGTGCCGACGTGATCGTGCTCGACGTGGAGGATTCGTTCGAGGAAAACCTCCAGCGCGTGGAGGAGTCCGACCACGCGCGCTTTCCCGTGGTGCGCGGCGGCATGGAGAACGTCCTGGGCGTGCTCAATGCCCGGCAGTGGCTCTCGCGCACGCTGCGCGAGGAGGCGCGCGACCTGGCCGTCCAGCCGCTGCAGACGGCGCTCTACGTGCCCGAGACGATCACCGGCATGGAGTTGCTCGACAATTTCCGCCAGTCCGACCTGCAGATGGCCTTCGTCATCGACGAGTACGGCGAGGTGCAGGGCATCGTCACGCTGCGCGACCTCATCGAGGCGATCACCGGCGAGTTCCATGCGCGCGATCCCGAGACCTCCTGGGCGGTGCAGCGCGAGGACGGCAGCTGGCTGCTCGATGGCCACATTCCGGTGCCCGAGCTGAAGGACCGGCTCGACCTCGACTCCGTGCCCGAGGAGGACCGGGGCCGCTACCACACCCTGAGCGGCATGGTCATGCTGCTGACGGGCAAGCTGCCCAAGGTGACCGACACCGTGCAGTGGGAGGGCTGGCAGTTCGAGGTGGTGGACATGGATGGCAAGACCATCGACAAGGTGCTGGCGAGCCAGGTGCCCGCCGTGTCCATCGCCGAAGCCCCGGGCGCGGTCGCGGTCGACTGAGCGGCCCCCTTCGCTCACGGAAGGCTTGGGTGGCCGGGTGATGCCGGCCGTCAGGCGAGCCGCATGCGAGGGGGTGATAGCGGTAGGGGATTCGCTCGCCGGCAGTCAGCGGAGCGCCGTCATGGCGTCGTCGAGTTGCAGCACCGCCGCGGCATTGCCGGTCGTCGTCGCCAGCGTATCGATGGCCCCCGTGCGCAGGGCCCCCAGGATGGCCGTCACCTTGCTGGTTTCGGCGGCCACCGCGATGACATTGGGAATCCGCTGCAGATCCCCCCGGCTCAGGCCGATGACGCGGCCTTGCATCGGTGTCGGCGCCGGCTTGCCATGGATGTCGATGAAGTCGTAGCCCATCATGTCGCCGACCGTTCCCGCACGCTTCGCCTCGGAAATCTCCTCCGCGGAGAACCATCCCATGCGGGCCATGTTGCTGTCCACGCTGACGTCGCCCACGCCGATGAGCGCGATGTCGGCCCGCCGCGCCTTGTCCAGGGTGTGCCTCACGGTGTCGTTTTCGAGCAGCGCCTTGCGCACCTCCGGGTCGCCGACCAGTGCGGGCGCATAGAGGGATTCGGACTTGCCGCCGAAACGCGCAGCCAGCCGGCGTGCGATGTGGTCCGCGTTCATCGCTTCCCCGCCGCGGTACGAGCCGCCGATCGCGCTCACGAAGTTGCATTCCCGACGCGTGGCGGACATCGCATGCTCGGAGACGGAGGACACGTTGCGCCCCATGCCGACCGCCACGATGCTGCCGTCGAGCAGGATGCGATCGAGCTCGCTCGCCACCAGCCCCGCCAGCAATTCGCGCTGCTTGTCGGCGTCCTTGTGGTCGACCGCGATCAGCGCGCGCTTGATGTCGAATCGCTCGGTCAATTGCTTTTCGAGGTCGGCCGATACCACCGAATGCGGCCGGACGCGGATCTCGACGATTCCCTCTTCCTGGGCCTTGCGCAGCAATCGACCGACGGTTGCGCGCGAGATGCCGAACTCCTTCGACAACTGGTCTTGCGTGCATCCGTCCACGTAGTACAGCGTTGCCAGTCGCGTCAGGTCGCTTTCAGTCATGGGTCGTTCGTGGGGTCCAGCTATTGGATGGTGTAGCCGCCATCAATGATCAGATTCTCGCCCGTGATCATGCCAGCATGGCCGCTGACCAGGTACAGGATCGCGGCCGCGATCTCGGCCGGCTGCGCGAAGCGCCCCGCCGGGATCTTCTTCTTCATGGCCTCTCCGACGTCGCCGGCCCAGGCCTTCTTGCCCAGCTCCGTTTCGACCACGGTGGGCGAGACCGCATTCACGGTGATCCCCAGGGGGGCCCACTCGACGGCCAGGACCTGGGTCATGGAGACCAGGGCCGCCTTGCTCGCGCAGTAGGCCACGTGCCGCTCCAGGGCGATCACGCTGGCCTGCGAGGCGAGATTGACGATGCGCCCGCCGCCTTCCTGGTCCTTCATCACGGCGGCGGCGGCCTGCGCCAGGAAGAACGGCGCCTTGAGGTTGATCGCCATGGTCTTGTCCCAGTCGGATTCCTTCACCGCGTCGGCCCGGTCGAGCAACGCCACGCCGGCGTTGTTGACCAGGATGTCGAGGCGCAAGAAGCGTGCGACCGCGCGGGCCACGGCGGCGCCCAGCTGAGCGACGTCGGCCACATTGCAGACCATCCCGAGATGCTGCCCGGGCAGCCGCTGCGCCACGGCATGCACGTTCTCGCTGATATCCAGCAGCGCCAGGTGCGCGCCGCGCTCGGCGAACAGCTCGGCAACCGCCAAGCCGATCCCCGAGGCGCCGCCGGTGATCAGGGCCACCTGGCCGGAAAGATCGAAGGCTTGTTCAAAGGGCGAAGACGACATGGCGATCCTTCTCACTTGCTGCGCTTGGCCAGGAGTGCATCCGCGTTCTGCAGCGTGATGGGCGTCCAGGGCACGTTGTACTGCTTGGCCGTTCCGTCGCCCCAGCCCAGGCCCGCGCCCGCATAGTCGGTCCACAGCGATGCGCGGGGCTTGTAGCTTGCCCCCACCATGTGGCGCAACAGCACATCCAGCGCGCCTTGCGCCTGGCCCTGCGCATCCTGAAGAATGCTCACCATGTCGCCGGCCTTCACGGCCTTGATCGCATCGGTCACGCCGTCGATGCCTGCCACGGGAATGGATTTCGGGGATAGCCCCTTGGCCTTGACCGCCTCGATCGCGCCCAGGGCCATCTCGTCGTTCTGTCCGATGATCCCGTTGATCTTGCCCGGGTGCGCCGTGAGCCAGTTCTCCATCAGCGACAGCGCTTCGGCGCGCGACCAGTTGGCCGTCTTCATCTCCAGGACCTTCACGTCCTTGTACTTGGCGAGCGCGGCCTGGTTGCCCTTGCGCCGCTCGATCTGCGCCGACTGCCCGATGGGCCCTTCGATGATCACCACGTTGCCCTTGCCGCCCATGGCCTTGATCACCGCCTCGGCTTCCATTTCGCCGGCCACCGCGTCGTCGGACCCGACATAGGAGGCCAGCTTGCTGCTGTTGACGCGGGTGTTGGAGCCGACCACGGGGATCTTGGCCGCCGATGCCTTGTCGACCGCGTCGGCGCCCGCCTGGATGTCGATGGGCACGAACAGGATGCCGTCGAATTTCTGCGTGATCATCGTGTCGAACTGGTTGTTCTGGGTCAGCGCGTCGTACTTGCCGTCGAAGATGGTGAGCTTGACGGTGCCGTCCTTGACAGCCGGGTGCTCTTTCAGCGCATTGGCCCACAGCTGCATGAACTCCCCCTTGAGGCCGTAGACGGCCGCTCCCACCTTGTAGGTTTTCTGCTGGGCCGCCGCGAACTGCGGTGCCGCCAGAGCCGCCACGGCGGCGCAGGCAGCGATGAGCTTGAGGAATCGCATGGCACTGTCTCCTGTTGGGATTTGACGTTGGGAGTGGAAGCGGGGCCGGGGATCAGCTTCGCTTCTTGCGCGAGACATCGAGCAGCACGGCTGCCACGATGATTGCACCCTTGATGACCTGCTGGTAGTACGAAGACACGCCGAGCAGGTCCAATCCGTTGTTGATCACGCCGATGATCAGCGCGCCGACCAGCGTGCCCGTCAGCGACCCCACGCCCCCGCTGAGCGACGTTCCGCCGATGACCACGGCGGCGATGGCGTCGAGTTCGTAGGCGACGCCCGCCTGCGGCAGCGCGGAGGTCGTGCGCGCGGCCAGGATCAGCCCGGCCAGCGCGGACAGCGCGCCCGAGATTACGTACACCGTGAAGATCACCCGGCCCGTGTTGATGCCGCTGGTCTTCGCGCTCTTTTCATTGCCGCCGACCGCATAGACCGCGCGTCCGAAGGTCGTGTATTTGAGGATGAACCAGAACACCAGGAACGTGACCGCCAGGATGACGACCGGGACCGGGATGCCGGCGACCATCCCCTGCCCGATGTAGCGAAAGCCCGCCGACAGCGCGGCGATCGGCATGCCGTCGTTGTAGATGAAGGTCAACCCCCGGGCCACGCTGAGCATGCCCAGCGTCACGACGAAGGGCGCGACGGACAGGCCCGCGATCAGGCCGCCGTTGACCGCCCCGAGCACGGCGCCGACGGCCAGGCCGGCCGCGATGCCCACCATCGGGTGGGACGGGGATTCGCCGGTCACCAGGCTGGCCGCCACGATGCCCGAGACCGCCAGCAGCGACCCCACCGACAGGTCGATGCCTTTGGTCAGGATGACGTAGGTCATCCCGATCGCGAGGATCCCGTTGATGGAGGTCTGGCGCAGCACGTTGACCCAGTTCCCCCAGGTGAGGAAGTTCTCGTTGGCCAGACTGAGCACGGCACACAGCACGATGAACGCCAGCACGATGCCGTAGTCGGCCAGGAGATGGCGCCAGCGCAGGTGCGAGGCAGGTGCCGGGGCAGTGGACATGGCGGTAGTCTTCGGAACGGTTGGGGTCTGCATGGGATCAGGAGGCAAGGTGCAGGAGTTCCTCCTGCGTCGCGGAATGGCCGTCGATCACCTCGGTGAGCCGGCCCTTGCGGAAGATGGCGATGCGGTCGCTCACGTCCAGGACCTCCGGCGCCTCGGACGACACCACGATCACGGCATTGCCCTGTTCGGCGAACGAGGCCAGGAAGGCATACACCTCCCGTTTGGCGCCTTCATCGATGCCGCGGGTCGGCTCGTCGCACAGCAGGCAGATGGGGTTCGTGGCCACGCAGCGCGCCAGCACCACCTTCTGCTGATTGCCGCCACTCAGTCCCGAGACCGGCATCGCGGGGCTGGCCAGCTTGATGCGCATGCGCTGCAGCAGATCATTCACCAGCGAGCGCTCGGCCGCCCGATCGACCACCGACGCCCTCTGCAGGCCCGGCAGTGCGGACAGGCTGGTGTTGAAGCTGACCGACGAGCTGAGAACGAGGCCGCTGGCCTTGCGATCTTCGGTCACGAGCGACAGCCCCGCCTTGATCGATGCCGCCGGGTTCCCCTTGGGCAGGGGGCGGTCGCGCAATCGTGCCTCGCCCCGGTCCGCGCGCGTGAGCCCGTACAGGCAATTGAGGAATTCGCTGCGGCCCGAGCCCATCAGGCCGTAGATGCCGAGCACCTCGCCGGGCGCGACGTTCAGGCTGATGTCTTCGAATTCGCCCTTGCGCGTGAGCCCGGCCACCGACACCAGGGCTTTCGTTGGAGCCGGTGGCTTGCGCTTCTTTTCCGCAATGCGGACCTCCTGGCCGACGATGAGCTTCACGAGCTGTCGCCGGTCGATGTCGGCGAGCTGGCCTGACTGAACGAAGCCGCCATCGCGGAACACGGTGTAGCTGTCCGCGATCGTGAATATCTCGGACAGGCGGTGTGATACGTAGAGCACCCCGGCCCCCTGCGTGGTCACGCGGCGGATCGCCTCGAAGAGGATGGCCGTCTCGCTCTCGCCGATGGCCGACGTGGGCTCGTCCATGATGAGGATGTCGCTTTGCCGGCTGAATGCCTTGGCGATCTCCACCAGCTGGGTCTGCGCAAGGCTCAGGCGCCCCATCTGCATGCGTGGGTCGATGTCGAAGCCCAATTGCCTGAGCTGCGCATCCGCCATCTCGAACAGCGCGCGGTAGTTGATCACCAGGCCGGCGAACTTCGGCTCGCGGCCCAGGAAGATGTTCTCGGCCACGCTCATGCCCGGGATCGGCGACAGCTCCTGCGTGATGATCGAGATGCGCTGGGACAGCGCCTCGTGCGGCGCGGCGAAGTCCACCGGCTGCCCCTTGAGCAGGATCTCCCCGGCATCGCGCCGCAGGATGCCCATCACGATGTTCAGGAACGTCGATTTGCCGGCGCCGTTGCCACCGCACAAGGCGTGGACACTGCCGGCATGCAGTTCGAGGCAGCCGTTGCGCAGCGCGGGGACGCCCCCGAAATGCTTGGCGATGCCCTTGGCTTGGAGCAGCGGTGTGTTCATGGCAGCCACCTGTGGTCGCAAGGCCCTGGTCAGGCGTCCGGTTCGCGCGGGGGCGACGCCTGCGAGCGCTCGTAGTCGGTGATGGCATCGATCTTCAGGGCAGATCGGCCGCCATCGAATGTCGCCCCGAGGAATCTGTCGACGATGGCTTTCGCCAGCTCCACGCCGATCACACGCGATCCTAGCGTGATGATCTGCGCATCGTTGCTGCGGCTGGCGCGTTCGGCCGAATAGGTGTCGTGGGCTTGCGCGGCGCGAATGCCGGCCACCTTGTTGGCGGAGATCGCCATGCCGATGCCGGTGCCGCACAGCAGTATGCCCCGCTCGTGCTGCCCTTGAACGATCGCCTCTGCCACGGCGATCCCGATGTTCGGATAGAGCACCGGCTGGTTGTCGTGGGTCCCGAAGTCCGTTATCTCATGCCCTTGCGCCAGCAAGTGCTGCTTCACGGCGTTCTTCAGATCGCAGGCTGCTTCGTCGCAACCGATGGCAATGTTCATGGCATCCTCGACAATGCAAATGATCTTTAAATGATCTTTTGATCAATGTGATGGTGAGAGTATTTTCATTGAATGATCAAATGTCAAACATGGGTTCAAAGCAATCAAGGTCTGAAAGCAGGGTAAGTTGTTGATTTCAAATGATTGCATGGTTGTGATTGGTGTTTTCACCTAGAGGTGTTGATGTCGATCGCGATTGACAGGTTTTTCGATCGTTGTTGAAAATGACCACAAAGTGAGCATGCGATCTCTGCCATCGGGGGTCCATAGCGGCACATCGATGGAGACACTCGCATGACGACGACGAATCGCGTGATCAATGACCCCAACCTGGTGGTCGAGGACATGCTTCAAGGATGGCTGGCCGCGCATGCCGATACGCTGGGCATCGGCGCAGGCAATGCGCGGGTCGTACGCCGGCTGGCCGCGCCGCAGAAGGGCAAGGTGGGCATCGTCACGGGAGGCGGATCGGGGCACGAGCCGGCCTTCCTCGGCTACGTCGGCGAGGGTTTGTGCGACGCCGTGGCCGTCGGCGAGATCTTTTCCTCGCCCACGGCCAAGAGCTTCCATGACGCCATGCATGCCGCCGATGGCGGTGCGGGCGTGGCCTGCCTGTACGGGAACTACGCCGGCGACAACATGAACGTCAAGATGGCCATGCAGATGGCAGCGCGTGACGGCATCGTCGTCAAGACCGTGGTCGCCAACGATGACGTGCCGTCCGCGCCCAAGGGCGACGAGGCCAAGCGCCGCGGGGTGGCTGGCGAGATCCTGATGTGGAAGGTCGGCGGCGCCAAGGCCGCGATGGGTGCCAGCCTCGACGAGGTCATCGCCGTCGCCCAGCGCGCCATCGACAACACGCGCAGCATCGGAATCGGCCTGTCGGCCTGCGCGATTCCCGCGGTCGGCAAAGCCAATTTCCATATCGAACACGGCACGATGGAGGTGGGCATCGGCCACCATGGCGAACCGGGCATCGACGTGCGCCGCACCGCCACGGCGGCCGAGATGGCCGAACTGATGCTGGGTGTGGTCCTGCCGGACCTGCCCATCGTCCCGGGTGACCGGGTGGCCGTCCTGTTGTCCGGTCTTGGTGGCACGCCCCGGATGGAGCAGTACATCCTCTACGGCGAAGTCGCCCGGCGCCTGCGCGAACGCGGCATCCCGGTGGCCTTCAACCGGGTGGGCAACCTGTTCACGTCGCTGGAGATGATGGGTGTCACGCTCACGTTGATGAAGCTCGACGACGAACTCGAAGCCTGCCTGAAGGCGCCCTGCCAGTCCGTGGGCCTCACCGTGGTGGGCGAGCGCTCCGCCACGGCCTATGCCAACGAGCAGCGACGGGAACTCCCGGTGCAATCCGATGCCCCCGTGCCGAGATCACCCGCCAGGGCTGTGCAGCAGCGCGCCTGCGCGGGCCCCTCCATTGCCCTCGACAGCGCGGGAGGCATGGTGCGCGACCTGATCGCGACCATCGTCAGCAACCGTGAGTTCTTGAGCGAGATCGATGGCCTCATCGGTGACGGCGACCATGGCGTCAACATGGCCAAGGGCTTCTCCGGTTGCGGCGCGCGGCTGGACGCGATGGGCGAGTACCAGGCCGCGAGGCTGCCGGTAGCGCTGGAGCAACTGTCCCAGGCCCTGATGGACGATATCGGGGGCTCCATGGGGCCGCTGTACGGCAATTTCTTCCTGGCCTTTGCCAACACGCTCGCACCGCACACCCGGCTGGATGCTGCCCTGTTCGGCGAGGCCTTGGCCCATGCCGTCGCCAGCGTGCGAGACATGGGCAACGCCCAGGTGGGCGACAAGTCCCTCATCGACACGCTGGTCCCCGCCCTGGATGCCTACGAGCAGTCCCTCCGGTCCGGCGCCGGTTTCTCCGAGGCCCTGCAGGCGATGAGCGCTGCCGCCGAAGCGGGCAAGGAGTCCACAAGAAACCTGCAGGCCCGTATCGGCCGCTCTGCCCGCCTGGGGCCCCGCTCGGTGGGCGTTCTCGATGCAGGCGCCACATCGTGCTGGCTGATCCTGCGCAGGATGGCGCAATCCCTTCAGGACCAGTTGGCCTGACGCCAGTCCCCTCGGGCCGTGCCTTTTCCTCCGGCATTGCAGCACCGTGGCGCCACCACCTGCGTATGCTGCGCCGGGAGGGATGAGCGCGGGTGTAGGACTCAGCTCCAGAGGTCCAGCGGCGGGTCTGCTGCCACGGCGCGCAGGATGTCGGTGCGTGAGATGAAGCCCGCCAGCGTGCCGAACTCGTCCGTCACCGGCAGGCCGGGCAGGCCGGTGTCCAGCAGCACGCCGGCCACGCGGCGCAGATCGGTATCGGGCGCCACCGTGGGGATCGGGCTGACCATGACCTCGGCCACCGGCCGGCGCGCGAGATCGATCGCCGCCTTCACGCTGCCCGGTTCGGGCAGCAGGTCCAGCGGGGCCATGTCGGCGCGCAGCAGCAGGCCGATCACGCGGCCCTGCGCATCCACCACGGGGGCCTGGGAGACGCGGTACTCGGCCAGCGTCTGCCACGCATCGTTCACGCGGATGTCCGGCGGCACCGACAGCGATCCGCTGGTCATCACGTCGCGCACCCGCGTGAGGGGCTGGCGGGCCTGCTGCGGGCCATGCTCGGTCTGTGCGTAGGCACTCACGGCCACCTGCGTGCGCAGGTTCACCGGCGCGGCGGTAGAAGAGGGCGCGGGCGGCGGCGTGGTATCGGGCGCCGGCAGGTCCGGGCCCCGCGTGCGCAGCGCCTGCGGGCGCTGCACGCGGCGCACCGGCGACACCTGGGCCAATGACTCGGGGCCGCCACGGTACATCTGCCCCGAGGGGCCGAACACGAAGAACATTGCGCCTGTCTCCTGCAGAGGGCCGCAGGCCGCGGCCCTGGACATGTTATCGGCAGCTGGCCGGCGGTCTGCAACAGTCGGTTGTCGACGGGAGCTTTCCTGGCGGCTGGTGGGGGGCATGGCGCCCTCCGCTGAATAAACTGCCGGGGTGTGCCTGCATGTCGGGCCCTCGTGCCGGCGCCGGTCGTGGAGGCCACGCCGACCGTTCCACCGATTTTTTTTCTTCCATGATCGATCGCTCTGCCATTTCCTCGGCCCGGCGGTGCCTGGCGGCCCATCCGGATTTTTTGCGAACCACGCCGCTAATGCGCCTGTCGGGGCGCTCGCTCGGTATCGACTGCGCCGAAATCTGGCTCAAGCTGGAGCACCTGCAGGTGGGAGGCAGCTTCAAGGCCCGGGGAATGCTGTACCGCCTGCTGGCGAACACGGTGCCCGGCAGCGGCGTGATCGTGGCCTCCGGCGGCAATGCCGGCATTGCCACGGCCGCAGCGGCGCTATCGCTGGGCGTGCCCTGCGAGGTGTACTTGCCCGAGGTGTCGCCCGAGGCCAAGCGTGCGCGCCTGCGCTCGCTCGGCGCCCGCGTGGTGGTGGTGGGCGCCACCTACGCCGAGGCGCTCCAGGCCTGCCTGGCGCGTCAGCGCGAGACGGGTGCCCTGCTCACGCATGCATACGACCAGCCCGAGGTGGCGGCCGGCGCAGGCACCTTGGCGCTGGAGGTGGAGGAACAGGCGCACCGCCTGCCCGACAGCATGCTCGTGAGCGTGGGCGGTGGCGGCCTGATCGCCGGCGTGGCCGCATGGTGCGAGGGCCGTGCGCGCGTGATCGCGCTGGAGCCCGCGCGCGCGCCCACGCTCCACGGTGCCCGCGTGGCCGGCGGGCCGGTCGATGTGGAGGTGGGAGGCATCGCTGCCGATTCGCTGGGCGCCCGGCGCATTGGCGACATCGCCTGGCAGGTGGCGCAGCGCCATGTCCAGGATGCGCTACTGCTATCCGACGAGGCGATCCGCAGCGCGCAGCAGTGGCTCTGGCATGAACTGAAGCTGGCCGTGGAGCCTGCCGCGGCGCTGGGCATCGCGGCGCTGCAAAGCGGCGTCTACCGGCCCCGGCCGGACGAGACGGTGGGGCTGATCCTGTGCGGGGCCAACTGCGATCCGGCCACGGTGGCTTGAGGCCCCGGCCTCAGGACGGTCCGCACGCGGGAGCGCTGCTGTCGCAGTGGGCCATCCAGCCGACGCCGAACCTGTCCACCAGCGTGCCGAAGCGCGCGCCCCGGAATTGCGGGTGCGGCCCATCCTGAATCGGCCGTGCGATGGAGATGAATGCCCGATAACCCGCAGAGGGTGATCGGTAAAATCGAAGGCTATGCTCGATATCCTCCTCCTTCGCAAAGACCTCGATTCCGCCATCGCGCGGCTGGAAACCCGCAAGAAGCCCCAGGCGTTCCTGGACGTGGCAGCCTTCCAGTCCCTGGAGTCCGAGCGCAAGACGCTGCAAACGCGCACCGAGGAGTTGCAGGCCCGCCGCAACCAGCTCTCCAAGCAAATCGGCCAGCTCAAGGCCAAGGGCGAAAATGCCGATGCTGTGATGGCCGAGGTGGGCAGCCTCAAGGGCGAACTCGAAACCTCCGCAGAGCGACTGGAGCAGATCCAGGCCGAGCTGCACGCGCTGCTGGTGGCCGTGCCCAACCTTCCGCACGAGAGCGTGCCCGTGGGGGCAGACGAGTCCGGCAACGTCGAAGTGCGCCGCTGGAGCCCCGATGGTCAGGCGCCACGGGCGTTTGATTTTCCCGCGAAAGACCATGTGGATCTTGGCGAGCCCCTGGGTCTGGATTTCGACATGGGCGTGAAGCTTTCCGGCTCGCGCTTCACGGTCATGAAAGGCCCCATCGCGCGCCTGCACCGGGCCCTGGCGCAGTTCATGCTCGACGTGCAGACGCAGGAGCATGGCTATACCGAGTGCTATGTGCCCTATGCCGTCAATGCCGACTCGCTCAAGGGCACGGGGCAACTGCCCAAGTTCGAGGGAGACCTGTTTGCTGCGAAAAAAGGCGGCCAGGAGGGCGAGCCCGTGCCTGACAACGCGGCGCTATATCTGATCCCCACGAGCGAGGTGCCTTTGACCAACTTCGTGCGCGATCAGGTCGTGGCGGAGGCCACTTTGCCGATCCGGCTCACGGCCCATACGCCGTGCTTCCGCTCCGAGGCTGGCAGCTATGGCCGCGACACGCGCGGCATGATCCGCCAGCACCAGTTCGACAAGGTCGAAATGGTGCAGATCGCGCACCCCGAGAAGAGTTATGAGGCCCTTGAGGAGATGACCCGCCACGCCGAGGCCGTGCTGCAGAAGCTCGGCCTGCCATACCGCGTGGTCGCGCTCTGCACGGGCGACATGGGCTTCGGCGCGGCCAAGACCTATGACCTGGAAGTCTGGCTGCCCGCGCAGAACACCTACCGCGAGATCAGTTCGGTGAGCAACTGCGAGGCTTTCCAGGCCCGCCGCCTGCAGGCCCGCTTCAAGAACGCGCAAGGCAAGAACGAGCTGCTGCACACCTTGAACGGCTCGGGCCTGGCCGTGGGCCGCACGCTGGTGGCGGTGCTGGAGAACTACCAGAATGCCGATGGCAGCGTGACCGTTCCCGAGGCGCTTCGCGCTTACCTGGGCGGCCTGAGTGTTTTGGCACCCTGAGTTCCTGCTAGAATGCCAGCTTCGACACACAGGAGAGGTGGCAGAGTGGTCGAATGTACCTGACTCGAAATCAGGCGTAGTGGCAACACTACCGTGGGTTCGAATCCCACCCTCTCCGCCAAAATGGAAAAAGCCTTGTAAATCAACGATTTACAAGGCTTTTTGCTTTGAAGGTGGTAGCAAATTTGGTAGCAATCCATGCTCAATTTGCCCATCTACCTGCTCGGTTCCAGCTACTACCTGCACACCCGCATCAACGGCCAGCAGGTCAAGCGCTCATTGCGCACCAGCTACAAGCGCGTGGCTATCATTCGTGCAATTGCCCTGTTGAACACGATGCACAAAAAGCCCGACCTCAGCGAACTCAGCCCCTACGAGATGGACGTATCCAAGGGCATCTTCAAAGCCGAAGGAGACGAAGACCACAAGCGGATGATGGAAGCCATCCAGGCCCTCAAAGCGTTGCACGCAGGCCAGCCAGCGCCTACGCTGGCGCAGGCTCCGACAGCCCCGCCCGCAGACGACCCCACCGCCTTGAAGCTGGGCGAACTGCTGGAAAAATTCCTCTTGCTCAAATCCGTCAGGCAGGCCACGGCCGACTCGTACAGGAACACCACCACCGAGCTGGCCAAGTTCCTCAAAAACCCGCCCATCACCCGCATCACGCCCAGCGACCTCACGCGCTACCAAGAGCATTTGGCGAAGAAGGGCAACGGGGTGCGCACCATCGACAACAAGATTTCCACCATTCGGGCGCTGTACAACTTCGGCAAAAAACAGGGCTACACGCGCGGCGACAATCCCGCCGAGAACCGCGCCTTGCTGACCAAGAAGCAGCGTTTGCAAGGCGGCTGGGCCACGTTCGAAACCGATGAAATCGCGCTTTTGCTCGGTAGCGACTTCTTCCGCGAGCAGCGCCAGAAGGACCCGAACTACGCCAATGCCGTGCTGCTGGGCCTGTTCACGGCCTGCCGGGTGGGTGAGATCACCGCCCTGAAAAAAGGCCAGTTCAAGCGCAGCCGCAAGGGCGTGCCCTATATCGCCATCCGCGACAGCAAGACACAAGCCGGCATCCGCGAGGTGCCGCTACACCCCTATGTCTATGCGCAGATTGCGCCCAAGCTGGACACGCTGGTGAACGTCGAAGACAAGCTCTTCAAGTACCAGGAGCGCGACGGCAAAGGCACCGGCAACGCGGTCGGGAAGATGTTCGCCCGCAACTTGGAGAGCGCCCGGATTTCGCGGGACAAGCTCGTGTTCCACAGCCTGCGCAAGTACGTGAACAACGAACTCATGCAGAACAATGTCAGCTTGGAACACCGCTGCCAGTTCGCCGGGCACGAAATCGACAATGTGAACGTGGCCGTATACACCAAGGTCATCGGCATCGACGAACTGGCCGCATCGGTCTTCCCCACGCTGGACCTGATTGCCCAGACCGTCCAGAAAGCCACCGACCCCATGGCGGGCATCGAGATTGGAGACCTCATCGACCCGGACACCCTGATGTAGTCGTCAGTAGCCAGGAATGCCCTAGTCGAATTCGGGAGGGGCATTGAGCGCCTGTGAAATCCTCCGACTTCACAAGACTGAATATCGTGACTTTTTAATTTATAAAGCGCAGAATGGCTGGGCCGGGCTCTCGAGGGCAGCGGAACGCTCGTGATTAGGGCAAAGTTCGATATATTCTTACATTGAATAAATAAATCAAAGGAGTCTCTATGGCATTTAGCATTACTGGACACGTTACCGTTGAATACGTGATGCCTGCGGAGGAAAAGGAGGAAAAGGAGGAAAAGGAGGAAAAGGAGGAAAAGGAGGAAAAGGAGGAAAAGGAGGAAAAGG
>NZ_QLTA01000072.1:18646-20925 GCF_003269065.1 Paracidovorax anthurii
GGAGGAAAAGGAGGAAAAGGAGGAAAAGGAGGAAAAGGAGGAAAAGGAGGAAAAGGAGGAAAAGGAGGAAAAGGTGGTCGTCCAAAAGACTTTTTATGGTCATGATTTCCACTTGGAAGAAGGCGGCAACTATAAAGATGATGAAGGCGGTGTGTACCATTCCGCTATCTGGATAGCATTTGGAGAAGAGGAAGTTGCAGTCGAGGTCAGTGTTCACGCATACAGAGTTGGCGCTTGCAGACAGTTTGAAGTACGTCCCCGAAACTGCAAAATTATCGAAGATGAACTGGATTACACCTTCACCGGCAACGAAGACCCAGAGGAAGATTAGAGAAATTCTCTAATCCAAGCCATCTCTCACCTTGACTGACAATGTCTGAGGCATCAAGGGCTGCAAGTCCTTGATGGACGGCCGCTGCTTATCAAGTAAGCCTTGTCATGAATTCAAAAAGACGGATATCTGGTCGTCAGCATCCAGACCGGTGTTCAGCCCGGGTTGCGAGATGCTCCCTGTTGCCTCAGGCCTCAAGCGCTGTAATGCAGTAATGACTACGGCATTTTTTTCGTCTTCCGTTTTTGGCGCTAAATTTTGGTCGGACATTCCAATGGCCAAGGCAACATTGCTGTGCACCACTTGGGCCATTTTGGGGTCATGTTGATAGAGCGCCAATAGTTCCCGAGCGGTAGCATTCTCGGCCAGTAGCTCCAACATCCCGGCCAGCGCGGGCCTCTCTGCAATCGCCGCGAGGCGCTTCACCCCCTTGATACCTGCTAGCCCCTGCTGCGCTAGCTTTTGCGCCTTGTCCTCATAATCCCGAGCCCTCTGGTTCGCAGCTCGAGCGCGGGTCCATTCTGCATCCAGTTCGCCATATCGCTTCTGGATGGCCGCGCGCTCAGCCTCGACGGCCTCCCGGTCCAGTTTCAGGCGCTCCCATTCATGCTCTACCTGCCGCCGCTTTTGGGCTGCTGCGCTGGCCTCGCTTGCCGCTTGCGCTAGCAACTCGGTAGCGGCCTGATGGCTTGCGGCAATATCGGCATAATACTCCCGCAATGGAATATGCCGCCTCTTGGTCTCGCTTTTAGGCTCGCCGCGTTTCAGGTCGTGCCCTTTCCCTTGGACGAACTCGGCAAAGCGGGTTTGCATATCGATGCATTTTTCCGAGCCACCCAGATAATGGCCAGCGTTGAGCGTCGTTACTTGGCGGCTGGTTTTTTTTGTCGTCCTGGTCGATTTCTCAATTGGAACGCAAAGTACATGACAGTGGGGACTTTCTTCATCAAAATGCAAATATGCTCCAACGACATTATCCGCGCCGTAAGTCGCTTTGGCAAAATCAACGCAATGGAGTAAATAATCTTTTTGCCTTTCGTACGACATATCCTTGAAAAACTCCGGCGAAGCCGTAAAGACATTCTCGATAATTCGATTGGCATCGGGGCGCGGCTTTCGTGTCGTTGTGGCAATCCGTGCCTTTATCGCCCTGAATAGTGCCGGTCGGTCGGCTGCACCGATGGTGATATTGAGGTGGGAGCGACTCGGGTCGAGTCCATCCACTTCTTCCGGAGCTTCCCGGAGGTGGTGCCTCATGATGCCGCCAATAGCGTGATTGGTTTTGTATTTTTTGACTCTGAAAATCGCGTATGCCATTTTTTATTCCTTTGGATTAAAATAGCACGGCGCGAGTTTTACGCAAGTTTATCGGGGGTGGCCCGTCCACTTCGTGTACTCACTACGGCATTTTTTGTTCACCCCCTGCGGTGGTTCCAAAAAAAGCCTACTTTCGCCCCTGCTGGGGGGCGCCTTCGGCCTAAGCCAAAATACCGATGTTCACCAGGGCGCGAGGTGCGTCCGGCGATAATCCAAGGATGTGCCGCGCGGGCATGGCCAGCGTTTTATCGGCGGCCCTGGCTTCCGCTTCGCTGCCATGGGGTTGCACCGGCTTTGTTGCACAAATCAGTTCGAAGACGGCATAGCCCCAACCCCAGACGGATTTATGCCATGGCGGCCACCAGAACGGTTTGAGGACGACCGATCTGGCTGAAGCGGTTGAGTACGGCCACGCGGACATGCAACTCCACCACCTGATGCTCGAACGTGCGCGCCGTCACCCGTTCGCCCAGTCGCTTGAAGCAGTGCATCTTCGTCTCGACAAGGCTGCGCCGGTGGTAGCCGCTCCACTTCTTCCAGACGCTGCGGCCCAAACGCTGGCACGCCCGGATGGCTTCGTTGCGCTGCTCCGATCCCGGACTCGGCTTCTTCCAGTGGCGGGCGTTCTTGC
>NZ_QLTA01000073.1 GCF_003269065.1 Paracidovorax anthurii
TTCTGGCGTCGGCACACCGTGCTGAAGTCCGGCACCGGCCAGTCCAGCTTGGCCAGCCGCAGCAGGCTGTCCACCATGCCCAGCGCCTGCCGCAGGGGCTGGCCGAACAGGCACTTGATGCTCAAGCAAAACTGGATGGCTGCGTCCGAGAACGTCGGGCTGCGCCCGCGCTTGCCGTTCGGCTTGCCAAGCCACTGCATGCCTTCATCCAGCCACATCGTCAACGATCCTCGCGCCTTCAGCGCTGCGTTGTAGGCTTTCCAGTTCGTCGTGCGGTACTTGGTCCGCCTCTCGCTCTTTGCTTCCGTCACGCCTTCAGTCTACCGGTGTGGCCGGGGTGATTTGTGCAACAAAGCCGTTTAAAAGGCCTGCCTGAAAAAGCAGGCCGGACGGAACGTAGCGCCGTGCCTAAGGGAGCGTCAATCGAGAGAAAACGCGGCAGGATCGCGTTTTTTTCCGGTGTCGATTTCCTTTTTCAGAGCAAGAAGCGGAGATATTGGTTTTTTATTAATTCCTCGGAGAAAAAATATTAATAAGTGATGGGTGGTTTTGTGATAGGAAATAACGTGACTGTTTATCCGTGAGAATGCAATACGGACATGCCGGGCGATGGAAATGGATATTCCGTGGCCTTATTTCCCAGTCCGTCCGACCGACCGTGGCACCCGCAGGGCCGGACATGCGCGCGGCGCGGTCCGCCGCAAGGGGCGCTCTCTGTCCCAGTCGGGACAACCCCGGCTGGAATCCCCGTGCCGACTCTTTAGAATCAAAAAGCACGACCGTTCTTTTCCAGACCAACCAAGGGACAAGCAATGACCGCTGAATACCAAGTGCACGGCGATATCGCCGTGATCACCCTGGCCAATCCGCCCGTGAACGGGCTGGGCCACGCCACGCGCAAGGGCATCACCGACGGGCTGGCCCGCGCGAACGCCGATGCGGCCGTGAAGGCCATCGTCGTCACGGGCGCCGGGGGGGCCTTCTCCGGCGGGGCGGACATCAAGGAATTCGGCACGGACAAGGCGCTGCAGGAGCCCAACCTGCATTCGGTGATCCGCGCGGTGGAGCAGTCGGCCAAACCCGTCGTGGCGGCCATCCACACGGTGTGCATGGGGGGCGGGCTGGAGCTGGCCCTGGGCTGCCACTACCGCATCGCCGCGCCCGGCTGCAGCATGGCGCTGCCCGAGGTGAAGCTGGGCCTGCTGCCCGGCGCGGGCGGCACGCAGCGCCTGCCGCGCGCCATCGGCGTGGAGGCCGCGCTCAACATGATCGTGAGCGGCGAGCCCGTGAAGAGCGAGCTCATCGGCGGCGTGCCCGGCCAGAAGCTGTTCGACAGGATGGTCGCCTCGCCCGAGTCGCTGGCCGAGGAGGCGCTGGCCTTCGCGCGCGGCGTGGCCGATGCGCGCCCGCTGCCGCTGGTGCGCAACCTGCCGGTCCGGCACCCGCAGGGCGATGCCTACTTCCAGTTCGCGCGCAACATGGTCAAGGGCATGGCGAAGAATTTCCCCGCGCCGCTCAAGTGCGTGGATGCGGTGGAGGCGGCCACCAAGCGCAAGTTCGAGGACGGCCTGGCCTATGAGCGCGAGCTGTTCGTCAACCTCATGTGGACGCCCGAATCGCGCGCGCTGCGCCACCTGTTCCTGGCCGAGCGCGCCGCGAGCAAGATCCCCGACGTGCCTTCGGACACGCCCAAGCGCGAGATCCGCAAGGTGGGCGTGATCGGCGCCGGCACCATGGGCGGCGGCATCAGCATGAACTTCCTGAACGCCGGCATTCCCGTCACCCTCCTGGAGACGAAGCAGGAGGCGCTGGACCGGGGCATCGCCACCCTGCGCAAGAACTACGAGGCGCAGGTCGCCAAGGGCAAGCTCAAGCAGGACAAGTACGAGCAGCGCATGGCCCTGCTCACGCCCACGCTGAGCTACGACGACCTGAAGGACGCGGACCTCGTCATCGAGGCCGTTTTCGAGGAAATGGGCGTCAAGGAAGCCGTGTTCAAGAAGCTCGACGAGGTGGCCAAGCCCGGCGCCATCCTGGCGTCCAACACCTCCACGCTGGACGTGGACCAGATCGCCGCGTTCACCAAGCGCCCGCAGGACGTGGTGGGCATGCACTTCTTCAGCCCCGCCAACGTGATGAAGCTGCTGGAGGTGGTGCGCGGCAAGGCAACGGCCAAGGACGTGCTCGCCACCGTGATGCAGCTTGCCAAGAAGATCAGGAAGACGGCCGTGGTCTCGGGCGTGTGCGACGGCTTCATCGGCAACCGCATGATCGAGCGCTACAGCCAGCAGGCCGGCTTCCTGCTCGACGAAGGCGCCACGCCAGCCCAGGTGGACAAGGCCGTGGAGAAGTTCGGCTTCGCGATGGGCCCGTTCCGCATGGGCGACCTCGCGGGCAACGACATCGGCTGGGCGATCCGCAAGCGCCGCGCCGTGGAGCGCCCCGACATGAAATACAGCCGCACGTCCGACAAGCTCTGCGAGCTGGGCCGCTTCGGCCAGAAGACGGGCGCGGGCTGGTACGACTACCAGGCCGGCAAGCGCGACGCGATCCCCAGTGCGCTGGTGAACCAGATGATCGAGGACCACCGCAAGGAACTCGGCATCGCGCCGCGCAAGATCAGCGACGAAGAGATCGTGCAGCGCCTGGTCTATTCCCTGGTGAACGAGGGCGCGAAGATCGTGGAGGAGGGCATCGCGAGCAAGTCCGGCGACATCGACATGGTGTACCTCACGGGCTATGGATTCCCGATCCACCGCGGCGGCCCCATGCACTACGCGAGCGAGGTCGGGCTCTTCAACGTCGCGCAGACCATGCAGCGCTTCGCGCAGAACCCGCTGGACGACGCGGCCGCGTGGGAGCCCGCGCCGCGGCTCGCCCGCCTCGCCGCCGAGGGCAAGGCCTTCGCCTGACCGCCGCCGTCCGCATGTTTGCAAAGAACCAGGGAATCCGTACATGACCTCCGCAGTGATCGTTTCCACCGCCCGCACGCCGCTCGCCAAGAGCTGGAAGGGCTCCTTCAACATGACCCACGGCGCCACGCTCGGCGGCCATGCGGTGCAGCACGCGATCCAGCGCGCCGGCATCGACGGCGCAGAGGTCGATGACGTCATCATGGGTTGCGCCAACCCCGAGGGCGCCACGGGCGCCAACGTCGCGCGCCAGATCGCGCTGCGCGCCGGGCTGCCGGTGAGCGCCTCGGGCATGACCGTGAACCGCTTCTGCTCCTCGGGCCTGCAGACCATCGCGCTGGCCGCCCAGCGCATCGTCGCGGGAGAGGCCGACGTGTTCGTAGCCGGCGGCGTGGAGAGCATCTCCTGCGTGCAGCAGGAGATGAACCTGCACATGCTGCGCGATATGGAGCTGGCCAAGGCCAAGCCCGAGATCTACTGGAGCATGCTGGAGACCGCCGAGCAGGTCGCCAAGCGCTACGGCATCGGCCGCGACGCTATGGACGAATATGGTGCCGCCAGCCAGCAGAAAGCCTGCGCCGCGCAGGCGGCGGGCAGGTTCGACGACGAGATCGCGCCCATCACCGTCACGGCCGGCGTGGCCGACAAGGCGCTGGGCCTGATCACCAAGCAGCTCACCGTCAGCAGGGACGAGGGCACCCGCGAGGGCACCACCAAGGAAGGCATCGGTGGGATCAAGCCCGCGCTGCCGGGCGGCGTGATCGCGGCCGGCAATGCCAGCCAGTTCTCCGACGGCGCGGGCGCCTGCGTGCTCACCAGCGAGGACTACGCGAGCCGCAAGGGCTTGAAGCCCCTGGGCCGCTTCCTGGGCTTCGCCGTCGCGGGCTGCGAGCCCGACGAGATGGGCATCGGCCCGGTCTTCGCGGTGCCCAAGGTGCTCAAGCAGCTCGGCCTCACGGTGCAGGACATCGACCTGTGGGAGCTGAACGAGGCTTTCGCCGTGCAGGTGCTCTACTGCCGCGACAAGCTCGGCATCCCGGCCGACCGCCTCAACGTGAACGGCGGCGCCATCGCCCTGGGCCACCCCTACGGCGTGAGCGGCCAGCGCCTCACGGGCCATGCGCTCATCGAGGGCCGTCGCCGTGGCGCCAAGCGCGTTTGCGTGACGATGTGCATCGGCGGCGGCATGGGCGCGGCCGGCGTGTTCGAAGTGCTCTGAGCCGGCGCCATGGCAGGCCCGACGGACAACCCGGTGGCCGGCGGCGGGCCGGGGCCCGACCTGCTCGCCCATGGCCGGGCCGTGCTGGCCCGGCAGCCCTTCAGCCGCCTGCTGGGCACCGAGCTGCATGCGTTCTCGCCGCAGCGCTGCGAACTGCGCCTGCCCGTCACGCCGCAGCTGCTGCAGCAGCACGGCTTCGTGCACGGCGGCGTGGTGAGCTACCTGGCCGACAATGCGCTCACCTATGCGGGCGGCGGCGCCCTGGGCGTGCCGGTGGTCACCTCGGAGCTCAAGATCAACTACCTGCGCCCCGCCGTGGGCGAGCGGCTGATCGTGCGTGCCGAGGTGCTGCACCACGGGCGCACGCAGGCCGTCTGCCGCTGCGAGGTGTTCGCCGTGGCGGCGGACGGCGCCGAGAAGCTCTGCGCGGCCGCGCAGGGCACCATCGTGGCCTTGCCGGCGCGGGACGAGGGCGCCCCCGGCCCGGCCGCGGCCTGACGGCGGCGGGCCGGTTCCGCGCAGGGCGAGGGGCGGCATCCGGGCGGATGCCCCTCCATGTGTTGATTGCTATTGTTTCAATAGCTGCATGTCGAGCAAATACGGCGACGTGCGGCACTTTTGATGCGGAAAGATCCCCATGCGCCTGCGTTCCACCCTCGACTTCCTGCTCTACGACTGGCTGGGCGTGCCGGCGCTCACGGCGCGCGAGCGCTTCGCCGACCACTCGCGCGAAACCTTCGATGCCGTGCTCGACACCTGCGAGCGCATCGCGCGCGAGAAGTACGCGCCGTTCAACCGCCTCGTCGATACCGAGGAGCCGCGCTTCGACGGCGAGCGCGTGGTCCTGCCCCGGGCCACGCACGAGGCGCGCCGGGCCTACGCCGATTCCGGCATGCTGAGCGCCGCGCAGGACTATGCGGTCGGCGGCATGCAGCTGCCCTACACGCTGGAGGCGGCGGCCAACAGCTTCTTCGCCGAGGCGTCGATCAGCATCGGCTCGAACCTGCTCACCGTGGGCAACGCCAACCTGCTCATGGCGCACGGCACGGCGGCGCAGCGCGAGGTGTTCGCGCTCAATGAATTCAACGGCCGCTGGGCGGGCACCATGTGCCTGTCGGAGCCGCAGGCGGGCTCCTCGCTCTCCGACATCGCCACGCGCGCGGTGCCCGACGGGGAGGGGGCCGGGGCCGACCCGCTCGGCCCGCGCTACCGGCTCGCGGGCCACAAGATGTGGATCTCTTCCGGCGACCACGAGATGACCGAGAACATCGTCCACCTCGTGCTCGCCAAGATCCCCGGGCCGGACGGCCGGCCGGTGCCGGGCGTCAAGGGCATCTCGCTCTTCATCGTGCCCAAGTGGCTCGTGGACACGGAAGGGCGCCTGACCGGCGAGCGCAACGACGTGGCCCTGGCCGGCCTCAACCACAAGCTGGGCTGGCGCGGCACCACCAACACGCTGCTGAACTTCGGCGAGGGCAAGTACCCCGTGCGCCCGGACCAGGGCGGGGGCGGCCTGGACGGACGCGGCGCGGGCGCCATCGGCTACCTCGTCGGCCTGCCCGGCGAGGGCCTGAAGTGCATGTTCCACATGATGAACGAGGCCCGCATCGGCATCGGCATGGCCGCCACCCTGCTGGGCCTGGCGGGTTACCGCGCGAGCCTGCAGTACGCGAAGGAGCGCACCCAGGGCCGGCCGATCAAGGCGGGCAGCGCCGGCGCTGCGGGCAAGGCGGGCAAGGACGCGGGCGCCCCGCCGGTGCGCCTCATCGAGCACGCCGACATCCGCCGCATGCTGCTCGCGCAGAAGAGCTACGGCGAGGGCGCGCTGGCGCTCAACCTGTACTGCGCGCGGCTCGTGGACGAGCAGCGCACCGGCGCCCCCGACGACGCCGACGAGGCCCGCATGCTGCTGGAGGTGCTGACCCCCATCGCCAAGAGCTGGCCCAGCGAGTGGTGCCTGGAGGCCAATTCGCTCGCCATCCAGGTCCACGGCGGCTATGGCTACACGCGCGACTTTCCCGTGGAGCAGTACTGGCGCGACAACCGCCTGAACATGATCCACGAGGGCACCCACGGCATCCAGGCCATGGACCTGCTGGGCCGCAAGGTCGTCATGGAAGGCGGCCGCGGCCTGCAGCTGCTGGCCGGCCGCGTCAACGCCACCCTCCAGCAGGCCATGGCCCGGCCCGAACTCGCGGGCTACGGCAACCAGCTCGCCAAGGCACTGGCCGAGGTCGGCGCCGCCACCAAGGCCGCCTGGGCAACGGGCGAGCCCGCCGAGGCGCTCGCCAATGCCGTGCCCTACCTGCAGGCGGCCGGCCACATGGTCATCGCCTGGATCTGGCTCGACGTGGCCCTGGCCGTGCTGGCGCAGGACCCTGCGCTCGCCGATGCCGCGAACGCGGGCCGCGTGGGCGCCATGCGGTACTTCTTCCATTACGAACTGCCCAAGACCGGGGCCTGGCTGAACGTGGTCAGGGCGCGGGACATGACCTGCGTGGAGCTGGCGGAAGAGGGGTTCTAGGGACGGGACTTGCCGCGGATGCCTGCCCGCGTTCGCGCGGGAGGCGGGGGGTATTCTTTTTCCGAGCGTATTTGTCGGAAAACGGAGGGCATTCTTTTTCATGCCCGAAAACGCCGGCAAGGTGTTGATTTGAAAGGGTTTTCTTCAAGGCGACCGCGGTGATCCGCAGGGCGTGGCAGCGGCGCGCTCAACACTTTCCCAAATCGCTGGATGTATTGGCAAAGCCCCGGCATCCGGGCCTCCAGGGGGAGGCCGGTTCCATTCGAGCCGGGTACCAGCCCTACGGATACAGCACATGGTCGCCATCGTCAGCGGAAACAGTCTCGGTCTCAGCACAAGCTCGCTCGCCACCCTGGGTCAGAGAGGGATGTTCGGAAATGCCGCGCAGGGGCGCGGCGGGGAGCAGGCCTATGTGAACCTGTCCAACGGCAACCTGGTGCTCCAGCGCCGCGACGATTTCGTCGCGGGCCAGGGCCTGGGCATGGACGTGCTGCGGACGTACAACAGCCAGGGCCTGCTGAACGACGACAACGCGGACAACTGGTCGGTGGGCATCTACAACCAGCCCTTGAGCCTGAGCGGCACCCGCAATGCCGCGGGCAGCGTGATCACCCGCACCGCCAGCGACGGCGCCCGGTCCGACTATGCCTACGATGCATCGAGCGGCCTGTACGTGGGCACCGACGGCGCGGGCGCCTACGACACCCTGCGCTGGGATGGCGCGGCCGGGCAGTACGTGTGGACCGATGGCGATACCGGCGCGCAGGAGCGCTACGAGGGCGGCAGCGATGCGCGTCTGGTGTCGCGCTCGGATGCGAACGGCAACACCACGCGCTACCAGTACGGCGCGGACGGATTACTCGCCAGCGTGACCGACGCCTCGGGCGAAACCACCCATTACGACTATGTCGGCCGCAACCTGGCGCAGATCCGCGTCGTGGCGCAGGACGGCAGCACCAGTACGCGGGTGCGCTATGCCTATGACGCCAGCAACCGCCTGTCGTCGGTCTCGGTGGACCTGAGCCCGGGCGACAACGACATCGCGGACGGCAAGGTCTACCAGACCACCTACACCTACGATGGCAACAGCCGGCGCGTGGCTTCGGTGGCGCAGTCGGACGGCACGCGCCTGGAGATCGGATACACGCTGGTGGATGGGGACTACCGCGTGTCCAACGTGCGCGATGCGCTGGGCCTGACCACCACCTACGCCTACGACACCGCCACCCGGACCACGACGGTGACGGACCCCCTGAATGTGGCGAGCCGCTACAGCTACGACGCCCGGGGCCAGCTCCTGCGCGTGCAGACGGGCATCACCGGCAATCGCTCCGCCGGCCTCTCGCAGCTCTACTACCGCTACGACGACCAGGGCAACGTCACGGCCATGACCGACGCGCTGGGCCGCAGCATCGCCCTGCAGTACGACGCCCAGGGCAACCAGACGATGAAGGTGGACCCGCTGGGCAACACGGTGGTGCGTACCTACGACGAGCGCAACCAGTTGCTCACCGAGACCCTGCGCGCGGGCGACGGCAACGGCAACGTCGCCACCGCGCCCGCCTTCGGCGGCAGCGGCCCGGCGGACAGCACCACGCGGTACGTCTACAGCACCCAGGGGCGCAACCAGCTGCGCTTCGTGATCAGCGCGGAGGGCCGGGTCACCGAATACCGCTACGACAACCTGGGCCAGCGGGTAAGCACGCTGGCCTACGCAGCAGCGGCCTACGACGTCGGCAACCTGGGCTCCACCAGCGTGCCGACGGAAGCGCAGATGGCCAGCTGGGCCGCGGCGCAGGACCTGCGCGGCGGCCAGCGGGTGGACAGCCGCTACGACTTCCGTGGGCAACTCAGCACGAGCATCGCCTATGGCGTGCTGGACGCGGCCGGCGAGGGCAGCGAGCCGGCGGTGACGCAGTACGTCTACAGCCAGGCCGGCGAATTGCTCAAGACCGTTCAGCCGCGCACGGACAGCGTCACGCAATACGTCTACGACGGCCTGGGCCGCGTGATCGTGGCGTCCGCGCCGTCGTCGGACGGCACGACCGCCAACACGACGATCACCGAATACGGCGCCGCCTCCACCACGGTGACGCTGGCCAACGGCCTGAGCACGGTGTCCAGCTTCGACGCCGCCGGCCGGCTCGCGAGCGTGATGCAAAGCAGCGCGGGCACCGCGCTGGGCACCACCCGCTACGCCTACGATGCGGCGGGCCGGCTGGTCATGACGCAGGACCCCACGGGGGTGCGCCAGTGGGCGGTCTATGACGATGCGGGGCGCAAGATCGCCGACGTGGACGGCACGGGGGCCGCGAAGGAATACCGCTACAACGCCAACGGCCAGTTGACGCAGACGATCGCCTATGCACGCACGCTGGCGGACCTGAGCGCGGCGCCCACGATCGAGGCCATCCAGGCGCTCGCGGGGGCGGACGACCGCAGAAGCTGGCGTCTCTACGACGGCGCGCAGCGGCTGGCATGGCAGGTGGATGCCGCGGGGGCGGTGACGCAGACGGAATACGACGCGGCCTCGCGCGTGACGGCCGTCACGCGGCTCGCGACGCCCGTCGATACCCAGCTGCTGGGCGACGGCAGCGCCCTCATCGTCGGAGCCGCGGGCCTGACGCGCACGGACACCACGCAAAAGACCGCGACCGGCATTGGCGTGCGCGCGTCCGCCGCCACGCTGGTGGCGGGCTCGGACCTGGTGCTCGAAGCCGTGGTTTCCGGCAGCCAGCCGGAGGGCAACGTCACGTTCTACAGCGGCGCCACCGCGTTGGGCACCGCGCGGATCACCAATGGCGTGGCCCGGCTGACGGTCAACAGCCTCCCGGTCGGCACGAACACCCTCAGCGCCCGCTACGAAGGCGATGCGACCCACGCCGCCAGCACCTCCGCCGTGACGTCCGCCACGGTTCTGCAGGCGGCCCGCGTCAGCCTGGACCCTCTGCCGGGGACGGCCGCCCTGGGCCGTGCGCTGGTGCTCAAGGCCACCGTCTCCGGCGGCGCGCCCGGTGGAACCGTGACCTTCTTCGATGGCGCCACCGTGATCGGTAGCGGCCTGGTGCAGGCCGTGGGCGGCGACTCCATCGCGACCGCGGTGTGGAACGTGCAGACCCTCGGCAGCCACACGATCACCGCCGTGTATTCGGGGGATGCGACCCATGCGAGCGCCGCCACGGCGGCCGGCGCGGCCGTGCGCGCCGGATATGCCAGCGAGGTCGTGCTGGAGGGCAGCGGCACGCCATCGGTCGCCAATGCGCCCGTCACGCTCCGCGCGCACGTCGGCGTGGCCGGCAACCAGGCCCAGCCCGGCGGCTCGGTGGCGTTTTACCGGGGCACGGATTTGCTGGGAACCGCGTCGGTGGACGGGCAGGGCTTTGCCACGCTGACCACCTCGGCATTGCCGCTCGGGCTGAACGGGCTCACGGCGGTGTACCCGGGCGATGCGGCCGTGGCCGCAAGCAACTCCGCCACCCTCGCGCAGACCGTGCTTCCGGCCGCGGCCACCACGGCCGTGCTCGCAACATCGCACATCCAGGTCGCGGCGGGCGGCGGGGTCGTCCTGACCGCGCGCGTCGCGGCCGTGGCGAACCCCGGGGCCGCCCTGGGCGGCACGGTCGCTTTCTACGACGGTGACACCCTGCTCGGCAGCGTGGCGCTCTCCAGCGGCCAGGCCAGCTTCAACGCCTCCGGCGTCACGGCCGGCGGCCATGGCTATCGGGCCGTCTACAGCGGCGACACCGCCGACGCCGCCAGTACCTCCGCCACCGCCACCGTGGTCGCGGTGGCCGGTGGCCCGGGCATCGCCGCGCCCACCGGGGCCGGCAGCGCCCTGGCCCTGGCAACCTCCAGCGCGAGCATCGCGCAGGGCGGCCCGGTCACTTTCACGGCCACCGTCACGGGCGATCACCCCACGGGATCGGTCACCTTCGTCAGCGGCGGCCAGGTCCTGGGCTCCGCATCGCTCGTCAATGGCGAGGCCACCCTGACCGTGAGGCCGTCGCAGGCGGCCGACCTCAGCGTGCAGGCCCTGTATTCCGGGGATGCCGGCAACCCCGCCATTGCCAGCGCCGGGCCGGTGCGCGTGGCGGTGGCGCCCGCCGCGCCGCGCCTGGTGCTCTCGCTTTCGTCCACCCAGGCCACCCGGGGGGCGTCCGTCGTCCTCACGGCCACGCTCTCCGGCGCGGAGACGGCCGTGCCGCCCACCGGCAGCGTCACCTTCTATGCGAACGGCGTCGTGCTCGGAACGGCAACGCTCTCGCAGGGCACGGCTTCGCTCGGCACCGATGCGCTGGACTCCGGATCGAATGCCATCACGGTGCAGTACTCGGGCGACGCGCGCAATGCGGCCACCGCCTCGGCCGCGCAGGATCTGCAGGTCACGGCCGTGCCTGCGACGGTGGCGCTCGGAGCGTCGAGCGCGCAGATCGCCGCCGGCGCGGCCGTGACCTTGACGGCCACGGTCACGGGCGCGTCCCCCTCCGGGCGCGTGGACTTTTTCAACGGCACGGCGTTCCTGGGGACGGGCAACATCGCCAACGGCATCGCGACGCTGACCACCAGCGGTTTGCGCAACGTGGGCATCGCGAACGTCTCGGCGGTGTACACGGGCGCTGCCGTGAGCGGCGTCTCCAAGCCGATGTCCATCGCCATTTCCTCCGGCGTGGAGATCGGGGTCTCGTCCGCCAGCATCGTGGCGGGCAACCCGGTGGTGCTGTCGGCGAACGTGGGCAGCGGCACGGGCACGGTGAACTTCTTCGACGGCTCGGTGTATTTGGGCAGCGCCAGCATTTCCAACGGCGTGGCGAGCCTGACCACGCGGGCGCTGACCCAGGCCGGCAGCCACGCCATCACGGCGGTCTATGCGGGTGACGCGAACCGTGCGGGCGCGGCCTCGGCGCCGGTCTCCATCCAGGTGGCCGACGCGGTGGAGCTGGCCGTCTCCAGCGGTTCGGTGGTGGCGGGTGCGCCGCTGGTGCTCACGGCCAACGTCAACAGCGCCACCAGCGCCATCGTCAACGGCGTGGCGGTGCCAGCCGGGGCGATCGCCAACGGCGTGACGCTCATCGACGGCACGGTGACCAAGACCAGCGGCACGGCCGACTGGGAGTCCTCCATCCGCAGCACGGTGGGCGTGAGCGGCGGCGCGAGCGTGAGCTTCAAGGCGGGGCAGACCAACAAGGCCATCATGGTGGGCCTGAACTCCGACCCCGGGGTCAACGACAGCTACCTGTCCATCGACTGGGCGATCTACATCACCTACGACGGCGCGATGTACGCCTACCAGAACGGGGCGAGTGTGGCCTCGCTGGGCACGTACACCACGGGCGACGTGCTGAGCGTGGAGTACCTGAACGGGGTGGTGAGCTACCGCAAGAACGGAGCGGTGCTGCGCCAGGAGACGGCCAACATCACGCAGCCGCTGTACCTGGATTCCTCGTTCTACGGCACGGGCGGATCGATCGCGGGGCTGAAGTTCCGCAATGCCTCGGGCCAGGAAGTGCCGCTGAACGCGGCGGCCGCGCCCACGGGCAGCGTGACCTTCTTCAACGGCCGGGAGGTGCTGGGCACGGCCAGCGTGGTCAACGGCGTGGCCCGCCTCACCACCAGCGCGCTGGCGGCGCAGAGCGCGGCGCAGATCACGGCGGTCTACGGAGGCGATGCGAACAACGCCGCGGCGACCTCGGCGGCCAGGGCGGTGGCGGTGAACGATGCGATCGGCCTGAGCACATCGTCCACGAGCGTGGCCGCGGGCGATGCGGTGACGCTCACGGCGCGCATGAACGTGGTGCCCAGCGTGGTGGCCACGGGGGTGTCGTTCGATTCGGGTGCGGTCAAAAAGACGGGCACGGCGAGCCAGTGGGATGCCTCGGTGCGCAGCGTCGCGGGCTACACGGGCGGCGCGAGCGTGCGCTTCACGGTGTCCGGGCAGTCGGACCAGAACTACATGATCGGGCTCAACACGGACCCGGCCTCGGACAACGGCGTGGCGTCGCTGGACTGGGCGATCCACGTGTCGGGCAGCACGGTGGAGCTCTACCGCGACGGGGCGCTGGTGGCCAATGTGGGCACCATCGTGGCCGGCGACGTGCTGGTGCTGAGTTACGACGCGGGAGCCGTGTCGTATGCGAAGAACGGGGTGGTATGGCGGCGCGAGACGGTGCAGATCAGCCAGCCGCTGTACCTGGATTCGTCGTTCTACGCGCCGGGCTCGGGGGTGTCGGGGCTGGAGTTCCGCGACGGCGCGGGCACGCTCGTGGCGCTGAGCGCGAAGCCGGCGGCCACGGGGCGTGTGACGTTCCACAGCGGCGGCGCGGTGTTGGGCACGGCCACGCTGGTGGACGGGGTGGCCAGCCTGACCACCCGCGCGCTCGCCACGCCCGGCATGGCCAGCATCACGGCAACCTATGAGGGAGATGCCTACAACCCGGCGGGGCTCTCCTCGCCGCTGGCCCTGGCGGTCGCCCCCGGCGCGGGCAATCTGGCGGCGACCACCACTTCGCTGGCGGCGTCTGCCCCATCCATCACGCGCGGCCAGGAGCTCACGCTCACCGCCACGGTGCCCGGTGCCGCCACCGGCTTCGTCACATTCTTCAGTGGCAGCAAGGCACTCGGCGTGGCCGCCGTCGCCAACGGCTCGGCCACGTGGAGTTCGAGAGACCTCCCGGTGGGGTCGCATGCAATCCGTGCGGTCTATACCGGCGACGCACAGTTTGCGCAGAGCGTGTCGTCCGTGCTCGGCGCGACCGTCGCCGCCGCGGACGCAGTGGTCTCCATGGCCGCCACGGTCACGAGCCGCTCCACGAGCGAAGCCACGGTGACGCTCGCGGCCCGCGTGGCCGGTGTTCGCCCGGGCGGGGCCGTCACCTTCTACAACAACGGAGCCCCCATCGGCGGGGGAACGGTCAGTGTGGCCAACGGCGTGGCCAGCCTGTCGGTCACCCTCCCGGCAGGCGCCGCCCGCATCACCGCACGGTATGCCGGCGATGCCGACAATGCCGCGGCGACTTCCGAGGCCCTGGCCCTCACCCTGCGGGGCGGCAGCACGGTCACCGTGGCCGCCCCCTCGCCGGCGAGTATCCGCTACGGCAGCCCGGTCACCCTGAGCGCCACGGCGCCCTACAGCAGCACGAGTGCCGGCACGGTCAGCTTCTATGCCGGCGAGATCCTGGTCGGCGTGGCCACCGTGCAGGCCAACGGCGTGGCCACCTTCGTGTCCAGCTCGGTGCCCGTGGGCGCCCGCACCCTCACCGCCACCTATTCCGGCAATGCGGAAAAAGAGCCGGCCAGCCAGAGCGCCACGGTGCCCCTGGCCGTGGCCGGCATGGCAACGCAAACCGTGCTTACGGCATCCAGCAGCCAGCGGGCCCCGGGCACGCCGCTCGTGCTAGACGCCACCATCACGTCTGCCGGGCGCGCGCAGGGCATCGCTGGCGCGGTGCGCTTCTACGCGGGCAATGCGCTGGTCGGGACCGTGCAGGCCGTCAACGGCGTGGCGCGGCTCACGCTCAATGACCTGCCTGGAGGCGCGGGCACGTTGACCGCGGTATACGACGGATTCCAGGGGTTCGAAACCAGCACCTCCCAGGCGGTCGCCTCGGTCGTCCTGGCCGCCGCCACCACCGTCACCCTGGACACCTCGGCCGCGAGCGTGCGCAGTGACGCCTCCGTGACGCTGAGCGCGCGCGTCGCGGGCCGGCAGCCCGGGGGCACCGTCACCTTCCTGCGTGCCGGCACCGTCCTGGGCACGGCCCAGGTGGTCAATGGCGTGGCCAGCCTCGTCGTCGCGGGGTTGCCGCCGGGCACCCACGAATTGCGCGCCCGCTACGAGGGCGATGCGGGCAACGGGGCGAGCAGCTCCGGCGTGCTGGCGCAGACCGTCACCCCCACGGGAACCACCACGCTCGCGCTGGCGTCCGGCACCAGCCTGGAGCAGGGCCGTGACGTCTCCATCACCGTGAACGGAGGTGCCAGCGGCACCGTCACGCTCGTCGATGGCAACACCATCGTGTCCACGGCCCGCATCGTGAACGGGGTGGCTCTGCTGTCCACACGCGGGCTGGCGGTGGGCAACCACCAGCTCACGGTCAGCTATGGCGGTGACGCGGCCTCTCCGGCGGCACTGCTCGACTTCCAGCTGGCGGTCACGCCAGGGCAGGACTCCACCGCCGTGGCCCTCAGCGCCATGCCCACCCGCACGGCCCAGGGCCTGGGGACCCTGCTCAGCGCCCAGGTGTCGGGCAGCCAGCCTGCCGGGCGGGTGACCTTCTACAACGGCGACACGGCGCTGGGCACCGCGGACCTCGCCTACGGCCTGGCCGTGCTGAACGTCGATGTGCCGCCTTCGGCACTGGACCGCTTCCGCGCCGTGTACCTCGGCGACGCCACCCACGCGGGAAGTGCCTCGGCGGTGCTGGCGGGGCATGCGGTGGACGGAGAGGCGCTGCCGCCGCTGGCGCGGAGCACGCAGGACCGCACCGCCGTGCAGATCTACGGCAAGGATGGACTGCTGGCCGGCACGGTGGATGGCGAAGGCTACCTCACCGAATACCGCTACGACGCGGCGGGCCGGCTCATCGGCAGCGCGCGGTATGTGCAGCCGGTTGCCGGCGGCGCGGCCGCTGCCCGTGCCGCGGGATCGATCGCCGGCCTGCGTCCCGCGACCGGCGCGGGGGATGCGTACACGGCCTATTTCTACGACGCCCAGGGCCGCCGGATCGGCGAACTCGACGCCGAGGGGTACCTCACGCAAAGCAGCTACGACGGCAACGGCAACCCCGTGTCCGTGCGGCGCTACGCCAATGCCGTGACCGCGGTCACGGCGGCGCAGGTCACCGCGGCCACCCGCCTGGCCGACCTCCTGCCCGCCGCCTCGGCGCAGGACCAGATCACCACCCGCACCTACGATGCGCTCGACCGCGTGTCCGTATCGGTGAACGCGGAAGGCACGACCACGCGCTACCGCTACGACGGCATGGGCCGGCTGGTGCAGACCACGCAGGCCGCCGGCAACGCCGAGGCGCGCGGCACGGCCGCCCGCTACGACGACCAGGGCCGCCTGGTGGGCGAACTCACCGCGCAGGGCGCGGCGCTGCTGGACGGCAGCCAGAGCGCCGCCCAGGTCGATGCGATCTGGCAGCAGTACGGCCTGCGCCACCGCTACGACGCGGCGGGCCGCCGCACCGCCACCACCGACCAGAACGGCCAGCAGACGCTCTTCTTCTACGACGCGGTCGGGCGCCTGACCCACACCGTCAACCCGCTGGGCGAGATCACCGAGACGCGCTACAACGCGTTCGGCCAGGCGCAGTCCGGCACGCGCTACGCGGGCCGCATCGACCGCGCGGCGCTGGCCAGCGCGGGAGGCCAGGCCGGCGGCCTTGCCAGCGCCGGCGTGCTGGCCGTTTTCGGGCAGGCCCGCAGCGCCACGGCGGACAGCACCGCCAGCTACCGCTACAACGCCACGGGCACGCTCGCGCAATCCACCGATGCCCAGGGCTTCGCGAAGAACTACGTCTACAACACCTTCGGCGAGGAGGTGCGCCGCACGGCCGCGCTGGGCGCGGGCGCCGTGCAGACGGTGGACACCGCCTACGACCGCCGGGGCCTGGCCGTGCAGCGCGTGCAGGACCCGGACACGCTGCGCCTTGCCGGCACCGTCACCTACGACGCCTTCGGTCGCGCCGTCGCCACCACCGATGCGCTCGGGCAGGTGCGCACGCAGGCCTACGACCGCCTGGGCCGGCTCATCGCCGCCACCGATGCGCTGGGCCGCCGCGCCACGACGGCCTACGACGCCTTCGGCCGCACCATCTCCCAGACCGATGCGCTGGGGCACGTGACCACCTACGCCTACAGCCTGCAGGAGCGCAGCGTCACCGTCACCACGCCCGAAGGCATCGCCGTCACCACCGTGCACGACCGGCTCGGCCAGACCGTCTCGGTCCGGGACGGCAACGGCGCGGTCACCCGCTACGAATACGACGCCAATGGCCGCCAGACGGCGGTGCAGACGGCCCTCACCCGCACGGCGGGCCGCTACGACGCGGCGGGCCGCCTCGTGGAGACGACGGACGCCAATGGCGTGAAGACCGCGCTCGCCTACGATGCGGCGGGCCGGGTGCTCACGCGCACGGTGGACCCGGGCGGCCTGAACCTGGTCACCACCTACGCCTACGACGCGCTGGGCAACCAGCTGAGCGTGACGGACGCGCAGGGCGTGGTCACGCAGTTCGGCTACGACGCCCAGGGCCAGCTCGTGCGCCAGGCGGTGGACCCCACGGGCCTGAACCTCGTCACCACCTATGCCTACGACGGCATGGGCCGCCAGGTCACCGTCACCGACCCCAACGGCACGACCACCGCCTACCAGTACGACGCCCTGGGCCGCCGGGTGCTGGAGGTCGTGGACCCGTCCACGGCCACGCACGCGGGTCTCAACCTCGCCAGGCGCTATGCCTACGATGCCGCGGGCAACGTCACGAGCGTCACGGACGCGCAGGGCCACGTCACGCGCTACGCCTACGACCCAGAGGGCCGCCAGCGCTTCGTGCTCGACGCGGCGGGCAACCTGGCGGAGACCGTCTACGACGCGGCCGGCCGCGTGGTGCGCCAGACCCGCTACGCCCAGCCGCTGGCGGGTGTGGACGGCCTGGCGCTGCAGGTGAGCGAAGGGCAACTGGACGGCCTCAAGCGCCCGGACCCCGCGCGGGACCTCACCGAGCACCGCATCTACGACGCGGACAACCGCGTGGCGGCCACCGTCAACGGCGCGGGCGACGTGGTGCGCTTCGTCTACGACGGCAGCGGCCGCGTGGTGCAGCGCACCGCGTATGCCAACCGCATCGACTTCGCGCAGTGGAGCCCGGGCAACGTCCCGCAGCCGGCCGCGAGTGCCACGGACGCCGTCACGCGCACCGTCTACGACGCACTGGGCCGCGCGCGCTACACCATCGACGGCACGGGCGCGGTGACTTCCCAGCGCTACGACGCCAACGGCAACGTCACCCAGCGCATCCGCTATGCGAAGCCGCTGGACCTGGCCGTGCAGCCGCTGTCCGCACGGCCGGACGAGGCCGAAATCGGCAATCGCGTGGGGGCGCTCTACGACGCGCAGCGCGACGAGCACACGCGCATGCGCTACGACGCGGCCGGGCGCCTCATCCTGAGCGCCGACGGCGCGGGCGGCGTCTCCCAGTACCTCTACGACAAGAACGGCCGCCTGCTGCAGAGCACGCGCTATGCCACCCCCAGCGGCGACACCGGCGCGCAGGATGGGCCGATCAACGTGCCGCAGACCAGCCTCTCGGATGCCTTCGTGCGCAAGGTCTACGACGCGGCCGGGCGGCTCACCTCGGAGGTGGATGCGAGCGGGGCCGTCACCACCTACGGCTACGACGCGGCCGGCCGCCTGGTGCGCGAGACGCGCCTGGCGGTACCGGCCGATGCCTACCGCAGCGCGCAGGCCGGGGCGATGCTGCTGGCCGAACCCACGCCGGTGACCAGCAGCCAGGACCGCACGGTGCGGCACTTCCTGGACCGCGCGGGGCGCGAGACGCTGACGATCGATGCCGAGGGCGGTGCCACCGAGCGCTTCTACGACGGCACCGGGCTGCTGCTGCGGGTGCGCCAGGGCGCCGCGCCGCTCACCGACACCCAGATCGCCGCACTGGAGAGCCAGCGCGCGCAGGCGGGCGAGCTCAGCCGCGGCGCCATCGCCCAGAATGCGCCGGCAAGCGGCACCGACCGCACCACGCGCAACTACTACGACGCCGCGGGCCGGCTGCGCTTCACGCGCGACGCGCTCGGGCAACTGCAGGGCTACGTGTACGACGGGGCGGGCCGCCTCACCGAGCGCACCACCTACATGGGCGCGCAGGGCGCCGACTACTGGATCGACGAAGGCATCACCGGCTACATGAAGACCACGGGCGGAGACGGGCTCCGGCCCCTCTACCGCCTGAGCCGCACGAGCGGCGCCAGCGACCACCTCTACACGAGCGACCCGGCCGAGCGCGACCAGGCCCTGCAGAACGGCTGGCAGGCCGAGGGCGACGTCGGCTACCTGCGCAGCGCCCCCGCGGCCGGCACGGCCCCGCTGTACCGCCTGCGCCCGCCGGGCGCGGGCACGAACCACTTCTACACCGCCAACGAGGGTCTGCGCGCCTACGCGAAGAACGTGCTGGGCTGGATCGAAGAAGGCGTCATGGGCTACATCGACGTGGCCCCGGGCCAGGACAACGAGGCGCTCTACCAGCTCAACGCGAACGGCTCGAACGAGCACTTCCACAGCATCGGCCGCGCCGAGATCGACCTCGCCCTCATGCCCCAGCCCGCGCGCACGGCGGCCGACCGCACCGAGCGCCTGCAATACGACGCGGCGGGCAACCTGATCGCCAGCACCGACGCGGCGCAGCAGACCGAGAGCACCACCTACGACGGCACGGGCCGCAAGACCGCCTTCACCAACAAGGCCGGCAGCACCTGGACCTACGACTACAACGCGGCGGGCCGGCTCGTGCAGGAAACCTCGCCCGAGGTGGACCTGGCCGACGGCCCGGCGAGGGTCATCACGCGCATGGCCTACGACGCGCTGGGCCACCTCGCCGCGCGCACGGAAGCGGCGGGCCGGCCGGAGGAGCGCACCACGCGCTACGAATACGACGCACTGGGCCGGCAGACCAAGACGATCTTCCCGCCCGTGGCGGTGTACCAGGGCGAGAGCGCCGCGGCGCTGCTGGACAACGGCCGGAACGCCGCCGGCACCCGCACAGACGCGCAGCCCACCGAGATCAGCAGCGAGACGCGCTACGACACCCTGGGCAACGCGGTGGCCGGGCGGGCGGCGGGCAGCACGGCGTGGAGCTACAAGGCCTACGACCGCGCGGGCCACGTGGCCTGGGACGTCGATGCGCTGGGCTATGTCACCGGCTATACGCGCAACGCCTTCGGCGATGCCGAACGCCTCGTGCGCTACGCGCAGGCCATCGCGCTGCCCACGGGCGATCGCGCGGTGCTGCAAAGCGGCGACGTGCGCCAGGCCGTGCAGGCGGGC
>NZ_QLTA01000074.1 GCF_003269065.1 Paracidovorax anthurii
TCCATCACCGGCAATGCGTGCGCAAGCCACCACCGTTTGCTTGTGCACATCCAATCCCGCGCAGCGCGGGTAGATCACTTCCATGACAACCTCCTGTTCGCGGCGCCATCGGCGTGCGGCCCACGTCATCGAAGTCTGAAATGCGTGCTCAAGAACCGAAGGCTCAGGGCAACAGTCTGGGGTGCTCGTGAGGCCGCGGGTCCAACTGAGATACGGGCTCGAAGCACCAAGTACGAACCGACCTCGGTGCCGGACGCTGCGCCCGCCATTAGGCGCCTGTTTCATGTCCTGCGGGTGGCGCGCAGCGCAATGGATAACTGAGATGAGCTGCATATAAAAAACGGCACCCAACTAAAAACTAACAAAACAAGTTTGTAAAATAATCATGAATGTATTTTTCTTGGTGCTGATGAGGTTTTTGAGGTTGCAATTCAGGAAGGTAAGGGGATGCATATTCCTCTTGGGTGTTTCTCTGGTTTCGCCATTGTGTATTGCGGCTGGGCCTCCGGCTCCCCTGTGGAGCGGTGGGCTTAATAGTTTCGGAACGCCGGCCGAAGTTTGTGAGCAACATGTTGCGTTGCAAAATGAGGCAGCGGCCCATGGTCCATACGATCGGTATGAATCGTATGAATTGGTGGCTGGTGAGCTTTCAAACCAGATGTGGTGCAAGTTTTATACGTCGGAACATATACATGCCGAAGACATAGAAGTCCGTGCTGGATGCCCCGGCGGTCAATATCCTTATGGACTATATTCAAATCTTCGGGTAAGCGAAGATAGTTCGGCATGTGTTTGCCCTCCAGTCAGTCCGGTTTATGCTTCTGACTATCAGGTTTGCATAAGTAGTTTTGTCATCGGCTTCGATGGCCCCAGTGCCACAAAAGTCTTGCCTGCAGGTCCATCACTATCGATGGCTGTTACGGTGATGGAGAACGGTGCGCCAAGCAAAGATAAAGCCGTTACTGTCTCTGTTCCTGGAAGTGGCTCAATCAGGGGGACGACGGACATTAATGGGCGGTTCAGCTTCACTTTTATTCCGCCGCGCCGTCCCACTGTCGCTCACTTGACCGCCGTTTGCTCAGATTGCTATAACACCACTGCGGAAACGAATATCAATGTTACCGATATCCCTATCTGCAGGCCCGACCCTGGAAGTTTATTGGGCAATCCTATTGCCCCTGTTTCTGGTAGCAAGATTCAAGTCGAAACTGATTGGCAGGATCAAGGCACTCATCCGCTGAACTTCATTCGCACATATCGCAGTGGTGGCGGTCAGGTGCCTGCTGGTTTGGGTAATTATTGGTCTCACAATTATGCGACTCAGTTGATTGGCGGCGATTTGCAGCGTACCGCGCAATTCGGCAGCGGCACCTTGGCCCTATTCACCCGCAGTACTATCACGGACCCCTGGACCAACGATAGCGGTGAATATCGCCTGCAGCAAAATACTGCCGGCTGGCGTGTCACGCGGTTGGAGGACGATGCATATTGGCAGTTCGACAGCAACAACGCGCTCGTCAGCATGGGGCTGCGCAACGGTTGGGTCATGGCGCTCAGCTATACCAACGGTGCCCTGACCCAAGTCACCAATGCCTTTGGCCGCAAGCTGCAGTTCCTCTACGACGCTCAAGGCCATCTCACGGGCGTCACCACCCCTGCCGGCCAGACTATTGCGTATACCCTGCACAGCACGGGTCGCCCCATCGGCGTGCAGTACCCGGATAACCGCAGCAAGACGTACCTCTACGAGAACACCCAGTATCCCGATGCGCTGACCGGTATCAATGACGAAAGCGGCCAGCGTTACGCGACCTTCGGCTATGACGCCGATGGCCGGGCCACTTCCACCAGCCATGCTGGCGGTGTGCTCAGCTACGGCATCACATATCCCACCAGCAGCAGCGCGAGCAGTGGCAGCCTGACCACTGGCGCTGTCGACGCGGCCGTGTTCCAAAGCAGCGTCCAGGCCACCGACCCACGCGGCAGCCTGCAGACTTGGACTTACCAGGGAGGAGACGGCACGGTACGCGTATTGCGGGCCAGCGGCCCATTTGAAGGCGGCACCGTCGCCAGCCGCAGTTTCACCGATGACTTCAATCTGCCCACGGTGGAAACCGACTTCCTCGGCAACAAAACCACCTTCGAGTGGGATGTGTCACGCCGGTTGCTGCTCAGAACCACCCGTGCAGCAGGAACCACCTTGGCCCAAACCACGCAAACGCAGTGGCACCCTTCGTGGCATCTGCCCGTGCTCATCACCGAGGCTGGGCGTACCACTGCGTACACCTATGACGCTTCAGGCAATAAGCTCAGTGAGACCATTACCGATACCGTTGGCAATACCAGCCGTACCGTCCGTTGGAGTTATAACAGCCAGGGTTTGGTTGCAAGCATGACCGACGCGCGGGGCAAGGTCTGGACCTATGACTACGACAATCTCGGCAATACCACCAAGGTCGCCAACCCGCTGGGTCACACCACCCAGTACAGCTACAACGGCGCAGGCCAGATAACCCAGATCACCGACCCGAACGGCGTTATCACGGCAAACACCTACGATGCACGCCAGCGCCTGCTGAGCACTACGGTGGCAGGGCAGAGCACCACCTATACCTACGATGCCATGGGCCAGATGACCCGCGCCACGAGGCCCGACGCCAGTTGGACGGGCTTCGAATATGACGCGGCACACCGCCTGACTGCGGTGGTGGACAACCTGGGCAACCGGGTCGATTACACGCTGGACAACGCCGGCAACCGTATCGCCCAACAAACCAAAGATCCTGCAGGCGTTCTGAGCCGCCAGATCACCCGTATGTACGACGCTGTAGGCCGCTTGCAAAAGACCGCCGGCTTGGAATAAGAGATCACCCCCATGTTTGTATCCATGAAGCCGGCTTTGGCGAATAAAGCCGCTCTTTTTGACGCCCGGCCATTTTTGCGCCATTTGTTTTTCGTCCTGTGCTGCTGTCTCGTGCCTTGGTGCACCCAGGCACAAGCGCAGACCAAAACCACTACCGATCTGGCGCTAGCCTCGTCCACAATCACCGCAGGCCAATCCACCACGCTGACTGCCACCGTCAAGCCGAGTGCAGCCAGGGGCACGGTCCGCTTCATGAACGGGAACACGAGTGTGGGCACGGCCACATTGAACAGCACGGGCGTAGCGAGCCTGTCTGCAGCGTTCACCGCGGTGGGTACCCAGAACCTGACTGCGGTATATGCAGGCAGCAGTACCTACGCTACCAGCACCTCCGCAGCCAAACAGCTCACGGTCAAGGCAAACACCACCGCCAGCACGCTCGTATTGAGTGCCACCCCAACGAGCAGCGTCGCCAACGAAGCCGTCACCCTGCGGGCCACCATCAACCCATCCACCGCCACCGGAACCGTTACCTTCAAAGACGGCACCGCCTCCTTGGGCACGGCCACTCTGAGCGCCGGCGTCGCGACGTTGAAATCTAGCTTTGCCACGGCCGGCTCGCATGCTCTGAGCGCCAGCTATGCTGGCAACGCAACGGTCTCGGCCAGCAGCTCCAATGTGCTGTCTTTCACCGTTGCCAGTGCACCGATTGCACTTCCCAGTCCGCCCGTTTCGCCTGCACCTGTGGTGAGCCAGGCTTATGACGCACAAGGCAACCCGACGGTTGCGACACAAGCACCTGATATTCCAGACTTGGCGTTGACAACCAATACTGCCTACGATGCTCTGGGGCGGCCAAAAACCGTCACCGACCCGTCTGGCAACAATACGGTGATCAGCTACAGCAGTGGCAACCAAGTCAGCTCTGTTTTGGATGGGATAGGGGCGACTACACAGTACGACCGTGATGGACTAGGCCAGGTCAAGCAGCAGCGCAGTCCTGACACAGGCACCACCAACCTGAGCTACGACGAAGCGGGCAACCTGCTCACCAGCACGGACAGCCGCGGCGTGCTGACCACCAACACCTACGACGCCATCAATCGGCTGAGCAGCAGTACCTTCAGCCAGGCTGGACAACCCAACCAGAGCTACGCTTGGCTCTACGACCAAACGGGCGGCAATTTCACGAACGGCATCGGGCGCTTGACCACGATCAGTTTCCCGGAGGGGGCCACCACCTACGCCTACAACGCCCAAGGGCGTGTGACGAAGGCCCAGCAGACGCTCAACCCGAACTCGGCCACCAATCCGAAAGCCGTTGTCCTATCCACGTTTTACGAATACGACGCGGCGGGCAATCTGACGGGCATGACTTATCCGTCTGGCCGCAAACTGAGCATCGGATACGCGGGTGGGCTGCCGAGTGCAGTAAGTCTCAGCAAAGACGCCTCCAGCTCGGCGACACCCCTCGTCACCGGATTGCGCTATGCACCTTTCGGAGCGGCGCAAAGCTGGAATTGGGTAACGAACAATGGCTTGGCCGCCCATAGCAGGGTGATGGATACCAATGGCCGCTTGGTACGTTATCCGCTGGGTGAGTATTTGCGAGACGTGTCTTACGACGGTGCAGGCCGTATTACCGCCTACACCCACTATCGGGCAGCGTCGGGTGCCACCAGTGGTTCAGTGGCAAACCAGTTGGATCAGCAATTCAGCTATAACAACGCCGGCAGATTGATACAGGTGAGTACCACCCAAGGGGGATGGACTTACATGTATGACGGCAACGGCAATCGTATCAACGTGACCGTCAACAATGGCGTGCCGAGTTGGTACAACCTGAAATCCAAAAGCAACCAGCTTGCTTCGATAGATAAACCGCCGGTCACGCTGACCTATGACGCAGCAGGCAATACGACGTCGGATGGCAGCTTCACGCTGCAATACGACTTGAGGGGACGGTTGGCCAAGGTAACGAACGCCCAGGGCAGCACTAGTTATACCTATGACAACAACGGTCTGCGGGTGCGAAAGAGCAATGGCACGGCAAGTGGCACGACGGTTTTTGCATATGACGCTGAAGGCCATATGCTGGGGGAGTACGACGGTTCAGGCAATCCGATTCGCGAGATCGTTTGGCTCGGAGATATGCCATTGGCCGTCTTCACTCCCGATGCCGCCATGGGAGCCAATGCTTCCACGGCAGCTCCGCAGATTTTCTACATCCATGCGGACCACTTGAATACACCACGGGTGGTGGTTGATAAAGCCAATACGGTGCGCTGGCGTTGGATGAGCGAGCCGTTCGGGACTACGGCAGCGGAGACCAGCCCTGCAGGGCAAGCCGATTTCGTTTTCAACCTGCGCTTTCCTGGTCAGTACTATGACGTGGAGTCAGGGATTCATCACAACTGGAATTGGGATTATGCACCAGGTATGCTCAGAGTGATCCGATTGGGTTGCAGAGGGGAAACAGTACCTATGCTTACGTGGGGGGTAATCCTCTGGCATTCATTGATCCCTTCGGGCTGACGCAAGCAGACATTGATAATGCATATTCTGCGGCGATTGCAATGATGCCGAATTCAAAAATCCCATCTGGCGTAAGGACGTTGAGTCAGAAAGGTAAAGCAGGAAAAACTAGCTTCTTCAGCAAAAGTATTGCAGTGGATTCAAAGTACCTTGAGTGTTTAGATGATAGTGAAGTCACCGAATTGCTCGTAACAATACTTCATGAAATGGCGCATTTCAATCAGAAATGGTATGAATTTGGGGTCGATAATGTGATCGAACGAATTACTGGAGGCGAGGTTTTTAGTGCTCAGGATAGGGCAGAAGCGATCTTGATAAGTAATCCTTCGATGGTCGCGAGATACTTAGCGAACCGTCACGTAGATAAGGAGTCTTGCAGATGCAAAAAGTAGCTCTCATCAAAAGGCGAATAACTATCGGCATCTATTTTTTGGCTTCGATTGTTTTTCACTGCATTATATTGTTCACTGGTGTTGGTAACTATTTTCATGGAGGTACACCCATGGAATGGATAGTTTTGCAGGTAATCGCAGTTTTGCTTTTTATAACTGCTTTGAGACTTATGCCGAAGGCCCCTCTGCTGCAAAAGATTCCTATAGCAGTGTGTGCTGTGATACCTACTATTTCAGTAGCTTGGGGTTTGATTTCGGCGATTCGAAAGTGAATATGAGTTTTAATGAAGACTTTGCGAGAAATTAGAAAATTCCACATAAAAGGGTAAATCGATATTCCAAAGTTCCAGGGCGTTTGGCGATTCCGCCAGGCTCTTGGGAAGATCGTTAATCTCTCTCAGATCTTCTACATCCATGCGGACCACTTGAATACACCACGGGTGGTGGTTGATAAAGCCAATACGGTGCGCTGGCGTTGGAAAAGCGAGCCGTTCGGCACGACTGCAGCGGAAGCCGCAGGAAGTCCCTTCAGAACGGGGGCCGTGATTCGAAGGCCAGCGGCTCGCCCGTGCGCGGATGGGCGAACGCGATGCGGGCCGCATGCAGCAGCAGCCGGGGTGCCCGGGCCTGCGCGGCGGCAGGGGCGTAGAGCGCGTCGCCCAGGATGGGGTGGCCGATGGCCGCCATGTGCACGCGCAACTGGTGCGTGCGGCCGGTGACCGGCTCCAGCAGCACGCGCAGGGCGGGCCCCGCGAACCCGGGTTCCCGCGCCACGGGCTTCCAGCGGGTGAGGCTGGGTTTGCCCGCCGTGGCGTCGATGACGCGCAGCGGGCGGCGCTCCCAGTCGGCCGCGATGGGCAGGTCGATCTCGCGCCAGTCCGGGCCGCCATCCCCGGCATCGGCTTCATCACCGTCCACCACCGCCACGTACTGCTTGTGCACCCGGCGGCCGGCGAAGGCATCGCCCAGCGCCCGCTGGGCCGGGGCGTGGCGGGCCATCACCACGATGCCCGATGTGGCCTGGTCGAGCCGGTGCACCACGCAGGCGCCGGGCCAGTGCCGCGCCGCGCGGGCGCTCAGGCAGTCCTGCTTGTCGGGGCCGCGCCCGGGCACGCAGAGCAGGCCGGCGGGCTTGGCGAGCACGATCAGGTCGTCGTCGGCGAACAGGCACGCGGGCGGCGCGCCGGCAGCCTCGGGCTCCGGTGCGGGCATGGGGGTCAGGGCTGCTCGCCGTGCAGCAGGCGGTGCACGGTGGCGCACAGCTCGTCCACGTCGTTGGGCTTGTGGATCAGCGCGTTGGCGCCTTCCGCGAGCGCGTCGCGCTCGATCTCGGCGGTCACGTGGCCCGAGGCCAGGGCCACGGGCAGGTCCGCGCGGATGCGCCGGGCCTCGCGCACGAGGTCCACGCCGCAGTAGCCGGGCATGTTGTAGTCGGTCACCACGAGGTCGTAGCCCATGGGGTCGGCGCGCAGCGCCCCGGTGGCCTCGTGCGGGTCGGTGAAGCCGCTCACGCGGTAGCCCCGGCGCCGCAGCAGCCGCTGCACGAGGAAGACCAGGGCCTGGTCGTCGTCCACGTACATCACGTGGTGCTGCCGGCCGGCCGATGCCTGCGGCGCGGGCGCGGCCGGCGTGGCGGAAGGTGGCGGGGCGCCGGCCTTCTGGGGCTGCGGGGCCGGACCGGCGGCCTCGGCGGTCGCCACGGGGAAGTACAGCGTGAAGCGGCTGCCCTCGCCGGGGGTGCTCTGCACATCCACCGCGCCGCCGTGGGTGCGCGTCACGCCGTGCACCACGGCCAGGCCCAGGCCGGTGCCCTGGCCCACGGGCTTGGTGGTGAAGAACGGCTCGAAGATGCGCTGCTGCGTGGCCGCGTCCATGCCCGGGCCGTTGTCGGCCACGGTGATGGCGATGTACGTGCCCTCCGGCAGCGCGAGGCGTTCGCACAGGCGGTGGTCGGGCTGCACGGCGGAGGCCTCCACGCGCACCGCGCCGCGTGCCTCGCCGATGGCATGGATGGCGTTGGTGCAGAGGTTGAGCAGGGCCTGCTCCACCTGGGTGGCGTCGGCCAGCATCGGCGGCAGCGCTGCATCGACGTGCGTGCGCAGCTCGATCGCCGGCGGCAGGGTCACGCGCAGCAGGCGCTCGGTGTCGTGCACCGCTTCCGCGACGGAGACGGCCGTGCGCTTCGGGGGCTCGTTGCGGCTGAAGGTGAGGATCTGCCGCACCAGGTCGCGCGCGCGCCGGCCGGCCTTCTCGATCTCGCGCAGGCTCTCCAGCGCGGGCGAGTCGGCCGGGCAATCGGCCTTGGCGAGTTCCACGTTGCCGAGGATGGCGCTCAGGATGTTGTTGAAGTCGTGCGCGATGCCGCCGGCCATGGTGCCCACGGCCTGCATCTTGTGCGATTCGCGCAGCTGCGCCTCCAGCTCGCTGCGGTGGGCCTCGGCCTTCTTGCGGCCGGTGAGGTCGCGCGCGAACACGGTGGTGGTCTCGCCCTCGGCATGCCGCTCGAACGACACGCTCACCTCCACGGCCAGCTCCTTGCCGCTGGCCGTGAGCGCGAGCATCTCGCCCAGCACGGCCTGCGTGGCGAGCTGCGCGAAGGCCAGGGCCTGCGCGGCGTCGGGCAGGAAGCGGTCGAGGGGGCTGCCCAGCGCGTCGGCCGTGGAGCACTGGAAGAGCGCGGCGGCCGTGGGGTTGAACACGGTGATGTGCTGGTGCTGATCGACGCAGATGATGGCGTCGAGCGCGGAGTTGATGACGGCCTCCAGGCGCCGCTCGCTGTCGTGGAGCTGGGCGTTGCGCTGCTGCAGGGCCTCGGCGCTCTGCTGCAGCGCGCGGCGCTCGGCCACCAGCGGGCCCTGGTCCACCACCGCGCAGAGGAACTGCCACTGCGCCGGCGCGCCGCCTTCCTGCGGCGCCTCGATGCGCGCGATGTAGAGGTCGCCGGTGATGCCGGCGCCCTCCGAGCCGATGGGGAAGACGACCTCGCTGGCCTCGCTGTGCCCCTGCTCGCGCGCCTGATCGAATGTGGCGCGCACGCGTTGCGCGTCTTCCGCGCTCACGAAGGGCATCAGCGAGGTGAGCGGCCGGTCGGTCTCGACGGGCTGGAACCAGCGGTGCGCCATGGAATTGGCCTGCACCACCATGTCGTGCTCGTCGAGCACCATGAGCGCGAGCGGCACGCTGGCGAACAGCGTCTCGAACCGCTCGGAGGCGCTTTCGGCGGCGGCCTGGCTGTAGCGCAGCACCTTGTTCTGCACTTCCAGCTCGGCCTGGTAGGCCCGCAGTTCGGCGATCAGGGCCGCCACGGGGCCCTGCGGGCGGTCCGCGTGCCGGCGCGGCGATTCGCCGGTGGAGCCCTCCGGCGCGGGTGCCGGATCCATGCCGCCAGCCGCAGGAGCGCCCGATGGCGCCGGGGAGCCATCCGGATCGGGCGGCAAAAGGAAGGACAGGTCGGGGCGGCTCATGGGCGGCTCGGGCGGTTCACGCCGCAGCGGCGCGTGGGGGGGCAGCGGCGGCGCCGTGCGGGAGGGCGCCAGTGTACGCCCGCCGGCCCGGCCATGCCGGGCGGGTGCCCCGGGCTCAGTCCTGTGCCAGCTCGGCCACGGGCACGCAGCTGCAGAAGAGGTTGCGGTCACCGTACACGTTGTCCACGCGGCCCACGGGCGCCCAGTATTTGCCGTGGCGCAGCGCGGCGACCGGGTAGGCCGCGGTCTCGCGCGGGTAGGGGTGCTGCCATTCGCCCGACAGCAACTGGTGCGCCGTGTGCGGGGCGTTCTTGAGCGGGTTGTCGTCCTGCGGCCATTCGCCCTGCTCGATGCGGCGGATCTCCTCGCGGATGGCGATCATCGCGTCGATGAAGCGGTCCAGCTCGGCCAGCGTCTCGCTCTCGGTGGGCTCCACCATGAGCGTGTTGGGCACGGGGAACGAGAGCGTGGGCGCGTGGAAACCGTAGTCGATGAGGCGCTTGGCCACGTCCTCGGCCATCACGCCGCTGGTCTCCTTGAAGCCGCGCAGGTCCAGGATGCATTCGTGGGCCACGTGGCCGTTGGCGCTCGCGTAGAGCGTGGGGTAATGCTCCTTGAGGCAGGCGCTGATGTAGTTGGCCGAGAGGATGGCCGTCTCGGTCGCGGCGCGCAGGCCGTCCGCGCCCATCATGCGGATGTACATCCAGCTGATCGGCAGCACGGCCGCGTTGCCCAAAGGGGCCGAACTCACCGCCCCCACGCTCCCCACTGCGTGTGGTTCGCTGCCCCCCGAGGGGGCCTTCGCCAGCTTGGGGCGGCCCGGCGCTGGCTCAAGCGCGCCCTGTGCCGAGGCTGTCGCATGGCCCGGCAGATAGGGAATGAGGTCCTCCACCACGCACACGGGGCCCACGCCCGGGCCGCCGCCGCCGTGCGGGATGCAGAAGGTCTTGTGCAGGTTCAGGTGGCTCACGTCGCCGCCGAAGGCGCCGGGCGCGGCCACGCCGACCATGGCGTTCATGTTGGCGCCATCCACGTACACGCGGCCGCCGTGCTGGTGCACGAGGGCGCAGAGTTCCTTCACCTGGGTCTCGAACACGCCGTGCGTGCTGGGGTAGGTGATCATCACGCAGGCCAGTTTCTCGGCATGCTGCTCGCACTTGGCGCGCAGGTCCTGAAGGTCCACGTTGCCGCTGGCGTCGCAGGCCGTCACCACCACCTGCATGCCCACCATCTGCGCACTGGCCGGGTTGGTGCCGTGGGCGCTGCTGGGGATGAGGCAGATGTTGCGGTGGCCCTGGCCCTGTGCCTTGTGCCATGCGCGGATGGCCAGCAGGCCCGCGTATTCGCCCTGCGAGCCCGCATTGGGCTGCAGGCTGATGCCGGCATAGCCCGTGGCCTCGCACAGCCAGGCGCGCAATTGTTCGTCGAGCAGGCGGTAGCCTTCGAGCTGGTCGGCCGGCGCGAACGGGTGCACCTGCGCGAATTCGGGCCAAGTGATGGGGATCATCTCGCTCGTGGCGTTGAGCTTCATCGTGCAGCTGCCCAGCGGGATCATGCTACGGTCGAGCGCGAGGTCCTTGTCGGAGAGCTGGCGGATGTAGCGCAGCATGCCGGTCTCGGAATGGTGGGTGTTGAACACCGGGTGCGTGAGGAAGCTGCTCGTGCGGCGCAGCGCGGCGGGAATGAGCGGCTCCACGCCGGCCTCGAAATCTTCCACGCGCGGCAGTGTCTGCCCTTCGGCGGCGAAGACGGACCAGAGCAGCTTGATGTCGGCGCGCGTGGTGGTCTCGTCCAGCGAGATGCAGAGGTAGTCGTCCCAGGCCACGCGCAGGTTGGCGCCGCGCTCCAGGGCGCGTGCCAGCAGCGCGCGGGTCTGCTCCTTCGTGTGCAGGCACAGCGTGTCGAAGGCCGAATCGTGGTGGCGCGCGGTGTGGCCCAGCGCCGCAAGGCCCTTCGCCAGGATGGCCGTGTAGCTCGCCACGCGCTGCGCGATGCGCGTCAGGCCCTCGGGGCCGTGGTAGACCGCGTACATGCTCGCCACCACGGCGGGCAGCACCTGCGCGGTGCAGATGTTGGAGGTGGCCTTCTCGCGGCGGATGTGCTGCTCGCGCGTCTGCAGCGCGAGGCGGTAGGCGGGCTGGCCGTGCGTATCCACGCTCACGCCCACGAGGCGGCCGGGCAGCGAGCGCTTGAACTCGTCGCGGCAGGCCATGAAGGCCGCGTGCGGGCCGCCCGCGCCCATGGGCATGCCCAGGCGCTGCGTGTTGCCCACGACGATGTCCGCGTCCCATTCGCCGGGCGGCACGAGCAGGGTGAGCGCGAGCAGGTCGGCGCACACGATGGCCGCGGCCTGTTTGCCGTGGATTTTCTGCACGTCGGCGCGCCAGTCGGCCAGCCAGCCGCTGCTGGCGGGGTACTGGATGACGGCGGCGAAGAGGTCGCCCTCCAGCGCCGCGTTCCATTCGGCCTCGGAGTTCGCGACCACCACCGCGATGCCCAGCGGCTCGGCGCGCGTGCGGATCACCTCGATGGTCTGCGGGTGCGTGTCGCCCGAGACCACCAGGGTCTGGCTCTTCGATTTGACCGAGCGCTTGGCGAGCGTCATGGCCTCGGCGGCGGCCGTGGCCTCGTCGAGCATCGAGGCGTTGGCGATCGGCATGCCGGTGAGGTCGCACACCAGGGTCTGGAAGTTGACCAGCGCCTCCATGCGGCCCTGCGAGATCTCGGCCTGGTAGGGCGTGTAGGCCGTGTACCAGGCGGGGTTCTCCAGGATATTGCGCAGGATCACGCCGGGCGTGTGGGTGCCGTGGTAGCCCTGGCCGATGAAGCTCTTGAGCACGCGGTTCTTCGACGCGATGGCCTTCAGCTCCGCCAGCGCCGCCGCCTCGGTCGTGGCGGGCGGCAGCTCCATCGGCGCGGTGCGGGCGATGGAGCGCGGCACGATGCTCTCCACCAGCGCCGCGCGCGAGGCCTCGCCGATGGCCGAGAGCATGCGCTGTTCGTCCGCGGCATCGATGCCGATGTGGCGGGGCTGGAATTCGGCGGCGTTTTCAAGCGCGCCAAGCGGCGGGAAGGTGGGCGTCGGCATGGGGAGGGTCCCGTTCAGCGGGCGGGGAAGGAGGGAAAGGAAAAATGAAAAGGGTGCGCGGCGTCGGGCGGAGCGCCGCGCACCGGCGCGGGGCTCAGCTGTTCTTGGCGAACTCGGTGTAGGTCGTCTCGTCCATCAGCGATGCGAGCTGCGACGGGTCGGAGAGGCGCACCTTGAAGAACCAGCCCGCGCCCAGCGGGTCGGAGTTGGCGAGCGCGGGGTCGGCGCGCAACTCCTCGTTCACCTCCACGATCTCGCCGGACACGGGCATGTACACGTCGGCGGCGGCCTTCACCGATTCGACGACGCCGGCCACCTCGCCCTGCGCGAAGGTCTTGCCCACCTCGGGCAGGTCGACGAACACCACGTCGCCCAGCGCGTCCTGCGCATGGACGGTGATGCCGACGACGGCGGCGCCGGCATCGGCGGCGTTGATCCACTCGTGGTCGCGGGAATACTGGATGGTCATGGGGGCTCCTGGATGAGAAAGTGGGTGTCCGCCGGGGCGGACGAAAACAGGGAAGAAAAGAAATCCCTCGGCAGGGAATGGCGACTGTAGCCGCGGGCCGCGGCCTTTTTCAGCCGCGGTGGTAGCGCGGCGGCAGGAAGGGCAGGGCGCACACTTCCATCGGCACGGCCTTGCCGCGCACGATGGCGTGCACCACGGTGCCGAGTTCGGCGAACGCCGGGGCGACGTAGCCCATCGCGATGGGCTGGTTCACGCTCGGGCCCAGCAGGCCGCTGGTCACCTCGCCGATGGCCGCGCCCTCGGGGCTCTGCAGGGCGGTGTGCTCGCGCACCGGCACGCGCTCGCGGGCGACGAGGCCCACGCGGCGGCGCGCGAGCCGGGCTGGGTCGTCGATCTGCGCCAGCACCCGGTCCGCGCCAGGGAAGCCCCCCGCGCGCGCGCCGCCCGTGCGGCGCACCTTCTGGATGGCCCAGTTCAGCGCGGCCTCGGGCGGTGTGGTGGTGGTGTCGATGTCGTTGCCGTAGAGGCACAGGCCCGCTTCGAGCCTGAGGGAATTGCGCGCGCCCAGGCCGATGGGCTTCACCTCGGGCTGCGCCAGCAGCGCGCGGGCCAGCGCCTCGGCCTGGGAGGCGGGCACGGAGATCTCGAAGCCGTCCTCGCCCGTGTAGCCGCTGCGGGTCACGAAGCAGTCGCAGCCGGCGATCTCGAAGCGCCCGCCGGTCATGAACACCAGCGCGGCGGTGGCGGGCGCGAGGCGTGCCAGCGCCGTGGCGGCCTGCGGGCCCTGCAGCGCCAGCAGGGCCTGTTCGGGCATCGGCACCACCTCGCAGCGGTGGCCGATGCGCGCCTGGATGTGGGCGATGTCGCCGGCCTTGCAGGCGCCGTTGACGATCACGAACAGGTCGTCGCCCCGGTTCACGAACATCAGGTCGTCGATGATGCCGCCCGCGTCGTTCAGCAACAGGCCGTAGCGTTGTTTTCCGACGCCGAGGCCGATCACGTCCACGGGCACCAGGGTCTCGAACGCGGCGGCGGCGTCGGCGCCCACGAGGCGCAACTGGCCCATGTGCGAGACGTCGAACAGCCCGGCGGCCTGCCGCGTGTGCAGGTGCTCGGCCATCAGGCCGGCGGGGTACTGCACGGGCATGGAATAGCCCGCGAAGGGCACCATGCGGGCGCCGAGTTCGAGATGCAGCGCGTGCAGGGGCGTGGAAAGCAGGGCGGAGGGGGAGGCGTCGGCGGACATGGGCGGGCTTTCGGGCAAGGGCAATGGGGCACGCGCGGCGCCATCGGTGCGCCACGCGATCTGCCCGCTGTCCGCTTTACCTGAGAGATTCACGCCGCCTGGGCGCTCGCGGACATCGCGGCGCCCGGGTGGGGCTTGCTCCTTCGGTGGACCCGCACGGGGCGGGCCTCTCTCCAGCCGGGGGAACGCCCGCATCCCTGCGGGCGCCTTGCCAGTCCTTTTGCCTGAGCGTTCGGGAATCCCCTGCGCCTTCGGCGGCGCCGGCGGCCCGTTGCGGGCGCGGCGCTCTCTCCTGACGGGGCGGATTCTAACGGCAGCGCGCGGGGGGCGGGGTCGTTCGCGCGGATGTTTTCCGATCCGGGTGCCAAGCACCCCGGCCGGCGGTAACCGGCCGGGGCCTTGCCCGTTGCGTGCGCCCGGGTAAGGGCGTCCTGTGGCGGAAAGTATGCGGGGCGGGGCGCCGATGGATTTTTTGAATTTGCGGGGAATGGGCGCTGCTGCAGAAAATTCTTCTGCCGCCGCGCGGCCACGCGCACAATGCATCCATGGACCGCATCGACCGAAGAATCCTGGCCGTCCTGCAGGCCGACGCGCGCGCGAGCCTGCAGGAGATCGGCCACGCCGTGGGCCTGAGCCCCTCGCCCTGCTGGGGCCGCATCCGCAAGATGGAGGAGGCCGGCGTGATCGAGGGCTACACCGTGCGCCTCAATGCCCAGGCGCTGGACCTGGCCGACACGGTGCTCGTGCAGGTCACGCTCGACAGCCATTCCGACAACACGCTGGAGAAGTTCGGCGAAACCCTGGCCAGCATCCCCGAGGTGGTCGAGGCGCACCTCGTCTCGGGCGACTACGACTACCTGCTGCGCGTGGTGGTCAAGGACACGCGCGACTACGAGCGCCTGCTGCGCGAGAAGCTCTACCGCATCAAGGGCATCCGCCACAGCCGCTCCAGCTTCGTGCTACGCACGCTCAAGAGGGCCGATCTGCCGCTGCGCACGGACTGAATCGGGCCTTTGGGGAGCCGGGAAGGCTCCATGTCGCCGTATTTGCTATGTTGTTTGCTATTAAATGGATAGCATCTGGCGTTGAGGAGGCTCAGCCGAGCAGCAGCGCGTCGTCCGCCAGCTTCTCGCCGCGCACCGTCTCGAACATGCGCAGCAGGTCGGGCACGTCCAGGCGGCTGCGCTCCTCGCCCGACACGTCCAGCACCACCTGGCCCTGGTGCAGCATCACCGTGCGGTCGCCCACGTCCAGCGCCTGCCGCATGCTGTGCGTGACCATCATCGCCGTGAGCCGGCTCTCGGCCACGATGCGCGCGGTGAGCTGCAGCACGAAGTCGGCCGTGCGCGGGTCGAGGGCGGCGGTGTGTTCGTCCAGCAGCAGGATGCGCGAGGGCTGCAGCGCGGCCATGAGCAGGCTCACGGCCTGCCGCTGCCCGCCCGAGAGCAGGCCGATGCGGTCCGCCAGGCGGTTCTCCAGCCCCAGCCCCAGCGTGGCGAGCCGCTCGCGGAAGAGGGCGCGGTCGGCCGCCTTCACGGCGCCGCGCAGGCCCCGGCCCGCGCCGCGCTGGCGGGCCAGCGCCATGTTCTCCTCGATGGTGAGGTCTTCGCAGGTGCCGGCCATGGGGTCCTGGAAGACGCGCGCCACGCGCGGCGCGCGCTCCCACACGGGCAGGCGCGTGACGTCCTCGCCGTCGATGGCGATGCGGCCCGCGTCCACGCCCAGGTCGCCTGAGATGGCGTTGAGGAAGGTGGATTTGCCGGCCCCGTTGGAGCCGATGACGGTGACGAACTGCCCGGCCGGAATGTCCAGCGACATGCCGCGCAGCGCGCGCGTCTCGATCGGTGTGCCGGGGTTGAAGGTGATGTGCAGGTCTTGTGCGCTCAGCATGGTGCGTGTCCTTTCAGCGGCGCGAGGCCCGCTTGCGCCGGAGCTGCGGGATCACCAGCGCGATGGTCACCAGCACGGCCGTGACGAGGTTCAGGTCCTGCGCCTTCAGGCCGATGAAATCGCTGTTGAGCGCCGCCGCGATGAAGAAGCGGTACACGATCGCGCCCACGATCACCGCCAGCGTGGCCCAGGCCAGCCGCCGCGAGGGCAGGAGGCTCTCGCCCACGATCACAGCCGCCAGCCCGATCACGATGGTGCCGATGCCCATCGAGATGTCGGCGCCGCCCTGGGTCTGCGCGAAGAGCGCGCCGGCCAGCGCCACCAGCGCGTTCGATACCGCCATGCCCAGCAGCACCATCGCGCCGGTGTTCACGCCCTGGGCGCGCGCCATGCGCGCGTTCGAGCCCGTGGCGCGGATCGCCAGGCCTTTCTCGGTGGCGAAGAACCAGTCCATGAACAGCTTGGCCGCCACGATCATCACGGCCAGCAGCAGCGGCCGCGCGACGTAGTCGGCCATGCCCCCCGGCTGGAGCTGCGTGAACAGCGTGGGCTCGGTGATGAGGGGCACGTTGGGCCCGCCCATGATGCGCAGGTTGATCGAATAGAGCGCGATCATCATCAGGATGCTGGCGAGCAGGTCCATGATCTTCAGGCGCACGTTGAGCCAGCCCGTGACGAGGCCCGCTGCCGCGCCCGCGGCCGTTGCGGCCACCGTGGCCACGGCCGGGCCGTGGCCGCCCGCGATCAGCACGGCGCAGACGGCGCCGCCCAGCGGGAAGCTGCCGTCCACCGTCAGGTCGGGAAAGCGCAGCAGGCGGAACGAGATGAAGACGCCCAGCGCGACGAGGCTGAAGATCAGCCCGATCTCGATGGCGCCCAGGAAGGAGAACAGGGACATGGCGCGGCGTAAAAACGGCGTGGAGGGAGGAAAGCGCCCTCGCCGCCACCGCGCCGCGGCGGCCCGCGGGCAGGGGGATGGCGAGGGCGGGGAGGGGGCGCGTGCGCCCCCCGGGCGTCAGCGGACGACCTGCGCGGCCGACTTCACCAGCGCGTCGGACAGCTTCACGCCCTGTTTCTCGGCGGCGCCGGGGTTCACGAAGAGCTCCATCTTCGTGCTGATCTCTGGCTTGATGTCGCCGGGCTTCTCGCCCTTGAGGATGCGCACCACCATGCGGCCCGTCTGCTCGCCCAGGTCGCGGTAATTGATGCCGTAGGCGGCGATGGCGCCGCGCTTCACGCTGTCGGTGTCGGCAGCCACCAGCGGCAGCTTGGCCTCCTGGCCCACCTTCACCAGCGCCTCGTAGGCCGAGACTACGTTGTTGTCGGTGCCGGTGTAGATCACGTCGGCCTTGCCCACGAGGCTGCGCGCGGCGGCGCCCACGTCCACCGAGCGCGGCGCGGCGGCCTCCACCAGCGTCATGCCCAGCTTGGGCAGCAGGGTCTTGAGCTCCTTCACCACCACGGCGGAGTTCGCCTCGCCGGGGTTGTAGACCACGCCCACGCGCTTGGCGCCGGGCACCACCTGCCGGACCAGTTCCATCTGCTTGTCGAGCGCGAGCACGTCGGACACGCCGGTCACGTTGGTTTTGGAGGGCTCCCAGTTCGCCACCAGCTTGGCGGCCACCGGGTCGGTCACGGCGGAGAACACCACCGGCACGCTCTTGGTGGCGGCCACCACGGCCTGCGCGGAGGGCGTGGCGATGGCCACGATGGCATCGGGCTGGTCACCCACGAACTTGCGCGCGATCTGCGCGGCCGTGCCGGTGTTGCCCTGGGCGCTCTGGTATTGCCACTTGAGCGTCTTGCCCTCCTCGTAGCCGGCGGCCTTCAGGCTGGCCTTCACGCCGTCGCGGATCGAGTCCAGCGCCGGGTGCTCGACGATGGCCGTCACGGCCACGGACTTGGGGGTGGAGGCCTGCTGGGCCAGGACGGCCGACGGGGTGCCGGCGACGACAGCCGCCACGGCCAGCGCGAGAGCGCCCCAGGGCGCGCCAAACGAATGCTTCATGCTCGAAATTTCCTGTCCGCCCGGCCGCGCGGGGCGCGCCATGGGCGGTGGTGTGCACGGGCGGCCCGAAGGCGGCCCGCCGGTGTGATCGTCCCTGCAGAGATGGACCAGGCGCGTGCAGGGACGGAGGCCGCTGCCTGGAGCCCGGGAGTCTAGCGACTGTGTCGCCCGCGGGCTCGCACGCGTGCCCCGATGGCGCAGCGCGGCGGTGCGGAATCCCCGTGGCGGGCCGCCGGTTCGCTGGTTCTGCGGCGCGTGTTCGGCGCCCGGATCCGGGTTCGCGCGATCGCGGGGTCTGCTTGCCCGGCGCCGGGTCAGTCCATCGAATTTCACTGGATTGCGCAACTTTCTTGCTTTCCTGATCTATAAGGGCAAAAAAAACTGAATTAGTTCAGAAAGTTACTGCTGGGTCGTGAAATTTTGGAGGCTCCAGCACGGGTCTGTGGGTCGGGTTTTCAGGTCATTTTTATCGTATTCAGGGTGTATCAGTGCTTCCGAAAGCCCCTCGAAACTTCCACGTAGATCGCTTGGAATATATGTAAATCAATAAGTTATGGGGTTGAAGTGCGCGAGTCTGGAAGCCCGGATAGGTTCCCTCCCCTGGCAAGTGCTAACGTTATGAATAGTGAGAAATTCCGTAATGAGGAATTTCAAGAAATTGAAATATTATTGCAACGCTTTTGTGGTTGAGACGACTTGGCGAGGCGCAGGGCCGAGCTGATGTTTCATTGCGGGATGGGCTGCGTCCTGCATGGCGGCAGCTGTCTGCCGGTCGGATAGCGGTTCCAACAGCCGAAGGAGGCGAAATGACTCTGGCAATCGAGCGCAACGCGTTGCAACGTCGCGATGAGGTACTGGCTTCCAAACTGCGTGCCCTCATCTCCGGCCCGCAAACGGGATTTCTCATGGAGGCGCACAACGGGCTGTCCGCGCGCATCGTGGCGGAGGCCGGCTTCAAGGGGATCTGGGCATCGGGCCTGTCGATCTCCGCTTCGCTGGGCGTGCGCGATGCCAACGAGGCATCCTGGACCCAGACGCTGGAGGTGGTGGAATTCATGACCGACAGCACCGATCTGCCCGTGCTGCTGGACGGCGACACGGGATATGGCAACTTCAACAGGCTTTGTTGCACAAATCACCCCGGCCACACCGGTAGACTGAAGGCGTGACGGAAGCAAAGAGCGAGAGGCGGACCAAGTACCGCACGACGAACTGGAAAGCCTACAACGCAGCGCTGAAGGCGCGAGGATCGTTGACGATGTGGCTGGATGAAGGCATGCAGTGGCTTGGCAAGCCGAACGGCAAGCGCGGGCGCAGCCCGACGTTCTCGGACGCAGCCATCCAGTTTTGCTTGAGCATCAAGTGCCTGTTCGGCCAGCCCCTGCGGCAGGCGCTGGGCATGGTGGACAGCCTGCTGCGGCTGGCCAAGCTGGACTGGCCGGTGCCGGACTTCAGCACGGTGTGCCGACGCCAGAAG
>NZ_QLTA01000075.1 GCF_003269065.1 Paracidovorax anthurii
GCGTGGGAAGAGGGACGCAGCCAGCGCGGCGGGGCGGCCCTTGCGCGGCTGCCCGCGCCTGGGCCGCGCCAGTTTCATGCGATGTGGGTGGCGCGTAGCGCTATGGATCACTGAGATCGTGAACACGCTCTGAGCGGCGGAACGGGCCGATCGCCGGCCGGCGGTTCAGTGCGAGAGGGCCTCGCGCACGGCGGCCACCTGCCGGCGCGATACCGAGAGCAGCTCCGGCAGGCCGTGCAGGCGCACGGCCCAGCCTTCGCCCTCGTCGGGGTCGTAGTGCTTCTCCAGGGCCCGCAGCGCCCGGCGGGCCACCAGCGCGTTGCGGTGCACGCGCAGGAAGCGGTCCGCGTACCGCGTTTCCATTTCGCTGAGCGAGCCGTCCAGGATGTAGCTGCGCGTGCCGGTGCGCACCGTGAGGTACTTGAGCTCGGCCTTGACGTAGAGCACCTCGTCCAGCGGCACCCGCTCGGTGCGGCCCCGGTCCTGGATCAGCAGGGATTCGCCGTCCACCGCGCCGGGCGCCGCCTCGGGCCGGGGCTGGCCCGCCGTGCGGCGCACCTTGGCCAGCGCCTGCTGCAGGCGCTCCAGCCGCACGGGCTTGGTGAGGTAGTCCACCGCATCCAGCTCGAACGCGCTCACCGCATGGTCGGCGTGCGCGGTCACGAACACGATGGCGGGGGGCTGGGCCAGCGTCCGCAGCGTGTGGGCCAGGGCCAGTCCGTCCTGGCCCGGCATGTGGATGTCCAGCAGGACGGCATCGCAGGCCCGGCCGCCGGCGGTCGCCCGCAGTTGCGCCAGGGCCTCGGCGGCGTTCGCGGCCTCGGCCACGGTATGCCCTCCGCAGTCGGCGAGCAGCGTGCGCAGGCGGCTGCGGGCCAGGGCTTCGTCGTCGACGATCAGGATGTGCATGGTGGATGAGGAGGCGGGGGCGTTGCTTGGAAGCTCAGGCGTGCGCGGGCAGGGAGATGCGCACCCGGTACAGGCCATTGTGCATGCCGGCCGAGAAATCGCACTGCACGTCGTGCAGCAGGCGCAGGCGGTCGCGCACGTTGGCGAGCGCGATGCCGTGCCCGCGCGGCACGGCGTCGTCCCGCTCGCCGGCCGTGGGCAGCGTGTTGGTGATGATGACCACCGCGCGGCTGCCGCGCAACTGCGTCGCCACGCGCAGCTTGCCGCCCTGCGCGCAGGGCTCCACCCCGTGCTTGACCGCGTTCTCCACCAGCGGCTGCAGCAGCAGCGGCGGCAGCCGCGCGCCGTCGGTGCGGGCATCGAGCACCCACTGCACGCGCAGCCGGTCGCCGAAGCGCACCTGCTCGATGTCCAGGTAGCGCCGCGCGAGCGTGATCTCTTCGGCCAGCGTGGCGGATTCGCCCTGCTCCACGAGCGCGTGGCGGAAGAGGTCGCTCAGGTCCTCCAGCAAGGCCTCGGCCTTCGCCGGCTCGTCGCGCACCAGCGCGATCGCGCTGTTGAGCGTGTTGAAGAGGAAGTGCGGCCGGATGCGCGACTGCAGCTCGGTGAGCCGCGCCGTGGTGGCCGCCGGCGTGCGGGCCCGCGCGCGCAGCACCAGCGCGGCCACCAGCGCCGCCGAGAGCAGGGCGCCGCTGGCCGCGCTCGCGAGCCAGGGCGGTTCCGCCGCCACGCCCACCAGGGCGAGCATGCCGCAGGCGTAGAGCCCCGAAACCGCGCCCAGCGCCACGCCCGCGGCGTACTGCAGCGCCACCGAGAGGCGCTGCAGCACCGTCTTGAGGCTGCAGGCCGTGATCAGCCAGGCCAGCGTGGCCGGCAGCGCCCCGCCCGTGAACAGGGAGAGGCGGGCCAGCCATTCCAGGGGTGTTTCGGCCCCGAACAGCGCGCCTACGCCGAGCACCGATTCCACGAAAAGCACGGCGCGCAGCACCACGCCGACATGGCAGGCATCGAAGACGAGCACGCGCCGCCCGAGCCGCGCGGCGGCGGGCTCGGCGAGGGGCTGGGGCCGGGTCGATAAAATTTGCGTCTCTTGCATCGCGGCATCCGGGCGTTCCGGGTGACCGAAACCTCCGGATTATTGCCTTCCATGTCCTCCAGCCCCTCCGCGCAACCTTCCCACGACCAGCTCGCCACCAAGTCCCAGGCCTGGTCGGCTCTTTTCTCCGAACCCATGAGCGACCTGGTCAAGCGCTATACGTCGAGCGTGTTCTTCGACAAGCGCCTGTGGCAGGCCGACATCGCGGGCAGCCTGGCGCACGCCGAGATGCTGGCCGCCCAGGGCGTCATCGCCCAGGAGGACCATGCCGCCATCCAGCGCGGCATGGCGCAGATCACGCAGGAGATCGAATCCGGCGCCTTCGAGTGGAAGCTCGACCTGGAGGACGTGCACCTGAACATCGAGGCCCGCCTCACCCAGCTCGTGGGCGATGCCGGCAAGCGCCTGCACACCGGCCGCAGCCGCAACGACCAGGTGGCCACCGACGTGCGCCTGTGGCTGCGCGGCGAGATCGACCTGATCGCCGACCTGCTCAAGGAGTTGCAGGTCTCGCTGGTGGACGTGGCCGAGCAGAACGTGGAGGTGATCCTGCCCGGCTTCACCCACCTGCAGGTGGCCCAGCCCGTGAGCTTCGCCCACCACATGCTGGCCTATGTGGAAATGTTCGCGCGTGACGCCGAGCGCATGCGGGACGTGCGTCGCCGCGTGAACGTGCTGCCGCTGGGCAGCGCGGCCCTGGCCGGCACCACCTACCCGCTGGACCGCGAGCGCGTGGCGCGCACGCTGGGCATGGAGGGCGTGTGCCAGAACAGCCTGGACGCGGTGAGCGACCGCGACTTCGCCATCGAATTCACGGCCGCCGCGAGCCTGTGCATGGTGCACGTGAGCCGCCTATCGGAAGAGCTCATCATCTGGATGAGCCAGAACTTCGGCTTCATCCGCATCGCCGATCGCTTCACCACCGGCTCGTCGATCATGCCGCAGAAGAAGAACCCCGATGTGCCCGAGCTGGCGCGCGGCAAGACCGGCCGCGTGGTGGGCCACCTGATGGGCCTCATCACGCTGATGAAGGGCCAGCCCCTGGCCTACAACAAGGACAACCAGGAGGACAAGGAGCCGCTGTTCGACACCGTGGACACGCTCAAGGACACGCTGCGCATCTTCGCCGAGATGGTGGGCGGCCAGCCCGACCCCGCCACCGGCCGCAAGGAAGGCGGCATCACCGTCAACGCCCAGGCCATGGAGCAGGCCGCGCAGAAGGGCTATGCCACCGCCACCGACCTGGCCGACTACCTCGTCAAAAAGGGCCTGCCGTTCCGCGACGCCCACGAGACCGTGGCCCACGCGGTGAAGGCCGCCAGCTCGCACGCGGTGGACCTCTCGGAGCTGCCGCTGGCGGTGCTGCAGGGCTTCCACCCCGCCATCGAGAAAGACGTGTTCGACGCGCTGAGCCTGCGCGGCTCGCTCAATGCGCGCAACACCCTGGGCGGCACTGCGCCGGCCCAGGTGCGCGCGCAACTGGCCCGCCACCGCGCGCGGCTGGGCTGAGCGCAGCCAGCCGCCCGCCATCCTTTCTCACGACCGCAAGCCAAGCCCCGATCGGAACCCGCCATGACGCTCTCCCGCCGCCACCTGCTCCGCCATGCCACCCGCGCCAGCGCCGCGCTGGCGGCCGGCCTGCCCTTCGGGTGGGCGTGGGCCGAAGGCGGCAGGCCGCTGCGCATCCTGGTGGGGTTTCCGCCCGGCGGGGGCTCCGATGCGATCGCGCGCCTGCTGTCCGACAAGCTCAAGGATGCGCTGGGTGTGCCCGTGGTGGTCGAGAACCGCCCGGGGGCCGGCGGGCAGATCGCGGCGCAGGCGCTCAAGGCCGCCGCGCCCGATGGCGGCACGCTGTTCCTCACGCACGACCACACGATCTCGATCCTGCCGCAGGTGGTGAAGAACCCCGGGTTCGACCCCGAGCGCGACTTCGTCGGCGTGGGCGGCGTGGCCACTTTCGTGAATGCGTTCGCGGTGTCCGGCGGCACCCCGGCGCGCAGCTTCGACGAGTACGTGGCATGGGTGCGGGCGCAGGGCGGCGGCAAGAGCGCCGTCGGCATCCCGGCGCCGGCCTCCACGCCCGAGTTCCTCGTGAAGCTGCTGGGCCAGCGCTACCGGCTCGATCTGGTGTCCGCGCCCTACCGCGGCAGCGCGCCGATGATCGGCGACATGCTGGGCAACCAGATCGCGGCCGGCGTGGGTTCGGTGCCCGACTTCCTCGAAAACCACAAGGCCGGCAAGCTGCGCATCGTGGCCGTGCTGGGCGAGCGGCGGCAGGCGGCCCTGCCGGACGTGCCCACCTTCGGCGAACTCGGTCTTAAGGGGTTCGAGGACCTTCCCTACTACGGCTTCTACGCGCCGGCCGGCACGCCGCCCCGGTTCGTGCAGCAGTTCTCGGACGCCCTGGCGAAAGTGCTGGCGCAGCCCGACGTGCGCGACCACCTGGTGGCGCTGGGGCTCACGGTGACGCCGATGACGCCGCCGCAGCTCACGGCCCGCGAGCGTGCGTACACGCAGGCCTGGACGCGCATCATCCGGGGCAGCGGCTTCCAGCCGCAGTGACCGGCTGGCGGCCGCGCGCGCTCACGCGGCCGGCCGCCCCGCCACCTGCCGCGCGATCGCCGCGAAATTGACGGCCGGCCCCGGCGGCCGCGACCAGCGGTGGGCCACCGCGAGCCCCACGCGCGGCGCCGGCGCGCGCAGCGCACGGAACGCCACCCCCTTGACGCTGAGCTGGCGCATGCAGGCCGGCACGAGCGAAACCCCGATCTCCGCCGACACGAGCGAGAGGATCGAGGCGATCTGCGGTGCGGGCTGGCCCAGGGCCGGCTCGAACCCCGCGGCCCGGCAGGCGGCCAGCACGGCATCGTGCAGGCTGATGCCCACGGCGCGCGGCGTGAGGATGAAGGGATCGGACCGCAACGCCGCGAGCGCCAGCCCGCCCCGGCCCCGCGCGGCCGGGTGTTCCGCGGGCAGGGCGGCCACGAGCGGTTCGTCCACCAGCTTTTCGACGGCCAGCGTGGCCGGGTCGGAGGCCGAGGGGCGCAGTATCGCGGCGTCCAGCCGTTCTTCCTGCAGCCCCGTGACCAGCGCCACCGAATTTGCCTCCACCAGCCGGAGTTCGGCCCGCGGATAGGCATGGCGGAAGGCCCGGATGCTGGCCGGGATGATGGGGTTGAGCGCCGCGGTGCCGGTGAAACCCAGGTTCAACTGCCCGGTTTCGCCGCGCGCGGCGCGGCGGGCCGCCTGGATCGCCTGCGCGGCGTGGCCGGGCAAGGGCTGCACCCCCTCCAGGAAGGCCTGGCCCGCCTCCGTCAGTTCGGCGCCGTGGGGCACGCGGTGGAAGAGGGGGGCGCCGACCTCCGCCTCCAGGTCCCTGATCTGCAGGCTCAGCGGCGGCTGCCCGATGCCCAGCCGCGCCGCGGCGCGCGTGAAGTTGCCTTCCTCGGCCACGGCGAGGAAATAGCGGATGTGTCGCAGTTCCATGGCTATTTGTACTGCATATGGAGATGTGGTGTGCCATATATTGGACAGATGGTGACCCCGTCAATACATTCGCGGCCACCATGCCTGCAGATTCCACCGCGTCTTCTTTCGCTTCCGTTCCCGGCCCTTCCCGCGAAGCCGCCCCTTCTCATTCCACCCCGTCCGCCAGCGGCGGCCATCCCCCGGGCCCTGCGCCCGCCGCCACCTGGGTGCGGCGCGGCACGCCCGAATACGCCCGGGCCGGCCTGGCGCTCTTTCTGCTGGGTTTCGCGAGCTTTTCGCTGATCTACTCGGTGCAACCTTTGCTGCCGGCCTTCGCGGCGAGTTTCGGCATCGGCCCGGCGGAAAGCTCGCTGGCCCTGTCGCTCACCACGGGCTGGCTGGCGGTCTCCATCGTGCTCGCCGGCGCGTTTTCGCAGGCGCTGGGGCGCCGCGGGCTGATGTTCGCTTCCATGGCGCTCGCGGCGCTGCTGCAGATCGCGGCGGCGGCCGCGCCCACCTGGCACGGCCTGCTCGTGGCGCGGGCCCTGGAGGGATGGGTGCTGGGCGGCGTGCCGGCGGTTGCCATGGCCTGGCTGGCGGAGGAGATCGAGCCCGCCAGCCTGGGCCGTGCCATGGGGCTGTATGTCGGGGGCACGGCGTTCGGCGCCATGATGGGGCGCGTCGGCATGGGGCTCCTGACCGAATTCACCTCCTGGCGCGTCGCGCTGGGCGTGCTGGGCGGCCTGTGCCTGATCTCGGCCGTGGGCTTCGTGCTGATGCTGCCGCGATCGAGCAACTTCGCGCGGCGCCCCGGCATCGATGCCGCCTTCCACCTGCGCGCCTGGGGCGGGCACCTGCGCAACCCCGCGCTGCTGCGCATCTATGCCATCGGCTTCATGCTGACCAGCATCTTCGTCACCCTGTTCAATTACGCGACCTTCCGTCTGTCCGCCGCGCCCTACGGTCTGGGCCAGACGCAGGTCAGCCTGATCTTCCTCGCGTTCGGCTTCGGCATCGTGTCCTCGTCGGTGGCCGGCGGGCTGGCCGACCGCTTCGGGCGGCGTCCGCTGATGGTCACGGGCTTCGTGCTGATGCTTGCCGGGGTGGGGCTCACCCTGCTGTCGCCGCTGGCCGCGATCGTGGCGGGGATCGCGCTGGTCACCACCGGCTTCTTCATCGGCCATTCGGTGGCGAGCGGCTCCGTCGGTCCGCTCGCCGGGCAGGCCAAGGGGCACGCGGCGTCGCTGTACCTGTTCTCGTATTACATGGGCTCCGCCGTAACCGGCTCGGCGGGCGGCTGGTTCTGGCAGCACGGCGGGTGGTGGGCCATCGCGGGCCTGACGGGCGGCATCGCCCTGGCGGGCGCGCTCAGCGCCGCCCGCGGCCGTTCACCCCGCGAAGGCACGGCATGAGCCGCCAGCCGCTCGTGTTCCTGCCCGGCCTGCTGTGCGACGGGCGCCTGTGGCGCGACCAGGCCCTGGCGCTGTCCGACATCGCCGAGCCCTTCATCGCGGACCTGACCCGCGACGACAGCATCGCCGGCATGGCGCGCCGCGTGCTGGACATGGCGCCAGCGCGTTTCGCGCTGTCCGCGCTCTCCATGGGCGGCTACGTCGCTTTCGAGATCCTGCGGCAGGCGCCCGGGCGCGTGAGCCGCCTTGCGCTGCTCGATACCAGCGCGGCCGTGGACGACGCGGCCCGCGCCGCCCGGCGGCGGGCCGGCATCGGGTCGCTGCAACTCGGCCGTTTCGCCGGCGTGACGGACCGCCTGTTGCCGCAGCTCATCCATGCCTCCCGGGTCGGCGGGCCGGTCGGGGACGAACTCAAGGCCATGGCCGCGCGCGTGGGCGGCGAGGCTTTCCTGCGGCAGCAGCAGGCGATCCTCGGCCGCGCGGACGCGAGGCCGCTGCTGCCGGACATCCGCGTGCCCACGCTGGTGGCGGTCGGCGACGGCGACGTGCTCACGCCCCCGGCCGATGCCCTGGAGATCCACCGGGCGATCCCCGCCTCGCGGTTCCATGTCTTCCGGAACTGCGGCCACTTGCCCGCCCTGGAGCTGCCGGAGGAAACGGCGGACGTGCTGCGGGCCTGGCTACTCCCTTGATCGGGGGGCTGGGGGCGACGGTGCGTTCCGCCTCCAGGAAAAGTTCGGTCAACTTTGTAACTCCCGAAGATAAATTTGTAAAAGTTGTATTGCCGCGGGAATGGCGGCCCCCACAATCGCTCCCAAGCAGCTGTACTTTCTGGAGAGCCGTTCCATGCCTCTGTCCTCCCTTCGGTTCGCCTGCCTGCGCCGCGGCGCCGCGGCGCTGCTGTGCGCTCTCGTGCTGCCGGCGGGAGCGGTCCCGCTCGCGCCGGCACCCTCGGCCGCAGTGCCCGCGCCCCATGTGCGCTGGCAGTCGAGCATGGAAGCGTTCGCCGCGGCGGACAAGGCCAGTCTGCCGCAATCGGACGGCGTGCTCTTCGTCGGCAGCTCCACCATCCGCCTCTGGACCGACCTGCGCGAGGATTTCCGGCAACTGCCCGTGGTGATCAACCGGGGATTCGGCGGCTCCACCATGGCCGATTGCCAGTATTTCGTGAAGAACCTGGTGCTGCAGTACCAGCCGCGCCACGTCATGGTCTATGCGGGCGACAACGATCTGGCGGAGGGCCGCACGCCGCAGCAGGTGCTCGAGAGCTTCCAGGCGTTCGTCGGGGCCGTGCGCGAGGCGCTGCCGCAGACGCGCATCAGCTACATCTCCATCAAGCCCAGCCCCCTGCGCCTGTCGCTGCTGCCGCGCATGCGCGAGGCCAACGCGCTGCTCGCGCAGTACGTGCGCTCGGTGCCCAATAGCGATTTCATCGACATTTTCTCGCCCATGCTGGATTCGGCCGGCGTGCCGCGCGCCGATCTTTTCGGCCCCGATCACCTGCACATGAACGATGCGGGCTACGACCTGTGGCGCAGCGTCATCAGCCCCTACGTGGAGGATGCGGCAGGGGCCGCGATGGGGCAGGCGAAGGAGCCGCGCGCCACCCCTGCCGACACGCCGCGCAACGCCGCCGGGGCGGGCGCGCAGGCCGTGGTGAACGCGAGCGCGCAGCGCTGACGCCGGGGCACCCGCCGGGCACGCGCACTGGCGTCACAGCGCGGGCGGAAGCGGTTTGCGCAGCTTCCACGGCTTCAGGGGCGGGCAAGCCCCGTTTTCCTGCGGCGCCCTGTCGAACCAGAGACTGACGCGCGCCACCGCGTAGAGCGCGCCGAAGCACGCGGCGAGCAGGGCGAAGTCCTGCCACCAGGGGCGGCCGTAGTTGGCGCCCATCAGGCTGATCGCGAGCAGCACCACCACGAGGTGGGCGCAGAACACGGGCAGCGAGGCCGCTCCCAGGGTTTCCAGCCAGTGCTGCCGGGGCAGCCGCCGCGCCAGCGCCGGGCCGAAGTGGATGGCCAGCACCAGCAGCGCGAACAGGTCGATCAACCGCAGCGGGCCCAGTTGCCACTTGTCGAAGAGCAGGTTCCATTGCGGCAGGCCATCGCCGAAAGGCACCTGCCCGATGGCATGGCGCCACACCAGCCCCGTGACCGCGATGGCCGCGGCCGTGCCCACCGCCCAGCGAGGGAACGCGAAGGGCGGGGCCTGCGGATCGTTGCGCGAGGCGCCCATCCACAGGCCCAGCATCCAGAGGAACTGCCAGCCCCACATCGAGAAGGCCCCCGTCTCATGGAACGGGATGGGGATGGGCACCACCGTGCCGACGGCGTCGTAGAACCACTGCGAGAGTCCGAACTGCGCCAGGAACCACAGCAGCGCGCTCACCCCGAGCAGGGGCGCCCAGCCGCGCCGCAGCGCGTGCGTCATGGCCCAGGGGCTGGCGAGCATGAACAGCACGTACAGGGGCAGGATGTCGAGCAGCGGCGGTTCATAGACCAGCAGCAGGCCTCCCACGAGCGCCTCCAGCGGCTTCAGCAGGTAGAACGTGAGCAGCCCCTTGATGGCCGGCTCGTCCACCCGCAGGCCGATGAACGTGATGATGGTGAAGAGGAACAGCAGCGTCGCCGCCTGGCAGGCATAGATCTTGAGCGCGCGGCGCCAGAAGGCCTGGCGCATCTCCGGAATGCCGCGCGTCACCGCCACCCGTCCGTACACCAGCCCCGCCATGTAGGCCGACAGCAGAACGAACCCCTCGGCCGCCGACACGAAGCCCAGGGGCTGGCCGAGCGGCAGCGTGAACCGCGTGGGCAGGTGGGTGACCGTCATGAGGACCAGCATGAGGCCTCGCATGGCGTCGATTTCCCAGCGGCGGGGGGTGGAGGAGTGGGGCATGGCAGGGGTGGGGCGGCCGTCGGCGCGCCGGAGCGGGCATTGTGCGCGTGCCTCGCGGGCTGTCCGTGTAGGCCATTTACAACTCAGCGCCGTGGCTGATGGTGGCCCCTGCGCCGATGGGCTACGCTTCCGGGCTTCCATGTTCCGCTGCCGCCGCCTGCCCGTGCGTGGCACCGGATCTCCCGGGGGGACCCGCGGCGGCCGGTCCGCCGCGCCATCGCTGCCATTCCATGACAACAAAGCATCTCCTTCGCGCGGCCCTGGCCGCGCTTGCCGGCGTGGCCTTCGCCGGCGCCGCCCAGGCCCTCTCGGTGGCCAGTTTTTCGCCCCAGGGCGAGGTGGCGCGCGTGCGGCAGGCGGTGATCAAGTTCGACGCGGCCGCCGTCAACTTCGGCGACCCCAAGGCTCCGGCGCCGTTCTCGGTGGACTGCGACAACGCCAGCGCCGCCCAGGGCACGGGCCGCTGGACCGGCGAGCGCGAATGGGTGTACGACTTCGCCGCCGATCTGCCGCCCGGCACCCGGTGCACGGCCACCGCCAAGGCGGGGTTCAAGTCGGCTTCGGGGGGCGCGTTGACGGGCACCACCCGCTACCTTTTCAACACCGGCGGGCCCTTCGTGCAGAGCGTGCGCCCCGGCACGTACCAGCGCATCGACGAGGAGCAGTTCTTCCTGCTGCAATTCAACGGTCCCGCCACCCTGGAGAGCGTGAAGGCCCACGTCTGGTGCGTGGCCGAGGGCGTGGGCGAGCGCATTCCCGTGCGCCTGATTGAGGGCGGCGAGCGCGCGGCCATGCTGCAGTCTTTGGGACTGGAGCCGTCGGTCAAGCAGGACCCGCTGCGCTATGCCACGCTGGCATGCAACCGGCGCCTCACCTCGGGCGCCAAGGTGGAGCTGGTGTTCGGCAAGGGCGTTGCCACGCCGAGCGGCGTGGCGAACTCGGTGGAGCGCCGATTCGGCTACACGGTGCGCGAGCCGTTCCAGGCCGATTTCAGTTGTGAGCGCGAGAATGCCCAGGCCGCGTGTCTGCCGATCCGGCCGATGGTTCTCTCGTTCAACGCGCCCGTGCCGCGCAAGCTGGCCGAGGCGGTCCGGCTGAAGTCGGACAAGGAAACCCTCAAGCCCCGCCTGGACGGGGAGGGCGACGGCGATACGGTGGTGAATAGCCTGCAGTTCGTGCCGCCCTTCACGCCGCAGACGGCCTTCCGTGTGGAGCTGCCCAAGGATTTCAAGGACGCGTCCGGCCGGACCCTGAGCAATGCCGACAGCTTTCCCCTGAAAGTGGGCTCGGGCCCGCTGCCTCCGCTGGCCAAGTTCGCCGCCGCGCCCTTCGGCGTGCTGGAGCGTTTCGCGGACGGTCCGCAGGGCCCCGCGCTGCTGCCGGTGACGCTGCGCAACGTCGAGGCGGCCCTGCGCGTGCAGGGGCTGGAGGCCGGAGCGCCGGCGTCCAACGGCAAGGTCAGCACGCTGCAGCCCACCAGCGACGCGGACATCATCACGTGGTACCGCCGGGTGCGCCGATACGATGACTACCTCGTCCCGAGGGCGGATGCCAGCCGCGATGCCAAGGGGCCGCTGCCCCAGGTGCTGCAGGATGAGAGCAAGGACTACGTGCAGTCGCGCATGGTCTCGCTGCTCGGCGCGCAGCCGGGGGCGAAGACGCTGGACCTGCCCAAGCCCGCGGGCAACGACCCCCGGCCGTTCGAGGTGGTGGGCATTCCGCTGCCGACGGGCTTCCACGTGGTCGAGATCGCCTCGCCCATGCTGGGCCAGTCGCTGCTGGACCAGCGCCACGGCGCGGGCCGCACCATGTACGTGCGTACCTCCGCGCTGGTGACCAACCTGGGCGTGCATTTCAAGCTCGGGCGCGAGAACGCCGCCGCCTGGGTGACCACGCTCGACAAGGGGCAGGTGGTGCCCGGCGCCGTGGTGCGCGTGTCCGGCTGCGATGGCCGCGAGCTGGCCAAGGCCACGACGAACGCGCAGGGCGTGGCGATGTTCGAGGGCCTGTCGCCCCAGCCGCCCACCTGCGAGGCGGGCAAGGGGCTCGAAGGCATGTCGGCCTATTTCGTGAGCGCCCGCGTCCAGGGGGGCGATGGCGGCCAGGACATGGCCTTCACCTGGAGCGACTGGCAGCGCGGCATCGAGCCCTGGCGCTTCAACGTGCCGACCAGCAGCCAGCCCGAGCCCGACCAGGTGGCCCACACCGTCTTCGACCGCACGCTGCTGCGCGCGGGCGAGACGGTGTCCATGAAGCACTTCATGCGCACGCAGAACCGCAAGGGCTTCGGCCTGCCCGCCGACCTGCCGGACCTGCTGGCCATCACCCACGTGGGCAGCGGGCAGCAGTTCACCCAGCCCTTGCAGTGGCGCCGCACCCCCACGGGCGGGATGAGCGCCGAGAGCACGTTCTCCCTGCCCCCGGCGGCCAAGCTGGGCGCTTATTCGGTGGAGCTGCGCGGCGGCGGGGATCACGGCCGCAGCATGACCTCGGGCGAGTTCCGCGTGGAGGAGTTCCGCCTGCCCGTGCTGGAAGGGCGCATCGCGCCGGCCGACAAGAAGCCGCTGGTGCGCGCGCGCTCCGTGCCCACCGACGTGCAGATCAACTACGTGGCGGGCGGTGGCGCCGCCAACCTGCCCGTGCGCGTGTCCGCGCTGGTGCGCGGCAGGCCGCTGCAGTTCCCCGATTTCGACGCCTTCAGTTTCCAGCCGCCCCGCCAGAAGGGCGCGCTGCCCGGCGCGGCCGCTCGCGGCGATGACGAGGAGCCCGCCGCCGGAGACGATGCCCGCGTGATCGCCGACAAGCTGCCGCTCACCCTCGACCGCAACGGCGCGGGCAAGATCGCCATCGGCAATGTGCCCGTCTCTCGCCGCCCGCAGGATCTGGTGCTGGAGGCCACGTACTCCGACCCCAACGGCGAGGTGCAGACCCTGCGCAGCACGCAGCCGCTGTGGCCCGCCGCCGTGGTGGCCGGCATCAAGACCGAGGGCTGGGTCTCGGCCGCGCAGAAGATCCGCTTCCAGGCGCTGGCGCTGGGCCTGGACGGCAAGGTGCAGGAGGGCGTGCCCCTGCAGGTGCAGGCCATCGCCCGCATCACCACCACCAGCCGCAAGCGCATGGTGGGCGGCTTCTACAGCTACGACAACAAGACCGAGACCAAGGACCTGGGCACCGTCTGCTCGGGCAGGAGCGACAGCCGGGGCCTGCTGCTGTGCGAGGCCAAGCTCGACGAGGCCGGCGAAGTGGAGCTGGTCGCCACCGCGCGCGACAAGGACGGCAACCAGTCCGAGGCGGCCTCCTCCGTGTGGGTCACGCGCCAGGGCGAGCTGTGGTTCGGCGGCGAGGACCACGACCGCATCGACCTGCTGCCCGAGAAGAAAAGCTACCAGCCCGGTGAAGTCGCCAAGCTGCAGGTGCGCATGCCGTTCCGCCACGCCACGGCGCTGGTGAGCGTGGAGCGCGAGGGCATCATCGACACGCGCGTAGTGCAGCTCAACGGGCAGGACCCGACGGTGCAACTCAAGATCGAGGAAGGCTGGGGGCCGAACGTCTACGTGAGCGTGCTGGCCCTGCGCGGCCGCCTGCGCGAGGTGCCGTGGTACAGCTTCTTCACCTGGGGCTTCAAGGCGCCGCGCGAGTGGTGGAGCGCCTTCTGGTACGAGGGCAAGGAATACGTCGCGCCCACGGCCATGGTGGACCTCTCCAAGCCCGCCTACCGCCTGGGGCTGGCCGAGCTGAACGTGGGGGCCAAGGCCCATCGCATCGAGGTGAAGGTGGCCGCCGACAAGGAGAGCTACCCCGTGCGCGGCAAGGCGCAGGTCACCATCACCGCCACGCTGCCCGATGGCAAGCCCGCCGCCAACGCCGAAGTGGCGCTGGCCGCCGTGGACCAGGCGCTGCTGGAGCTGATGCCCAACACGAGCTGGAACCTGCTCGATGCCATGCTCCAGCGCCGCGCCTGGGGCGTGGAGACTTCCACCGCGCAGATGGAGATCATCGGCCGGCGCCACTATGGCCGCAAGGCCGTGCCCGCGGGCGGCGGCGGCGGCCACGCGCAGACGCGCGAACTGCTCGACACCCTGCTGCTGTGGCAGCCCGCCATCGCGTTGGACGCCAACGGCCAGGCCCGGGTGACCGTGCCGCTGAACGACGCGCTCACCACCTTCAAGGTGGTGGCCGTGGCCGATGCGGGCGCGGGCCTGTTCGGCACGGGCGCCACCAGCATCCGCGCCACGCAGGATCTGCAAATCATCAGCGGCCTGCCGCCGCTGGTGCGCGAGGACGACCAGTTCCGCGCCCAGTTCACGCTGCGCAACACCACCAAGGCGCCGATGAAGGTCGAGGTGGCGCCGCGCGCCACGCTGCTCACGCTGGACAAGCAGACCGTGGAGATCCCCGCCGGCGAGTCGCGCGAGGTGGCCTGGACGGTGACCGCTCCGCCGCAGCTCGCGCAGACGCGGGCCGAGGCGATCCTCTGGGAGATCGAGGCGCGCGATACCGCAGCCGGGGCCGGCGGCGCGCGCGATGCGCTCAAGGCCACGCAGCGGCTCGTGCCCGCCGTGCCGCTCACCGTGCAGCAGGCCACGCTGGTGCAGGTGGACGGCAGCTTCAACCTCGACGTGAAGCCGCCCGCCGATGCCATCGCCGGGCGCGGCGGCCTGAAGATGTCGCTGCAACCCAAGCTGGCCGAGGGTCTGCCGGGCGTGCGCGACTGGTTCGCCAACTACCCCTTCGCCTGCCTGGAGCAGAAGACCAGCAAGGCCGTGGGCCTGCGTGATGGCAAGCTCTGGCAGACCGTCGTGGGCCAGCTGCCCACCTACCTGGATGGCGACGGCCTCGCCAACTACTTCCCGCCGCAGGCGGGCAGCGCCAACCGGGGCAGCGACACGCTCACGGCCTACCTGCTCGCGGCCACGCACGAGGCCTCGTCCCTCGACGCCGCCTTCGCGCTGCCGCCGGACGTGCGCGCCCCGATGGAGCGCGGCCTGATCGCGTTCGTGGAAGGGCGCATCCAGCGCGAGTTCTGGAGCCCGCGCAAGGACCTGGACATGCGCAAACTCGCCGCGCTCGAAGCGCTCTCGCGCTACGGCAAGGCCACGGGCCGCATGCTCTCGTCCATCACCGTGGCGCCCAACCAGTGGCCCACGCACAGCGTGATCGACTGGCTGAACGTGCTCCGCCGCGTGCCCGATGCACCGCAGCGCGATCAGCGCATCGCCGAGGCCACGCAGATCCTCAAGGCGCGCCTGTCCTACCAGGGCACCAAGCTCGTCTTCAGCTCCGAGCAGGACGACTACTGGTGGTGGCTGATGCAGAACGGCGACGTGAACACGGCCCGGCTCATGCTGGCGGTGATGGACGACCCCGCCTGGAAGGACGACATGGGCCGGCTGGCCAACGGCTTCATCGCGCGCCAGCAGGGCGGGGCGTGGCACACCACCACGGCCAACCTCTGGGGCGGGCTGGCGCTGGAGAAGTTCAGCGCCAGGTTCGAGGCCACGCCCGTGGCCGGCACCACCCGCGCCGCCCTGGGCGCGAACACCGCCAGCGTGGACTGGAGCAAGGTCGAGCGCGTGAAGACCACCGATGCCGCGGGCGCCCCGCACCAGACCACGTGGTTCGGTGCCCCGGCATCGCCCGGCAACCTGAAGAACAACGGCATGTTCCTGCCCTGGAGCGCCGGCGGCAAGGAGGCCCTGGCCGTGACCCACCAGGGCCCGGGCAAGCCGTGGCTCACGCTGCAGTCGGTGGCCGCGATCCAGCTCAAGGCGCCGTTCTCGGCGGGCTATACCGTGAAGAAGACCATCACCCCGGTGGAACAGGCCGTGCCCGGCCAGTACACGCGCGGCGACGTGCTGCGCGTGAAGCTGGAAGTGAACGCCAGTACCGACATGACCTGGGTGGCCCTCACCGACCCCATCCCCGGCGGCGCCACCATCCTGGGCGGCGGCCTGGGCCGCGATTCCGAGATCGCCACGCGGGGCGAGCAGCGCGGCGGCAGCGGCTGGATGGCCTTCGAGGAGCGCAGTTTCGAGGCGTACCGCGGCTATTACGAATACCTGCCCAAGGGCACCGTCACCGCCGAGTACACGGTGCGCCTGAACAACGTGGGCGAGTTCGCGCTGCCGCCCACGCGCGTCGAGGCCATGTACGCCCCCGAGATGTTCGGCGAGACGCCCAATGCGCGCGTGAAGGTGCAGGCGTCGAAATGACCGCCTGCGCGGGTTGTGGCCGGCGGCTGGCGGCCTCGCAGGCGGTATGCCCGGACTGCGACCGCCTGCTGGCCCCGCCCGCGCCGGACCCCACGCATGGCGCCTATCGGTGCCCGGGCTGCGCGGCACGGTTCGATGCGCCCGTCCCGTGTCCCTGGCCCGAGAACGCGCGCTGGTTCATGCCGCAAGGGGTCCGGCCCCGCTGCCCGCACTGCCGAGCCTTTCTGCGGGACCGCAGGTGGCCGCGTGTTTCCCCCTGGGCGGCGGGGGCGCTGTATGCCCTCATCGTGCTGGCGCAATTCCAGTTGCGGGCCCCGCAGGCCAGGGCCGTGACGATCGGGGTGCTGGCGGTGGGGCTGCTGTGGCTGCTCTGGCGCCGGGAGCGGGGCGTGCCCCGGGAAGAGCGCTATGCGCTGGTCCTCCCGGGCCAAGACTGACCAGGGGCCTTGCTGTCATCCCATCCATTCACGAGCGACCGCGCCCATGCACACCACGCCCACCCTCCGCCCCATGACCCTCGGTGACTACGAGCCGGTCATCCAGCTCATGCAGGCCACGCCCGGCGTGGCCGTCCGCGATGCCGATTCGCGCGAGGCCACGGCGCGCTACCTGGAGCGCAATCCGGGCCTGAGCTTCGTGGCCCACGTGCAGGGCCGCATCGTGGGCTGCATCATGTGCGGCCATGACGGCCGGCGCGGGTACCTGCAGCATCTGCTGGTGTTGCCCGAGCAGCGGCGGCAGGGCATCGCGCGGGCGCTGGTGGAGTGCTGCCTGGCGGAGCTGGAGCGCCTGGGCATCTTCAAGTCGCACATCGACGTGTACCGCGACAACGCGCTGGGGCAGGCCCTCTGGGAAGGCCTGGGCTGGACGCTGCGCACGGACATCCACCGCTTCTCGATGGTCCGCGGGGAGCGGCCCAACGCCTGAGGTTCCTTCGGCCGCCCCTCAGTGGGCGGGCCCTGCCGCGGCGGCATCGATCGAGGTGTCCGATGTGGCGGGCGGCGTGAGCGGCCGGCCGGCATCCCACGCCATCCAGTCGGAGCCGAACAGCTCGACGGGGTGCTGCGTGCGTTCCGAACCGTTGCCGCAGGCGAGCGCGCCGGCAGGGCAGTAGCGGTCGCAGCCCCAGCACAGGCGCTCCGGGTGCGCAGGGTGCTCGGGGAATTTCCGTTCCATGGCAATGGCGATAGCGTGGTGCGCGGAACACCGATCCAGTGTGGACCGCTCCCGCCGCCCAGGCCTTGCGGGGAATCAAGGCGGCGGCAGATGGCGATGCCGCGGCTGTGTATTCCAGGCCGTCATGCATGTCTTCGCGTTTGCTTCGGTATAGGGGTATTCCGCGGGGCGGATGGGTGGCTATAAACGACGGGCTTTCCACCCTCAGGAGAAAAACCATGTCCTTGAAGCATTCCATCGCCCGCGCCGTGATGGTCATCGCCGCCGTTCTGCCCCTGGCCGCGCAGGCCCAGGTACCCGTGACGGAGGAGACCCGGCACGAGAAGCTGCTCTGGTCCCACAACCCGTTCTATGCCTACAACAAGCGTCTGGTCTATGACTTCTGGCGCGAGGTGTTCGAATCCGGCCAGGTGGAACTGGCGGACAGGTACATGGCCGAGGACTACATCCAGCACAACCCGCTGGTGGCCACGGGGCGCGAGCCTTTCAAGCAATTCCTCGCCCAGGTCACGCCGCGCACGCCGATCCAGTCCCGGGTGCGGGCTCCGCTGGTGAAGATCCTGGCGGAAGGCGACATCGTCACGCTGGTGTTCGTGCGCCAACTGCCCGATCCGCAGGACTCCAGCAAGACCTACACCACCACGTGGTTCGACATGTTCCGCATCGAGAACGGGCTGATCGCCGAGCATTGGGACCCGGCGACCAAGAACTGACGGGCTGATCCTGGACCGGGAGCCCCGGGGGGGCTCTCTCACAACCCCGGGCCGCACACGGATCCGAATGCGGTCGCGCAGATTCCAGTCCATTGGCAAGGGCGGCCGTGTCACTGTTTCTTTGGCGCCACGATGCGGGATGTAGTCACCGTTCTGGCGTGACTTTCGGTTAATCTGCGCGCGCCGCTGCACCTGGGAAGGGGCGCAGCGGCCCTGGCGCGCCGGCTGGTGCGCGTATCCACCGGTCTGCCGTGTACCGGCGCGGACCGCAGAACAAATGACGACCCATAAATCCCCCCTACGGCTGTTGCTGGCCCTGTGGCTGCTGCTGTGCCTGCAGAGCGCGTTCGCGGACAGCGTGCGGTTCGTGGTGGAGCCGAAGTTCTTCTACAACGCAGCCGTATGGTTCAGCGGCGGCGGAGGCATGCCCGGCCAGGTCGTCTACAAGGCCGAGACGGTGGAGGAGGCCTTCTCCGTGGCCGCCGAGATTTACCACACCTCGAGCTGCAGCCGCAGGGACGATGGCAGCACGTTCTGCCGCTCTGCCGGGGCCCTCAAGCCTTTGAACGGCCTGGTCAACGGGCGCGTCTCGGGGTATCAGGCCGAGGGGGTTCCGGACCTGGGCTCGCCCCGGGCCGAAGCCGTGGCCGTGACGCTGGGCTTCGAGTGCCCCACGATCGTCAAGCACGGCAGGAGCATCAACGTGGACCGGGGCATGAAGTGGGATGCCGACAGCAATGTGCAGGTGTGGTGCGAATTCTCGCTGCCCAACGAGGACTCCTGCGACGACTGCGGCGCGCTGGGCAACCCGGTGCTGCCGAGCACGGGCCAGAAGATCCAGCCCGAGCTCGACTACCCGATGGGCAAGGACGGCCTGGTTTTCGAGCGGGTGTACCGCAGCAGCGAGGGGCAATTCCTCTCCACCCTCAACCAGGGCTGGTACGGCGACGTGGCCGGGCAGGGCAACCCGTGCTACCCGGCCTTCTGGTGGAAGGACGGCCAGCAGACGGACTACTGCTACCGGGTGCTCAACCAGCCGCACATCTGGAAGACGGGCCGGGGGCGCTTCGACATGTACGAGGGCGGCGGGGCGGCGAGCCTGGAGGCGCGCTCCCTGGGGGAATACCGCTTCGTGCAGGGCAGCGGCGAGCAGAACTACGTCCGCTCGCG
>NZ_QLTA01000076.1 GCF_003269065.1 Paracidovorax anthurii
AAGTCCGGCACCGGCCAGTCCAGCTTGGCCAGCCGCAGCAGGCTGTCCACCATGCCCAGCGCCTGCCGCAGGGGCTGGCCGAACAGGCACTTGATGCTCAAGCAAAACTGGATGGCTGCGTCCGAGAACGTCGGGCTGCGCCCGCGCTTGCCGTTCGGCTTGCCAAGCCACTGCATGCCTTCATCCAGCCACATCGTCAACGATCCTCGCGCCTTCAGCGCTGCGTTGTAGGCTTTCCAGTTCGTCGTGCGGTACTTGGTCCGCCTCTCGCTCTTTGCTTCCGTCACGCCTTCAGTCTACCGGTGTGGCCGGGGTGATTTGTGCAACAAAGCCGGCGACACCTACCTGCACTACGGCACCGATGGCCGCATCGCCAAGGTGGGCCCCAATGCCGACGCAAAGAGCGCCCTGGCCGTGGGCTACACCACCAACGCCTTGGGACAGCGCGTGTTCAAGAGCGATGCGCGCACCTCCGGCACCAACGCCAGTTCAGCGATCACCCAGCAGACCGTCTATGCCGAGGACGGCATCGGCAGCACCGTGCTGGGCCAGTACGGCAACCGCCGAAGCAGCAACAGCGGGGCTCCGACCGGCGAGATGGACAGCACGGAGGTGATCTGGCTGCCCACCGCGTCCGGGCCGCTGCCCGTGGCCGCGCAGATCAATGGGCGGCTGTATGCCATCGATGCCGACCACCTGAACACGCCAAGGCGCCTCACCAACACCCAAGGCCAAGTCGTGTGGCAATGGCTCATTACCGGTTTCGGAGAAGCGAACCCCACGACCGGTGCGACGGGCTACGCGCAGAGCGGGCAGGCCAGCGGCCGGACCTACGGCGAAGCGGTACTGTTCGACCTTCGGTATCCGGGGCAGGTGTGGGACGAGGAGACGGGGCTGAGCTACAACCTGCATCGGTATTACGACGCGGGGACGGGGAGGTATATCCAGGTCGATCCTATTGGGCTCACGGGTGGGTGGAATCGGTTTGGATACGCAAATGCAAACCCAATCAAATACATCGATCCGACGGGACTTTTTGTTCCTCTCGTCATTCCTGGTGTTTGTGCTGCAGGGGGATGTGAGGCTGTGGGGGCAGTATTAGCTGCTGGTGCTATCTGGTGGGCCAACAATAATACTTACATTAAGCCGCCTGCCAATGCCTATGATCCTAATGGTCCCAAAGCTCCCGGCAAACCCTCAGAAGCGGATGGATTCAAGTCACCCAAGGGAGGTGACAATTGGGTTCCTAATCCCAATCCCGGCAAAGGAGGGTCTTCATGGGGATGGCAAGATGCCAAAGGCGACGTTTGGTGTCCAACTGGGCAAGGCGGCAACGCGCACGGCGGCCCACATTGGGATGTTCAAACGCCCGGCGGGGATTATAGAAATGTTAAACCGAGGTGGTAATCATGAAAAACATCCAAATCATTGATGGCGCACAAAACTGCGTTTATGACATCTTCTCGGCAAGCGATGAAGATTTTGCATTGATATTTCCAGATGGCGCTGACATAGCATTCATCGATGAGATTTATGCAACCAATGACAAAAGAATACTTGATGCGGCATTCAATAACATCTGGAAGCAGCGAATCAAGAAATCCGAGGCACAAGGCATTCACGGAATCATATTTTATGAGCTTGAAAAGAAAAAGGTCTACTACCCCACAAGAAAGGATGAAGAGGCCATAAATCCTGATGGCTCTCGTTTGCGATAGTGGGCGGGGCGGCCTCAACTCCGAAACGCAACATTTTGAGATTTGAGACCGCCCATTTATCGCCATTAAAACAAGAGCAAAATATTCAACAAATACAAAGACAGAGACAGCAAGACACTCAAAATCCATGCATCCCCCTACCCTCCATTCGCACAAAATCAGGCGAGCATGATCGCGATAATTATTCCAAATCGGATTTCCATAATATCCCCACACACTTGGCAACAGGCGGCAAGAAGACCGCACAGACGTTCAAGAAACTCTTTTCCCATGAAGTTCTTAGGAAACCCTTCTACACCAATCGATCCACCAAAGGCCAGCGCATTTTATAAAGTCTGAGGCAGAGCAATTCGATACATTCCCCGACATGATGACGGAGGTGATTACCCACGCTTCCGAAGAAGCAGCGGATAGGATTCTGGAGCCAGAGCAGCTAGAGCAAGGCCTCATTATTTACTGGTATTAAGGGTGCGTTATCACCCTACAATCGGGCGGTGTCGATCTGCCCCCTTCGACGCAGATCGACGTCTGAGCTGCGGCATGTCGAAACCCACCCAACACGTCAATAAATAAGCCATAAAAGAATCACCATGGATACGTTGATCGATGCCCTGAAATCCGTAGTGGCTGTCATCGCCGTAGCCGCGCCAGTGTTCAAACACGTGCCACTGCGCCGCGACCAAGCTCCGTCACTGGCTGAACAGCATGTCAAGCTCAAGCAATTCTTCGACGAAGGGGGCACGGATCGCCATCCCATGCTCGTGGAGTCCGCCTTCAGCGCAGCCATGGATCACCAGAAACTGGACGCGGCGGAAATTCGTTTCATGGTGCGACAGCCCAATCCGTCACGTTTCATTAAAAGTTATCTCCGGGTCCGTGGATACATCAACATCAATCCAGAGGGCACGGGCCTGGATTTGAAATCACCCGCATCGAATCCAAAACTGAGGAAGCTTTTCTCCTGGGTTGGTTTATCGGCTTATTTCGTCCTGGCCTGCAGCGCGTTTTGGCTGCTGTGTTACGAAACACCTTTGTTGCTTCTCCATGGCGATTGGGTTAAATCTATCAACACGGCGGTTGTTGCGTTTGCCTTTGGCGCAACAGGTCTGTTCCTTCTCTACGAAAGTAGTCGCCTTCAGACTGCGGCACAGCTTCATGAACGCCAGCACCGGCTTCCCACCCCTCACTGATCTTCAAAAAGATCCCTCATTCCCCTCGATACCCCTGGGCGCGCATTCACGGCCACCACCCGCGCCTCTTCTTCCGTCAGCAGATTCCCCACCCGCACGCCCAGCAGCCGCAGGCGCTTGTCCAGCGGCACGCGCTTGAGGCACTGCCCCGCCGCGCGGCGGATGGCGGCGGCGTCGCGGGTGTAGGTGCCGATGGTCTGGTCGCGCGTGGCGATCTTGAAGTCGTCGTAGCGCAGCTTGATGCCGATGGTCTTGCCCACGTAGCCCTTGGCCGCGAGGTCTTCGGCCACGCGCTCGCACAGGTCGGTGAAGATGCGGCCCAGCTCGGCGCGGTCGCGCACGGCGTGCAGGTCGCGGTCGAAGGTGGTCTCGCGGCTCATGGAGACGGGCTCGCTCTCGGTCACCACGGCGCGATCGTCGCGGCCCCAGGCGGCCTCGTGCAGCCACGCGCCGTAGGCCTTGCCGAAGGTGCCCACCAGCCAGTCGCGCGGGCGGGCGGCCAGCTCGCCGATGGTGTGGATACCGAAGGACTGCAGCTTCGCATCCGCCTTGGGGCCGATGCCGTTGATCTTGCGGCAGGCCAGCGGCCAGATGGCGGGCTCCAGGTCGGCCGCGTGCACGATGGAGATGCCATGGGGCTTGTTGAACTCGCTCGCCATCTTGGCGATGAGCTTGTTGGGCGCCACGCCGATCGAGCAGGTGAGGCCCGTGGCGTCCAGGATGCTCTGCTGGATGCGCCGCGCCAGCACCCGCCCGCCCTCGTGCTGGCCGCCGGGCACCTGGGTGAAGTCGATGTACACCTCGTCCACGCCGCGGTCCTCCATCACCGGCGCGATGGAGAGGATCACCTCCTTGAACTGCCGGGACACGCGCCGGTACGAGGCGAAATCCACCGGCAGCAGGATGGCCTGCGGGCACAGCCGCGCCGCCTTCATCAGCCCCATGGCCGAGCCCACGCCGAACTGCCGCGCCGCATAGGTGGCGGTGGTGATGACGCCCCGGCCCGCGTAGCCGCTCAGCCGCGGGAAGGCCTCGGCCGGGATCTCGGCCTCGCGGCCCGCCCAGGCCCGCACGAGCGCCTCGTCCTCGCTGCGGCGCCCGCCGCCGATCACCAGGGGCAGGCCCTTGAGCTGCGGATAGCGCAGCAGCTCGACGGAGGCGTAGAACGCATCCATGTCCAGGTGCGCGATGCGGCGCGGCAGGGGTGCCGCGGCCGGCGGGGCCTCCGGCGAGGGGCCGGACGGCACGGCGGGCACGGGGTCGGACGGATCGGGAGGCGCGTTCACGGCCCGCATTGTGCCGTGAACGCCCGGGGCCCGCGCTTCAAGCCCGGGAGCCTCCACGTCGCCGTATCCATTGCATGGATAGCTATCGAAAAGTGAGCAACCAGGCAGGCGCCGCGGCGTTCAGCGCACGGTGATGATGTCGCGGTGCATCGGCGCGAGCAGCGCCAGCAGCCGGCTCTGCTGGGTGAACGGCACGCCCTCGGCGTTCATTGCGTCCTGCAGCAGTTCCACCAGCACGTTGAAGTCGCTCTTGCGGATGCCCAGGTCGGCGTGGGCGGACTTCATGTCAGCGCCCTCGTACTGGCAGGGGCCGCCCGTGAGCACGCAGATCTGGTCGGTGAGGCTTTCCTTGAGGGCCTGCGGCTTGGTCTGCTTGAAGATCGCGCCGATGCGCGGGTCCTTGAAAGCCGCGTCCACGAGGCGGTCCATGATGCGCACGATGCCCTCCTTGCGGCCCAGCGCGTCGTAGAGGCCGGGCGGGATCGCGGCGGCGGGCAAGCTGGCGGCAGTGCGCGGCACGGAGGGTGCCGGCGCCGCCGGCGCCTGGGCCATGGCCCACGGGGCGCCCAGCAGCGTGGCGGCGATCAGCGCGCCGCGCACCGGCACACGGACCAGAGAGGCGATGAAGGCGGTGGGCATCATGGTCTGCGCTCCGCTTCCATCAGTACGCCGCCTGCAGCGACACATAGGCGCCGCGCTGGCGGCGGTAGGCCGTCACGCCCGGCACGACGCGGCCCAGGTCCACGTAGGCCAGGGTCACCGAGAGGTTCTTGCTGGGCACCCAGACGATGAAGATGTCGCGCCAGTCGTCCTCGCGCAGCGCATCGCCCAGGCCCGCGGCGCGGCCCAGGGCGCGCAGGTTGTCGGGCTTGAAGCGCCATTCCGCGCCCACCGCCAGGTCGCGGCGCAGCAGGTAGGCGATCGAGAACTCCGGCTGCAGGCTGCGCCCCGACTTGCCGGGCCCGCGCGCGCCGAAGCCCAGCAGGCCGTTCTGGTTGGCGTTGGTGGAGCGCAGCGTGGCATGCACCAGCAGGTTGCGGTCCAGCAGCAGCTTGGTGGCGCTCACATAGATATCGGTGCCGTCGGTGTCGGCGCCCAGGAACTGCACGACGCTCGAAGCGGAGGCTGGATGCAGGCGCTTGTGCTCCACGCCCACCGCGATCTGCGGCATGAGCGAGTCGGAATCGAGCACCGCGTCGCCGGCCAAGCGCACCTTGGCGCCGATGATGTCCATCTTCAGGTGCAGGTTCGGCTCCACGCCGAAGGGTGCCACCGCATTGAGCGCGGCGGCGGGCGCGGCGTCGAAATTCTGCCGCGCCACCGAGAATTCCACGCGGTCGTGCACGCCGATCGCCACGCCCGAGCTGGTCAGGCCGAAATCCTGGGTGCGCAGGCGCGATGTGAAGGCGCTGAGCCCCACCTCGCCCTCGGTGGCGTTCGTGCCGATGACGGCCCAGGGCGTCAGTCCGCCGCCCGCCGCGCCGGAGATGGAACTCACGCCCCCGGTCAAAAGAAGCTTGCCGGTGTCGGCGCCGACAGGGATTGCGCATGCCAGGCCCAGCAGGCCCATGGCACCAGCGCGGAATGCTCGCGGAGCGAGCTGTACGCAAGACCACATAGACGAACCCTCCCTCGGGGCAGTATGCCAAGGGCTGTCGCATTCCGAAACCCCCTGTAACGGAATGCGGCCGCGTTTGTGGTCGCGATGCGGGCCCGGATCACGCAGGCGGGCGAAAGCACCCCGGAAAGGCCCCTGGCCCGGCCGCCTTGTCAGCGCCCCGTCAGCACGGCCGGGGCGAAAAAAGCGCGGCCGTCAGGTCATGCGCTCGATGAGCGCGCCCTTGAAGAGCACCGGCCCGGTCGGGCCCCGGTCGCCGGGCACGCCGCCGTGGGGTTCCAGGCTGATCGCCAGGGCCGGCACGCCCTGCACCGCGCTCTCGGGTGCCGGCAGGGTGAGCACGGTCTGCCCGTCCAGCACCCCGAGCGAGCGCGGTCCGCCGCCCGGCGGCAGCGCCCAGAGCTGGAGCGACTTGTCGCTCGATTCGCGGTAGCCGCCCACGCGCTGCAGCACCAGGGCGTTCTTGCTCGCGTCGAAGGTGACGAGCATGGAGGGCGCGGACTGGTCGTCGGCCAGCACGGCCACATAGCGCACCTGCGGGGTGGCGGCCAGTTGCTGGCGCAGCTCGGCGATCTGGGCGCCGCTTTCCACGCGCAGCCGCTGCTGCACGCCCGCGCCCACCACCACGGCGGCCACCGTGGCGATGGCACCCGCCGCCGCCACGCCCCGCCACAGGAGCAGGCTGCGCAGCCAGCCCCCGGCGGTGTCGCTGGCCGCGGGGCGCGCCTGGCCGGCGGCCCGCCGCGCGCGCAGGGCCTCGCGCTCCTTCTCGGCCTGCACGAGGTTCTGGATGCGCAGCCACACCTCCGGGGGCGGCGCCTCGGAGGGCTGCAGTTCCGTCAGGCCCGCCCAGCGGCCCTGCCAGACGAGCACGGCCGCGCGCACAGTGGCGTGTTCGCGGGCCAGGGTTTCGAAGCGGCGGCGCGCGCCGCCGCGCAGCGTGCCCAGCGCATAGGCCGCGGCCATGCGCTCCAGCAGTTCGGGATAGAGGTTCAGGTTCATGGACGGCCTGCCTTCACGCGTAGCGCGCCATGCATTCGCGCAGCTTCTCGAGGCTGCGCCGGATCCAGGTCTTCACGGTGCCCAGCGGCAGGCTCAACTGCACGGCCAGTTCGCCATGGCTCATGTCGCGCATATAGGCCAGGCTCACTACCTCGCGCTGGCGGCTCTCCAGCCGGCCCAGGCACTGGTGCAGCGCGGCGGCCTCCTGGCTGGCCTGGGTGATGTCGGCGGGCGTGGGGTCGTCGTCCCGCAGCGACTGGGCCATCTCGTCGTCGAACTCCTGCGTGAGCTGCGCGCGGTCGGCCGTGCGGCGGCGCAGGTGGTCCAGGGCGCGGCTGCGCACGATGAGCCCCATCCAGGCCATGGGCGGGCTCAGGGTCTCGCGGTAGCTGGCCGCCACGCGCCAGATGGTGAGGTAGGCCTCCTGCAGCACGTCCTCGGCCCATTCGCGGTTGCGCAGCACCCGCAGGGCGACGCCGAAGAGGCGCGACGACGTCTGGTCGTAGAGGCGCTTGAGGGCGGCGTCATCCCGCCCCGCAACGCGTTCGATGAGTTCCATCAGTTCCTGGTCCGTGCTGGGCGTGCTCATACGCCGATTGTGATTGAAAGAACAGAGGATTCGCCTCTGTCTTTCGCCAATGTCCGTCAATACGGCCCATGGACTTTCCCGGATACAAGACCCCGGATGGATGTGGGACATTCGGCGCTGGTGAATCCAACCGAAATGCCCCTGCGTAAGGGAGGGCAGTCCGGCACAGATCGCCGACCAGGCCCCCACAACCATCACAACACCCTGGGGCCGACGCAACGGAGCCGCGCACGCCGGCCTCCCTGCGGTCTCGCTTCTTTCCCCCTGTCCTCTCTCAACCACCAAGGAGCTTCCATGCGAGTTCAACTTCCCCTTGCCATCGCCGCCGCCCTGGGCCTCGCCGCCTGCAGCCACATGGGTGGTGCCTCCATGGCACCCTTCTCGCAATCCGGCCTGCCCGCCGCCGTCCAGGTCCCCGCGGGCCACAAGGTGGCCATGGAGACGGTGGGCAAAGGCGAGATCACCTACGAATGCCGCGCCAAGAAGGACATGGCCAGCGAATTCGAGTGGGTCTTCGTGGGCCCGGACGCGCAGCTCTGGGACCGCAAGGGCGCGATGGTCGGCCGCTACTGGGGCCCGCCCGCCACCTGGGAGAACAAGGACGGCTCCAAGGTCACCGCCACGCAGGTGGCCGTGGCGCCCGCCGGCACGGGCAACATCCCGCTGCAGCTGGTCAAGGCCAACCCCGCCACGGGCATGGGCGCGATGCAGGGCGTGAGCTACATCCAGCGCGTGGCCACCCAGGGCGGCGTGGCCCCGGCGATGCCGTGCGCCGCGGGCAACGCCGGCCAGAAGCAGATCGTGAAGTACCAGGCCGACTACATCTTCTGGCGCGCGGCCTGATCGCCAGCCGGCATGCGCCGGCCAAAGACACCAAGGCCCCGGCGGCGCGATGCGCCCCGGGGCCTTTTCTTGCGTGGCGCGACCGCGCCATGCCAGCCGTCAGGCGTTGGCGGACAGCCGGAACATCGCCACGGTTTCCACCAGCTGCTGCGCCTGCGCCTTGAGGCTGCTGGCCGCGGCGGCGCTCTCTTCCACGAGCGCGGCGTTCTGCTGGGTGGCGGTGTCCATCTGGCTCACGGCCTCACCCACCTGGGCCACGCCGGCGCTCTGCTCGGCGGTGGCGGAGCTGATTTCGCCCACGATGCCGCTCACCTTGCGGATGGACTCCACGATCTCGCCCATGGTCGAGCCCGCCTGGTCCACGAGGGCCGAGCCGTTCTGCACCTGCGACACGCTGGCCGTGATCAGTTCCTTGATCTCCTTGGCGGCCGAGGCCGAGCGCCCCGCAAGGCTGCGCACCTCGCTCGCCACCACCGCGAAGCCCCGGCCCTGCTCGCCCGCGCGCGCGGCCTCCACGGCGGCGTTCAGCGCCAGGATGTTGGTCTGGAAGGCGATGCCGTCGATCACGCCGATGATGTCGCCGATGCGCGCGGAGCTGTCGTGGATGCCGCGCATGGTCTCCACCACCTTCTGCACCACCGTGCCGCCCTGCATCGCCACGCCGGCCGCGTCCCGGGCCAGCCCGTCGGCCTGCCGTGCGCTGTCGGCGTTCTGGCGCACGGTGGAGCCGAGCTGCTCCATCGATGCGGCCGTCTCCTCCAGCGCGCTGGCCTGGCTTTCGGTGCGCTGGCTCAGGTCGGCATTGCCCTGCGCGATCTGCACGCTGGCGCTGGCAACGCTCTCGGCATTGAGCCGCACGGTGCCCACGACGTTGCTGAGCTTGCGCGTCATGGCCGCCAGGGCGTTCAGCAGCCGCGCCACTTCGTCGCGGCCCTGGGCCTCGACATGGACCGTCAGGTCACCCTCGGCCACGGCCTCGGCCAGGCCCACCGCCGCATCGATGGAGCGCGTGGTGGCGCGGGTCACCATCACCATGATCCACAGCGCGACCGCCGCGAGGCCCGCCAGCACGGCCACCAGGACCCACATGCCCTGGCGCAGCTTCGCGATCTGGCTGTCGAGGGACTCCTGCAGTACGTCGAAGGCGGTGTTCACCAGCACGAACTGCGTGTCGATGATGCGGGTCATGCGCGCCACCCAGTCGGCCGACGCCATGCTCAGCACCTCGGCGCGCACGATGTTGTCCTCGGCCAGCTTGAAGCCCTCCTCGGCGGCCGCCAGCGCGTCGTTGCGCGCCTTCTCCACCGCGGCCGGCAGGCTGCCGCCCGCGGCCAGCTCCAGCGCCTTGCGCCCGTCGCCGTAGTGCTTGCGCACGCGGTCGGAGAGGCTTTCGATGCGCACGCGCTCTTCCGGCGCGATCTCGCCGCGCGCCAGCACCAGTGCGCCCCGGGCACGCATCTGGCCCAGCGCCTCGGTCAGGTGCGGCAGATACGTCAGCACGGCCTTCTGGAGATAGTGGCTGCGCATGTCGGTGTCGCGCGCCAGCCCCGAGCTGTTGGCCACGTCGTCGATCAGGCCGAGCTGGCGCTCGATGAGCGCCACGTGCCGCGCGTTGCTGTCGGCGCCCCGGATGGACTGGCCGGACACGGCCGACGCCAGGGCCTGCCAGTCACCGAGGATGCCCTGCAGGCGCTGCTCCAGCGCGCTGTCGCCCAGCCCCGCCAGGGACTCCTTCATGAGCCCGAGGGAGGCGTCCACCTCGGCCTGCTTGGCCTGCCGCCCGGCGGCGGCAGAGGCCGTGCCGCCCAGGAACGAGGCCGACAGCCCCCGGTGCTGCTGGGTCAGCTGGAGGAGGTGGAGCAGCTCCTTGGCAGGGGCCAGCCCCAGGCGCTCGCGGGCGGCGGTATCGACCTTCGCCTGCGTGGCCTGCATCAGCAGGACCGTGGGCAGCAGGAACATCGCGAAGGCGATGACCGCGATCAAGACGAACTTGTGTGAAAACTTCAGATTCCCGATCCAGGCAGTCATTTATTTGCAACTTTTGGTAAATATGCCCAGTACTCTCCACACGGCCAGCGATGGCCAGAATGTGGAAAGCAATGCCCCAAAAATGGGAAAACGCCCCACAACGGGGCGCGCATGCACCAATTTTAGGCTCTCTCTCGCCATTCTTGATGCGGGACAAGGGCCCACCCTTCGTGAAACCCGGCCGAACGGGATACTTCTTGTTGCTTTTATGCGTTTGAGAAAGTGATAGCGGCGCGCAGCGCTACTGCAGCAGCGTGCCGGGCAGGAGGATGGAGCGGTCCACCCGCCGGATGTCGGTGTGGCCGCAGAAGGCCATGGTGATGTCCAGCTCCTTCTGGATGATCTGCAGCGCGCGGGTCACGCCCGCCTCGCCATGCGCGCCCAGGCCATAGAGGAAGCTGCGGCCGATGAGCGTGCCGCGCGCGCCCAGGGCCCAGGCCTTGAGCACGTCCTGCCCCCCGCGGATGCCGCCGTCCATCCACACCTCGATGTCCCGGCCCACGGCTTCCACGATGGCGGGCAGCGCCTGGATGGACGACGGTGCGCCGTCGAGCTGCCGGCCGCCGTGGTTGCTCACGATGAGGGCATCGGCCCCGCTCGCCACGGCCAGGCGCGCGTCCTCGGCGTCCATGATGCCTTTGAGGATCAGCTTGCCGCCCCAGCGGTTCTTGATCCACTCCACGTCGCGCCAGTTGAGCCGGGGGTCGAACTGCTCGGCCGTCCACGACGACAGCGACGACAGGTCGCCCACGCCCTTGGCATGGCCCACGATGTTGCCGAAGCTGCGGCGCTTCGTGCCCAGCATACCCAGACACCAGCGCGGCTTGGTCGCGAGGTCGATCAGGTTGGCCAGCGTGGGCCTCGGGGGGGTGGACAGGCCGTTCTTGATGTCCTTGTGGCGCTGCCCGAGGATCTGCAGGTCCAGCGTGACCTGCAGCGCCGAGACGCCGGCGGCCTTGGCCCGGTCGATCAGGCGCTCGACGAAGTCGCGGTCGCGCATCACATACACCTGGAACCAGAAGCCCGGGCCCGCATGCGCCGCCACGTCCTCGATGGAGCAGATGCTCATGGTGGAGAGCGTGAACGGCACGCCGAAGGCCTTCGCCGCGCGCGCGCCCAGGATCTCGCCGTCCGCGTGCTGCATGCCGGTGAGCCCCGTGGGCGCGATCGCCACCGGCATCGCCACCTCCTGCCCCACCATGGTGGCGCGCGTGGTGCGGCCCTCCATGTTCACCGCCACGCGCTGGCGCAGCTTGATCCTCTGGAAGTCTTCCGTGTTGGCGCGGTAGGTGCTCTCGGTGTAGGAGCCGGAATCGGCGTAGTCGTAGAACATGCGCGGCACGCGGCGCTTGGCAATGGCGCGCAGGTCTTCGATGCAGGTGATGCGGGACAGATCGGCCACGGGGGAACACTCCTTGTGCTGTTTTTTTCAGTCGGCTGTGCGAATCCGGCGGGCACGGGGATGGTTGGCCAGCGCGCCAGGGCATCGTAGTGTCCGGCCGGCACGCCCGTGCTGAAGACTTTTCGCGCATGGCTGACGCTTTTTACAAGCGGGCCGGCCCCTTCGCGCCACCACGCCTCCGTTCGCGCGCCGGCCCCGCCCCCCCGGTACCACGCCCCATATTCCCTTTCAGGCGGCACGGTCGAACTCCCGACTCCCTGCCCCTGAACCTTCAGCAAAACCTATTCAACAACCCACCTGAGGAAAAACCATGATCCCCCGATTCAATTCCCTGAAGAAGCTGATGTCCGGCAGCCTGGCCGCGCTGGCGGTTTTCACGGCCGTCCCCGCGGCCCCGGCGCATGCTGCCACCATCGGCACGGTGACCTTCATGTACACCTTCAATCACCCGCCCGCATCCGAGCAGGAACTGTGGAACATCACCTGGGGCGCCGCCTGGGCGACCTGCCGCCACTACTTCCCGAACACCCGGTCCGTGTTCCAGCCCCGCTACACCAACGGTGTCTGGGCGCAACACTCCACGGGTTTCACCACGGAGATCGCCTGGTCCTGCTGCAACACGCCGTGACCCACCGATCCCGGCCGCGGTCCGCCCCTGTCGCGGAGTCAGCGCCTCCCCCCGCGATGACCGCGGCGAAGCCCCAGGTCCGGAGCTTCCCGTGGCAGCGCAAGGCCATGCCGGCCCTGCAGTCATGTCAACGCAGGCCGGCTTTCAGCCCCATGCCGCGCACTCGCACTGTGAGACCGATGGGGTCGAGCCCCCGGCAACCTCCGTCCCCCCGCTCCATGCGTTGCCGACCGGGCTCGGGGCGGCGGGATGCGCGGCAGGGGCGCCTGCAGGCCCTCTGCGGCATCCCCTGGCATCGGATTCCGGTCATTTCGCCCGGATGTCGCCGTATCTTCTACGCCATTTGCTATTGAAACAGTAGCAAACAGAGGCTACCAGGTACCGGCGATCCCCCTCCTCGCACGGGCGCTCCCGGGCCGCCACATACCGCCCGCCCTCCGAGGCGCCAACCCTCCTCAGGGAGCGCGTGAACCGCACACCGAAGACCTTCGCCGCGCGCTCGATGCAGGGGGTGCGGGGCAAGCGGTCACGGGAAAAAGCGCCTGGGCCCTCTTTTCAGGGCAAACGTGCAGCCATCCGCCGGGAACAGGTGCTTCGCCATCCAGAACGGCAGGCACGAATGCACGGGCATCGTATCGGCGAGTTATCCGGGCCGGTGCCGAACGCTTTTCTGCGCGGCCGGGACTTCTTGCATACCGCTCTTTTTCACCAGGGATAAACATGGCTTGTTGGTAAAGATGGCCGATCCGGTTTTCCACACAACGGAAACACATACAGTTTCCACTGTGCGGTTTTTGCTGCACTTTCCCCTGTCCCATCCGAGAAAGAAACCCATGAGAAAACACAACATTCATTCTCTGAAGAAGCTCCTCTCCGGAGGCCTTGCGGCGCTGGCGGTCTTTGCAGCCGTCCCCGCGGCCCCGGCTCATGCTGCCACCATCGGCACGGTGACCTTCATGTACACCTTCAATCTCCCGCCCGCATCCGAGCAGGAGCTGTGGAACATCACCTGGAGCACGGCCTGGAATACCTGCCGCCAGTACTTCCCGAGCACCCGGTCCGTGTTCCAGCCCCGCTACACCAACGGTGTCTGGGCGCAAACCTCCGCGGGTTTCACCACGGAGATCGCCTGGTCCTGCCGCAACACGCCGTGATCCACGGCGCCCGACGGCGGCTCACCCCCGCCTCGGAGTGAGCGCCACCCCGCGATGACCGCGGCGAAGCCCCAAAGGTCCGGAGCTTCCCGTGGCAGCGCAAGGCCATGCCGGCCCTGCAGTCATGTCAACGCAGGCCGGCTTTCAGCCCCATGCCGCGCACTCGCACTTCAAGGCCGATGGGGTCGAGCCCCCGGCAACCTCCGTCCACCCGCCTGACGGGATGGGCGGTCTTCGCTTCCGTTCCCATGTCCCGGGCCAAACCCGCCAGGGCTTCACCATGCAAGTGGCCTGGAACGGCCACGACCATCCGCGAACCCTAGCGCCGCGCCAGCGCCACGCCCGCGATGGCCACCGCGAAGCCCGCGATCTGCAGGCCCGTGAGCGTCTCGCCGAAGAGGGCCCAGGCCTGCACCGCCGAGAGCGGCGGCACGGCCAGCACCAGGGCCGCCGTGCGCGTGGCCTCGCCATGGCGCATGAGCCAGATGAGCAGGGTGGCGCCGCCGATGGACAGCACCAGCACCGAGTACGCGAGGGCGCCCCAGAGCAGCGGCGAGCCGTCCCAGCGGGGCTCGCCCAGGGCCAGGGCCATGCACAGCAGCACGGCGACGGCGCCCAGATTCTGCACCGCGCCGGCGCTGCGCAGGTCGCCGGCGGCCAGGGGCGACTTCTGCGCCATCGAGCCCACCGTCAGCGCCAGGATGCTGCCCAGGGCCGCCAGCAGCACGGGCAGCGGCAGCGCATCGAGGCCCGCCGCGGCCTGCAGCCGGGGCCAGAGCACCATCGCCACGCCGCCGAAGCCCAGCGCCAGCCCGGCCCAGGTGGCCGCCCGCAGGCGCCCCCCCAGCACGGTGACCGCGATCAGCGCCGTGAAGAGCGGCTGCAGCGCCCCGATGAGCGCCATCACGCCCGCCGGTAGCCCGCGCGACATGGCCCACCAGCTCGGCCCCACGTAGAGCCCGCTCATGAGCGCGCCCGCCGCCAGGTGCAGGGCGATGCGCCGCGCCCCGCGCGGCCACGCCACCCGCGCCCACAGCGCGGCGAGCCCCAGCAGCGCGGCCACGCCGACGAAGCGCGCGGCCAGGAACCAGAACGGATCGGCATGCGCGGCCACGCCCCGGCCGACGAGAAAGCCCGTGGACCAGATCACGACGAACAGCAGGGGGGCGATCGCGGCCATTTCAGCGCCCCTTGCCGGCCTTCAGGCCCGCGCCGCGCACTTCGAGGGCGATGGTGTCGAGCACCCGGCCGCTGCTGTCCACCAGCTCCACGCGGTGCCGCCCGGGCCAGGGCAGCCACGCCCACTCGGCGCCCCGGCCCAGCACCCGCCCGTCGATGCGCCAGCGCAGGTCGGCGCGCCCCACCGCCGCCGTGGCCGAGAACTGCAGGCGCTGGCGATCGGGCGGTATATCGGGGTCCAGCGCCACGATGGTGCCGGGCGCGGGCGCCTGGATGCGCGGCTGGGGCGCCTGCAGGCCCGCTTCGGCGTCCCCGGGCGCCGGATTGCGGTCATTTCGCCCGGATGTCGCCGTATTTACTAAGTTTTTTGCTACTGAATCAATAGCAAACAGCGGCTGCTGGGTGCCGGCGATAAACCACTCCTCGCGGGCGCTCTCCAGCAGCCGCGCGCCGCCCGGCTCGGGGCCGAAGCGCACGGCGGCCTGCACCAGCCCCCCGGGCGGCGCGGGCGCGCGGCTGCGCACCACGCGGCCCGGCGACGGGCCGTGCAGCCAGCCCATGACCTCGGCCCAGACGGGGGCCGCGCCGCTGGTGCCGCTCACGTCGTGCATGGGCGCGCCGCTGGCGTTGCCCACCCACACGCCCACGGTGTAGCGCTGCGACCAGCCCACGGCCCAGTTGTCGCGCATGTCCTTGCTGGTGCCGGTCTTCACCGCGCTCCAGAAGCGCGTGGCCAGCACGCTGTCGGTGCCGAAGGTGCGCGCCCGCGCATTGCCGTCCGAGAGGATGTCGCCCACGATGAACGCCGCGCGCGGGTCGATCGCCGGCGGCCCGGCAGGCGGGCGGGCGCTGCCGCGCGGCGCCTGCGCGGCCACGGGCTGCAGCGCCACCGGCTCCGCGCGGCCGCCGTTGGCGAGCGCCCGGTAGGCGTTGGCCAGGTGCAGCAGCGGCACCTCGGCGCTGCCCAGGGCCAGGCTGTAGCCGTAATAGTCGCCCGTCTCGCGCAGCGGCAGGCCCAGCGCGCGCAACTGCCGGGCAAAGGCGTCGGGCGAGACCATCGCCAGCGTGCGCACGGCCGGCACGTTCAGCGACGCGGCCAGCGCCGTGCGCGCGGACACCCAGCCCTTGAACTGCCGGTCGTAGTTCTGCGGGATGTAGAGCCCGCCGGCCGTGGGGATGTGCGCGGGCGAATCCTCGATCAGCGAGGCGGCCGTGATGCGCCGCTGCGCGATCGCCTGCGCGTACAGGAACGGCTTGAGCGTGGAGCCCGGCTGGCGCGCGGCCAGCACGCCGTCCACCTCGCCCGCCCGGCTGAGCAGGCCCGAGGAGCCCACCCAGGCCAGCACCTCGCCCGTGGCGTTGTCCAGCACCACCACGGCGCCGTCCTCCACGTTGCGGCCGCGCAGCTCGCGCAGGTGCTGGTCCAGCGACTGCACGGCCCGGCGCTGCAGCGGCGCGCTGAGGCTGGAGGTGACCGTGGCGGGCAGCGGCGCGGGCAGCCGGCCCAGCAGGTGCCGCGCGAAATGCGGCGCCACGCCCTCGCTGGCGCTGAAATCCCGGCGCTGCAGTGCCGCGCTGGCGAACAGGTCCAGCGCCTCGCAATCGGGCGGCGGCGCCCCGCCCGCCATGGAGCGCAGCACGCCGCAGGCCCGCTGCGCCACCAGCGCGGGCCGCGCGTTGGGCGCGCGCACCAGGGCGGCGGCCACGGCCGCCTCGCGGTCGTCCAGCCCGTGCGGCGCCTTGCCGAACAGGGTGCGCGAGAGCGCGTCGATGCCGACCATCTCGCCCCGGAAGGGCACCAAGTTGAGATACGCCTCCAGGATCTGGTCCTTGCGCCAGCGCCGCTCCAGCACCTGCGCGGCCACGGTCTGGCCGAGCTTCTGCGCCATGGTGCGCCCGCCCGGCCCTTGCTGCCAGTCCCCGTCCAGCAGGCCCGCGAGCTGCATGGTGAGCGTCGAGGCGCCGCGCGTGCGCTGGTTCCACAGATTGCCCCACGCGGCGGCCGAGACGGCCCGCCAGTCCACGCCGCTGTGCTCGTAGAAGCGCTTGTCCTCGCTCAGCACCAGCGCCATGCGCAGCGCGGGCGAGACGTCGGCCAGCGCGGTCCACTGGCCGCGCCGCACCGTGGCGTCGGTGCGCACGCGCTGCAGCACCTCGCCCTCGCGCGAGAGCACCAGCGTGTCCGACGGGCGGTAATCAGCGCGCACCTCGGCATAGGTGGGCAGGGCCCGCGCGGCCAGCGGCGCCAACAGCGCCACGCCCACGGCCAGCGCGGCCAGCCTGCGGGCGGGGCCGGGCCGGCGCGGCGGCACGGCGCGAAGATCGAAAAAGGAATGGATGCGGTGCATGGGGCTGCGCAGGCTACCACCGCTGCCCGCCCGCAAAGCGAGTGCCGGCCGCGCGCGGATCATGCGCTGCGCGCCAGCAGGCCCCAGGCCCAGCGGGCCAGCAGCACGGCGCACGCCAGCCACACCATGACGATCAGCACCGCCACGGCGCGGCTCCGGGGCCGCTGCGCGGCGGCCTGGGCCCGCAGCCGCGCGCGCTCGCGCACGGCCGGGGGCAGCAGACGCACCACCAGGGCAATGCCCAGCGGCACGATGATCACGTCGTCCAGGTACCCCAGCACGGGGATGAAGTCCGGGATGAGATCGATGGGGCTCAAGGCATACGCGGCCACCGCCAGCGCCAGCAGGCGCACGGCCCAGGGCGTTCCGGGATCGCGCGCCGCGAAATAGACGAGCAGGGTTTCGGTCTTGAGCCGGCGGGCCCATTGCCGCAGGGAGGACATCACGGCCATGGCAAGGCCACCGCGGAGGGGGCTGAGAGTGGTTCCGGGGCCTGATTGTGACCCGGGCCGCGCCGTGGCAGGCGTAGCGCGCGGCATGGCCCGCCGGGTCTCCTTGAGCAATTCAATAAGTTGCTCTGCAAACCTCGGCACAGCGGCAACGTTCCAGGCCTCACGTCCCCTTTGCCGTATCAAATAGGCTCATCGCACTCCGACACCACCTTCGCGACCGCCACAGGATTCAACCCAGCTGTTAAGGATTCTCTGCACGAATCAGTTACGACTGTGCCGATCCCGGTTGAAGAGCAGCATCAGCTCATCCCCCCCTTGCATCGCCATTTGTGTGCGTCTGCGGGGCACTTTCCCCGGATTTCGCGGGCATTACGCCCGCTGCACGCGCACCTGTGCCATCGCCAGCAGCTTGTGCCGCACCATCCACAGATTGCTCAGCGCAAACAGCGTGACGATCTGCGCCGTGTTCTTCTTGAGCCCCCGGTAGCGCACCTTCACATACCCAAACTGCTGCTTGAGCACTCTGAAGGGATGCTCCACCTTCGCCCGGATGCTGGCCTTGATGATCTCGATCTGCTCCATCAACG
>NZ_QLTA01000077.1 GCF_003269065.1 Paracidovorax anthurii
GTTGAGCAGGGCCTGCTTGGCCATGTTCTTCGTGCTGGCATCGGTCAATGCCTCCTGGTTCTTCATGTTCTGCTCTTGCAGGGCGATCGATTTCTTGGTCGCTGCATCTGCGCCGGAAGTGGACATGTGAGACTCCTTTGAGAGAAATTGCGGTCACCCGCGGTTTTTGAAGGCCGCACCTCGCGGTCTCCATTCGGTGGGCGCTTCGGCCGTGGGGCCGCCGCGCCGGTTCGTTGCGCCCGTCAGTGGATGACGGGCTTCGGGGCACGCCCCAGGAAATGCAGCACGCCCTGCGCGGCCTGCCGGACGGGCTGGTCCAGGCTGGTCGCGAGAACGTTGTCGATCCAGTGGCGCCATCCCGGATCGCCCTCGAAGAGCATGGTGATGGCGAGCGCGACTTTGCTCACGCCGTCCTCCGGGTTGTTCTCCACGTGGTGCAGCAGCTGGTCGCGCTCCTTGCCGCGCTGCCCGGCCATGGCCAGGACGATGTTGCGGTAGAGCATGTAGGTGCTGGAGTCCTCCAGCGTGGCCTCGACGGCCTGGCTGATGGTGTCGGCATCGCTGCCAACCCGGTACACGGTGCCCAGCAGCGCGACGCTCATCAGGTTGCGGTAGATCACCGGGTAGGGTGCGGGAGGCGCGACGGTCGCGGCTTTGGCGGGGGCGGCATGGATCATGGTCGTCTCCTCGCGGTCACACCGCCAGCGTCGTGCCGTGCAGCGTTTCCCAGATCTTTCTGATCACGCGCTGCGAGGCATTGAAGGCGTCGATGAGCTGGCCGATGAGCTGGCGCTCGGCGTCGACCTGGGCCTGGATCTTCATGGCGCTGCTCTCGCGGGCCACTTCGGTGAAGTAGCGGATCATGGCCCGTGCGCGGTCCCCGCTGAGGTCTTCGCTCAGGGCCTGTTCGAGATTTTCCAGATCGCTGAAGATGGTGGATTCGATGGATGCGGTCATGGTCTGAAAGGTCGTAAGGGTTAGCGGAAAGAAGAGGTGCGGTTCGCCACGGCCATCCGCGGAGAGGACGACAGCGACAGGTGTTTCACTCCGTCGCGCGTCTGCATGTACTGCAGTCCGTCGCTGTCCATCAGCGCGCTCATGGCCGGATGGGCTGCAGGGGGGCGTTCCGTCGCTGCGACGTCGATGCCGCGCACGAGCGGAGCCAGATCGGTGGCCACGCGCGCCGCGTTCTGGCGCAGGGTGGACAGGCTCGACACCTCTCCCGATACGGAGAAGAGTCCGTTGCCGTGGTGGGCCACGCGCAGGCCGGCCTGGCCCAGCGCGTCGGCGATGCTCTGCGCGACCTCGGTGGCCGAGGCGAAGGACTGCACGATGCGTTCGCCCTGGAAGCTGACGAGCCGCTGGCGCAGCGCGTCGGCATCGGCGGGCTGGCGCAGCAGGCCGCGCACCAACACGCCGTCGCCTTGCTGGACCACTTCGTAGCCGGACACCGAGGTTTCGGCCAGGGCGCGGTCCACGCGCATCTTCAGGGGCTCGGGCGGCAGCACGGCGGTCAGCGCCTTGCGTTCCGCGGGGTTCTGGGTCAGGGGCGCGACGGCGGCGCTGAGGGCGGCCGTCATCAGCGCGGTGCCCACGACCGCGGAGGTGACATGCGGCCACACGGCCCGGGTTTTCACCGCGACGGCGGGTGCTGCGGCGGCCACGGCCGGCTGGGTGAGCCGGGCGATGAGGTCGGCATCCGCGGGCCAGGGGGTGTCGGTGGGGCCTGCGCAGAGCACCACGTCGCCGAAGCGGCGGGGTGCGAAATCCTCCAGCGCCGCGGCTGCGCTGCCTTCGGATTGCATTGCGATGTGGACCATGCCGTCTTCTCCAGCGTCGATCACCACCGGTGCGGCAGTCCAGTCCAGGAGCTGGATATCTGCCGCGTCGTCCGCGCTGATGTGATAGCGCGTTGGAACCAACTCTATTTGGGCTCCGGCATGCTGGCCGGTCAGTATCCGAAGTTGCTTCATGGCTTGCGAACCTCTTGAGAGATGGAGGAAACCGTGCTGGACGGGCCTTGCGCCAGCACGCGGGGAGTGATCAGGAACAGGCGCTCGGTGCGCCGGGTCTGGCGCTCGGTGTTGCGGAAAGCCGCGCCCACCACGGGGATCTTGGACAGGCCCGGGACGGCGTTGTCCGTGGTGCTGTCGGATTCGACGGTGATGCCGCCGATCAGCAGGCTCTCGCCTTCGAGCACGTGGGCCTCGGTGCGGATCTCGGTCTTCTTGACGATCGGCACCTGGTCCACCACGTTCGTCTCGAACGCGCCGTCCTCGATGTAGAGCGTGAGCTTGATGTTGTTGACGCCATCCATGCGGGTGACCTGCGGCGTCATCTGCAGCAGCGTCCCGGCCTCGATCTGGAAGAGGTTGGCCTCCAGGTTCCCGGCGACGCGCACCGTGGCCACGCGCTTCTCGCGCATCACGGCGGCGCGGTTGGCCACGCCCAGCACCGACGGCTTGGAGAGGATGCGGGCCTTGCCCTGGCTCTGCAGCGCGTTGACGGTCGCGAGCAGGTGGCGACCCGCGTCGGCCACGATGGTGCCGAGGGCGGATGCGGCGTTGGGCACGGGCAGGTTCATCTGTACCGTGCTGGTGCCGGCGCGCAGGGACCAGTTCACGCCCAGCGCGTCCACGCTGTCGGAGTTGACTTCGATGATGGTCGCCTCCAGCTCGACCAGCTGGGGCTTCTGGTCGAGCCGGCGGACCAGGGCCTCGTACTCGTCCATGCGGTCGGCGCGGCCTTGCACCACCACCGAGTTGGTGCCCTCGTCGGCCTCGAAGCGCGGCGGCGCGTCCTCGGGCTTGTCGCCCGTCGCGTGCAGCGAGACGGGCTCGGGCGGGCGGGAGCCTTCGGCCGGATTGGCGCGCGGCAGCGGCGGCAGGAACTGGTTGGCGGAGGGCACCGGAACGTAGGCGCTCATCTTCTTGCGCGTCTGCTCGCGGATCTTCTCCACCGCCTCGGCGCTGGTGGCCCGGGATGCGGCCAGTCCCTCGCTGTCTTCCTTGCCGTAGAGCTTGCGCAGCGTCGAGGCCACGCCCGGCACGGTGGTGTCGCCCATGGTGCGGTCGCTGGCCGATGCGAACTGCAGGGCGAACACGCGCACCGTGCGCTCGGCGCTGGCGGTGACGCCCGCGTCCAGGGCTTCCAGGGCCGAGCTCACCAGCTCCACGTGGCGGGGCGGGCCCGAGACGTAGATCGTGCTGCTCGCGGCGTCGAAGCGGATCGGGTAGCGCTTGTCGCCCACGTCCAGCGATTGCAGCATCGACACGAGCTGGTCGCGGCTGAAGCCCTTGATGCGGAACATCCGGCTCTGGATCGCGCGGCCCGGATAGAAGTAGAGCGCCGAGCCGTCGTGGTACCACAGCATGTTGTAGGCCCGCGCCACGCTGTCGAGGAACTCGCGGGGCTTGGCATCGAAGTTGGCGTTCACGATGCCGTCCAGGCCGTCGGCCACCACGGCCGGGATGCCCTGGCTGGCGGCGAAGTCCTGAAGCACGTCCACCAGGCGCTTGCTTTCGGCGCGGTAGACGAAGCGCCCCCGGCCCCAATTCGCTTCCGAGACGCGGGAGGAGGGCACCAGCGTTTCGAGATTGCGTGTGGGAATGGCCGGTGCCGCCGCCACGGGCGAGGTGACCGGCGGGGTCCACGGGGTCAGGGTGGGGGGCGTTGCCGCGCCGCTGGTGGCCGGCATGGCGCCTGCCGAGGAGTAGGAGGCGGCGGCCAGTGCGTGGTAGGCCATGCGCTTGCCGCCCTTGCGGGGAGTGGCCTCGGGGGCGGCAGTCGCCACGGGCGCGGCCGTTTCGGCGGGCGGGGTGTCCAGGGCCGGAACGATCACGGCCGCTCCTGCCTGGGACGGGGGCAGGCTGGTGAGGGTGGCGCTCAGCTTGAGAGGCGATGCCTGCGCGCCGGGCGCGGCGGCCAGCAGGCCCGCCATGCCCAGCGCGAGCGCGGCACCGGCCAGCACGCTGCCCGGCAGTCCGGCGCTGGCGGGCCGTGGTCGATGGGCGAGGTGGGTGGGCTTCACTGGGGCGCTCCGGTTGGTGTCGTCTTGGGGGAAAGCTTAGGAGCCGCTGGGGCGTGCCGTGCCCCCGGATGCGAAGCCTTGGGAGGGCTTGCGAAGGTGGCCGGAATGCCGGCCGGCCGGGGGTGTTCCTTCGCCTTTCGGGCCATTGCTTCGACCGCGTGCGCCGCGATCGGGCCACCCCCGGGTGCAATCGGATGCGTGTGTCTCCATTTCCCGCGCCCGCGATGCGCGGGATGTCCCTCCTGCCATCGCCGGCCCCGCCGCGCGGCCGGCCCCCTCGTCTCCCGAAAGGAAAAAGATGTCCCTCCCCCGCACCGCGCCGAACGAACTGGTCTACACCCATGGCTACTACAGCGCCCTGTCCCCGGGCGTCATCGCGGCCGCGCTCGAATCGCGCGGCCTGCGCGCGCCGGATCTGCAGGCGCCGTTGTGCTACTTCGAGCTGGGCATGGGCTTCGGGGTATCGCTGCTCGCCAACGCGGCCAGCTTTCCGCACATGCGCTTTTTCGGCAACGACTTCAATCCCGCGCACGTGGCCTATGCCCAGGACCTGGCCCGCGAGGCCGGGCTGTCCAATGTCGAGGTGTTCGAGGACGGCTTCGAGGCGCTGCTCGACCGCGACCTGCCGCCCATGGATTGCATCGTGATGCACGGCGTCTACTCGTGGGTATCGCCCGCGCTGCGCCAGGCGATCGCGCGCTTCATCGAGCGGCGGCTCAAGCCCGGTGGCGTGGTGTACGTGAGCTACAACGCGCTGCCCGGCTGGGCGCCCCTGCTGCCGCTGCGCGAGCTTTTCCACCTGCACGCGTCCCACCTGGCCCCGGCGGACGCGGATGCGCCCACACAGCTGCAGGGCGCGCTGGACTTCATCCAGCGCCTGTCCGACTGCGGCGCGGGCTACCTGCAGTCCCACCCCGCGGTGCACGAGCGCCTGCGCCATGCGCAGGCCGAAGGGCCGAACTACGCGCTGCACGAGTACGTGGGCCCCGATTCCCACCCGCTGTACTTCCACCAGGTGGCGGCCGAGCTGGCACCCGGCGGGCTGGCTTTCGCCGCGCCGGCCGTGCTGGCCGAGCAGGTGGAGTCCGCCTGCATGCCCGAGGGGCTGAGGGCGCTGCTGGAGTCCACCCAGGACCCGGTGCTGCGGGAGACCCTGCGCGACTACGGCCTGAACCGTTCGTTCCGGCGGGATCTCTTCGTGCGGGCCCCCGAGGCGCTGCCGGCCACGGAGCGGCGTGCCCGGGTGCTGGAGCGCGAATGGGTCCTGGCGGTGCAGCGCAATGCCGTGCCCGCGTGCGCGGCCCGCGATCTGGCGGCGGACCTGCTCGGCGGCGAGGCCCTCGAACAGCTCCTGGACGTGCTGGAGGCGGGGCCCGCCAGCGTGCAGGACCTGCAGACCCGGCCGCTGCTGCGCAACCTGTCCGCGCAGTCGCTGCACGACGTGCTGATGCTGCTGGCCAGCAGCGACCTGGTGATGCCGGCGCTGCCCGGTGCGCTGCGCGAGGCGGCGCGCGCGAGCGTGGGGGCGTTCAACGCGGCGGTGCTGGCGCGCGGCGGCAGCGATGGCACCCGCCATCTGGTCTGCGGCGCGACGGGGCTGGCCGTGGAGTGGTCGCTGCCGGCGATGTGGCAGATCCGTGCCGCGCAGCGCCACGGCGACGACGTGCTGGCCATCGCCCAGGACATGGTGCACGACATGGGCGGCCCGGAACTCCAGGACCTGGAGGCCATGGCCGGCAGTGCCCAGCGCTATCTGGCCCACCGGGCGCCGCTGCTGCGCCGGCTGGAGGTGGTGTGATGGCGCGCCCGGTACGCTGGGTGCGCGGCGCCCTGAAAATGGCCGTCCTCGGCACGTTCGCGGCAGGCTGTGGCGCCGCGGAGGCGGGCGCCTATGACTGCCAGCTGCCCGGAGGCTCCGCGCTGCGGGTGCTGGGCGCGGACATCGCGAAGCGCTTTCCGTCGATCGGCAGCTCCTGCCACATCGCGCTGTGGATTCCTGCGCCCGAGCCGCAGCCGGAGGGGGCCGCCCAGGGGTCGTCCGTCTGGCCCGAGGTCCGCGTGATCCATGCCCCCGCGCCCCGGTACGTGTACGGGGCTCCGGTGGGCGCGTATGCGGCCGCGCCGGGCATGCGCTGGCCTGCGGATGGCGTGGCGCGCGGGCCGGGCATCAGCGCCAAGGCCGAGGCGCTCGCGCCCATCATCGAATCGGCGGCGCAGCGCCATGCCATCGATCCGCACCTGGTGCGCGCGGTGATCCAGGTCGAGTCGGCCTACTCGCCCCGCGCGCGCTCGCCCAAGGGCGCGATGGGCCTGATGCAGCTCATGCCCGCCACGGCCGCGCGCTTCGGGGCCAATACCGAGGCCGAGATCCTCACGCCCGCCGTGAACGTGGACGTGGGCGTGCGCTACCTGCGCTTCCTGGCCGACCGCTTCGACGGCCGCACCGATCTCGTGCTGGCGGCCTACAACGCGGGCGAGGGCGCGGTGATCCGCCATGGCTACCGCATTCCGCCCTACCGCGAGACGCGCGACTACGTGCGCAAGGTGCTCGATCTCTATCCGCCCACGGCCTCGCGCTGAAGGCCGCGCGCACCGCGCCGTGGCGCCCGCAGGGGTGCCACGGCTTTTTTTTCGGTTTCTCTTCCCCTAAAAAAAGAAGGATGGCGGGCCCGACGCCCGCCATCCTCGAAGTGCCTGCGGCCCGGAGGGAACCGCGCGGCAAGGGGAATCACTGCAGGCAGGCGTGGATCGCCTCCGCGTATACGCCGTCGCCGCACACCAGCGAGGGCATCAGCACCGAGGCGGGGATGGGAAGGTCGGTCAGCAGCCAATGCAGCAGCGGCGCGGGGCCGAGCCGCGCGGCCAGGTCCATGGCCGGCTGCGACAGCGCCACGGCCGTGTCGCCCAGGCTGCGCTGCGCGAGGGCGCGCGCCGTCTCCAGCATCAGCGCGTGGCTGGTGCCGAGCGCCGCGTCGGTGGCATCGCCGGGCATCAGGGGCCGGCGCCGCGCCGTGCCGGGCACCTCGGCCATCCGCACCAGGGACGAGATCAGCGCGGCCGATGGCGCGGCGTTCTCGAAGCTCTGCTGCGCGTCCACCACCAGCCATTCCTGCATTTCGTCGATGCCGACGACGCTGGGGTCGCGCGAGCCCGCGGGACTGAACTGGCCGGTGAGGCGCTGGAAGTCCACGCTGCTGGCATAGACGTGGGTGAGGCGGCTGTCCACCAGCAGGCGCAGCGTGGTGTTCAGCGCGGTGCAGCCCGGTCCGGCCAGCGTTTCGAGGCGCAGCAGCAGGCCCTGCAGCGCCAGGTGCAGCCGCGTGAGCGACGTCACGCCGCCGGCGAAGCGCAGGTGCGAGGACACCCAGAGCCCGGAGGTCTGGGGAAATCCGTCGTCGAGCAGCACGGGCGGATCGACCAGCGAGAGCAGCCGCAGCTGCACGCCGGGGCCGCCCGAGCGCGAGACGAGCCGGCTTGCGCCGGAGCGCCACGCCGACGAGGGCGGGGAGGGGAGCGGGGGGGATGTCAATGGGGATGCATGCATGGCGTCACCTGTACGGGGGGAGGGAAAGGGACTCGCGCGCGCTGGCGAAAGGGGTAGGCGGTCTTGCGGGTGCCGCCCTGCGGCACCAGCCGGTAGAGGATGTCGTCGTCGCGCTCGCCGGAGCGCGGCCAGCCGTGCCGGTCGAGGAAGCGCAGGCAGCGGAGGTTGTCCCGCTCCACGGCGACGGTGATCTCGCGCTGCAGCGAGAACAGCCACTGCAGCGCCGGCTTGAGCAGCAGCGCCCAGCGGCCGTGGTATGCCGGCAGCACGGCGATGTGGGCCTCCTCCCCGTCGAACAGGATGCCGCCGATGGGCTTCCCGTCGGCCTCGAAGCCGATGGAGGGGCAGTCGGTGTAGAAGTCGGCGAACCTCTCGCGTGTCACGGCATCGGCATAGCCCTGCGCGCCGTAGCGCAGGGAGTCGGCGTCGTAGAACACGCCCAGGTCCGCGCGGTCGGTCAGCCTCAGCATGGTGGCGATCCTCCGGAAAAGGTTGCGTGGGCGCGGAGGTCAGGCCGCCAGTGCGGTGTCTTCCTCGGGCTCCATCTGCAGCAGCTCGCGCATGGCCTTGCGCACGAACGAGTCGTCGCTCTCCAGGCATTGCTGCGCGTGGTAGTGCCAGGTCGGGTCGCCGAGGATGTTCAGGCACAGGGCCTTGAGCTCGGGCGCCGTGTCTTCGCCGAGCGAATTCAGGTACTGCAGTGCTTCGGTGATGTAGCCGCGCTGGATCGCGATGAGCACGGGGAAGATCAGGTATTCCTCCGTCTCGGGGCTGAGCGCGTTCATTTCCTCGAGCAACTGCTCGGCTTCGTCGAGCCGGTCGTCGCGGAGAGCGTCCACGATGCGCACGGCCAGGGCTGCGGCAGGGTCATTCGGGAGTTGGGATTCGTCCATGGCAGGCGAGCCTTTACTGGAAGAGAGGATCGGATGGAGCGGCGGTGGAGCCGCCGCCCCGCTGTGTGGCGCCGGGCGGGTGCGTGGCAGGGGAGCGATCCTCTGCCGCGCGCCCGTCTCAGGCGCGGATCTGGTACTGACTGAGGCGCGTTTCGAGCTGCATCTGCACCGAGACGGAAGTCGCGCCGCCGCCCAGGGGAAGCTTGTCCTGCAGGCCCTGCTCGACGCTCTGGCGCGCGGCCTGCGCGATGGCGCCGCCGACCGCGTCGAACACGTCGCGGGTGGCCTGCGTGATGGGCTGCACGGCGGCGTCGCGGGCGATGCCGGCCAGCTCGTCGCGCGTGGGCTTGAGGCCCGCGCCGCCGCCCTGCAGGCCCTGCATCAGCCGGCTGGTGATGGCGTCGCCGGCCTGCGTGGTGGCCTGCCCGACGGTCTGCTCGATCGATGCGAGCATCTGCCGCTTGATCGCGGACGCCGCCTGGCGGGCGAAGTTCTGCGGGCCCGCCACCGGGGCGGTATCGGCATCGGCCGCTTGCGAGAGCGCGGCGAGCCCCTTCAGCGATTGCGGCGACATCTGCCGCAACCCGCCCTGGATCGCCTCCAGGATGGAGCGCGCGACCACCTGCTGCACGAACTGGTCCACCGCCTGGTGGATGGCGCTCTGCGCCGCGAACTTGGTCGCGTCCACGGTGGCGGTCTTGACCGCGCGGGCCTGGTCGGCGAAGGAAGCGCGCGAGCCGTCGGCGTTGCGGCGTCCGGAGAAGGCCTGGCCGAGCGCGGCGTCCGTGGCGCTGGCGAGCACGTCCGTGCCGGCCGTCGCGAGGAACGCGCTGGAGCCGGTGGCGTCGGCGGTCGCTCCGCCCACGGCCTGGTAGATCGCGCCCTGCGCGGCGCTCTGGACCGTGAACTGCGCGCTCTGCAGGGCGGCGTCGGTGGTGGCGGTCTTGACCGCGCGGGCCTGGTCGGCGAAGGAGGCGCGCGAGCCGTCGGCGTTGCGGCGCCCGTTGAACGCCTGCGTGAGGGCGGCTTCCCCGGCGCTGGTGAGCGCATCGGTGCCGGCGTTCGCGAGGAACGACCCGCTGCCGTTGCCCGAGGCCATGTCGCCCGTGACCTGGTACAGGGCGCTCTGCGCGATGTCCTGGGCCGCGAACTGCGCGCTCTGCAGGGCGGCGTCCTTGGCGGCGTTGCCGGCTTCGCGGGCCTGCTCGGCGGCCGAGGCGCGGGAGCCGTCGGCGTTGCGGCGGCGGCCCGCGAGCGCCTGCGCGATGGCGGCATCGGCGGCGCTGCTGACGGCGTCCGTGCCGGCATTGGCCAGGCGCGAGTCGCCGTCGGGGTCGATCGTCATCTGCACCTTCATCGTCAGGGTGCTCACCTGCTCCTGGGCGAAGCCGAGGGCGGCATCGCGGGCCGTGGTCTGCACGGCGTCCTTGGCGCCCTGGCGAAAGCCCACGGAGCCGGTGTCACTGCCCGCGTAGCGCCCGGCCCGGGTGCTGCCCAGCCCGCCCGTCACGGCGGCGCCCACCATGTCGGTGGCGAGGCCGCCGAGGCGGGACGTGCCGTTGGGGTCCAGCACCTTGGCCGCGACCTTCGTCGCCTCCTGCGCCGCCAGATCGATGGTGGCATCCACCGCCAGGCGCGCCATGTTCTTCGCCACGCCGCCGGGGCCGAAGTTGGAGGCGGTCTCGGCGACCCCCATGGCCAGCTGCGTCAGGCCCTGGAACGCCTTCGACAGGTTGCCCTTGGCGATGCCCTTGGCGGTGTTGACCACGCCCTGCTTGATGTTGGTGAGGCCGCCTTCCACGCTGTCCACGGCGGTGTCGGCGATCTTCTGCGCGGCGCTTTGCACCTTTCGCAGCATCTTGTCCACCGCCCCGTCCAGTAAGGTGTTCGCCGCCAACGCCGCCGGCATGAGGTTCATGGCGCCCCGGGCGATGTCCATGCCGGCGCTGGCCAGGCCTTTGAGGCCGGCGGCGGCGGCCTTGAGATTCAGCGTGACGAGTCCCTTGGCGATCTGGCCGACGCTGTTGACGGCTTTCTCGATCCCCCTTCCGATTGCCTGGAAGGCCTTCTTGATGGCACCCATGGGTATTACTCCTTGCAGTTGAGGTTGAAGAAGCACTGGACGCACCCAGGAACTCTCACCATGGGATGGGGACCGGACGGCCAACGCGCAGGCCCCCAATGTGACGGGCGGTGCTTCCCGCGCGGGGCGCCCGGGCGATGGGGTGTAAGAGGATGCGAAAGAAATGCAGGGCGGGAGGGCGCGGGCCGCGCCGCCGGCGGAGGCCGGAGCCCGCCGCGCCGGCATGGCTCGCCGGCCGGGTGATAATGCCGCGCATGCCGTGCCCGCACACCTTCCCGCTCCAGCCCTGGCAGACGGCCTTTCCGGGGTTCCGTTGGCGCAAGCCTGCGAACTGAACGCCCCCCAGCGCCCGCGATCCGGGCGCATCCCCCCTTGATGCCTCCTCCCGCCCGAGGGCCCCGCGCAGCGCGGTGCGCCAGGGCGTGCAGGTACCGTCCATTCAGGGGCCGTCGGACCCGCCACGGGCCCGGCCCCGTCCGCAGAGGAAGAGCGCCATGCTGCTGATGATCGATAACTACGACAGCTTCACCTACAACATCGTCCAGTACCTCGGAGAGCTGGGCGCCGAGGTGGAGGTCCACCGCAACGACGAGATCACGCTGGAGGAAATCGCCGCGCGCCGGCCCCGGCAGCTCGTCATCTCGCCCGGCCCCTGCTCGCCCGCCGAGGCCGGCGTGTCGGTGGAGGCCATCCGCCACTTCGCCGGCAAGCTGCCCATCCTGGGCGTGTGCCTGGGCCACCAGGCCATCGGCGCGGCCTTCGGCGGCAAGATCGTGCGCGCGCAGCAACTCATGCACGGCAAGACCAGCGTCATCACCACCACCCGGCAAGGCGTGTTCGCGGGCCTGCCCGAGCAGTTCACCGTCAACCGCTACCACTCGCTCTCGATCGATCGCGCGAGCTGCCCCGAGGTGCTGGAGGTGACGGCCTGGACCGAGGATGGCGAGATCATGGGCGTGCGCCACAAGGAACTCGACATCGAGGGCGTGCAGTTCCACCCCGAGAGCATCCTCACCGAGCACGGCCACGCCATGCTGAAGAACTTCCTCGGGCGTGAGGCATGACGCACGCGGCCGCAGCCCAGGCGGCCGCGCCGCTGTTCCTCGCCCCCGCAGCCCTTCCTCTCCGGTAGCCACGCCATGCCCGATTTCCAGCACCTACTCCTGTTCATCGCCGCCGGCTGGCTGCTGAACCTCACACCCGGCCCCGATGTGTTCTACATCGTCACGCACGCGCTGCGCTTGGGTGCACGCGCGGGCATCGTGGCGGGCCTGGGCATCACGGCCGGGTGCTTCGTGCACGTCGCAGCGGCGGCGCTTGGCGTGGGGGCGCTGCTGGCCACCTCGGCCACCGCGTTCACCGTGCTCAAGTGGGTGGGCGCGGCCTACCTGCTGTGGATGGGCGTGCGCATGCTGCGGGCGCGCCCGGGCGGGGGGCTGGCGGCCGTGGCCAGCGCGGCCGGCACTGGCGCGCAGGCCGGCAAGGCGCCGGCCACGCCGCTACGCCAGGTCTTTCTGGGCGGGTTCTGGACCAACGTGCTCAACCCCAAGGTGGCCATCTTCTTCCTTGCCTTCGTGCCGCAGTTCATCGCGCCGGGCACCGACCACAAGGCGCTCGCCTTCGTGCTGCTGGGCTCGCTGTTCAACATCAACGCCATTCCCGTCAACATCGGCTGGGCCCTGGCCGCCGCCTGGATGGCGCGGCGCGTGGGCCTGGTGCAGCGCCGCATGCACTGGCTCGACCGCGCCGCCGGCGCGATGTTCGTCGGCTTCGGCATCAAGCTCGCCCTGTCCGAGCGGCCCGGCCCCTGAGTTCCGATTCCCGAAAGGTTTTCCCGCATGTCCATCACTCCCCAGGAAGCGCTGCAGCGCACCATCGAGCACCGCGAGATCTTCCACGACGAGATGCTGCACCTCATGCGCATGATCATGAGCGGCGAGCTCTCGCCCGTCATGACCGCGGCCATCGTCACCGGCCTGCGCGTGAAGAAGGAAACCATCGGCGAGATCACCGCCGCCGCGCAGGTGATGCGCGAGTTCTCCCGCAAGGTCGCCGTGCGCGACACCACGCACCTCGTGGACATCGTGGGCACGGGCGGCGATGGGGCCAACACCTTCAACATCTCCACCTGCGCGATGTTCGTGGCCGCCGCCGCGGGGGCCAAGACCGCCAAGCACGGCGGGCGCGGCGTCTCCAGCAAGAGCGGCAGCGCCGACGTGATGGAGTCGCTGGGCGTGCACATCGACCTGCCGCCCGAGGCCATCGCCCGCTGCATCGAGGACGTGGGCATCGGCTTCATGTTCGCGCCCAACCACCACCCGGCCATGAAGAACGTGGCGCCCGTGCGCAAGGAGCTGGGCGTGCGCACGATCTTCAACATCCTCGGGCCGCTCACCAACCCGGCCGGCGCGCCCAACATCCTCATGGGCGTGTTCCACCCCGACCTCGTGGGCATCCAGGTGCGCGCGCTGCAGCGCCTGGGTGCCGAGCACGCCATCGTGGTCTATGGCCGCGACGGCATGGACGAGGTGAGCCTGGGCGCGGCCACCATGGTGGGCGAGCTGAAGGACGGCGAGATCAGCGAGTACGAGATCCACCCCGAGGATTTCGGCATGCCGATGGCCAGCAACCGCACGCTCAAGGTCGAGACGCCCGAGCAGTCGCGCGAGATGCTGCTGTCGGTGCTGCGCGGCGAGGGCGGCCCCGCGCGCGACATCGTGTGCCTGAACGCCGGCGTGGCGCTGTGCGCGGCGAACGTGGCCGGCTCCACGGCCGACGGCATCGCGCGCGCGCGCGCGGCGCTGGACTCGGGCGCGGCGCTGGCCAAGCTCGAACAGCTCGTGGCCCGCACGCACGCGCTGGCGGCGGTGCCCAAAGCCTGAGCGGGGCCGGCATGTGGCGCGACAGCGGCACCTGGATCGCCCTGGGCGTGTCCCTGGTCTTCATCGTCGCGGGCATCGTGATGCACCGCGTCTTCATCCGTATTCTGAAAACGGGCTCCCCCGAACCGGAAGCCCCTGTGAAAGCCTCCGACCATGAGTGACATCCTGAACAAGATCGTGGCCGTCAAGCGCGAGGAAATCGCGACGGCGCAAAAGAAGATGCCGCTGGCCGCGATGCGCGCCGACGCCGAGAGCCGCGTGCTCACGCGCGACTTCGAGGGCGCGCTGCGCGGCAAGATCGCCCGCGGCCAGGCGGCCGTGATCGCCGAGGTCAAGAAAGCCAGCCCCAGCAAGGGCGTGCTGCGCGAGGACTTCGTGCCCGCCGACATCGCGCAGAGCTACGCCGAGGGCGACGGCAAGGTGAGCGCGGCCTGCCTCTCGGTGCTGACCGACCGGCAGTTCTTCCAGGGCCAGCCCGACTACCTCAAGCAGGCGCGCGCGAGCTGCCCCCTGCCGGTGCTGCGCAAGGACTTCATGGTCGATGCCTACCAGATCTATGAGTCCCGCGCGATGGGCGCCGACGCCATCCTGCTGATCGCGGCGTGCCTGTCGGACGCGGAAATGGCCGACTTCGAGGCCATCGCGCGCGGCCTGGACATGGCCGTGCTGGTCGAGGTGCACGACGGCGCCGAGCTGGAGCGGGCCCTGAAGCTCAAGACCCCGCTCGTGGGCATCAACAACCGCAACCTGCGCACCTTCGAGGTGTCGCTGGAGACCACGCTCTCGCTGCGCAACGAGGTGCCGCCCGACCACCTGCTGGTGGCGGAATCCGGCATCCTCGCGCCCGGCGACGTGAAGACCCTGCGCGATGCCGGCGTGCACGCCTTCCTGGTGGGCGAGGCCTTCATGCGCGCCCCCGACCCGGGCACGGCCCTGGCCCGGCTGTTCGCCTGATTTGCTACTGTTTTTGTAGCTGATCGCGTAGATAAATCGCCGACGTGGAGGCTTTCTGACCATGAATACCGCTCCGCAGGACCTTTCCGGTCCGCCCACGCAGCTGCAGGACGCCGACCCGGCCGACTGGCCCGTGGCGCCCGGCTGGCAGCCGCTGGTGGACGAGTTTTTCGCCGGCGCGCGCGGGCAGGCGCTGCAGGCGTTCCTGCGCCAGCGCCTGGAGGCCGGCGCCACCGTCTTCCCGCCCCGGCCGCTGCGCGCGCTGGAGCTGACGCCGCCCGAGCAGGTGCGCGTGGTCATCCTGGGGCAGGACCCCTACCACGGCCGGGGGCAGGCCGAGGGCCTGGCGTTCTCCGTCGCGCCGGGCGTGGCGCTGCCGCCCTCGCTGCGCAACATCTTCAAGGAGCTGCAGCGCGACCTGGGCACGCCCTTTCCCGCATGGCCCGAGCCGGGCGGCAGCCTCGTGAAGTGGGCGAGGAACGGCGTGCTGCTGCTCAACACCTGCCTCACGGTGGAGGAGGCCCAGCCCGCGAGCCACGCGGGCAAGGGCTGGGAGCTGCTCACCGACGCGGTGATCCGCAAGGTGGGCGAGGGCGAGCGCCCGGCGGTCTTCATGCTCTGGGGATCGCACGCGCAGTCCAAGCGCCCGCTGATCGACGCGCGCCGGCACCTGGTGCTCACGGCCAACCATCCCTCGCCGCTCTCGGCGCTGCGCCCGCCCGTGCCCTTCATCGGCTGCGGGCATTTCGGCCGGGCACGGGAGTTCCGCGAGCAGCAGGCGGCGCGCCAGCCCCACGGCGACTGACCGGCCGCCCACGCGGACGGGAGAGCTTCGCCGAGCGGTGCATGGCTTCGCGCCGCCGACGTGCCACAGTGCCGCCGCGGCGCAGCATGGTTCCTGTCGGATGATGGGCTGGCGGCGCGGTGTTCGCGCGGGCCCGCATCCGTGGATTGACCGTCAGGCGGGCCACCATGCCAACAGGAAATGTGAATCGGAGCCACCGCGCGCAGCGCGGCGGCACAACCCCGCACCAGACCACTGGCACGGGCACCACCGGCCGGCGCGGCAGCACATCGGCGTCGCAGGGCGGCGCCGCGGCGCATATTGCCCCGCGCGCGCAGGGCGCCGGGCCGTCGGCAGGAACGGGCGCGCAGGGCCGGCAGCCGAGAGCATCCCTGCCCGCGCAGGCCCGGACCTCCCCGCCGCGCATGACCGACACGGCGGCGGGCACGGCGGTTGACAAGGTCATGGAGTTTTTCCGCCGGTCCGACGCTGCACTGGCGGAATCGAAATCCCGTCTCGAAGACGTCGTGCGCACGATGCCTGTCGCGTTCGCGATGACCCAGCGCGCGCTGGACGCCTTCCCGTACATGAACATATACCAGCTCCGGAGCGTACCGGGCCAGGAGAACCTGCGGTATCTCCTGAAGAAGCAGGCGACCCTGGCCTGTGACCTTGCAGGGTTGGCGATCGGCGAGCTGGAGATGCAAGACGCCGGCGGCGCGCTCATGTGGCGCATGCAGGCGGCCCAGGAGATGCGGATGGACCTGATGCCGGATTTCGACCGGGAGCTCGACGAACATCTGAAAGGTCTGGACGGCACGCTGGAGAAGCTCGAACCCTGGATGGACGCGGCGTCGGCATCCATCAAGGCCCTGGGCGACATGCCGGACCTCAAGACCGACCCTGAAATGGCCTACGCCATCACGAGTGCCGTGGTCGGTCTCACTGAAATGCGGTTGAAGCGCATCGAGAGGCATCTCGGCGGGATCGAACTCTGCATCCAGCGGCTGGACATGGAGTCCGGCCTGACCGGCACGCCCGCCGGGGTCGCGCTGGGTGCGTTGAAAGCCCGCATCACCGACCATGAAGAACTGCTGATGGCCCTGGATCTGCTGCTGGACGCGCGCGTGCCCGCGGCCCCAGAGAAAGTGGCGCAGCTGCAAGGCCAGCTGGACACGCTGCTGGGCGCGGCTCGGGCATTCGTCGAGGTGGCCGGCGCGCAGTTCGCCTCCGATGCCGACGAACCACCCACTGCGGCGGTGCGCGTGGCGCAGCACGCCCTGCACTCCGTCGCACGCGTCGCCGGCGAAATGGAGGAGGCCCTGGGCGCTTAGAGCGTGTTTACGATCTCCCCCGACAATCCTGGGGTGAAAAGAAAGCCATACCCAAGCGACATCAGTAGAGAGAAGTTTGCCGAGATCGAGCCGCTGCTGCGCAGCGTTCGGCGCAGCACCAAACCGATCAAGCTGGA
>NZ_QLTA01000078.1 GCF_003269065.1 Paracidovorax anthurii
ATCGCGAACTGGCGCGCGACACCAACATGCGCGTGTACTTCTGCGATCCGCACAGCCCCTGGCAGCGCGGCAGCTGCGAGAACACCAACGGACTGCTGCGCCAATTTCTGCCCAAGGGCACGGACCTGTCGGTCTACAGCCAAGACGAACTGGACTCCATTGCCGACCTGCTGAACAACCGGCCGCGCGCCACGCTCGACTGGCGCAGCCCCATTCAAGCTATGCGCGATCTCGTGCAAGGTATGGTCGAGCAACGCGACGCGACAATCCATTAATCGATCAGCAAATGCCGGGTGTTGCATTTCGGTTTTGAGACCGCCCTGACTAATGCCCAGGGGCAGGTGGTATGGCAGTGGCTGATCACAGGATTTGGAGAGGCGAACCCGACCATCGGGGCTACGTGTCGCATCCCGGACGATTGCATAGACTCAAAACGCTATCCACCCTTCATGGTTAAAGCGGTCCTGCAGGAACTGATAGGGCCCCTTGCAAAACTCGCCGAGCGCCACTGGCCCAGCCAGGTGGTGATCGACAGCCCGGTCGATGCGTCGATCGCGGCCAGCCAGGCGTTCTGGCGCGACAGCCAGGGGCGGGTCGCCCGAAGCTTCCTCAAACCATACGCCACCGCGTATCCTTCCACCCACCATCCCTCCGCACCTCCCCCATGGACGCCCTCCTGTTTGCCCCCGTCGCCGTGGCCATCGCGCTCACGCCCGGCCCCAACAATTTCTGTGGCCTCAACAACGGCATCCGCGCCGGCGTGGGGGCCGCGATGGTGGCCACGACCGGCCGAGCGGCGGCGTTCGCAATCTTTCTCACGGTGTCGGCCGTGGGCCTGGGGGCGATGCTGCTCGCGTCCGAGGCGGCGTTCACCGCCGTCAAGTGGGTGGGTGCGGCCTACCTGTTCTGGCTGGGCTGGCGCGCCTGGAACAGCCGCGAGTTCGGCGGGCTGGACCTGCTGGACGGCGAGGGGGCCGCGCAGGCCGCTGTCCCGCAGGCCGCGCCCCCGAGGCTGCGGGCGCTGGCGATGCAGGAGTTCCTGCTGGGCATCACCAATCCCAAGGCCATCATCCTGTTTGCGGCGGTGTTCCCGCAGTTCATCGATCCGGCGCAGCCCGCCGCGCGGCAGTTCCTGGTGCTGGGCACGGTCTATCTGCTGGCGGAGTTCGTCTCCACCGCCGTCTATGCCAGCTGCGGCCGGCAGATCCGGCGCGTGATCCGCTCGCAGCGCGGCGTGGCGCGGCTCAACAAGGCCACGGGCGGCTTCTTCATGGGGGCGGGCGGACTGCTGCTGGCCGCGAACCGCTGATCGGCTGATTGGTCGGCGCGCCTCACATCGCCTTGAAACGGTGGGCGTGCAGGCGGCTCACGGGCAGGCGCTCCGGGCGCCCGCGCAGCCGCAGGTGCAGGCGGCCGGCCTCGTCGCGCTCCACCGAGGCGATGGCCGTGGCGCGCACCAACGTGCCGCGGTGGATCTGCCAGAACGCCTCCGGCGCGAGCCGGGCGGCCAGCTCCTTGAGCGGCGTGCGCACCAGGTATTCGTGCCCGGCGGTGAGCACGCGCACGTACTTGTCGGCGGCCTCGAAGACCAGCACGTCGGCCACGGGCACGAAGTCGATGCGCGTGCCGCTGCCGGCTTGTAGAACGTCCAGCGGCGGTTCCCCCGCGTCTGCCAGCGCGGCCGGCGCTGGCAGCAGGCCACGCAGTTGCTCCAGCAGGGCCTGCAGCGGCGCCTCGGCCGCTGTCTCGGCCGTTGTCTCGCCGGGCAGCCTCCCTCCGGGCGCGGGCCGGGTACGCACCGCAAGGGACGCCTGCAGCTTCTGCACGGTCTTGCGCAGGCGCGCGGGCTGTACGGGCTTGAGCAGGTAGTCGAGCGCCTGGGCCTCGAAGGCCTGGACGGCGTACTGGTCGTAGGCGGTGACGAAGACCAGCGCGGGGAAGGGCGCCTCCTCCAGCGGCCAGGCATCGGCCAGCTCCAGCGCGGCCTCCAGCCCGCTCTGGCCGGGCATGCGGATGTCGAGCAGCAGCACGTCGGGGCGCAGCGCCAGCGTCTCCCGCACCGCGCCGTGGCCGTCGCCCACCGTGGCGGCGATGGCCAGTTCCGGCCATGCCCGGGCCAGTTCCTGGCGCAGGGCCTCGGCCAGCAGGGGTTCGTCTTCGGCGATCAGGGCGCGGGGGGCGTTGTGCATGGCGGTCAGGAGCGTGCAGGGGGCTGTTGCGGCAGCAGGGGGAGGGTGATGTGCGCACGGGTGCCGCCGGCTTCGCCCGGGGCCAGGTCCAGCGCCGCGTGGGCGCCGCCCAGCGTGGCCAATCGCTCGCGCACCTGCGTGAGGCCGAACCGTCCGGCGCCCGGGGTGGGAGGGTGGGCAGGGTCGGCGCCCAGCCCCACGCCGGTATCGCAGACGGTGAGCCGCAGCCGCGGCGGATCGCCCGGCTCCAGGCGCGCGGCGATCTCGATGCGCCCGCCCTGCACCTGCGGCTCCAGCCCGTGGCGGATGGCGTTCTCCACCAGCGGCTGCAGCAGCAGCGGCGGCACCGGCACCGCGCGCAGCGCCTCGGGCAGGTCCAGAGCGTAGGCCAGGCGCGGGCCCATGCGCACGGCCATCAGTTCCAGGTAGTCGCGCAGCAGGTCGAATTCGTCGGCCAGGGGGTGCCGGGCCGTGCGCGAGGCACCCAGCGTGGCGCGCAGGTAGGCGATGAAATGGTCCAGCATGGCCTGGGCGCGCGGCGGGTCGGTGGCGATGAGCACCCGCAGGTTGGCCAGGGTGTTGAACATCATGTGCGGTTCGAGCTGGGTCTGCAGCAGCTTGAGCCGCGCCTCGGCCGCGTCGCGCTGCGCTTCGGCGATCCTGCCCTCCAGGTAGCGGGCCTTGCCCTGGGCGTAGAAGAAGGACGAGATGGCCAGGCAGGCGAGCGCGGCGGTCGTCATGGCCCCGCCGGGGTGGTCCGGACGCAGGATGGCGCCGCCCGGCAGGACGGCCCGGAGGTAGGCATCCCCCATGGCCGAGCCCGCCACGAAGCCGAGCGAGCAGCCCGCCGCCACCAGCACCCCGCCGCGCCAGCCCAGCGGCCAGGGGATGGGGCTCTTGCGCGAGAGCCAGAGCCGCCCGGCCTCGATCAGCAGCCAGGTGTTCAGGCCGATGGAGAACGAGTACACGAACTGCGCGTGCCAGGGCCCCCGCCCGTAGGCGATCTGCAGGCCGGCGATGGCGGCGCAGAAGGCGGCCACGGCCAGGCCGTGCTGGAGGAACTGGCGCAGGTGGAAATGCTGCATGGGGCGGGATGGGGAAGGCCGCGCGGGAAGGCCGGCGGCCGTGGGCGATGGGATTGTGCGCGCGGCGGGCCGGCCCGTCAGCCCCGGTCCGTGCCGGCGCGGCGGCGCAGCGCGGCGCGTTCGCGCTCCAGCAGGCGCTCGTAGAGGCCCGCGCCGCTCCCGCCCAGCCCCACCGCCACGCCGTGCGCGAGCAGGCCCAGCCCCCAGCCGAGGGCCGGGAACATGGCCCAGTGCCGGCCCTGGTAGGCCGCCAGGGCCGCGAGGCCGAGGTTCACGCAGACATAGACGCCGGCGTGCACCAGCCAGCCGAACTGGGACCGCGCGCGGCGGCGGGCGAGGTGTTCGAGGGTGTCGGGGTGGCGGCGGTCGGCCGGCAGGGCGTCGTGCATGGCGATTCTCCGTGTGAAGGGGATGAGGCTGGGGCTGTCGGGAGGGACTGTGGCCCCCCGGGCGGCCCGGGACCAGCGCCCCGCGACGGAATGCCGCCCGCGCGGCGCGAAGCGCCCGCCGGGGGACGCCACCGGCCCCGGGGTGCCTTGGAGGGCGGCGCGGGAGGCGTGGAGGGGGCGGCGGTCGGCCGGGGTTTACGTTTCTTCGCACGGCATTGGGGAAAACGGTACGTTCTGCTTCTACGATCGAAGCCACTTGCCGAGAGGCTGCCGCCGCCCTGCCCGGGGCGGCTGACCCGGCCCCGCCCACCGACTCCGCCCACCGACCGCCATGAGTTCCAACGATCCGCACGCCTCCCCCCCGAACGCCCCTCCCGCCGGCCCCGATGCGGGCACCCGCCGCCCGAGCCGGCGGTCCCGCTGGCTGGGCTCCGGGGTGGCGGTGCTGGCCGTGGCCCTGCTGTGCGGCGGCGCCTGGTGGCTGGTGCAGCGCTCCAAGGCGCCCGCGGCCGGGGCCGGCTTCTCCATGCCGGGCGGGCCGGGCGGACCCGGGGGGCCCGGCGGACCGGGCCCCGGCGGCGGTGGCGGTGGCGGACGCACCCAGGTGACGGTGGGCGAGGCCACGGCCCGCATGGCGCGCCTGCCGGTCACCATCGATGCGCTGGGCACCGTGACGCCCGTGGCCACGGTCACGCTGCGGCCGCAGGTGTCGGGCGTGCTCACGCAGGTGCTCTTCACCGAGGGGCAGGCGGTGCGCAAGGGCCAGGTGCTGGCGCAGATCGACCCGCGCCCTTATGAGCAGGCGCTGATGCAGGCCGAGGGCACGCGCCGCCGCGACGAGGCGCAGCTGGAGAACGCGCGCCTCACGCTGGACCGCTACCGCACGCTGCTCGGGCAGGATTCCATCGCCCGCCAGGACGTGGATACGCAGGCCGCGCTGGTCAAGCAGCTGGAGGGCACGGTGATGACCGACCGCGCCCAGGAGCGCACCGCGCGCCTCAACCTGGACTACACGCGCGTCACCGCGCCGGCCGACGGCCGCATCGGCCTGCGCACGGTGGATGCCGGCAACTACGTGACCGCCGGCGAGACCACGGGCCTGGCCACCATCACGCAGATGGCGCCGATCGACGTGCAGTTCTCCATCCCGCAGGACCGCGTGGCCGACGTGCAGGGCGCGGCGGACGCGGCCGGCGCGGACGGGCTGGCCGTGGCGGCCAGCGACCGCACGCGCACCGCCGAGCTGGCGCGGGGGCGCTTTTCCACGCTGGACAACCTCGTGGATACCTCCACCGGCACCGTGAAGGCCAAGGCACGCTTCGGCAACGCCGAGGGGCGGCTCTTTCCCAACCAGTTCGTGAACGTGCGGCTGCAACTGCGCGAGGTGCCGGCCCTGGTGGTGCCGGTGACGGCGGTGCGCACCGGCGCCAACGGCGATTTTGTCTATGTGATCAACGAGGACCGCACGGTCACGCAGCGCAAGGTGCGGCGCGGGCAGGCCACGGTGGAGCGGATCGCGATCGCCGAAGGCCTGAAGCCCGGCGAGCGCGTGGTGACCGAGGGCGGCGACCGCCTGCGCGACGGCGCGCGCGTGCAGCTCCAGGGCGCGAGCGCTCCCCAGGGCGGTGCCAGCGGGGCCGCGGGCGCGCCCGGGCACCGCCAGCGTGCCTCCGGCGCGTCGTGGCCCGCCGACGGGGAAGGGCGGGGCGAGGGCGGGCATGGGCACCGCATGCGCCCGGCCCCGGGCGATGCGGCCTCCGCGCCTGCCGGGGCGGCCTCCGCCCCCGCGGGTGATGCCTCCGCGCCTGCCGCGCGGCCCCGCCAGCCCTGAGGCGTGCCCGGTCCATGAGCCCGTCGCGTCCCTTCATCGAGCGGCCCGTCGCCACCGCGCTCCTCATGCTGGCCATCGTGCTGGCGGGGCTGGTGGGTTTCCGCTTCCTGCCCCTGTCGGCCCTGCCGCAGGTGGATTACCCGACCATCCAGGTCCAGACGCTCTACCCGGGCGCGAGCCCCGAGGTCATGAGCCGCAACGTCTCCGCGCCGCTGGAGCGCCAGTTCGGCCAGATGCCTGGCCTCTCGCGCATGGCCTCCACCAGCGCGGCGGGCGTGTCCATCGTCACGCTGCAGTTCGACCTGGGCCTCGCGCTCGACGTGGCCGAGCAGGAGGTGCAGGCCGCCATCAACGCCGGCAACTCGCTGCTGCCCACCGACCTGCCCGCGCCGCCCGTCTATGCCAAGGTGAACCCGGCCGACGCGCCGGTGCTCACGCTGGCGATCAGCTCCGAGACGCTGCCGCTCACCGAGGTGCAGAACCTCGTGAACACGCGCCTGGCGCAGAAGATCAGCCAGGTGCCGGGCGTGGGCCTCGTAACGCTGGCGGGCGGGCAGCGGCCGGCCGTGCGCATCCAGGCCGACACCAAGGCGCTCGCCTCCTACGGCATCGGCCTCGATACGCTGCGCACCGCCATCACCGCGGCCAACGCCAACAGCGCCAAGGGCAGCTTCGACGGCCCGCAGCGCGCCTACACCATCAACGCCAACGACCAGCTCCTCACGGTGGAGGACTACAAGAACCTCGTCGTGACGTGGAAGAACGGCGCGCCGGTGCGCATGATCGACGTGGCGCGCGTGGTGAACGGCGCCGAGAACGATCGCCTGCGCGCCTGGGCCGGCGTCCGCGCCGCGCCGGGCCGCCCCAAGCCAGCGGAGGCCCCCTCGGGGGGCAGCGAACCAGGCGAAGCCGGGAGCGTGGGGGCCACATTGACGCCGGCCATCATCCTCAACGTGCAGCGCCAGCCGGGCGCGAACGTGATTTCCACGGTGGACAGCATCCAGCGCCAGCTGCCCGAGCTGCGGGCCGGCCTGCCGGCGAGCCTGGACGTCGAGGTGCTCTCCGACCGCACCACCGGCATCCGCGCCTCGGTGCACCACGTGGAGATGGAGCTGGTGCTGGCCGTGCTCATGGTGGTGCTGGTGATCTTCTTCTTCCTGCACAGCCTGCGCGCCACGGTGATCGCCAGCCTCGCGGTGCCGATCTCGCTCATCGGCACCTGCGGGCTGATGTATCTGCTGGGCTACAGCCTCAACAACCTGAGCCTGATGGCGCTCACCATCGCCACGGGCTTCGTGGTGGACGACGCCATCGTGATGATCGAGAACATCGCGCGCTACATCGAGGAGGGCGAGCCGCCGTTCCAGGCCGCGCTCAAGGGCGCCACGCAGATCGGCTTCACCATCATCTCGCTCACGGTGTCGCTCATCGCGGTGCTGATCCCGCTGCTCTTCATGAGCGACGTGGTGGGGCGGCTCTTCCGTGAGTTCGCGGTCACGCTGGCGCTCACCATCCTGATCTCGGCGGTGGTCTCGCTCACGCTGGTGCCGATGATGTCGGCGCGCTGGCTCAAGGCGGTGCCGCACGGCGCCCAGCGCGGACTGGGCGGCGCCATCCAGCGCGGTTTCGACCGCGTGATCGCGCGCTACGACGGCTGGCTGCAATGGGTGCTGCGCCACCAGGGCGCGACGCTGGTGGTGGCGCTGCTCACGCTGGTGCTCACCGGGCTGCTGTACGTGCTGATCCCCAAGGGGCTCTTTCCCACGCAGGACACGGGCCAGTTGCAGGCGCGCGTGGTGGCTGCGCAGGACGTGTCCTTCGCTCGGATGAGCGAGCTGCAGCAGGCCGCCGCTCGCGCCATCCTGCAGGACCCGGATGTGGCCTCGCTCAGCTCTTTCGTGGGCGTGGACGGCGCCAACAACACCATGCTCAACGCGGGCCGCATGCTCATCAACCTGAAGGCCGGGCGCGACGGCCAGGAGACGGTGATGCAGCGCCTGCGCGAGCGGGTGCAGGCCGTGGCCGGCGTGACGCTTTACCTGCAGCCCACGCAGGACCTGACCATCGATGCCGAAACCGGCTCCACCGAGTACCGCGCCACCCTCGGCGGCGTCGATTCGGCCGAGGTGAACGAATGGACGAACCGGCTCGTGGAGCGCCTGCGCAGCGTGCCCCAGGTGCGCAACGCCACCACCGATGCCGGCGCGCAGGGGCTCTCGGCCTTCGTCGATATCGACCGCCCGACGGCCGCGCGCCTCTCGGTCACGGCCAGCTCGGTGGACGACACGCTCTACAGCGCCTTCGGCCAGCGCATCGTCTCCACCATCTTCACCGAGACCAACCAGTACCGCGTGATCCTGGAGGCGCAGCAGGACAGCCTCGCGAGCCCCGAGGCGCTGGGCACGCTACCCCTGCGCACGGGCGCGGGCACGCCCACGCCGCTCTCGGCCGTGGCCGCCATCCGCGAGCAGCCGGCGCCGCTGCAGGTCACGCGCGTGGCGCAGTACCCGGCGGCCACGCTGGGCTTCGACAAGGCCGAGGGCGTGTCGCTCGGCGAGGCGGTGGATGCGATCCGCGCCGCCGCGAAAGAGATCGGCCTGCCCGCGAGCCTGTCGCTGCAGTTCCAGGGCGCGGCCGGCGCCTACGAGAAGTCGCTCACCAGCCAGCTCTGGCTGATCCTCGCGGCCATGGTGTGCGTGTACATCGTGCTGGGTGTGCTCTACGAGAGCTACGTGCACCCGCTCACCATCCTCTCCACGCTGCCCTCGGCGGGCGTGGGCGCGCTGCTCGCGCTCATGCTCACGGGCAACGACCTGGGCGTGATCGGCATCATCGGCATCATCCTGCTGATCGGCATCGTGAAGAAGAACGCGATCATGATGATCGACTTCGCCATCGATGCCGAGCGCAATCAGGGCCTGGGGCCGCAGGAGGCCATCCACCAGGCGGCGCTGCTGCGCTTTCGGCCCATCCTCATGACCACGCTGGCCGCGCTCTTCGCCGCGCTGCCGCTGATGCTGGGCTGGGGTGATGGCGCCGAATTGCGCCGGCCGCTGGGCCTTGCGATCTTCGGCGGGCTGGTGCTCAGCCAGCTGCTCACGCTCTTCACCACGCCGGTGATCTACCTCGCCTTCGACCGGCTGGGCCGGCGCTGGACGGGCCGGGGCACGGCCGCCGCGCCCGCGCTGCCCGGGGACACTGCGGAAAAGGGCGCAGAGGGAGCAGAAGGCCGCGCCGCCGGGGAGGGCGCGCCGTGAACCTCTCGCGCCCCTTCGTGGAGCGGCCGGTCGCCACCGTGCTGCTCACCATCGGCATCGCACTGGCGGGCATCGCTGCCTTCTTCACGCTGCCGGTGGCGCCGCTGCCGCAGGTGGACTACCCGGCCATCTCCGTCTCGGCCAGCCTGTCCGGCGGCAGCCCCGACACCATGGCCAGCAGCGTGGCCACGCCGCTGGAGCGGCGCCTGGGCGTGATCGCGGGGCTCAACGAGATCACCTCCAGCAGCTCCAACGGCTCGGCGCGCATCAACCTGCAGTTCGACCTGAGCCGCAACATCGACAGCGCCGCGCGCGAGGTGCAGGCCGCCATCAACGCCGCGCGCGCCGACCTGCCCGCCACGCTGCGCAGCAACCCCACCTACCGCAAGATGAACCCGGCCGATTCGCCGGTCATCATCCTGGCGCTCACGTCGAAGACACGCACGCCCGGCGAGATCTACGACGCCGTCTCCAACGTGGTGAGCCAGCGCATCGCGCAGGTGGAGGGCGTGGGCGACGTGGAGATCGGCGGCGGCTCGCTGCCCGCCGTGCGGGTGGAGCTGCTGCCCTTCGCGCTCAACCGCTACGGCATCGGCGGCGAGGACGTGCGCGCGGCCATCCAGGCGGCCAATGCCAACCGGCCCAAGGGCGCCATCGAGAGCGATGGGCGGCGGCTGCAGATCTACACGCCCTCGCCGTCACGGCGCGCGGCCGACTATGCCGACCTGGTCATCGCCTGGCGCGACGGTGCGCCGGTGCGCCTGGGCGACGTGGCCCGCGTGATCGACGGCGTGGAGAACACGCGCACGCTGGGCCTCTTCAACGGCGAGCCGGCCATCATCGTGCTCATCACGCGCCAGCCCGGCGCCAACATCATCGAGACGGTGGACGGTGTGCGCGCGCTGATCCCCGCGCTGCAGGCGCAGCTGCCGCAGGACATCCGCATCGCGGTGGCCTCCGACAGCACCAACTCCATCCGCGCATCGCTGCACGAGATCGAGCTGACGCTGATGGTCTCCATCGCGCTGGTGGTGCTGGTGGTGGGCGTGTTCCTGCGCAAGGCGCGCGCCACGGTCATCCCGGCCGTGGCCACGGTGGTGTCGCTGCTGGGCACCTTCGGCATCATGGCCCTGCTGGGCTTCAGCCTCAACAACCTGAGCCTGATGGCGCTCACCGTGGCCACCGGCTTCGTGGTGGACGACGCCATCGTGGTGCTGGAGAACACCAGCCGCCACATCGAGGCCGGCATGGACCGCATGGCGGCGGCGCTGCGGGGCGCGCGCGAGGTGGGCTTCACCGTGCTCTCGATCAGCCTGTCGCTGGTGGCGGTGTTCATCCCGCTGCTGTTCATGGACGGGCAGGTCGGGCGCCTGTTCCGCGAGTTCGCCATCACGCTCTCGGTGGCCGTGAGCATCTCGCTGGTGATCTCGCTCACCACCACGCCGATGATGTGCGCCTGGCTGCTGCGCTCGGAGCCCGAGGGCGAGCGCCGCGCCCCCGGCCGCCTCGCCCGCTGGACCGTGCGCGCGCAGGACGCCGTGCTGCGCGGCTATGGCCACGCGCTCGACTGGGCGCTGGCGAGCAAGGTGCTGGTGATGCTGGTGCTGGCCGCGGTGATCGGGCTCAACGTCTATCTGTTCAGCCACATCCCCAAGGGCTTCTTCCCCCAGCAGGACAACGGACAACTGGCGGGCGGACTGCGCGCGGACCAGAGCATCTCCTCGGAGGCGCTCGCGGGCAAGCTGCGCGAGGCGCTGGACATCATCCGCAAGGACCCGGCGGTGGACACCGTGGTGGGCTTCTCGGGCGGCGGGCGCGCGGGCGGCGGCTTCATGTTCGTGAACCTCAAGCCGGTCGCGGAGCGCCACGAGCCCAGCATGGCCGTGGTGGCGCGGCTGCGCCCGCAGCTCGCGCGGCTCACTGGCCTGCAGGTGTTCCTGAACCCGGTGCAGGATTTGCGCATGGGCGGGCGGTCGAGCAATTCGACCTACCAGTACACCTTGAAGAGCGACAACCTCGCCGACCTGCGCGTCTGGGCGCGGCGGCTGGCCGAGCGGCTCAAGCAGGAGACGCTGCTCACCGACGTGGACACCGACCAGGCCGACAACGGCTCGGAGACCTACGTGGAGGTGGACCGCGCGAGCGCCTCGCGCCTGGGCGTGAGCGCCGCGGCCATCGACGCGGCGCTCTACAACGCGTTCGGGCAGCGCTCCGTCGCCACCATCTACGGCGAGCTGAACCAGTACTCCGTCATCATGGAATGGGCGCCCGAGACCACGCGCGGCCCGCCGGCGCTCTCGGACATCTTCGTGCCCGCCAATCCCACGGGCGCCACGGGCACGTCCGCCAATCCCGGGCAGCGCGGCGCGTCCACCGGCCAGGTGCTGTCGAACACCGCGTCCACCATGGTGCCGCTCGGGGCGATCGCGAAGGTGGTGGAGCGCGCGGCGCCCACGTCCATCAACCACCAGGACGGCGAGCTGGCCACCACCATCTCGTTCAACCTGGACGGCAACACCTCGCTGGGCCAGGCGCGGCAGATCATCGAGCAGGCCGAGGCCGACATCGCCATGCCCACCAATGTGCGCGGCAGCTTCCAGGGCACGGCGCGCAGCTTCCAGCAGACGCAGGGGCAGCAGTTCTTCCTGATCCTGGCGGCCATCGTGGTGATCTACATCGTGCTCGGCGTGCTCTACGAGAGCTTGATCCACCCGGTCACGGTGCTCACCACGCTGCCCTCGGCCGGCGTGGGCGCGGTGCTGGCGCTGCTGCTGTTCAAGATGCAGTTCACCATCATCGCGCTCATCGGCGTGTTCCTGCTCATCGGCATCGTGAAAAAGAACGCCATCCTCATCATCGACTTCGCGCTGGAGGCCGAGCGCGCGCGCGGCCTCACGGCCACCGAGGCGGTGCGCGAGGCCTGTATGCTGCGGTTCCGCCCGATCCTGATGACCACGCTGGCCGCGGCCCTGGGCGCGCTGCCGCTCGCGATCGGCTTCGGCCAGGGCTCCGAGCTGCGCCAGCCGCTGGGCGTGGCCATCATCGGCGGGCTGATCGCCAGCCAGTTGCTCACGCTGCTGACCACGCCCGTGGTCTACGTGCTGCTCGACAAGCTGCGCCGTCCGGGCGCCAACGAACGACAACTCAGCCGGGCCGCCGACTCCGCGGCGCTGCCCGCTCCCGTGCAACGACCATGAACCCTGCCATTGCCACCCCTCCGCGCCGCGCCGCGCCCTCCGCGGTGCGTGCCGCCTGCCTCGCGCTGCTGCTGCCGGCCTGGCTCGCCGCCTGCTCCGTGGCGCCGGTGTACGAGCCGCCGGCACTGGCCACGCCCGTGCCGGCCGCCTTCAAGGAGGCCGGCGCGCTGTGGCAGCCGGCCGCCCCGGCCGACGGGCTCGACCGGGGCGACTGGTGGACGCTGTTCGGCGACGAGGAGCTGAACCGCCTCGCCGCGCAGGTGCAGGTCTCCAACCAGAACATCGCCGCCGCCGTGGCCGCCTACGCGCAGGCCCAGGCCGTGGTGCGCGAGCAGCGCGCCGGGCTGCTGCCCGCCCTGAACCTGTCGGCCAGCGGCACCCGCGCAGGCGGCGAGGGGTCCACGCGCAGGGGCACCACCACGCAGGGCGCGCTGGCCGCGAGCTGGGCGCCCGACGTGTGGGGGCGCCTGGGCAGCGCGGTGGACAACGCCACCGCCAGCGCCCAGGCCAGCGAGGCCGATCTGGCGGCGGCGCGGCTCTCGGCCGTGGGGTCGCTGGTGGCCGCGTACTTCCAGCTGCGCGAAGCCGATGCCGAGGCCGACCTGCTGCGCGCCACGGTGGAGGCCTACGAGCGCAGCCTGCGCATCGCGCAGAACCGCTACGACGCCGGTGTGGCCGCGCAGTCCGACGTGCTGCAGGCACGCACCCAGCTCGCCAACGCGCGCGCCGACCTGGCCACGGCGCAGCGCACCCGCGCGGGCTACGAGCACGCCATCGCGGTGCTGGCGGGCCAGCCGCCGGCCGCGTTCGCGCTGCCTTCGGGCGCCTGGGTGGCGCGCGTTCCCGAGGTGCCGGCGAGCGTGCCGTCCACGCTGCTGGAGCGCCGGCCCGACATCGCGGCGGCCGAGCGCGCGGTGGCCTCGGCCAATGCGCAGATCGGCGTGCAGCGCGCCGCGTACTTCCCGAGCTTGAGCCTCTCGGCCTCGCTGGGCCGCTCGGGCACCAGCGTGGCCGACCTGTTCAGCGCCTCGGGCGCGCTCTGGTCGCTGGGCCTCTCGGCCGCGCAGACGGTGTTCGACGGCGGCGCGATCGCGGCGCGCGTGGAGCAGGCGCGCGCGGCCCGCGATGCGCGCGTGGCCAATTACCGGCAGACCGTGCTCACCGCCTTCCAGGCCGTGGAGGACCAGCTCACTGCGCTGAACACGCTGCAGGCGCAGGAGCCGCTGCGCCAGGAGGCCGTCTCGGCCGCGCAGCGCACCGAGGAGCAGATGCTCAACCGCTACCGCGCGGGCCAGGTGGGCTACACCGAGGTGGTCACCGCGCAGGTGTCCGCGCTCACGGCGCGCCGCGCTTTGCTGCAGCTGCAGGTGAGCCGCCAGCTGGCCGCCGCCTCGCTGGTGCAGGCGCTGGGCGGCGGCTGGCAGGCGCCCTGGACGGAGGCCGGCGCGGCGGCCGCGGCGCGGCAGGGTGCCTCCGCACCCCGATAATCCCCGGCTGCTTCTCCCCAACAAAGGATTCCCGTGGATTTCATCCTGCTGGCCAAGGCCGCCGTCATGGGCGTGGTCGAGGGCCTGACCGAGTTCCTGCCCATCTCCTCCACCGGGCACCTGATCCTCGCCGGCGCGCTGCTCGGCTTCGACGACGAGAAGGCCAAGGTCTTCGACATCGCCATCCAGACCGGCGCCATCTTCGCCGTGATCCTGGTCTATTGGCAGAAGATCCGCGAGACGCTGGTGGCGCTGCCCACGCAGCGGCAGGCGCAGCGCTTCACGCTCAACGTGCTCATCGGCTTCCTGCCGGCCGTGGTGCTGGCCCTCATCTTCGGCAAGGCCATCAAGGCGCACCTGTTCACTCCTGTGGTCGTGGCCACCACCTTCATCCTGGGCGGCTTCGTGATCCTCTGGGCCGAGCGCCGCGCGCCGCGCGCGGTGCGGGTCGCCTCGGTGGACGACATGACCCCCATCGACGCGCTCAAGGTGGGCCTGGTGCAGTGCCTGGCCATGGTGCCCGGCACCAGCCGCAGCGGCGCCACCATCATCGGCGGCATGCTGCTGGGCCTCTCGCGCAAGGCGGCCACCGACTTCTCGTTCTTCCTCGCCATTCCGACGCTGATCGGCGCGGGCGTGTACAGCCTCTACAAGGAGCGGCACCTGCTCTCGATGGCCGACCTGCCGATCTTCGCCGTGGGGCTCGTGTTCTCGTTCATCAGCGCGTGGCTGTGCGTGCGCTGGCTGCTGCGCTACATCAGCACGCACAGCTTCGTGCCGTTCGCCTACTACCGCATCGTCTTCGGCGTGGTGGTGCTGGTCACCGCCTGGACGGGCTGGGTGAACTGGTCGGCGTAGCGGGGGCAGCGCGGGCGCCTACCGCGCCGCGCCGCCCAGGTTCAGCACCGCCGCCTCGATGGCCGCCGCCGTGGCGCGGGGCCGCTCCATGGGGAAGAGGTGGCTGCCGTCCAGCATGGCGATGCGGCCCTGCGTGATGCGCCGCGTGAGGTCCAGGCCCACCTGGCGCAACTCCTCGGAGGCCAGGCCGCCGATGAAGGCGGCCGGGCAGCGCAGCGGGTGGGCCGACAGCAGCCGCCCCAGGTTGTGCGGCAGGGTGTTGTAGATGGCGGTCTCCACGTCGCGGTCGAAATGCAGGGCCACGCCGCCGTCCGCGTGCGGCCGCAGGCCGTGGTCCACGTAGTCGCGCAGCACCGCATCGTCCCAGCGCGAGAAAGCCTTCTTGCGCCGGAAGTGCTCCAGCGCCTCCTCCGTGTTGTCCCAGCGGTTGCGCCGGGCGCGGCTGATCTTGCCCGGCGAGACGGCCCCCACGAGTTGCGCATGCTTGGCCATGCCCAGCGCGCCGGCGCGCCAGCCGCCGATCAGGGGCGAGTCGATCATCACCACGCCGCGCGCGATGTCCGGGTGGCGGGCCGCCGCCATTACGCTCAGGAACCCCCCGAGCGAGTGCCCCACCAGGAAGACCGGCCCGCCCGCGCGCTCGGCCTGCCCGCGCGCGAAATCGGCGAGCTGCTGCACCAGCCCCGGCCAGTTGCTCGTGACCGGGTAGCGCGGATCGTGGCCGAAGCGCTCCACCGCGTCCACGCCGAAGCCGCGCTCGCGCAGGTGCTCGAAAAGCACGCGGTAGGTGCCCGCGGGAAAGCTGTTGGCGTGGGAGAAGACCAGCGGAATCATCGGGGGTGCGGCGCGCCGGCCCTCGGTGGGGCGGTCAGATGAGCTTGTCGCTCGGGGTGCCGATCTTGCGCAGGGGCCGGCTGCGCGTGGGCTCCGCCTTGATCGGCACCTCGGTGGCGCCGCCGTGCCAGTCGGGGTCCTCGATGCTGTCGAACATCTGGCGCAGCTTCTGGCCCCAGCTGCTGCGCAGCATCCGGAAATAGGGGTTCTGCTCGTCGATGCAGACGATCTTGTCGGTGGCGAGGCGCCCGGCCTCATACACCACGAGGTCCAGCGGCAGGCCCACCGACAGGTTGGACTTGAGCGTGCTGTCCATGGACACCAGCGCGCACTTGGCGGCCTCGTCCAGCGGCGTCTCGGGGGTGAGCACGCGGTCCAGCACGGGCTTGCCGTACTTGGATTCGCCCACCTGGAAATAAGGCGTCTCGGGCGTGGCCTCGATGAAGTTGCCGGCCGAATAGACCTGGAAGAGCCGCATGCCCTCGCCCTGGATCTGCCCACCGAAGACCATCGAGACGTTGAAGTCCACGCCCGAGCGCTTGAGCGCCGCGCCGTCGCGCTCGTGCACGTGGCGCACGGCCGATCCGAGCACGCGCGTGGCATCGAACATGCTCTTGGCGTTCCAGATGGTGATGGGCTCGCCGCCGTCGCGGTCCACGAGCTGTTCGGTCTGCAGGATCTCCCGCACCGACTGGGAGATGCTCAGGTTGCCGGCCGACAGCAGCACCATGAAGCGGTCGCCCGGCCGCTCGTAGATCATCATCTTGCGGAAGGAACTGATCTGGTCCAGGCCGGCGTTGGTGCGGGAATCGGACAGGAAGACCAGTCCGGCGTTGAGCTTGATGGCGACGCAGTACGTCATGGGGAAACGGTGGGGGAGGAAAAAAACGGAAGGACCGAGTGTAGTGGGGTGCGCGCGGCCGGGGGCCGGGCCGGGCGTCCGGGGTATTTATTTCATTCGGCAAGGTAATGGATGAACGGACATTCTTAGAGCGTGTTTACGATCTCCCCCGACAATCCTGGGGTGAAAAGAAAGCCATACCCAAGCGACATCAGTAGAGAGAAGTTTGCCGAGATCGAGCCGCTGCTGCGCAGCGTTCGGCGCAGCACCAAACCGATCAAGCTGGACCTGTACGAAGTGTTCTGTGCAGTGCTGTACCTGCTTCGCACGGGTTGTCAGTGGCGCTATCTGCCGCCGCAGTTCCCCAAGTGGCACAACGTCTATGCGTACTGGCGCAAGTGGAGCGAGCCTGACCAGCACGGAGTGAGCGTGCTGGAGCAGGCTTTAAAAAAATCAGGTTGGCGCGGCCCGCGAGAGACTGG
>NZ_QLTA01000079.1 GCF_003269065.1 Paracidovorax anthurii
GCTTTGGTTGAGTTGGCTCTGGCTGAAGCCTTTGTTGAATATGGCCTTGGCCACCTGCTCGCGTAGCGCGGGTTCAGTCGCGTCGCCAAAGCGGCGTAATAACTCGTCGTATGTGGCAATCGCTGCTTCGTTTTGGCTGAGTTGGCTTTGTCTGATGCCTTTGTTGAATATAGCCTTACCCACCTGCTCGCGTAGCGCGGGTTCAGTTGCGTCGCCAAAGCGGCGTAATAACTCGTCGTATGTGGCAATTGCCGCTTCGCTTTGGTTGAGTTGGCCTTGCATAACGCCGCGATTAAAGAGCACTTGGGCGACATTGCTGGCCCCCGCATTGGGGGCCTCTGATGCTTTGTGCCAATAATAGGCCGCGTCTTCCAGTTTTTTGGCAGCGTAAGCAGCGTGGGCACGGGTGTTCCAGTCATCGAAGGAGTAGCTGTCTTCTGCAGTTTTTTTCAGCTCTTCCGCATGCTGCGTCAGAACTTTTTCCGCCTGTCGCTGCTCGGCTGTAGGGATTTGGTCGGTTTTTCCTATACCGCTTTGAACGGTTTCCACCGCTTTGTCGATTTCCTCTTTGCCAGTCGTCATATGGTCTTGCACGTCTCGCACGGCGTGGGCAATCGTGCCGATAGCCTGCGAAGCCGCTTGCTCCAATTCGGCAATTCGTGCCCGCAAAGTTCGGGTCTGCATTTCAAGCCAGTGATTGGCGGCTGATTCCGCCTGCTCTTTGGCGGCTTCTGTCGCGGCCTCTTTTGCTTCGGCCTTGGCATTTCGGTACCCCAAAAAGCCACCGAGCACCAACAGCGCCGTAATGACAAGGCCAGTCCATGTGGTGACAACTCCGTAGCGGTCTATGGCCTGTCCCGCTCCGGTGAGTTGGTCATCCACTCGCTTATCCACTGCAGCGACTTGCTGGCGCAGGGCGTCCACATCTTTTTGCTGCAGTTCTTTTTGAGCGTCCCACCGGCTTTGTTGCAGTTCCTTGAAAGCACTCAAATCTTCTTGGGTTCCCGCAAGGGCGGGCGGCATGCTGGTGGTAATGCCCACCCAAAGCAGCAAGCCGATAATCAGTAATCGTTTCATCTTTACCCTCCCTCTTATTGGGTCTGCCATGCCTGCCTGAATCGCGACGATTGACCGACCACGGCAACCAAATATAGCAAGCGATCTCCAAGCGGACCTTCGTACCGCCGGAGCAGTGAATGCGCCCGGTATCATCGAATCGACCACTGCCAGCGCTGGCGAGCCCCCTGCGGCGGGCCCCCGTTCGATCCTCTCCCCATTCCCCGCGCCCCTCCTTCCCCATGCAAGCCCTGCTCGACGCCATTGCCGCCATGCCCTTCCCGCAACAGGCGCAGCGCATCTTCCATGGCCGGGGCGGCATGCACCCGGGCTGCGAGCAGTGGACGCTGGACGCCTATCCCCCCGTGCTGGTGCTGACCAGCTTCGCCCCGGTGGAGGAGGGTGATCTGGCCGTGGTGGGCGCCGCGCTGCAGGCGCGCTGGGCGCAGGTGGCGCCGCCGGCCGTGCCGCTGTCCTGGGTGTTCCAGCACCGCGGCGAGGCCCTGCGCCTGCAGGGCCGCAGCGACACGCGCCAGATGGCGGGGGAGGTGCCCGATCCGCACGTGGTCACCGAGGACGGCCTGCGCTATCGCGTGCACGTGCTGCGCGGGCAGAACCACGGCCTGTTTCTGGACATGGCCGCCGGCCGCCGCTGGGTGCGGGACCACGTGGCCGACCGCGCCGCGCGCATGCGGGCCGACCGGCCCGGCGCGGGCCCGAAGGTGCTCAACCTTTTCGCCTACACCTGCGCGTTTTCCGTGGCCGCGCTGCACGCGGGGGCCCGGCAGGTGGTGAACGTGGACATGGGCCACGGGGCCATCGCCATCGGCCAGCAGAACCACCAGCTCAACGGCCTGGCCGCCGGTGCGAGCTTCATGGCGCACGACATCTTCAGCAGCTGGGGCAAGATCGGCCGCGGCGGGCCTTATGACCTGGTCATCGTGGACCCGCCCAGCTACCAGAAGGGCAGCTTCGTCGCGACGAAGGATTACGCGCGGCTCATGCGCCGCCTGCCCGGCCTGCTGGCGCCCGGCGGGCACGCGCTGCTGTGCCTGAACGCGCCCGAGCTGGGGCCGGAGTTCCTGCAGGACCCCATGCGCGAGCTGGCGCCGGAGTTGCGCTTCGTGGAGCGGGTGGCGAACCCGGCGGCGTTCGCGGACGTGGATGAGGCGCGGTCGCTGAAGGTGCTGGCGTATGTCCTGCCTGGCCTGAAATCCGGCGGCGCGCCGTAGTCCCCCGGGCCTTCACCCGGCCTGCGACCGCAGCCGGAAGGTGGCGCCCTGGAAGCTGCCGCGGACCGTGCAGGGGGCGGAGGCGCTGCCACCCTCGCGCTCCATCTCCAGCGTGTAGTGGCCGGAGACCACGGCGCGCGCATCGCCCTGCGCGTCGGGCTCGGTCACGCGGACCTCGGTGATCTGCAGCTCGCCCGAAGCGGCGCTCCAGGGCGCGGCGGGGTGCCGAAAGAGGGTGGCGGCGCCGGTGCCGGCCTGCCGGTGCTGGATCTCCGCCGCGCCGTCGGCATGCAGGCGGAACGTGCCCGCGAGCCCGCCGACGTGCTCCAGCCGCAGCAGACCGGGGGCGGCGAACAGGTTGAACTGCACGCCCGTGCCGATGTGCGGCGCCTCTTCAGGAGGCTGAGGGATGCCCAGGGCGATGACCAGTTCGTCGTGGCCGTCGAGCTGGGCGGCGTACAGGGTGTTCCACCGGGTCTCTTTGTCTTCCCAGGCGTGGGAGCGGCCGCACTGGTCGATCTGGAACCGGGTGGGCGGCAGCGGGGCGTCGCCGCAGGCAGCGAGGGCCGCAAGGGCCGCGCAGAGCAGGCACGGCACCATGCCGCGCACGGCCCGGCGGCCGGGAATAGGGGGCGGGAGCATGGGGAAAGCGTAGCAAGAAGGCGCCCGGGCTGCCGGGCATGCGGTGAATTCGCCGCCGCGCCGCGGGGGTTGCCGGCGGGGGCGCGGCACCGAACCCCGGTACCATCGCGCCCGCGGCAGCCATGCCCGCATGGATACCTCCGCCGGGCTTCCCGGCCCCACCGCCCGCCCGCTGCACCAATGGGTGTTTACCTCCTGACCGTGTGATTGCCTCTTTGCTTGCCTCCCTGCGTTCCTGGTTGTCCAGCGCGCCTCTTTCATCGCTGGCCCGGCGGGCCATGGCGGCACTGCGCTGGCTGCGCGCGCGGCTCTCGGGCCGCCTGCTGCTCTGGGCGCTGGCGGCCGTGCCCGCTGCGCTGTTGCTCTACACCCTGCTGCTGTGGCCCTTCACGCCCGCGATCAGCGACATCCGCAAGGCCAAGACCGAGCAGCCGGCGCAGCTCGTGTCCGCCGATGGCCGCCTGCTGGCGGAGTACCGCTGGGTGAACCGCGAGTGGGTGGCGCTGGAGGACATCGCGCCTTCGGTGGTGGACGCGTTGATCGCCACCGAGGACCACCGCTTCTACGACCACTTCGGCCTGGACTGGCGGCGCACGGCGTCGGCGGTGGTCCGCACGCTGGGCGGCGACAAGCAGGGCGGCTCGACCATCACGCAGCAGCTTGCCCGCAACCTCTATCCGGAAGACATCGGCCGGGCCCCGACGCTCACCCGCAAGCTCAAGGAGGCGATCACCGCGTTCAAGATCGAGGCGCTCTATTCCAAGGACGAGATCCTGGAGACCTACCTCAACACGGTGCCCTTCCTCTACAACGCCTACGGCATCGAGATGGCGGCGCGCACGTATTTCGACAAGTCGGCCGGCAAGCTCACGGTGCTGGAGAGCGCCACGCTGATCGGCATGCTCAAGGGCACGAGCTACTACAACCCGGTGCTCAATCCGGAGCGGGCCCAGGCGCGGCGCAACGTGGTGCTGTCGCAGATGCAAAAGCGCGGCAAGCTCACGGCCGGAGAGGTCGAGACGCTCTCCCGCCGGCCGCTGCGCATCCGCTTCGAGCGGCAGGTAGAGGCCGCCGGGCCCGCGCCGCACCTCGCGCAGCAGTTGCGCAAGCAGCTCATCGACTGGGCCGACCGCAACGGCTACAGCCTGTATGCCGACGGGCTCGTGATCCGCACCACCATCGATGCCCGGCTGCAGGCCCTGGCCAACCAGGCGGTGGCGCGGCAGGGCCGCCAGTTGCAGGCGATCGCCGACAACGCCTGGGGCCCGCGCACCTGGAACGCCAAGAGCCCGCTGGTGCAGTCGTTCGTGCGCGAGAGCCCGCAGTATGCAAACGCCGTGGCCAAGGGCGCCGCGCCCGAGCAGGCCCTGAAGGCGCTGCTGGACGACGCCGATTTCCTGCGCCGGCTGCGCCAGGACAAGACCCGCGTGCAGGCCGGCTTCATGGCGCTGGATCCGCGCACGGGCCAGATCCGGGCATGGGTGGGCAGCCGCGATTTCGCGCAGGACCCGTTCGACCACGTGCAGGCGGCGCGCCGCCAGCCGGGCTCGACCTTCAAGCCGTTCGTCTATGGCGCGGCCTTCGCGAAGGGGGCGCTGCCCACCGACACGCTGATCGACCAGGCGGTGGAGATCCCCCTGGGCGGCGGGCAGGTGTGGCGGCCTACGGACGATGGCGCGCCCCCGAGCGGCGAGCCGATGACCCTGCGCGACGGGCTGGCGCTGTCCCGCAACACGATCACCGCCCAGCTGATGCAGCAGGTGGGCCCGGAGCGCGTCGCCCAGCTGGCCCGCGCCATGGGCGTGCGCGAATCGCCGCTGGACGCGGTGCCCTCGCTGGCGCTGGGCACCAGCCCGGTGACGCTCAAGGAGATGGTGGCGGCCTACGGCACCATCGCCGAAGCCGGGCGCTACATCGCGCCCACGGCCATCACGCGCATCGAGGACAAGAACGGCAAGGTGCTCGAAGACTTCTCGCCCGCAGCGCCTGAGCGCGCCCTGGGCCTCGCGCCCGCCCAGACCCTGCGCGACGCGCTGCGCGCGGTGGTGGACAAGGGCACGGGCGCGGCCATCCGCTCGCGCTACGGCATCACGGCCGACGTGGCCGGCAAGACCGGCACCACGCAGGACAACACCGACGGCTGGTTCATCCTCATGCACCCGCAGCTCGTGGCGGGCGCCTGGGCGGGCTTCAACGATGGCCGCGTGACGCTGCGCAGCGACTACTGGGGGCAGGGCGCCCACAGCGCGCTGCCGATGGTGGGCGAGGTGTTCCAGCAGGCCCTGCGCTCCCGGGTGATCGATGCGCGCGAGAAGTTCATCGACCTGGAGGAAAGCAGCTGGGTCGGGCAGGCGGTGGATGGCGTGCGCCAATGGGCGCTGAACGTCTACGACCTGTTTGGGCGCCGCACGGGCGGCGAGGCGGGCGGCGCCGCGCGCGCGCCGGCCGCCAACACGCCGCCCCCGCCGGGCGGGGTGGCCTCCGCGCCCCAGGAGCCCGCCTCGGCCGAGGCGCGGCCCGAGATCACCGAGGCGCCGCTGGTGCCCCTGCAGGACGCCACGCCGGTGCAGCCCGCCATGCCGCCCCCGGAAGTGGTCGTGCCGCCGGAGGGCGCCGCGCAGCCACCGTCGCCGCAGCCGCCCTCGATCACGGACGTGCCGCCGCCGGGTGCGCAGCCCGCGCCCGCGCAGTCCGGCGCCGCGATTCCGGGCGTGGTGGTCGCGCCGGTGGAGCGGGGCGCGGTGGTGCCGGGGCGCGGTTCGGAGCCGTTCTTCATCGAATCGCGCCCCTGAGAACGTGAACACGTTCTGAGACCGTGAGTGCGTTCTGAGTCACCGGGCGGGCCCCGGGAATTCCACCCAGCGGGTTATCGCTCTCCGGCGGGCCCTGGGCGTTGTTTCCGGGGCGCATGGCGGGCCGCTTCGTCATCCGGCGCGGCTATGCTTGGCCCCTCCCGCCTGCGCTGGCGGCCTCCCGGTGGGGTTGCCGCGCGCGGGGTCCCTTCCGCCACCCCACTTCCCCCGAAGAGGCTTTCCTCCCATGACGCGCAATCCACTCATTCCCCTGTTCGCCGCGGCCGCCCTGGCCGTCGGCGCCTTCGCCCAGACGGCGCATGCCGGGCCACGGCTCGACAGGATCATGGAAACCAAGGTCCTGCGCGTGGGCACGCCGGGCGACTACCGGCCCTTCGCCATCAAGACCGATGCCGGCTATTCCGGCCACGACATCGATGTGATCGAGCTCATGGCCAAGGAGATGGGCGCCAAGATCGAATACGTGCCCACGAGCTGGCCCAACCTCATGAAGGACATCCAGGCCGACAAGTTCGACGTGGCCGTCGGCGGCATCACGCGCAACGTGACGCGCATCCGCCAGATCGAGATGCTCCCGGGCTATGCGCCCTTCGGCAAGGTGGCGCTGGTGCGCGCGGCGGACAAGGACCATTACAAGGCGCTGGCCGACCTCAACCAGCCCGGCGTGCGCGTCATCAAGAACCCCGGCGGCACCAACGAGACCTTCGTGCTCGAAAACCTCAAGGCCGCCCAGGTGAGCACGCACGACAAGAACGCCGAGATCCCCGCGCTGATCGCCTCGGGCCAGGGCGACGTGATGATCACCGAGACCTACGAGGCCCTGCACTACGCCAAGGCCGATCCGCGCCTGTATGCGGCCTTCGTCGCCACGCCCCTCACGCCGCAGAACACCCTGGGCTTCATGCTGCCCAAGGACGATGCGGACTATTCGCGCGTGATGGAGTTCGTCTGGGGCCTGCTGGATGCGCGCGGCGCGCTGAAGCAGGCTCGGACAAGTGGCTGAAGTAAAAAGCCGCTGCGCCGTGGCCCCCTGAAGCGGGGCCGGGCCCCGCGCCTGCGGGCGCGGCCCGGCGGCGCGCATCAGTCGATGTCCACGCAGTGCAGGCCGAAGGCGCCGGCGCGGCGGTCCGCGAAGTAGCGCTCCAGCGTGGTCTTCACGGTGCGGAAGGCGATCTCCTCCCAGGGGATCTCGTCCTCGGTGAACAGCCGGGCCTCGATGGTCTCGAACCCCGGATTGAACTGGTCGCTGTGCAGCGTGGCCAGGTAGAACAGATGCACCTGCCCCACGCGGGGCACGTTGAGCAGCGAGAAGAGCGGCCCCAGCGTGATCTGCGCGCCGGCCTCCTCGTCCGTCTCGCGCGAGGCGCCCTCGGCCGTGGTTTCGTTCAACTCCATGAAGCCGGCCGGCAGCGTCCACTTGCCCCAGCGCGGCTCGATGTTGCGCTTGCACAGCAGCACCCGGTCCCCCAGCGCCGGGAGGGTGCCCACCACGTTGAGCGGGTTCTCGTAGTGGATGGTGTGGCAGGCCGGGCAGACCGCGCGCAGCTTGGTGTCGCCGTCGTCGGGTACGCGGTACACCACGGCGGTTCCGCATTCACGGCAGTGCTTGATGGGGCTGCGGAAGGTCATGGTTTGGGCTGGATTGGCTGCATGTCGCCGAATTCATTGAACATGCAGCTATTGTTTTGGTAGCAATTGGCGGTGCGGCAGGCCGCCGGGCCCGGAGGCCTTGGCCACCGTGGCGGGACCGGGGCGGGGCAGCGCACCGGCCGCCGCGATGGCGGGCGGCGGGTGTCAGGCGATCTCCACCCGCAGCGTGCCCAGCCCGTCCACGCCGCCTTCGAGCACGTCGCCGCGCACCACGGCGGCCACGCCCTCGGGGGTGCCGGTGAAGATCAGGTCGCCGGGCTGCAATTCCCAGGCGGCGGACAGGTGCTCGATGGTCTCCGCAATGTTCCAGATGAGCTGCGCCACCGTGCTGCGCTGGCGGTCCGCGCCGTTGACCTGCAGCCAGATGCCGGCCTGCTCCACGTCGCGGGCCTGCGCCAGCGGCGTGATGGGGCCGATCGGCGCGCTGTGCTCGAAGCCCTTGCCGATGCACCAGGGGCGGCCCTGCTTCTTCATCTCGCTCTGCAGGTCGCGGCGGGTCATGTCCAGGCCCACGGCATAGCCGTAGATGTGCTGCAGCGCATCGGCGGCGGCGATGCGCTTGCCGCCCCGGCCGATCGCCACCACCAGCTCGATCTCGTGGTGCAGGTTGGCCGTGAGCGTGGGGTAGGGCATGCGGCCCGTCTCTCCCTGCGCGACGGGCAGGATGGCGTCGGCGGGCTTCATGAAGAAGAAGGGCGGCTCCCGCCCGGTAAAGCCCATCTCCTTGGCGTGCTCTTCGTAGTTGCGTCCCACGCAGTAGATGCGGTGCACGGGAAAGCGGTCGCCGGTGCCCGCCACGGGCACGCTGGCGATGGAGGCGGGAGGAATCACATAACTCATGGTGTGTGTCAGCCTGATCGCGAAGGAGGGGGAGGGGGGAGGGCGGCGGCCTGTGCCCAGGCCGCGCGCCGGCAGAGTGTGCCATGCGCGGACGTTATGCTCGCCGGACCATGAAGCTGTTCAACTACTTCCGCTCGTCGGCCTCCTACCGCGTGCGCATCGCGCTCGCGCTCAAGGGCCTGTCCTACGACTACGTGCCGGTGCACCTGGTGCGCGCCGAGCACCGCGAGCCCGCCTATGCCGGCCGCGTGGGCGATGCGCTGGTACCTGCGCTGGAGCTGGAGGACGGCACGGCGCTCACGCAGTCCATGGCCATCATCGAATACCTCGACGAAACCCATCCCGCGCCGCCGCTGCTGCCCGCCGATGCGCCGGGCCGTGCCCGGGTGCGGGCCCTGGCGCAGATCGTGGCCTGCGAGATCCATCCGCTGAACAACCTGCGGGTGCTCCAGTACCTCACCCAGACGCTGCAGGTGGACGAGGCGGCCAAGACCGCCTGGTACCGCCACTGGGCGCGCGGCGGCCTGGAGGCCTTCGAGCGGCAACTGGGCCTGCTGGCCGGGGAGCGCGCGGCCGCAGGCCTGCCCCCCTCGCGCCTGTGCTGGGGTGACACCCCCACGCTGGCGGACTGCTGCCTCGTGCCCCAGGTTTTCAATGCCCAGCGCTTCCAGGTGAGCCTGGACGGCCTGCCGCTCACCATGGCGGCGTGGCAGGCGGCCAGCGCGTTGCCCGCCTTCCAGGCGGCGCACCCTTCCGCGTGCCCGGACCACGAAGCCTGATGCCCCGGCCAGACCCCCGCGCCCCGGAAGGCGTGCCCCCGGACTGGCTGATCCCCGACTGGCCGGCGCCCGGCCACGTGCGCGCCGCCTGCACGGCGCGCGCCGGCGGCGCGAGCGAGGCCCCCTGGGCCACGCTCAACCTGGGCGACCATGTGGGGGACGACCCCGCCGCCGTGCGGGCCAACCGCCAGCGGCTGCGCGCAGCCCTCTCCGCGCTCGATGGCGGCCGCCCCGTGGAGCCCGTCTTCCTGCGGCAGGTGCACGGCACCACCGTCGCCGACCTGGACGCCGGCCTGCCCGACGGCACCGAGGCCGATGCCTGCACCGCGAGCCTGCCGGGCCGCGCCTGCGCCATCATGGTGGCCGACTGCCTGCCCGTGCTCTTCACCGACCGCCAGGGCACCCGGGTGGCCGCCGCCCACGCGGGCTGGCGCGGGCTGGCGGGAGGGGTGTTGGAGCAGATTTTGGAGCGTTTTCCCTCCCACGTCGTTGATTTTGCTGCATCTCCTGCTATCGAAAGAATAGCGATCGATGCGCCTCAGGCCCACGGCGTCCTGGCCTGGCTGGGGCCCTGCATCGGCCCCACGGCCTTCGAGGTGGGCGAGGATGTGCGCGCCGCCTTCTGCGCCCGCGACCCGGCGGCCGGGGTGCACTTCCGCGCGCAGGGCGGGGGCAAATACCTGGCCGACCTCGCGGGCCTCGCGCGCCAGCGGCTCGGGGCCCTGGGCGTTACCGAGGTCCACGGCAACGACGGTGGCGATGCCTGGTGCACCGTCCGCCAGCCGTCACGGTTCTTTTCGCACCGCGCCTCCATGGGCAGCGCCGGCGCCACCGGAGGGCGGTTCGCCGCCTGCGTCTGGATCGGCGGGGACCGGGGAGGCTGATGGCCTGGGGGGCGCGGGCGCATGGACCGGGGTGGCCGGGGCATCCCGCCGCTCCCGCTCCCGCAAGGCCCGCTTGCGCGCCGGGGTGCCCAGGATGTAGACCACGATCGACAGCGGCAGCAGCCCGTAGAACACGAACGTGACCGCCGCGCCCAGCAGGCTCCCCTGCGGCCCCGAGGCCTCCGCGACCGCCATCATCAACGTGACGTAGAGCCAACCGATCACCACGAGGTACATTGCAGGCACATCCTGAAAAACTGAGCTATATCGTGAAAAAGAGAAAGCGGCATTGCCTCGCGGCCTGCCGCTCGGCAACAATGCCTGACGGTGCCGCCCGAGGGGGCGCGCACGGCGGGCGATGACGCGACGGAGGAGACAACCCCATGGATTTTGATGCAGGCTGGGCGGGAAACGCCCAGCAGATCCGGCAAATGCTGAACCAGAGCTGGACCCAGGCGCTGGAGGCCTTCCGGAAGGTGGGCGGGCCGCAGTCCCTGGACGGCCAGGCGCCCGTGCCGCCGGCGATCCGCTTTTCTCCCGACAAGATCGCGGCCCTGCAGCAGCAGTACGTGAAGGAGGCCGGCGAGCTCTGGAGCCAGGCGCTGCAGCCCCAGTCCCTCCAGGACCGCCGCTTCAGCAATCCCGCCTGGGCGGAGCAGCCCATGGCCGCCTTCTCGGCCGCCGCCTACCTGCTCAACGCCCGCACGCTCATGGGCCTGGCCGACGCGGTCGATGCCGACGCCAAGACCCGCGCGCGCATCCGCTTCGGCGTCGAGCAGTGGATGGCGGCGATGGCGCCCAGCAACTTCCTCGTCTTCAACGCCGAGGCCCAGAAGAAGGCCATCGACACCCAGGGCGAAAGCATCGCCAAGGGCGTCGCCAACCTGCTGCACGACATGCGGCAGGGCCATGTCTCGATGACCGACGAAAGCGTCTTCGAGGTCGGCCGCAACGTGGCCACCTCCGAGGGCGCGGTGGTGTATGAGAACGAGCTGTTCCAGCTCATCGAATACAAGCCCCTCACGGCCAAGGTCCACGAGCGCCCCTTCCTCGTGGTGCCGCCCTGCATCAACAAGTTCTACATCCTCGACCTGCAGCCCGAGAACTCGCTCATCCGCTACGCGGTGAGCGAGGGCCACCGCACCTTCGTCGTGAGCTGGCGCAATCCGGGCGAATCGCTCTCCCGGGCCACCTGGGACGACTACATCGAGGACGCCGTCCTCTGCGCCATCGACACGGTCCGGCAGATCGGCAACGCCGACCAGATCAACGCCCTGGGCTTCTGCGTGGGCGGCACCATGCTGGCCACGGCCCTGGCCGTGCTGGCCGCGCGCGGTGAGGAGCCGGTGGCCAGCGCCACCTTCCTCACCACGCTCATCGACTTTGCCGACACCGGCATCCTCGACGTCTTCATCGACGAGAGCTTCGTCCACTTCCGCGAACTGCAGATGGGGCAGGGCGGCTTGATGAAGGGGCAGGACCTCGCCTCCACCTTCAGCTTCCTGCGCCCCAACGACCTCGTCTGGACCTACGTGGTGGGCAACTACCTCAAGGGCGAGACGCCGCCGCCCTTCGACCTGCTCTACTGGAACAGCGACTCCACCAACCTGCCGGGGCCGTTCTATGCGTGGTATCTGCGCAATCTCTACCTGGAGAACAAGCTCGTGCAGCCCGACCACCTGACGGTGTGCGGCGAGCCGATCGACCTGAGCCTCGTCGATCTGCCGGTGTACATCTACGGCTCGCGCGAGGACCACATCGTGCCCATCGGCGCGGCCTACGCTTCCACGCAGGTCCTGCCCGGCCCCAAGCGCTTCGCCATGGGGGCCTCCGGCCACATCGCGGGCGTCATCAACCCGCCCGCCAAGAAAAAGCGCAGCCACTGGCTTCGCGCGGACGGCCAGTTGCCGCCCACCCTCGACCAATGGCTGGAGGGCGCCACCGAACACCCCGGAAGCTGGTGGACCGACTGGTCGGACTGGCTGCGCGGCCACGCGGGCGCCCTCGTGCCAGCCCCCAAGCGCTACGGCCGGGGCGTGCGCTTTCCGCCCGGCGAGCCCGCGCCGGGGCGCTACGTGCGCGAGCGTGCGTGAGCTAACCGGGGCCTGCGGCCCCTACGGCCTGTCCGCCGCGACGCCGGCGGCCGGCTCCATTTGATTTTCATCCGTTCCATCACCATCAGAAACCAAAGGATTGCCATGGAAGACATCGTCATCGTTTCCGCCGTTCGCACGCCCGTGGGCAAGTTCGGCGGCGCGCTCGCCAAGACGCCCGCCACCGAACTCGGCGCGCTCGTCATCAAGGAAGCCCTGGCCCGGGCGAACGTGCCGCTGGACCAGGTGGGCGAAGTGATCATGGGCCAGGTGCTGACCGCCGGCGTGGGCCAGAACCCCGCGCGGCAGGCCATGATGAAGGCCGGCGTGGCGCGCGAGACCCCTGCGCTCACCATCAACGCCGTCTGCGGCTCGGGCCTCAAGGCCGTGATGCTGGCGGCCCAGGCCGTGGCCACGGGCGACAGCGAGATCGTCGTGGCGGGCGGGCAGGAAAACATGAGCCTGTCGCCGCACGTGCTGGCCGGCTCGCGCGACGGCCAGCGCATGGGCGACTGGAAGATGGTCGATTCGATGATCGTCGATGGCCTCTGGGACGTCTACAACCAGTACCACATGGGCATCACCGCCGAGAACGTCGCCAAGCTGCACGGCATCAGCCGCGAGCAGCAGGACGCACTGGCGCTCGCCAGCCAGCAGAAGGCGGCTGCGGCCCAGGATGCGGGCCGCTTCAAGGACGAGATCGTGGGCGTGAGCCTGCCGCAGAAGAAGGGCGACCCCATCCTGTTCGACGCCGACGAATACCTCAACCGCAAGACCAGCGCGGAGGCCCTCGCGGGGCTGCGGCCGGCCTTCGACAAGGCCGGCTCGGTCACGGCGGGCAATGCCTCGGGCATCAACGACGGCGCGGCGGCCGTGGTGGTGATGAGCGCGAAGAAGGCCGCGGCGCTCGGCCTCACCCCGCTCGCGCGCATCGCCGCCTACGCCACCAGCGGGCTCGATCCGGCCACCATGGGCATGGGCCCGGTGCCGGCCACGCGCAAGGTGCTGCAGCGCACCGGCTGGAATGCCGCCGACGTGGACCTGTTCGAACTGAACGAGGCCTTCGCCGCCCAGGCCTGCGCGGTCAACAAGGAACTGGGCATCGATCCCGCCAAGGTGAACGTGAACGGCGGGGCGATCGCCATCGGCCATCCGATCGGCGCTTCCGGTTGCCGCGTGCTGGTCACGCTCCTGCACGAGTTGCAGCGCCGTGGCGCCCGCAGGGGCGTGGCGGCGCTGTGCATCGGCGGCGGCATGGGCGTGTCGTTCGCCGTGGAGCGGGCCTGATCCCCCGGGCCCGGTCGGTCCCGCGCCTGGAGTGCGGTGGGGCGGATGACCGATCGGTGTTTACCTCAGCGGCCGGGCCTGAAATCTTGGGTAGAGTGATCGCGTGAATCGTTGACTAGGAGAGAAATCACATGAATCAGAAAGTAGCGTACGTCACAGGGGGCATGGGGGGCATCGGAACCGCCATCTGCCAGCGCCTGCACAAGGATGGCTTCAAGGTCATCGCGGGCTGCGGGCCGACCCGTGACCACGCCAAGTGGCTGGCGGAGCAGAAGGCCCTGGGCTTCACCTTCCATGCGTCGGTGGGCAATGTGGGTGACTGGGATTCCACCGTGGCCGCCTTCAACCATGCCAAGGCCGAGCATGGCACGGTCGATGTGCTCGTGAACAACGCCGGCATCACGCGTGACCGCATGTTCCTCAAGATGTCCCGCGAGGACTGGGATGCGGTGATCGAAACCAACCTTAACAGCATGTTCAACGTGACAAAGCAGGTCGTGGGCGACATGGTGGAAAAGGGCTGGGGCCGCATCATCAACATCAGCAGCGTGAACGGCGAGAAAGGCCAGGCCGGGCAGACCAACTACTCGGCCGCCAAGGCGGGCATGCATGGTTTCTCGATGGCCCTCGCGCAGGAACTCGCCACCAAGGGCGTGACGGTCAACACCGTCAGCCCGGGCTACATCGGCACCGACATGGTCAAGGCCATCCGTCCCGACGTGCTGGAGAAGATTGTCGCCACGGTGCCCGTGAAGCGCCTCGGCGAGCCCAGCGAGATCGCATCGATCATCGCCTGGCTGGCTTCCGAGGAGGGCGGCTACGCCACTGGCGCCGACTTCTCGGTCAACGGCGGCCTGCACATGGGCTGACGGCCCGCATGGCACCCGCCGCGTAGCGCGGCTCGCGCCGGGTGCCGGCGCCAACCGCACAAGATACCTTCAATGCCTGCAGCCTCTTTGGCGGCAGTGCCCCATGAAGGTGGTTCTTGTGGCGGCAACAAAGAAACCCCGCCAAGGCGTAATGCCAGTCAGATAAGCCCTTGGAAGTCTGATGGGAGCTAAAAAGGGAACGTGTGCAACACGTTCCCTTTTTGCTTTGCGCCTGCTCGAAAACACCCTGGCCCAAACCCTGCAACAAGCCCCCAACGATAGCCTGGGAGAGCTGGCGCAGTTGATCGACAACGAGTGGATCACCCAAGCCCTTGCCGCCAGCGGCAAGGCCAGCATCCGCAGGCGCAAGCTTCCAGCCGAGCACGCCATCTGGCTGGTCATCGGCTTGTCGCTATATCGGCAACTGCCGATGTGGCAGGTGGTGCAGCAGCTGTCCTTAAGTCTGGGCGACAACGATCTGCCCGCACCCAGCGCCAGTGTGCAGGCCCGCCAGCGCCTGGGCTGCGATCCTCTGGCGCAACTGTTTGGCCTGCTCGCACAAGCCTGGAGTCGCCCTAGCACACCGGGACAGGGGCTGCGTGTGCTGGCCGTCGATGGCGTGGTCTGGACAGCACCGGACACGCCCGAGAACCGAGGGGCGCTGGGAAGCTGCGCCACCCAGCATGGGCCGCTGGCGTGGCCCCAGGTGCGTGCGGTGTGCCTGCTCGATACCGACACCCACGAACTGCTGGATGCGCGCATCGCTGGGATGGATCAGGGCGAGCTGACGCTGGCCGCGGGTCTGCAGGGGCTGGATCACTCGCTGACGGTGTTCGATCGCGCCTACTTCAGCGCCGCCTTCCTGCTGGCCTGGCAGCAAGGCTCACAGCGCCACTGGCTCATGCGCGCCAAGGACAACTTGCGCCATGAAGTGCTGCACACGCTCTCGGCGGGCGACCAGATCATCCGCATGCCCGTCTCGTCTCGGGCACGCAAGCTCGATCCCAAGCT
>NZ_QLTA01000080.1 GCF_003269065.1 Paracidovorax anthurii
AATGCGTGCGCAAGCCACCACCGTTTGCTTGTGCACATCCAATCCCGCGCAGCGCGGGTAGATCACTTCCATGACAACCTCCTGTTCGCGGCGCCATCGGCGTGCGGCCCACGTCATCGAAGTCTGAAATGCGTGCTCAAGAACCGAAGGCTCAGGGCAACAGTCTGGGGTGCTCGTGAGGCCGCGGGTCCAACTGAGATACGGGCTCGAAGCACCAAGTACGAACCGACCTCGGTGCCGGACGCTGCGCCCGCCATTAGGCGCCTGTTTCATGTCCTGCGGGTGGCGCGCAGCGCAATGGATAACTGAGATGAAACAACAACCCCCTGTGGCGCTTCGCGCCTCGGTGCAGCCGCCAGAGGCGGCAGCTCTTCAGGGCCGTCCAAGCCTGCGCAGGCAGGCTTGGAGCCGCGGCCTTCAGCCCCTTCTCCTGCGGGAAGGGGGACACCGCCAGTGGCCGAGCGAAGCTCGCTCCACGGCGTTTGCTGGCGTGGCCTGCTCCGCGGCCATTGGACGAGGAACGCAGCGCCAGTTTCATGCGTTGCGGGTAGCGCGTAGCGCTATGGAAAACTGAAGAACGAACGAACGAAGGGGGCGGGGCCAGGGCGTTCCCCGGACGGCCACGCGGGGTGCGCAATCCGCTCAGCGCGGCTGGTCGTGCACGGGCGTGGCCACGTGGTTGCGCGCCTTCATCGCGGGCGCCATGCCATCGGCGCGGCCCTGCTCCAGCGTGCGGTTGATCTCGATGCCGCGGCGGTAGTAGTCCTCCGCCACCACCGGATCGGGCTGGCGCACGGCCAGCCACGCGGTGGTGAGCCCCGCCACCACCACCACGGCCGGGCCGGCGACCACCAGCCACATATGGCCGAATTTCCACCAGGGCTGCGCGGCCACGCTTGCGGAAGGCTTTGTTGTCATCACGAACTCCTTCGTCATCACGTCCCCATCACACCATGCGTGCCGGGGGGACACCATACTGAATAACACCAACCACCGGCCCGCCGCCGCCTCAGCGCGGCACCAGGAAGATGGACTTCTCCCGGACATGGGCTCCGGTGCCCTGGGCCTCGATGTCGAACGACACCGGATGGGAGCCCGGCGCGGCCGACCCGTAGGGGATCTGCAGGCGCACCGCCACCCAGCGCGACTGCGCGGGCCCGATCTCCACGTCGGGCTCGGAGGCCACCGCGATGCCCTCCAGGCCCGAGGCTGCGATGCGGTAGCGCTGCGGCGCCTCGGTGGCGTTCATGATCTGCAGCCGGTACACGTTCTCCAGCCGGCCGCCCGCCACGATGCGCGAGAGCGCGGCACGGTCGCGCACCACGTCCACCTTGAGCGGGGTGCGCACCACCAGGCTCGCGAGCATGCCCACGCACAGCGCCACGAGCACCGCCGTGTAGATGAGCACGCGCGGCCGCAGCACGCGGCGCAGCATCTGCGGCTGGCTCCAGCGGTGGGCCACGCCGTTCTGCGTGGAGTAGCGGATGAGGCCGCGCGGGTACTTCATCTTGTCCATGACGGTGTTGCACGCATCCACACAGAGGCCGCAGCCGATGCACTCGTACTGCAGCCCGTCGCGGATGTCGATGCCCACGGGGCAGACCTGCACGCACAGCGTGCAGTCGATGCAGTCGCCCAGGCCCCTGGCGCGGTGGTCGATGGACTTGTTGCGCGGGCCGCGCACCTCGCCGCGCGCCCCGTCGTAGGTGACGACGAGCGTGTCCTTGTCGAACATCGCGCTCTGGAAGCGCGCGTACGGGCACATGTACTTGCACACCTGCTCGCGCAGGAAGCCCGCGTTGCCATAGGTGGCGAAGCTGTAGAAGGCCACCCAGAAAAGCTGCCACGAGCCCTGCAGCGCCAGCAGTTCCGCGCCCAGTTCGCGGATCGGCACGAAGTAGCCCACGAAGGTGAACCCCGTCCACGCGGAGACGGCCACCCAGAGGAACTGCTTGAGGCTTTTCTTGCGCAGCTTCTCGACGGTCCAGGGCCCGTTGTCCAGCCGCAGGCGCGCGCTGCGGTCGCCCTCCACCTTGTGCTCGATCCACATGAACATCTCGGTGTAGACGGTCTGCGGGCACGCGAAGCCGCACCACAGGCGGCCCGCCACGGCGGTGAAGAGAAAGAGCGAGAGGGCCGAGATGATGAGCAGGCCCGTGAGATAGATGAAATCCTGCGGGTAGAGCACCAGCCCGAAGATGTAGAAGCGCCGCGCGCCCAGGTCGAACAGCACCATCTGCCGCTGGCCCCATTCGAGCCAGGGCAGGCCGTAGAACACGAGCTGGGTGAGAAACACCATGGCCCACCGCCAGCGCGCGAACACGCCGGAGATGGACCTCGGATAGATCTTCTTCTGGGCTTCGTAGAGGGAGACGACTTCGGCCTGGGCCGAAGCGCCCTCCGCGGCTGCGGCGGGTGAGATCGGTATGACCTTGCGTGGCTTCCCGTCAGGTGGCTTCATGGTGGGTCTGCGTTGTCACTGGCCGGTCGTCACATCGGGGGAATCACCCGCGAAGGGAGGCACGCCGGCCGGCGCCGCCCCCGCGGAAAGGGTCAGCGCGCCGCGCCCGGCCGGTGGGACAGGCCCCACACGTAGGCGGCCAGCACGCCGATCTGCGCGTCGGTGAGCTTGTCGGCCTGGGCCGGCATCTGGTTCACCTTGCCGTTGTTGATCATCGCGGTGATGGCGGCCTCGCCCCAGCCGTGCAGCCAGATGTCGTCGGTCAGGTTGGGCGCGCCCAGCGCGGTGTTGCCCTTGCCGTCCATGCCGTGGCATGCCGCGCACGCGGTGAACTTGGACTTGCCCAGCGAGGCGCGCAGCGAGTCGTGCGGGCTGCCCGAGAGGCTCAGCACATAGTGGGCGAGGTTGCGCACGTCCTCGGGCGAGCCCACGGCCGCCGCCATGGGCGGCATGGTGCCGATGCGGCCCTTCTCCAGCGTCTCGCGGATGTTGGCGGGCGTGCCGCCGTGCAGCCAGTCGTTGTCGGCCAGGTTGGGGAAGCCCTTGCTGCCGCGCGCATCGGAGCCGTGGCACTGCGCGCAGTTGTTCATGAAGAGCCGCTCGCCGATGGCCATGGCCTCGGGGTTGGCGGCCACCTGCTCGGTCGTCATCGCCGTGAAACGGGCGTAGAGGGGGTCGAGCTCCGCCTTGGCCTTGGCCATTTCGTTCTCGTATTCGCCGTGCTGCGACCAGCCGAGCTGGCCGCTGAACTTGCCCAGGCCCGGATAGGCGGCCAGGTAGCCCAGCCCGAAGACGATGGTGATGACGAACAGCCACATCCACCAGCGGGGCATGGGGTTGTCCATCTCGGTGAGGTCGCCATCCCAGACGTGGCCCGTGGTGTTGTCGGCGCGTGGCTGGGTCTTCTTGCGCGCGGTGACCCACAGCAGGATCACGCAGCCGACGATGCCGACGAGGGTCAGTCCCGCAACGTACACCGACCAGAAATTGTGGGTGAAGTCACTCATGGTTGTTCTCGTTCTTGGAAGGATTCGGGGAAACATCCTGCTCGGCGAAGGGCAGCTGCGCCGCCTCGTCGAACCGGGCCCGGTTGTGGCGCGCGAACGTCCACCCCAGGATGCCGATGAAGCAGGCGAAGGAAACCAGCGTGGCGATGATGCGCACCGTGGTGATGTCCATGATCGGCCTCCCGGGTTACTTGAGCGCGCGGCCCATGACCTGCAGGTAGGCCACGAGGACGTCCAGCTCGGTCTTGCCCTTGACCTCTTCGGCCGCGCCGGCGATCTGCTCGTCGGTGTAGGGCACGCCCACGGTGCGCAGGGCCTTCATGCGCGGCGCCGCCACGGCAGGATCGACCGCCGTCTTCTCCAGCCACGGGTAGGCGGGCATGTTGGATTCGGGCACCAGGTCGCGCGGGTTGTTCAGGTGGATGCGGTGCCACTCGTCGCTGTACTTGCCGCCCACGCGGTGCAGGTCGGGGCCGGTGCGCTTGCTGCCCCACTGGAAGGGGTGGTCATAGACGAACTCGCCGGCCACCGAGTAGTGGCCGTAGCGCAGCGTCTCGGCGCGGAAGGGGCGGATCATCTGCGAGTGGCAGTTGTAGCAGCCCTCGCGCAGGTAGATGTCGCGGCCCAGGAGCTGCGTGGCCGTGTAGGGCTGCACGCCGTTCACCGGCTCGGTGGTGGACTTCTGGAAGAACAGCGGCACGATCTCGGCCAGGCCGCCCACGGCCACCACCAGCACGATCAGCACGATCATGAGGAAGTTGTTGGTCTCGATCTTCTCGTGGGAGAAACCGGCGGATGCTTTGGTGTTGTCGGACATGGATGCGCTCCTCGGTTTTCAGGCGTGGGCCGGGCTCACGGCCGGGATCTGCACCTTGACCGAGCGGCCGGCCATGGCGGTCTTCCAGACGTTCCAGGCCATGACGAGCATGCCGCCCAGGTACAGCAGGCCGCCCGCGAAGCGGATGACGTAGAAGGGATAGGTGGCCTTCACGCTCTCGACGAAGGTGTAGGTGAGCGTGCCGTCGGCATTGACCGCGCGCCACATCAGGCCCTGCATCACGCCGGCGATCCACATCGCGGCGATGTAGAGCACGATGCCGATGGTGGACATCCAGAAGTGCAGCTCGATCGCCTTGATGGAGTGCATCTTCTCGCGGCCGAAGAGGCGCGGCACGAGGTAGTAGAGCGAGCCCATGGTGATCAGGCCCACCCAGCCGAGGGCGCCGGCGTGCACGTGGCCCACGGTCCAGTCGGTGTAGTGGCTCAGGGCGTTGACGGTCTTGATGGACATCATCGGCCCTTCGAACGTGGCCATGCCGTAGAACGACAGCGACACGATCAGGAAGCGCAGGATGGGGTCGTCGCGCAGCTTGTGCCATGCGCCCGAGAGGGTCATGATCCCGTTGATCATTCCGCCCCAGCTCGGCGCCAGCAGGATGAGCGAGAACACCATGCCCACCGATTGCGTCCAGTCGGGCAGCGCGGTGTAGTGCAGGTGGTGGGGGCCGGCCCACATGTAGGTGAAGATCAGCGCCCAGAAGTGCACGATCGAGAGGCGGTACGAGTACACCGGGCGGCCCGCCTGCTTCGGGATGAAGTAGTACATCATCCCCAGGAACCCGGCCGTGAGGAAGAAACCCACCGCGTTGTGGCCGTACCACCATTGCACCATGGCGTCCTGCACGCCGGCATAGGCCGAGTAGCTCTTCATCCAGCCGGCCGGCACTTCCGCGCTGTTGACCACGTGCAGCAGGGCCACGGCCAGGATGAAGCCGCCGAAGAACCAGTTGGCCACGTAGATGTGGCGCACGCGGCGCTTGCCCACGGTGCCGAAGAACACGATGGCGTAGGACACCCACACCAGCGTGATGAGGATGTCGATGGGCCACTCCAGCTCGGCGTATTCCTTGCCGGTGGTGTAGCCCAGCGGCAGGCTGATGGCCGCGGCCACGATCACGGCCTGCCAGCCCCAGAAGGTGAAGGCGGCGAGCGGGCCCGCGAAGAGGCGCACCTGGCCCGTGCGCTGCACGACGTAGTAGCTGGTGGCGAAGAGCGCGCAGCCGCCGAACGCGAAGATCACCGCGTTGGTGTGCAGCGGCCGCAGGCGGCCGTAGCTGAGCCAGGGGATGCCGAAGTTGAGTTCGGGCCAGGCGAGCTGCGCGGCGATGATGACGCCCACCAGCATGCCGACCACGCCCCATACCACGGCCATGATAGAAAACTGCCGCACGACCGTGTCGTTGTAGTGCGCGGCATTGGTTGTTGGAGAATCCATCGTGCACCTCATTGATTGCACGGAAAGTTTCTGCCTGCAGCGCATCCGGGGCATTGACACACGTCAATCGCCCCGAAAAATCAAGTGCCGGGAGTTACACGCCTCGCAACGGCGCGCCGCCAACGTGACGGCCACGGCGCTTTCGCGCGCGGCGGCCGGGGGGCCGGAGGACTATTTCAGCGTGGCCAGGAAGGCGATCAGGTCGGCGCGTTCCTGCGGGTCCTCGACCTGGTAGTCCATGCGCTGGCCGGCCACCAGCTCCTCCGGGTCCGCGAGCCAGACGTCGAGCGTCTGCGGGGTCCAGCGCAGGCGTGAATGCGAAAGCGCCTCGGAATACGGGTAGCCCGGCAGGCTGCCGACGCGCCGACCCATCACGCCGCGGTGCGCGGGCCCGGTCTTGTTGCTGTCGATGGCGTGGCATGCCGTGCATTGCTGCCGGTAAAGCACGGCCCCGCGTGCCACGTCGCCCGGCGGCGGCGTGTGCCACTCGCGGGCCTTCGCGGGCACGGAGGCCTGCGGCAAAGCCTGGCCGGCCACGGCCAGCAGGGCCATCGCCAGCAGCGGCATCCCCAGGCGCGCCATGCGCCGAACCCGCCCCGGGACCCCTGCCCCGCCAACGGGCGCAACTCTTGAATTCATACACATCCTGCCGTGTCCAACGGTGTGCCTGCCTGAGAACCGGCAGCATTTCGGAGCCGATCACCGGCGTCCGTGCCCTTCTTACGGCACGGGGCCCGCATCGGATTCAAGGCCGCCGCGCCCGCCGGGGCATGGCGGCCGGTGCCGCCACGCGTGAATCCGAAGCCCCCAGGGCGCCGTACCGCAGACACGGCAGGCGCCACGCCTGCGCCATCCCGCCCCACCCACGCACATCGCCCATGCATCCCAAGCTCGCTCCCACCCTTCTGGCCGCTTCTGCGGCCCTGGCCCCGTTCGCCGCCTGCGCCGACACCGGAAAACTCCTGCTCACGGGGGGCGTGAGCACGATCGAGGGCGCGGCCGGCGGCGGGCTCAGCCCCTGGGCGGTGATCGGCAGCAACGCGACGGATGGCGAAACGGGGGCCTCCGCCTTCACCACCCGCGCCAGCACCCGCGACTACGCAATGACCGCCTACGGCGCGGCGGTCGGCATTCACGACCGGCTCGAACTGTCGGTGGCGCAGCAGGATTTCGATACACGGAACACCGGCAGCGCGCTGGGCCTGCCCGGCCTGCACCTGCGGCAGACGGTCGTGGGCGCCAAGCTGCGGGTGCTGGGCGATGCCATCCTGGACAGCGACACCCTGGTGCCCCAGGTGGCCGTGGGCGTGCAGTACAAGTCGCTGGGCTCCACCGGGCTGGATGCCACGCTGGATGCGCTGGGCGCCCGGCGCCACGGCACCGATCTGTACGTGAGCGCGACCAAGCTGTTCCTGAAGCAGGGCCTGCTGGTCAACGGCACGCTGCGCGCCACCCGGGCCAACCAGAACGGCCTGCTGGGCCACGGCGCCACGCTGGGCGGCCGCGAAACCGGCTACAGCCTGCAGCCGGAGGTCTCCGTCGCCTATCTGCTCGGCCACGACATCGCGGTGGGCGCCGAATACCGCAGCATGCGCAACCGGCTGGAGAGCGCCGGCAACGCCGCCGGGCTGGGCAACGGCCTGCGGTCCGGCGCCTGGAAAGACGTCTTCATCGCCTGGGCCCCCTCCCGGAATTTCTCGCTCACGCTGGCCTTCGTGGATCTGGGCACCATCGTGCCCGCCACGTCCGGCAACCGCAGGCAGACCGGCTACTACGCGTCGGCCCAGGTCGCCTTCTGACCGCATCCCCCCCACCACCCCCGTCCATGGACATGCCCATGCAGAAACAAACACTCATCTCCCTCGGCCTGGCGGCCTGCGGCCTGTGGCTGGCGGGCGCCGTGCAGGCCCAGCCCTCCCCGGCCATGGCCGCACCCGCCAGCGCCCCGCTCTACCAGGCCTTCGGCGAGAAGGCCGGCCTCATCGCGCTGATGGACGACTTCATGGCCCGCCTGCTGGCGGACCCGCGCACCCGGCCGTACTTCCAGCCGGCCAACCAGCAGCGCATCAAGGAGCAGCTGGTGGACCAGTTCTGCGCGCTGGGTGGCGGCCCTTGCGTGTACAAGGGCGCCGACATGAAAAGCTCGCACGCCAACCTCGACATCCGGAAGTCGGACTTCCACGCACTGGTCGAAGTGCTGCAGCAAAGCATGGATGCGCGGGGCATTCCGTTTCGCTCGCAAAACGAGATGCTGGCCCTGCTCGCCCCCATGCACCGCGACATCATCACGCCGCAAGGCACGGAGGGACAGCCATGAAAACGGATCTCCACGCTCCCGCGCTGCGCGGGGTCGCTGCCCCGCCACGAGGGCGTTTTTCACCACGGGGCGGCCCGGCGCTGACAAAGGCCCTCCTCGCGCTGGCCCTGCCGCTGCTGGGCGGATGGGCGGCGGCCGGCGGGCTGTCCGTCTCCGTCCTGGACAAGGACGGCAAGCCCGTGCAGGACGCCGTGGTGGTGGTCGTTCCGGCGGCCCCCGGCGGCACGCCGAGGGTGCCGTTGCCGAAGCAGGCCACCATCCACCAGGAGAAGATGCAGTTCATCCCGGCGGTGACGCTGGTCGCCACGGGTGCCAGGGTGCAGTTCCTGAACGACGACGCATGGGACCACCATGTGCGCAGCTCGCCGGCGGGCCTCGGGCAGTTCAACGCCGCCAACGCGGGTTTCGAGCTGCGGCTGGAAGGCAAGACCGAGGGCCGGCCGCCCAAGGGCGTGGATGTGGTGCTGGACAAGGCCGGCGCGCTGGGCGCGACGCTGCTGGGCTGCTTCATCCATGGCTCGATGCGCGGCTACATCTACGCCAGCGATTCGCCCTGGGCCGCCAAGACGGCGGCCGACGGCACCGCGGCGTTCGAGGATCTGCCGGACGGCCCGGCCCAGGTCAAGGTCTGGCAGGCCGACCAGCTGGTGGACCTGCCGCCGCAGCAGGTCGCCATCGGCCCCGCGCCGGCCCGCAGCGTGATGCAGCTTTCGGTGATCCCCAGGCGCCGGCGCGGCTAGCGTCCTCGTGTGCGGCCAAGGCCCGGATCGGCGCAACCGGAGACCATGAACACGTTCTTCCGGTCAATCGTCCCGGAGGATGCGCTCGCCCTCCTGTTCGACGTTCTCGAACTGGCCCCGGTCGATGGCCCACCAGAGGCCGATGAGGATCAGCAGCACGAGCACGACCGAGAGGGGGATGAGCAGGTAGAGGATGTCCATCATGCGGCTCCGAGCGCAGGGGCGCCGGGCGCGGCGCGCGGCGCGCTCCCCCGCGGCGGCGCCTGGGTGCGCGCGAGGCGCGCCGCATTCGCCACCACCAGCAGCGAGCTGAGCGCCATGCCCAGCCCCGCGAGCCACGCCGGCATCCACCCGGCCACCGCGAGCGGCACGCACAGCGCGTTGTAGGCCGCGGCCCAGGCCAGGTTCTGGCGCACCACGCGCAGCGTGCGGCGCGCCAGCAGCACGCTGCGGCCCACGAGCGCGAGGTGGTCGCCCATCACCACGAAGTCCGCGCGCGAGCGCGCCAGCGGCACGGCCCGCCCGAAGGCGAAGGCAACGTGCGCGCCCGCGAGCACGGGGCCGTCGTTGAGCCCGTCGCCAACCATGGCCACGCGGTGCCCGGCGGCCTGCAGCGCGCGCATGCGCGCGAGCTTGTCCTGCGGGGAGCAGTCGCCCCGCGCGGCGTCGATGCCCGCGCGGGCCGCCACGCGCGCCACGGCCTCGGCCCGGTCGCCCGAAAGCAGCTCGACCGCCACGCCGGCCTCGCGCAGTTCGCGCACCACCTGGGCCGCCTCGGGGCGCAGGTCCTCGCTCCAGTCGAAGCGGGCCACCACGGCCGGCCAGGGCTGCGCGCCCCCGCCATCCCCACCCTCCGCGAGCGGCTCCGCGCGCAGCGCGACCTGCTGCACGCTCCCCGCATCCGCATCGGCCCGGCCCAGCCGCAGGATCGCGGGCGCCCACCGGCCCTGCGCATCGTCCACGCGCGCCACCAGCCCCAGCCCGGCCACCTCGCGCACCCCGCTCAGCCGCCAGCGCGGGGGCTCCTGCGGCGCGTCGGGGGCATCGCCGCCCCCGGCGGTGGCAGCCACCAGCGCGCGCGAGAGCGGGTGCAGCGAATGCCGCGCCAGCTCGGCGGCCAGCGCCAGGGCGTCCGCGCGCGTCCAGCCCTCGGCCGGATGGATGCCGGCGATCGCCATGCCGTCGCGCGTGAGCGTGCCGGTCTTGTCGAAGACCACCGTGTCCACGCACGCCAGGGCCTCCAGGCCCTGCAGGTTGCGCACCAGCACGCCCTGCCGCGCGAGCGCGCCGGCGGCCGTGAGCATGGCCACGGGCGTGGCCAGCGAGAGCGCGCACGGGCAGGTCACGATCAGCACCGCCACGGCCACCATCAGCGCATGCCCGGGGTCGCTCGGCCACCACCATGCGGCGGCCAGCGCGGCCGCCAGCAGCACGCCCGCCAGGAACGGCCGGGCGATGCGGTCGGCCAGTTGCGCCAGGCGGGGTTTTTGCGCCGAGGCGCTTTCCATCAGCGCCACGATCTGGGCGAAGCGCGTGTCGCCGCCCACGCGCTCCACGCACACCTCCACGGGCGCCTGCAGGTTGTAGCTGCCGGCCGCCACGGCGTCGCCCTCGGCGCGCGGCAGGGGCGTGGATTCGCCCGTGAGCAGGGCCTCGTCCACCTGCGTGGCGCCGCGCCCGATGCAGCCGTCGGCCGGGAACGCCTCGCCCGGCAGCACGCGGATGCAGTCGCCCACGGCCAGCCGGCGCGCGGCCACGCGCGCGAAGGCGCCGTCCGCGCCCCGGCGCTCCACGCTATCGGGCAGGCGGTTCATCAGCGCCTCCAGGGCACCCGCCGTGCGGTCGCGCAGGCGCGTCTCCAGCCAGCGGCCGGTGAGCAGGAAGCACACGAACATGGTGAGCGAGTCGTAGTACACCTCGCGCCCGAAGAGGCCGGCGGGGTCGAAGGTGCCCGCCGTGCTGACCACGAAGGTGATGCCCATGCCCAGGGCCACCGGCAGGTCCATGCTCACGCGGCGCAGCCGCAGGTCGCGCAGCGCGCTCGAAAAGAACGGCCCGCACGAGAAGATCATCATCGGCAGCGTGATGACCCACGAGGCCCAGCGCAGGAGCCGCTCCATCTCGGCGGAGAGGTCGCCGGGCTGCGCCACGTACGCGGGCCACGCGTACATCATCACCTGCATCATGCAAAAGCCCGCCACCAGCCAGCGCCAGAGCGCCTGGCGGTGATCGCGCCGGCGCTGCTCGCGCGCGAGGGCGTCCAGGGCGGGCAGCGCGTGGTAGCCGGCGCGCGCGACGGCCGCCATCCAGCCCGAGGGCCGCGTGCGGGCCGCGTCCCACACCACGCGCGCGCGGTGCGTGGCCGCGCTCACGTCGGCCTGCAGCACGCCGAGCACGGCGCGCAGCGCGTCCTCGATCGTGAGGGCGCAGGCCGCGCAGTGCATGCCGGAGAGCACCACGTGCGACTCCCACACACCGGCCGCGTCCGCGCCGGCGGCCGGCACCTCCCCCGGCCGCCAGGGCCGGCCGAACGCGGGCCATTCCTGGGGATCGTCGAGCAGCGCGGTGGCGGCATCGGCCGACAGCGGGGGCGCGGAAAGATCGGGGATCATGGGCCTGGAGGCTAGGGCCCATGGCCTCCGGGCGCATTGACACACATCAAGACATGGGCGGCGCAAGGCACCTAATCTGGCGGGGAAAAGCCCTCCCCGGCCAGGGCCGCCAGCACATCCACCACGGAGATTTACCGATGCCCTACCAACGCATTCTCATCGCCACCGACGGCTCCGACCTTTCCGCCAAGGCGGTCGGCCACGGAATTTCCCTGGCCCGGCTCTCGGGCGGCAGCGTGGTGGCGCTCAAGGTCGTGCCGCGCTATCCGCGCAGCTATTTCGAGGGCGGCTCCCCGGTGGACGCCGCCGAGGCGCGCCGCATCGAAAGCCAGTGGGCCGCCCAGGCCCAGGGGCTGGTGGATGGCATCAAGCAGCAGGGCGCGGCCCAGGGCGTGAAGGTCAAGGCCGTGGTCACCAAGTCGGACCTGGTGGCCGAGGCCATCATCGCCGCCGCCGCCAAGCACCAGTGCGACCTGATCGTGATGGCCTCGCACGGCCGCAAGGGCCTCAAGCGGCTGCTGCTGGGCAGCGAGACGCAGCACGTGCTCACGCACTCGCAGGTGCCGGTGCTGGTACTGCGCTGACGGGCTCGATTCCGGCCCGTGGCCAGCCGGAGGAAGATTTCGCCACCCAAGGGATCACTGCGCTGCCTGGCCTTGCCGCGCCCTGGCCTCCGGCTTCATGCCGTTTTAACTGCGGAATTACCAACCTATGGAACGGGTGCCTCCAGGCCGTTGCCTGAGCGCACAGAACCAGAACGAGCACCTCGCATGGCAACGAGTCCTTGCGGTGTGCTTCGCAAACATGCATCGCGCTTCCGATCGATGTCGGCCAGAAGTTCCATAGCCATCAGGATAGGAGCATTCTTTGCAGACAGCCCCATGCCAAAACCCATTGTTGGTGCTAGAACGGCCACCTCCCTCAGTACCTCGCACTCCCTTGCGCATACGGCGCGCGACACAGCCACGGCATCCACCAGAACAAAGCGCCATACGGTGCCCGAGGGCCTTCACGGCGCACCCGCCACTCGCACGTCGGGACATGACCAGCCCCGCCCAAGAACAGCCTCGCATGGACTCAGCCAGCACGGTGCGAAGGCCCATGCCTCCGAGCAGATCGCACGCGAAGTGCTCGAAAGCATTCCGCGAGGGCACCTCAAGAGCGAGCTTTCTCCCGAACTGCTACATGCCGTGCACTCGGTCGCGTATGCGCCCGATGACAAGTTCAACACCCTCCAGGGAAAGCTTTCATTCAACTACGTGCTGGCATTGGCTCGTGGCAAGCACAAAATCGAACCTGCACAGGTTCGCCAGTCTTGGGCAGCCGCACCGGCAGGACTGACCTTGAGGACCTATGAGCCCCAGGACATTGCCAAACTCCATGAGCACGGAGCCTCTTTCGTGGCGCTTCCCCTGCCGGCCTTCGCCACCGGATCGAGCAGCGCCCAGATGGGAAAGACCATCTTCCGCCCGGCAGACCAGATCCCAGGGGATCTGGAAAAACTGTGCGGCGACTGACCCGTCCTGATCTAGGTTGACACCTGGATCATTGAACAGACCGGCATTGGCCGGCCAGAGACGCCCGATGCACGGCATCGGGCGTTTGCATTTTCAACGACAGATGAGGCCGTTGGTTGTTGTAGATGGGAACTGACTGGCTCACCATGCGCCGGGCCTGCGCCAGATCGGCAGGTCTGCACAGCAGGAACTCGCCTTTGAGAATGCCATTGACCCGCTCGGCCAGTGCGTTCTGGTAGCAATCGTAGCCATCGGTCATCGAGCAGGTCAGCCCGTGGCGATCGTGGATGGCCTGGTAGTAGCCAGAGCAGTACTGGATGCCCCGG
>NZ_QLTA01000081.1 GCF_003269065.1 Paracidovorax anthurii
GACTCGCCGGTCCATCACCGGCAATGCGTGCGCAAGCCACCACCGTTTGCTTGTGCACATCCAATCCCGCGCAGCGCGGGTAGATCACTTCCATGACAACCTCCTGTTCGCGGCGCCATCGGCGTGCGGCCCACGTCATCGAAGTCTGAAATGCGTGCTCAAGAACCGAAGGCTCAGGGCAACAGTCTGGGGTGCTCGTGAGGCCGCGGGTCCAACTGAGATACGGGCTCGAAGCACCAAGTACGAACCGACCTCGGTGCCGGACGCTGCGCCCGCCATTAGGCGCCTGTTTCATGTCCTGCGGGTGGCGCGCAGCGCAATGGATAACTGAGATGCCATCGCTTCGAGGGGGCGCGCCGCTTCTCCTTCCTCGGGCGGCACCGCCCGCAGCTTCGCGCAGGATTCTTTCCGAGACGGCAAACCTCCGTTAGATCGGTGAACACGTTCCTAGCGCAGGACAGCCTCCGAGGCGGCCCAGCGCTCCAGCTCGGCGCACACGTCGGCCATGCGGCCGGCGATCACGAACCGCTCCGGGGCCCCGGCATGGCGCCGCCGGACCCGCACGGCCCGGGGCGATGCGATGCCATGCCCATGCGTGGCGCCGCGATGGCTTGGCCAATCACCGGCCACGCGCGACGGGGAGTTGGGGGCCGCCCCATGTTCCGCCAACGGCTCCGCAGGGTAGGTGAGGGATGCCAGTCCCATCTCCCGCAGCGCCGGCATTGCGCTGCCGTGGGGCGGGCTGCCCTGGCCGTCGGGGGCGCAGCCTGCCGGAATGTCCGGCCAGCGGGACCACATCGGCACCGGATGGGGCGTGATGGTGGTGGTGCTCCGGAAGCGGCGGACGAGGGCGTGCAGCGGACGGAAGAGGGCGGCGAGGGGGAACAGGGCCTTGGCCATGGAAAACTCCAGCGGTCAGAATAGGTTGAACACTGGCAGGATTGGCTTGGATCAGGCACGGCGATGCCGCAGGGTTGACCATCCATGCGAAATGGATCGCCATACACCCGCCACCTGGGCAACGCGGGAAGGGTTGGCAGCCGGGGGCACGGGCATCTGCCGGATGCCGAAAGAGAAAGGGTGCCCGTGCCGGGGCCGCTACATGAGCATGGTGTTGCGGATCAGCCCCACCGCCAGGCCTTCGATCTCGAACGGCTCGCCGGGCTGGACGGTGATGATGGGGTAGTCGGGGTTCTCGGGCAGCAGCTCGATGGCGCTGGCCGTGCGCCGCAGCCGCTTGACGGTGACCTCGTCGCCCAGCCGGGCGACGATGATCTGGCCGTTGCGCGCCTCGCGCGTGGACTGCACGGCGAGCAGGTCGCCGTCCATGATGCCGGCGTCGCGCATCGACATGCCGCGCACCTTGAGCAGGTAGTCGGGCTTGTGTTGGAAGAGGCTGCCCTCGACGCTGTAGGTTTGATCGACGTGTTCCTGGGCGAGAATCGGCGAGCCGGCGGCCACGCGGCCCACGAGCGGCAGCATGAGTTGCGAGATGCCCGGGATGGGCAGGTGGAACTGGCTGCCGCGCGCCGCGTTGATGGAGCGCACGGTTTCGCCGCGCAGCCGGATGCCGCGGGAGGTGCCGCTCACCAGCTCGATCACGCCCTTGCGGGCCAGGGCCTGCAGGTGCTCTTCCGCCGCATTGGCGGACTTGAAGCCGAATTCGGTCGCGATCTCGGCCCGGGTGGGCGGGGCGCCGGTGCGGGCGATGGCCGTCTGGATGAGATCCAGGATCTGCTGCTGGCGGGCGGTGAGCTTGGGGCTGTCGAGCATGCTGAACACTCCGGTGCGGGAACGTGGCGCCGACGCGGCGCGGAGGCGGACCGGGCAACGCTGTTGTTCGATCCAGTCACTGTATTTTTAAACAGTTTATCGAGGCGATGCAAGTGGTTGCAGAAAAAATCGTGGTGCTGGGCACCGGCGGGACGATCGCGGGAACGGCTGCGAGCGCGGAAGACAACATCGGCTACACCGCCGCGCAGGTGGGCATCGCGCAGTTGCTGGCGGCCGTGCCGGGGCTGGAGCGCGCCGCCCGGGGCCTGGCGCTGGAGGCCGAGCAGGTCGCGCAGATCGACAGCAAGGACATGGACGAGGCCGTTTGGCGGGCCCTGGCGCTGCGCTGCGCCGAGCGGCTGGCCGACCCGCAGGTGCGCGGCATCGTCGTCACGCACGGCACCGACACGCTGGAGGAGACCGCCTGGTTCCTGCACCGCGTGCTGGCCGGTGCGGCTGGCAAGCCGGTGGTGCTGACCTCGGCGATGCGGCCGGCCACGTCGCTCGCGCCCGACGGGCCGCAGAACCTGCTGGATGCGGTCACGGTGGCCACGGCGCCGGGCGCGCGCGGCGTCGTGGCCGTGGCCGCGGGCGAGCTGCACGGCGCGCGGTGGGTGCAGAAGGTGCACCCCTACCGCCTGCATGCGTTCGCTTCGGCCGATGCGGGCCCGCTGGGCTGGGTGGAGCAGGGCGCGGTGCGCCTGGCCTCGGATTGGCCCGATGTCGCCGTGGAATCTGCCCGGACAGCTATCGAAAGCGTAGCAAAGGCGGAGGCGTGGCCGCGTGTCGAGGTCGTGCTCTCGCATGCGGGCGCCACGGGCCGCGCGGTGGACTTGCTGGTGGCGGACGGTGTCCAGGGGCTGGTCGTGGCCGCCACGGGCAACGGAACGCTGCACCACCGCCTGCAGGCCGCGCTGGAGCGCGCCCAGGCCGCCGGCGTGGCGGTGCGCATCGCCACGCGCTGCCCGCTGGGGCAGGTCCTGCCCCGGCCCGGCGACCCGCTGCCCGATGCTCGGGGCCTGAGCCCCGTGAAGGCCCGCGTGGACCTTCTGCTGGAGCTGCTGCCGCGGGCCTGAGGGAGCGCGCGGGCGCGGCGGCGCGGGTTGGTCGCCGTTGCGCGCCGCCAATGAAAAACGCCGCCCGGAGGCGGCGTGGCGGCTGCACGTGGCGGGGGCCTCAGCTGGCCAGGGCGGCCAGTGCGCGCTGCGTGATCTCTTCCACCGCGCCGGTGCCGCTGATGGCACGGTACTTGGGCGCATTGGCGGGATCGGCCTTGGCCCAGGTGGAGTAGTACTCCACGAGCGGGCGCGTCTGGGCGCTGTACACCTCCAGGCGCTTCTTGACGGTCTCTTCCTTGTCGTCCTCGCGCTGGATCAGGTCCTCGCCCGTGACGTCGTCCTTGCCTTCCACCTTCGGCGGGTTGAACTTGACGTGGTAGGTGCGGCCGCTGGCGGGGTGCGAGCGGCGGCCGCCCATGCGCTCGATGATGGCATCGAACGGCACGTCGATCTCCAGCACGTAGTCGAGCTTGACGCCGGCGGCCTTCATGGCGTCGGCCTGCGGGATGGTGCGGGGAAAGCCGTCGAAGAGGAAGCCCTGGGCGCAGTCGGGCTGGGCGATGCGGTCCTTCACGAGGTTGATGATGAGGTCATCGCTCACGAGCTTGCCGGCATCCATCACGGCCTTGGCCTGCAGGCCCAGCGGCGTGCCGGCCTTGACGGCGGCGCGCAGCATGTCGCCGGTGGAGATCTGCGGGATGCCGTATTTCTGGCAGATGAATGCGGCTTGCGTGCCCTTTCCGGCGCCAGGCGCGCCCAAAAGAATCAGTCTCATGGATGTCCTCTAAGTGTTGAATTCGGCAAGCGCCGGAAGCTCCGGGGCGGCCTTGCGGTGCCCGGGTGGCGCTTTTTTCGCGGGCAAGGATAGCATGGGGGGTCCACCGCCGGACCGACATGGGGCACGCCGGTGGCCTGGCCGGCCGCTGGAGGGCCGGGCGCGCGGGCGCCTGCCGGGATCAGCCCAGCAGCGTGCGCACGCGTTCCAGGTCCGCCGGAGTGTCCACGCCCGGTCCGGGCGCGGCGTCGGTCACGTGCACGGCGATGCGGTGGCCATGCCACAGGGCGCGCAGCTGTTCCAGCGCCTCCAGCACCTCCGTGGGCGCGGGCGGCAGCGCGGGAAAGTCCCGCAGGAAGGCGGCCCGGTAGCTGTAGATGCCGATGTGCCGCAGCGGCGCGAAGCCGGCGGGGACGCCGGCGCGCCCACCCTCCCACCATGCCTCGCCGGCATGGTCGCGCGCATGCGGGATCGGCGCGCGGCTGAAGTAGTGGGCGAGGCCGCGCGCGTCCAGCACCACCTTCACCACGTTCGGGTTGGCGTAGTCTGCCTGCGCGTGGATGGCATGCGCGGCCGTGCCCATCGCGGCGTCCGGCCGCGCGGGCAGCAGGTCGGCCACCGCGTCGATCAGCGCGGGATCGATGAGCGGCTCGTCGCCCTGCACGTTGACCACGATGTCGTCGCCCGCCAGCCCCAGCAGGCCGCAGGCCTCGGCCAGGCGATCGCTGCCGCTCGGGTGGTCGGCGCGCGTGGCCACGGCCTCGACGCCGTGGGCCGCGCAGGCCTGCAGGATGCGCGCATCGTCGGCCGCGACGACCACGCGCGCGGCGCGGCTGCGCGCGGCCTGGCGCGCCACGCGCACGACCATGGGCTGGCCGCCGATGTCGGCCAGCGGCTTGTCGGGCAGCCGGGTGGAGGCGAGCCGCGCGGGGATCAGGACGGTGAAGGGCGTGGCGGCGCCGGCGCCGCTCACGCTTCCAGCTCCGCGTCGGTCAGCGTGCGCGCCTCGTTCTCGAGGAGCACCGGAATCCCGTCGCGCACCGGATAGGCGAGGCGGGCGCTGCGGGAGACCAGCTCGCCGCGTTCGCGGTCGTAGGTCAGCGAGCCCTTGGTGACGGGGCAGACCAGCAGTTCGAGCAGTTTGGGGTCCATGGCGGTGAGGGGGAAAGAGGTTTCAGGAAGCGGAGGGCGATGATAGCGAGCGCCCGGCCACCGTCTGCAACCGTTGGTGCAGCCTGTCGAAGAAGGCCGCGTCGATGTGGAGCTGCAGGGGCACGGCCAGGGCACCGGGGTGGCTGCGCCAGAGCTTGGCGGCATCCTTTTCGGTGCAAATCAGCTGCACGTCGCCAGTTTCATTGGGCTTCCAGCTATCAAAATCATAGTGGTCGGGCAGCGCCGTCTCGCCCGCCAGGGTCAGGCCTTCGGCGCGCAGCATCGCGAAGAAGGCCTGCGGCCGCGCGATGGCGGCCACCGCGTGCAGCGGCTGGCCCCGCAGGCGGGACAGCGGCACCGCCTCGCCGTCCCGGCCGATCGCCTGCGCGGCGAGCGCGCGCCGCAGCGCGAAGGTGCCCAGGCTTGCCGCGTCCGCGCCCGACGGCGCTGCGGCCCCCGCGTGCAGCACGGCATCGACGGGGCGGGGCCAGGGCTCGCGCAGCGGCCCGGCGGGCAGCAGGAAACCGTTGCCGATGCCGTCCTCGTTGAACACGCACAGTTCCACGTCGCGGGCCAGCGCCAGGTGCTGCAGGCCGTCGTCGCAGACGATCACGTCGGTGCCGGGGTGGCGCGCGAGCAGGGCGCGCACGGCCTCGGCGCGGCGCCGCGCGACAAACACCGGCGCGCCCGTGCTGCGGGCGAGCAGCAGGGGTTCGTCGCCGGATTCGTCGGCCGGGCTGTCCGGCAGCACCTCGCGGCAGTCCGTGGTGCGGCGGCCGTAGCCGCGCGAGACCACGCCGGGATGCCAGCCGCGCGCCCGGAGTTCGCGCACCACGGCCTGGGTCACGGGTGTCTTGCCCGCGCCGCCAACGATCACGTTGCCCACCACCACCACGGGCACGGGGGCGCGCTCGGTGCGCAGCAACCCGGCACGGTAGAGCCGCCGCCGGCCCGCGGCCAGGAGGCCGTAGAGCCCGGCCAGCGGGGTGAGCAGCCAGGCCGCGGGACCGCGCCGCCGCCAGAGGCGCTGCAGGCCCCCGGCCGCCCCGCCGGTGCCCGAGCCCGGCGCTGTCGCCTGCCCGTCATGGGGCGCCATGCCCGGCTACCGGCCCGCGCTGGCGGACGACTGGGTGGCGAAGGTGATTTGCGACAGGCCCACGCGGCGCGCCGCCTCCATCACGGTGACCACCGACTGGTGGGGCGCGTTGGCGTCGGCACTGATGATGACGACGCTCTCGCGCCCGGCCTTGGCCGCGGCGGCCAGCGACTGGGCGACGGCGTCCACGCCCTTGCCATCGACGGCGCTCCTGTTGACGGCGTAGCGCCCGTCGGCCGCCACGGCCACGATCACCTCCCTGGGGTGGTCGCGCTGCTGCTCGGAGTCCGCCACGGGCAGCGTGAGCTGGAGCTCGGTGAACTTGCTGTAGGTGGTGGAGAGCATCAGGAAGATGAGGATCACCAGCAGCACGTCGATGAACGGGATCAGGTTGATCTCCGGTTCTTCCTTCGGACGGGGACGGAAATTCATGATCGGGACCTGCTTGGGGTGCGGGGCAGAGGCTTCGGGGGCGCAGCCCCGTCACCGGGACATCACTTGCGCAGACGGTTGATGTGGCGCACGAACTGCTCGGACGCCAACTCCAGCGTCAGCAGATAGGCATCGACGCGGCTGCGGAAATACCGCCAGAAGATCAGCGCCGGAATGGCGACGATCAGGCCGAAGGCCGTGTTGTAGAGCGCGATCGAGATGCCGTGCGCCAACTGCGCGGGATTGCCCGTGCCGTTGGCGCCGCCGCCCTGCGAGCCGAAGATCTCGATCATGCCGATCACCGTGCCCAGCAGGCCCAGCAGCGGCGCCGCCGACGCGATGGTGGCCAGGGCGCTGAGGTACTTCTCCAGCCGGTGGGCCACGGCGCGGCCCGTGCCCTCCATGGCCGCGCGGACATCCGCCTCGCTGCTCTGCGGCTGGCTGTTGAGCGTGCGCAGGCCGCTGGCCAGCACCTCGCCCAGCGCGGAGTTCTGCGCGAGCTGGTTCACGACATCGGGAGTGGGCAGCCCGCGGGAGGAAACGGAGATGGCCTCGTCGAGCAGCTTCGGGGGCGCGACGCGCGCGGTCTTCAGGGCGATGAAGCGCTCCACCACGAGTGCCAGCGCCAGGATGGAGCAGATTACCAAGGGCCAGATCGGCCAGCCAGCGGCTTGTATGATCGACAGCAATTCTTCTCTCCGCGCAGATGGAAGCAATCCGCGATTATGGCCCAGCCCCATGACCGCCCATCCGCCCGGCGCCATCGTCCGGCGCCTCCCGCCGCGGCGCCCGTCGATCTCCACAGCCACCCACATTTTCTGTGGATAACTTTGTGGGAAACCGGGTGTGTAACACCCGCCATGCGGCGCCAAATCGACACTTTGACAGATTGATGAAAAATTGCGCAGATAAAAATCGTTGTGAATCAATGACTTGCACGAACTCTCGTGGCTCGCGCATGCATGGTTCCGCGTCCGCTGCCCCCCGCACCGCTTGCTGCGCGCTGTGGACTACTGGGCAGGCCCAATCTCCCGCAAGCCCCGGTGGCGCCGATGTTTGACCACCCAAACCCACTGGCGGCGCCGCGAATCTGGGAAGTCGGCGCGCTGTGCCGCGCCATTGCTGACGCGCTGGAGGCCCGGTTCAATCCTGTCGCGGTGCGCGGCGAGATCACCGGCTTTTCGCGCGCGTCCAGCGGGCATTGCTACTTCACCATCAAGGACGGGCAAGGGCAGATCCGCTGCGCCATGTTCCGCCGCGCCGCGGCGCTGCTCGATTTCACGCCCCGGGATGGCGAACTCGTGGAGCTGCGCGGCCGCCTCGGCGTGTACGAGGCCCGGGGCGACCTCCAGCTCATCGTGGAGAGCCTGCAGCGCGCGGGCCAGGGGGCGCTGTTCGAGCAGTTCCTGCGGCTCAAGGCCCGGCTGGAAGCCGAGGGGCTGTTCGACGCCGGGCGCAAGCGCCCCCTGCCGGTCATGCCGCGCGCGATCGGCCTGGTCACCTCCGCGGGGGCCGCGGCCCTGCACGACGTGGTCACCGCGCTGCGGCGCCGGGTGCCCCACCTGCCCGTGGTGCTGGCGCCGGCCCTGGTCCAGGGCGCGGGCGCGCCGGCCTCCCTGTGCGCGGCCCTGCGCTCGCTCTACCGCCGGGCCGGAGGGGAGGGCGGGGATGGGCCGTCGCCCCCCATCGACGTCATCCTGCTGGTACGCGGCGGCGGTTCCATCGAGGACCTCTGGGCCTTCAACGACGAGCAACTCGCGCGCGCCGTGGTGGAGAGCCCGGTGCCGGTGGTCAGCGGCGTCGGGCACGAGACCGATTTCACGATCGCCGACTTCTGCGCGGACCTGCGCGCCCCGACGCCGACCGCGGCGGCCGAACTCGTGGCGCAGCCGCGCGCCACTTGGCTGGCCGCGCTCGATGTGCTCGCGGACCGGCTCGGCGACGGCCTGCAGCGGCAGATCGACCAGCGCCACCAGCGGCTCGACGGCGCGGCGCAACGCCTCGGCCGGCCGTCGGGCATCCTGGCCCGGCAGGACATGCGGCTGGCACGCCTCGCCCAGCGCATGCGGCACGGCATGCTGCTGAACCTGCAGCGCCTCGCGCAGGCGCAGGAGGGCCTGGGCGGGCATCTGCCCAAGGCCGTGGGCCGGTGCGTGGCCCTGCATGCCCAGCGGGTCGACCATGCCGCCCTGCGGCTGGAACTGCTGGACCCCCGGCTGGTGCTGCGGCGCGGCTACGCCCTCCTGACGGATGCGCAGGGGCACCCCGTGACCAGCGCATCCCAGGCGCGCACCGGCGATGCGCTGCGCGCGGCGGTGGCCGACGGGCACATCGATCTCACGGTCGCCGCGCCCCGGTTGCTCTAGGCCTGCGGCCTCGGCGGGGCGGGGGAAGGGTCTGGACGGCAACCTACAGCGGCGGGCGCTATTACTTTCTACAATGCCGCCCTGTTGCGCCGCGTGGCCATGGCCCGCGGCGCTGCACTTGCAAGCACTATTTCAACACCCACGAAGGACCGCACATGGAACACACCCTGCCACCGCTGCCTTACGCCATCGACGCCCTGGCTCCCCACTACAGCCAGGAGACCCTGGAGTACCACCATGGCAAGCACCACAACGCCTACGTGGTGAACCTGAACAACCTGCAAAAGGGCACCGAGTTCGAAAGCATGGCGCTCGAAGAGATCGTGAAGAAGTCGAGCGGCGGCATCTACAACAACGCAGCCCAGATCTGGAACCACACCTTCTTCTGGAACTGCATGGCCCCCAACGGCGGCGGCGAGCCCTCCGGTGCGCTGGCCGACGCCATCCAGGCCAAGTGGGGCAGCTATGCCGCATTCAAGGAAGCGTTCGTGAAGAGCGCCGTCGGCAACTTCGGTTCCGGCTGGACCTGGCTGGTCAAGAAGGCCGACGGCACCGTGGACATCGTGAACACCGGCGCCGCCGGCACGCCCCTCACCACCGCCGACAAGGCCCTGCTGACGGTGGACGTCTGGGAGCATGCCTACTACATCGACTACCGCAACCTGCGCCCTAAGTTCGTGGAAACCTTCCTCGACAAGCTCGTGAACTGGAAGTTCGCAGAAGGCAACTTCGCGGCCTGAGCTGCACCGGCGCCTGGCGCCCGTCCATGAAAAAACGGCCCGTCGAGGCCCAATGCCAGTCAGTTAAGCGTTTGCGATCCAGCCAACCCTGCAAGAAGGAGCGCGACATGCGCTCCTTTTTTGTTTCAAGGGGCCTCAAAGGTGTCGGTCAGGGCTTAACTGACTGGCATTGCCGTCGAGGCCGTTTTTTCTTGGGGAGGGCCGACGGCGCTTCAGCGCTTGGCGAACGGCTTTCCCGCGAGCCGGAACCCCGCCTTGATGCTGCGCTTGGCGAACCAGCCCTGGTTCATTTCCAGCACGTAGCGCACCGGCTTGTCGGAGCAGTGCGAATCCAGTGTCTGGGGCTTCATGTCCGCCAGATTGACGATGGTGCCATCGTCGGCCACGAAGGCGGCGGTCAGGGGCAGCAGAGTGTTCTTCATCCAGAAGCACTGGACGGCGGGCTCCGAGAAGACGAACAGCATGCCTTCCTGCGGGGGCATTTCCTTGCGGTGCATCAGGCCGATCTGGCGTTCCTGCGGCGTGAGGGCGACCTGGGCGTCGATGCGGTGCATGCCCGCGGTGAGCTCCACCCGCTGCAGGTCGAGCTGGGGCCCTTCCTGGGCGGAGGCTGCCATGGCGCCAACCGCAACGGTCAAGGCAAGGCCCAGGCGGGAGACATGGCGCAGGGCGCTGTACACGGTGCGCGAGAGGTCGGTGGTCATCATTCGGCTTTCGATCGTTGAAGCAGTCGCCCGGCGCGACCGGCCGAGCGTACCCGCCAAAAGCAAAGCCCGCATAAGCGGGCTTTGGAGATGCTGGTGCATGCCCCGGAAAGGCATGTCATCCGGTATCGCGGCTCAGGCAGCGGTCTTGGCGTGCTTCTTGGTCTTCTTGTGGGCAACCTTCTTGTTGCTCTTGCCAGCCTTGGACTTGGCCTGGGCCTTGGGCGTTGCGGCACCCATGTCGCTGGTGGCGGCGGTGGGGGCTGCGGGAGAGACGGCCGTTGGGGCAGATGCCTGTGCGAATGCGCCTGCGGTGAACAGACCGGCGATCAGGACAGCGAGGAGTTTTTTCATATATGCCAATTCCTTGATGAGTTTCGGAAGGGTTGCGAGCCCCGCGAAGGGCCGCGAAGCCCTGTCACAACGATACCGCAGCCGAGGCCGTTGACAGGAAAGGCCTCCAAATTTTTATCGCTAGAATCATTGCGTTTTGTGCGGATCGCACAGTCCGCCAAGGCGCAGCCCTTGGCGCCATTCCACCGGAGATAACCGTTCCATGACCAGCTACCAGCACATCAAGGTGCCTGCCGAAGGCCAGAAAATTACCGTCAATACCGACATGTCCCTGAACGTGCCGGATCAGCCCATCATTCCCTACATCGAGGGCGACGGTACTGGCTTCGACATCACCCCGGTGATGCTCAAGGTGGTCGATGCCGCAGTGGCCAAGGCCTACGGCGGCAAGCGCAAGATCCACTGGATGGAAGTCTACGCCGGCGAGAAGTCCACCAAGGTCTACGGCCCCGACGTGTGGCTGCCAGAGGAAACCCTGCACGCCGTGCGCGACTACGTGGTGTCCATCAAGGGCCCGCTGACCACGCCCGTGGGCGGTGGCATCCGCTCCCTGAACGTGGCGCTGCGCCAGGAGCTCGACCTGTACGTGTGCCTGCGCCCCATCCAGTACTTCAAGGGCGTGCCGTCGCCCGTGAAGGAACCGGAGAAGACCAACATGGTCATCTTCCGCGAGAACTCGGAAGACATCTATGCCGGCATCGAGTTCGAGGCGCAGTCCGACAAGGCCAAGAAGCTCATCAAGATCCTGCAGGAAGAGTTCGGCGTGAAGAAGATCCGCTTCCCCGAAACCTCCGGCATCGGCGTCAAGCCCGTTTCCAAGGAAGGCACGCAGCGCCTGGTGCGCAAGGCCATCCAGTACGCGATCGACAACGACAAGCCCAGCGTGACCATCGTGCACAAGGGCAACATCATGAAGTTCACGGAAGGCGGCTTCCGTGACTGGGCCTACGAACTGGCTGCCCAGGAATTCGGCGCCGAGCTCATCGACGGCGGTCCCTGGATGAAGTTCAAGAACCCCAAGACCGGCAAGGAAGTCACGGTCAAGGACAGCATCGCCGACGCGTTCCTGCAGCAGATCCTGTTGCGCCCTGCAGAGTACAGCGTGATCGCCACCCTGAACCTGAACGGCGACTATGTTTCCGACGCACTGGCAGCCCAGGTGGGCGGCATCGGCATCGCCCCGGGCGCCAACCTGTCGGACTCCGTGGCCATGTTCGAGGCCACCCACGGCACGGCACCGAAGTACGCGGGCAAGGATTATGTGAACCCAGGTTCTGAAATCCTGTCTGCCGAGATGATGCTTCGCCACATGGGCTGGACGGAAGCGGCTGACCTGATCATCAGCTCCATGGAAAAGTCCATCCAGAGCAAGAAGGTGACGTACGACTTCGCGCGCCTGATGGATGGCGCGACGCAGGTGAGCTGCTCCGGCTTTGGCCAAGTGATGATCGACAACATGTAAAGCCATTCCGCAGCGTCTTTGGACGTCTCGGGAGCCCTTGATCTCTGAGGAGATCAAGGGCTTTTTTGCTTTTGGTGTGCCATGCCTGGATGTTCGTAACCCCGAGGCTGCCTGGAAGCAAGGCATTTTTGAAGATGCCTTGCTCGATTTCTCCGCAATCCCGGTGGGCCAACCGAATTGCGCTGGTGCCCGGTTCCCCGCAGGAGCAAAGCGATGTACCACGGTCGGATGGTGAATAAGAAACCTTGGAATGCCGCAGTATCTGCTGAATAGTTTGCTATTAAAAATATAGTGAATTACCGATGAAAGCCTGGCTGGCTAGCTGACGTGCGTTGTCCGGCTATGCCTGTTGATATTGGAGCGCCATACTCCCATCGCGATGATTCAAGACGAATGAGGGCAGTTTCGCTTGATGGCGATTCCCCGCATGCCGAAGGCCTCGGGGCATTGGGCATAACGGCGGCGCAAGAGCACCATCAGGCCCGTGGAAGTGCATCCTGCCGCGGTCAGCAGCATCAGATAGATGCCCAGGGTGTATTCGAAGGAGACCGCATGGTTCCAGGAGCGGGCGATGCCCAGGAACGAGGCATAAAGCCAGGACACCGATGAGACCGTTGCGAAGAGGGTGAGGGTCAAGATCCTCTTCAAGGGGAACTCCAGAAATATCCCTTCGCGCATCATGTGGGGAAATGCGAACCGGTGCATCAGCATGCCATTGAGCGTCAGTGCACTGACGGTCAGGACCTTCATCCAGAGTTTCTCGTTCATCACATAGTCTGGATTGTGGGTATATCCGAGATAGACGAACAAGGCTCCCGTACCCCACAGCACCCACAAAGCCGCTGTCATCATGGATTTGGTTCGGAGCAGATCTTGTTGCTGCTGCGTTGAAATGCGGCGGTGGATGGTGCCAAGAAAACGGAAGTCGTATTCGAGCATCTTGCCAATGGCAACAGCCATTGCGAGCGGCTTTGTTGCACAAATCACCCCGGCCACACCGGTAGACTGAAGGCGTGACGGAAGCAAAGAGCGAGAGGCGGACCAAGTACCGCACGACGAACTGGAAAGCCTACAACGCAGCGCTGAAGGCGCGAGGATCGTTGACGATGTGGCTGGATGAAGGCATGCAGTGGCTTGGCAAGCCGAACGGCAAGCGCGGGCGCAGCCCGACGTTCTCGGACGCAGCCATCCAGTTTTGCTTGAGCATCAAGTGCCTGTTCGGCCAGCCCCTGCGGCAGGCGCTGGGCATGGTGGACAGCCTGCTGCGGCTGGCCAAGCTGGACTGGCCGGTGCCGGACTTCAGCACGG
>NZ_QLTA01000082.1 GCF_003269065.1 Paracidovorax anthurii
CAAGGGAGCGCTTGCGGCCTTCAAGCGCTGCAAGCGCTCGCTGGGGCGGGTGCAAAGTGTGCTGACGGACAGCGGTTACACAGGCGAGCCCTTCGCGCAAGGCGTCAAGGACATCCTGGGTGAGCATGTGACGGTGCAGATCGCCAAGAGAAGCGAGTTGCACACCTTCAAGGTCATGCCCAAGCGCTGGGTGGTTGAGCGCAGCTTTGCTTGGCTGGACAAGAATCGGCGGCTATGGAAGAACTGTGAGCGATGGCTCAACACCAGCTTACAGTTCGTCCACTTGGCGTTTCTGGCTCTGCTACTCAGAAGATCGTAAACACGTTCTTACAAGCTGCCGCCATCCGCGGTCAAGCATGTGCAGGGGACAACGTATCTGGGACAGCCCATCGGGCCGGTTGCGGCACCGCGCAATCCGGACGACAGCGTGGACCTCGCCGAGAAGACCGATACACCGGCCCCAGCGGCGGCCCAGCGGCAGAAGCCCCAGGCACAGGCCAAATTCCGCAAGCAGAAGGTGCAGGGGAGTGACAGCGGGTCTTCCTCTTCTGCGCAGGCGCCGGAGCCGGCGCACAGCGCCCTGCTGCAGCTGGCGCATGAGCGCCTGAGCGGATTCAAACGCCCCCCGGAGGCTCGCGTGGCAAGCCTGGGGGACCTGATCGCGGTAGGCGAGTCGCTGCGCAAGGACACATCGACCCTGGAGATCTATCGCAACGAAGCCAGCGATCCGCTGGAAGCAGGCAACCAGATGCGCCTGTCCCTCGACAGCTGGTTCGGAAGCGCAGGCCGCTGGGAGGCCATGCAGGGGAAATTGCATGCATTGCAGGGTGCGGATGGCAAGGGGCCGGCGGAAGAACTCTTGCGGAAATTCGGCGAAGAGCGGATCCAGCCGCTCAAGCAGTTGCACGCGCAGATCGATGCCCTGGAACTGGACCGGGTCAAGACCTTTTCGTACCCCCGGCTCAAGCATGTCGCGCACCTGATGAAGGCCGATGGGCAAGGCCAGGGCCTGAAGATCGGTGCGCCAGTCAAATTGCGTTCGAAAAGCGATCCCGACGAGCACCGGGGAACGGTCTTCGAGGTGAAGCTGACCCCGGGAAAGCTGACGAACGGCCAGCCCGCTCCACCGCTCTACGTGCACCTGCACACTAAGGAGCCGGTCACGGCCGAAGCCTGCCGCACCATCGCATTCGGCGACTTGGACGCCATCCACGTGAAGAATGCGGAGCAGCACGGAAAGGGCCGCACCTGGGAAGTGCTCAACAACGCCCTGGACAGCGTACACCGCGGCCCCTTCGACGCCGCAGCGCTGAAGCTGCTGCAGGAGCACATGGGGCGCAGCTGACGCCTTCGGCAAGGGCTGCCGCGCGGGCAGGGCCTTCGGCGCCTGCAAGAATGCTATCTCCATCTTCCCCCACCCCCGAAGGAGACACCGCATGACCGCACCCCGTGACGCCCGCGCCCTCGACTGGACACTGCCCTACGCCTCCCGCCGCAGCGCGGTCATGGGCCGCAACATCGTGTCCACCTCGCAGCCGCTGGCGGCGCAGGCGGGCCTGCGGATGCTGCTGGCGGGCGGCAATGCCGTGGATGCGGCCATCGCCGCCGCCATGGTGCTCACCGTGGTCGAGCCCACGGGCTGCGGCATCGGCAGCGATGCCTTCGCCATCGTGTGGGACGGCCAGGAGTTGCACGGCCTCAATGCCTCGGGCCGCGCGCCCGCCGCGTGGACGCCCGGCTATTTCGCGCAGCGCGGCGGCATTCCCGAGACGGGGTGGGACGCCGTCACCGTGCCCGGCGCCGTCTCGGCCTGGGTGGCGCTGTCGCGGCGGTTCGGCCGGTTGCACTTCGCGCAGCTCGCGCAGCCGGCCATCGACTACGCGCGCGGCGGGTTCTCCGTCTCTCCCACCATCGCGCGCCAGTGGGCGCTGGGCGCGGCCAAATTGGGGGCGCAGCCGGGTTTCGCCGAGTGCTTCCTGCCCGGCGGCCGTGCGCCGCACGCGGGCGAGGTCTTTCGCAGCGAGGCGCATGCCCGCACCCTGGAGCGCATCGCCGCCACCGATGGCGAGGCCTTCTACCGCGGCGATCTCGCGCGCCAGATCGCCGCGCACGCGCGCGAGCACGGCGGCGCGATGACCGAGGACGACCTCGCCGCGCACCAGGCCGACTGGGTGGGCACGGTGAGCCGGCGCTTCGGCGACGCGGTGATCCACGAGATCCCGCCCAACGGCCAGGGCATCGCGGCCCTGATGGCGCTGGGCATGCTCGATGCGCACGGCATCGGCGCGCGGCCCGTGGACCACGTGGACACGGTGCACGCCAGCATCGAGGCCATGAAGCTCGCGCTGGCCGACCTGTACCGGCACAACGCCGATGCCGACGCCATGCGCGTGGCGCCGCGCGACCTGCTCTCGGACGCCTACCTGCGCGAGCGCGCCGCGCTCATCGACCCGGCCCGCGCGGGCGACCCCGGCCACGGCACGCCGCGCCCGGGCGGCACCGTGTACCTCGCGGCGGCCGACGAGAGCGGCATGATGGTCTCGTTCATCCAGTCCAACTACATGGGCTTCGGCTCCGGCGTGGTGGTGCCCGGCACGGGCATCAGCCTGCAGAACCGGGGCCACTGCTTCACCACCGAGCCCGGCCACGCGAACGAGGTGGGGCCGCGCAAGCGCCCCTCGCACACCATCATCCCGGCCTTCGCCACCGATGCCGACGGCGCGCCGCGCATGGCCTTCGGCGTCATGGGCGGCCCCATGCAGTCGCAGGGCCACGTGCAGATGGCCCTGCGCGTGCTGCGCTACGGCCAGAACCCGCAGGCCGCCGCCGACGCGCCGCGCTGGCGCGTGACGGGCGGGCGCGGCGTGGCCGTGGAGCCGGCGTTCGACCCGGCCGTGGTCCAGGCGCTGCGCGAGCGCGGCCACGCGGTGGCTGTGGAGGAGGGCGACGGCGTCTTTGCCTTCGGCGGCGCGCAACTGGTGCTGCGGCTGGAGGACGGCGCCTACGCGGCGGGCTCCGACCCGCGCAAGGATGGCCACGCCGTTGCCTACTGATCCGCCGCTCGGTGGATTGCTATTAAATGTGTAGCATAAAACGCAATGAATACGGCGACATGGAGGCTGAAACGCTTCAGCCTCCGTGTCACCGCGCCTCGCGCACCGTGAGCCAGGCGCCCGCCGCGCCGCTCGCGGCAATGGCGGCCATGCCGAGCAGCGACGGCCCGTCGGGCACGTGGCCGTACACCCACCAGCCCGCCAGCATCGCGAAAGCGATCTGGCTGTAGAGGAAGGGCGCGATCGTGGGCGGCGTGGTGCGCGCGTAGGCGTTGAGCAGCATCAGGTGCCCGAGCGCGCTGGCCAGGCCCATCACGAAGGTGCCGGCCCAAAGCCACGGATCGGGCACGGCCTCCCACGCGAAGGGCAGGGCCAGCGACACCAGCGCGGTGGCGAGCCAGCCGGTGTAGAGCTGCGTGGTGGCCGGGCTCTCGCGCCCGGCCATCGTGCTGCTGATCACCTGGTAGCCCGTGCCGCAGGCCAGCATCGCCAAGGGCAGCAGCAGCGCCCAGGTGAAGACTGCGCCGCCCGGTCGGACGATGAGCACCGCCCCGGCCAGGCCCACCGCCACCAGCACCCAGCGCGCGGGGCTCACGCGCTGGCGCAGCCAGAACGCCGCCACCAGCGTCACGCACAGCGGCGTGGTCGCGACGATGGCGGTGAACTCCGCCAGCGGCATGAAGCGCAGGCTCTGGTAGCCGAAGAAGCTCGTGGCCGCGAACAGCACGGCGCGCAGCGCCTGGAAGCGCGGCTGCGTGGTGCGCAGCGCGCCGAGGCCCTCGCGGTGCAGCACGTAGGCCGTGGTGAGCACGGCCTGGAACACGTAGCGCAGCCACAGCGCCATCACGATCGGCATGCCCGCCAGCGCCACGTGCTTGCTGGTGGCGTCCAGCACCGCGAAGCACGCGCAGGCGGCCACCGTGAGCGCGATGCCGCCGAGCGCGCGGCGCAGGTCCGCGCGGCGGGAGGCGGCGGCTGTGGAGTGGGCGGGCCCGGGTGCCATTGCCGTGCGTCAGCGGCGCGCGAGCAGCATCGCGTCGCCGTAGCTGAAGAAGCGGTAGTGCTGCGCGATCGCGTGGCGGTAGAGCGCCATCGCGTGTTCGTAGCCCGCGAAGGCGCTGATGAGCATCATCAGCGTGCTCTTGGGCAGGTGGAAGTTGGTGACCAGCAGGTCCACCACCTGGAAGGCGAAGCCCGGCGTGATGAAGATGTCGGTGTCGCCCGTGGCCTGGCCGCTGCGCGCCCAGGATTCGAGCGTGCGCACCGTGGTCGTGCCCACGGCCACCACGCGGCCGCCGCGCTGGCGGCAGCGTTCCAGCGCCGCCAGCGTGGCGAGCGGCACCTCGTACCACTCGCTGTGCATGCGGTGCTCGGCCAGGCTCTCGGTCTTCACCGGCTGGAAGGTGCCCGCGCCCACGTGCAGGGTGACGCTGGCGCGCTCCACGCCGCGCTCGGCCAGCGCCGCGAGCACCGCATCGTCGAAATGCAGCGCCGCCGTGGGCGCCGCCACGGCGCCGGGCGCGCGCGCGAACACGGTCTGGTAGCGCTCGGCATCCTCGGCCGCGTCGGGGTCGTCGCCGCCGTCCTGGTGGCGCTCGATGTAGGGCGGCAGCGGCATGTGGCCGTGGCGCTCCATGAGCGCGTGGGGGGCCGCGCCGTCGGGGCTGGATAGCGCGAAGCGGAACAGCGGGCCGTCTTCATCGGGCCAGCGGCCCAGCAGCGTGGCTCCGAAGCCGCCGCGCGCCGGCCCGCCGGCCATCTGGAGCGTGGCGCCCACGGCGGGCTTCTTGCTCACCTTCATGTGGGCCACGACCTCGTTGCCGGAGCCGCCCACCAGCACCCGCTCGATCAGCAGCTCGACCTTGCCGCCGCTCTCCTTCTCGCCGAACACGCGCGCCTTGACCACGCGCGTGTCGTTGAACACCAGCAGATCGCCTGGCTGCAGCAGCCCGGGCAGCTCGCGGAAGATGCGGTCCACGGGCGCCTCGGCGCGGCCGTCGAGCAGGCGCGAGGCGCTGCGCTCGGGCGCGGGGTGCTGGGCGATGAGTTCGGGGGGCAGCGAGAAGTCGAAGTCGCTGAGGGTGAAGGCGCGGGGGGGCTGGCTGGCGGACATGCAGGGGCTTGAGGGCCGGACGGGCCCGTTCCAAGGAGGGCGGAAGTGGAAGTGCGGGATGCGAAGCCGGCGATTTTCCCACGGGACCTTCCTTGCCGGCCGCCAGGCGTTAGGCAGCGGATCAACGGGGCGCCGAGCAACGCCCGCCAGCGCGCAGGCGGCCATGCAGGCCGGGAGCGGCACGCCGCGGCCTGCGCGCCCGGATCACACCACCTTCAGCGCCAGATCCGGCAGCCCGTCCACGTGCGCCACCATCACGTCGCCCCTCACCACCGCCCCCACGTTCTCGGGCGTGCCGCTGTAGATGAGGTCGCCGGCCTTCAGCTCGAAGGCTTCGGAGAGCTTGGCGATCTGCTCGGCCACGCTCCAGATCATCTGGTCGAGGTCGGCCTGCTGCTTCACGGTGCCGTTCACCGAGAGGGTGATGGCGCCGCGGGGGAAGTGGCCCGTCTGCGCGGCGCGGTGGATGGGGCCGATGGGGGCGGAGAGGTCGAAGCTCTTGCCGATCTCCCAGGGCTTCTTCTGGTCCTTCATGTCGCTCTGCAGGTCGCGGCGCGTCATGTCCAGGCCCACGGCGTAGCCGAAGACGTGCTGCAGGGCCTGCGCCACGGGGATGTTGCGCCCGCCGCTGTGCAGGGCGGCGACCAGTTCCACCTCGTAGTGGTAGTTGCGCGTGAGGGCGGGGTAGGGGTGGTCCACGGTTTGCCCCGGCGGCACGAACTGGATGGCGTCGCTGGGCTTCTGGAAGAAGAAGGGCGGCTCGCGCGTGGGGTCCGAGCCCATCTCGCGCGCGTGGGCCGCGTAGTTGCGGCCGATGCAGTAGATGCGGTGCACGGGAAAGACCTCTGCGCCGCCCGCGATGGGCACGGCGGGCACGGCGAGGGTGAAGGGCGAGGGGGCGGCGGGCGTGGCGGCGACGCTGGCGCAGCCGGCGGCCAGGGCGCCGCCGAGGGTGGCGGTGGTGTTCATGAGGATGTCTCTGCGTTGCATGGAATGTCTCCTGGGGCGTTGGCGGTGCGGCCTCTGGCGGGCCGGTGCCTGCCACTCTAGGAGCGGCCGCGCCACCGCATGCGGACGATTCAGCGCAAGACTTGGACGCGATCGCGCGGGGCCGGTCCGGCGGCCGGACCACCGCCGGGCCCCTGCAGCTCGCGCAGCCGCTGCGTGCGCCAGTCGCGAGGGCTCTGGCCGTGCCACTGCCGGAAGCGCCGGGCGAAGTAGGCCTCGTCCGCGAAGCCGCAGCGCCGCGCGATCTCGCTGATGCGCTCGGCGGTGGCGAGCAGCAGCTCCTGCGCGAGCGCGAGGCGACGCTCGGTGAGCAGTTCGGTGAAGGTGCGGCCCGTTTCCTTCTTGATCAGGTGGGCGAGGTAGTTGGGCGAGAGGCAGGCGGCCTCGGCCGCGCTCGCGAGCGTGGGCTCGCCCGCGAGTTCGTCACGCAGGTAGCGCAGCACCCGGGCCAGGGCCGCGCGCCGGCTGCCGCGCTGGGCCTGGTGGGCGGCGAGGGCGCGCAGCTCGCCCTCCCAGCGCTGGCAGGTGCGCGCCAGGATGTCGAGCAGGCCGCCGCGGATGCGGGCGAGCGAGGCCAGGCGCCGGGCGGTGTTCTCGTGCTGGAGCATGGCCAGCACGTCCAGCACGGCCTGCCAGTCGCCGCCGTCGAAGGTGAAATCCAGGTGCTCCTGGAACTGGAAGGGCGCGAGTTCGGGGGCCATCGCCAGGGGCACGTCCTCCAGGTCGAGCGGGTCCACCTGCAGGGCCGGCCAGAGGAAGCGCTGGCTGAAGTTGACCACCAGCCACCGCGTGCCCGGTGGGTGCGGCACGAGGTGCATGCGGTGCGGCAGCACGAAGCTCAGCGTGCCGGGCGTGAAGGGCCGCACCGTGCCGCCCACGTGGTGCTGGGTGGCGCCCGCGAGGTTGGCCTGGATCTGGAAATACTCGTGCTTGTGCGGCTGCGTGAGCGGCGCGCGGCCGCTCTGGTCGCGGATGTCGAAGTCGAGGTGGCGCGAGCGCTCGACCATCGCATAGGTGCGCACGGCGGCCGGCCCGCCGCGCGGCGGCGCTCATCGGCCGGCGTCTCCCGGCTTCGCCCACAGCTCCACCAGGTCCGGGAAGCGCCACTTGTCGGGGTCTTCGCGGGCGACGATCTTGTCGCCGCTGCCGGGCTGCGAGAGGTCCACCACCTCGGGCGGGATGCGCAGGTCGGCCTTGGTGGAGAAGAACACCTTCACGCGCGGCGACACCAGCGAGGCGGACTGCTCCATCACCACGCCGATGCGCCCCGAGGCGAGTCGTACCAGCGAGCCCACGGGGTAGATGCCGATGCTCTTGACGAAGGCCTGGAAGAGCCGGGCGTCGAAGTGCCCGTGGGTCCATTCGGCCATGCGGCGCAGCGACTCGGCCGGGTCCCAGCCGCGCTTGTAGGGGCGGTCGGAGGTGATGGCGTCGTACACGTCGCAGATGGCGGTCATGCGCGCGATCAGGCCGATGCCGTCGCCCTGGAGCTTGTGCGGATAGCCCGTGCCGTCCATCTTCTCGTGGTGGTGCAGGCAGGCGTCGAGCACTTCCTCGTCCACGCCGCCGCAGGCCAGCAGCATGCGGTGGCCGTGCTCGGAGTGGCCGCGGATCACGTCGAACTCCTCGTCGGTGAGCTTGCCGGGCTTGTTGAGCACCGACAGCGGCACGCGCGCCTTGCCGATGTCGTGCATCAGCCCGGCCATGCCGGCCGTGCGCAGGCGCTCGCCCTCCAGCCCGATCTGGCGGCCCAGGGCCACCATGAGGGCGCACACGGCCACCGAGTGCATGTAGGTGTAGTCGTCGGCGGACTTCAGGCGCGCGAGGCTGATGAGCGCGGACGGATTGCGCGTGACGGAGTCGGAGATCTCCTCCACCAGGCTGCGTGCCTCGGTGGAATCGACCACCCGGCCCATGCGCGCCTCGGTGAACATCGAGGTCATCGTCTGGCGCGCATGGTTGGTGAGCGCCGCCGCGTGCGCCAGCTCCTCGTCCATGCGGGTCGGCGCCGTGCCCCGGGGCGGCGCCGGCCGGGCGGGCGCGCGGGGGGCGGGCGGCGGCGGGGCGACCTTCAGCTCGGGCAGCTCCTGCAGGTTCTGGAAATCGGTCTCGCGCCGGGCCTCGGCCTGCTCGGGCGTGACGGTGGCCACGCCGGCGGCCACGTCGCGGCCCTTGGAGACGTCGATCCAGACTTCCTGGATGGCGGTGCCGTGGATCCGGGCGAGGTCGGCGGCGTCCTGCAGCACGAAGCCCGTGCGCCAGAAAGGGTGGTCCATCCACGAGCCGCAGAACTGGTGCAGGTACATGCCCAGGGTGAGGTGCTGGACGCTGATTCGCTTGAGCATGGGAACAAGGGGGCGGAGATCGGGTGAGTCAGCCGGTGTGCTGCGGCCATGTTAGCCTCTCGCGCGCCCGAAAGGGAGCGGGTCGGGTGCCCCGGGGTGGCATGAATCCGCCACTTTCCGAAGGCCCGCACGCTCTCCCTGGCCCCGATCCCGCCGATTTCCGCTCCCGCCGTCCCATGCCCGCCGCGCCCAGCCCCGCCCAGAAAGCCCTCCAGAAGATGGGGCTCGCGCGCGACATCGACCTGGCCCTGCATCTGCCGCTGCGCTACGAGGACGAGACGCGCATCACCCCGCTGCGCAACGTGCGCGACGGCGAGACCGCCCAGATCGAGGCCACCGTGACCGCCTGCGAGGTGCAGCTGCGCCCGCGCCGCCAGCTGGTGGCGACGGTGGACGACGGCACGGGCACCTGCGAGCTGCGCTTCTTCAGCTTCTACCCCTCGCACCAGAAGACGCTGGCCGTGGGCGCGCGGCTGCGCATCCGGGGCGAGGTCAAGGGCGGCTTCTGGGGCCGGCAGATGCTGCACCCGGCGTTCCGGGTGGCGGGCGGCGAGCTGCCCGCCGCGCTCACGCCGGTCTACCCGACCACGGCCGGCTTGCCCCAGCCCTACCTGCGCCGCGCCGTGGTGGGCGCGCTGCAGCGGGTGGACCTCTCCGAGACCGTTCCGGCCGACCTGGCGCCGCCCCTGGCCCGGTTCGCCGGCGGCGCCGCCTGGTGGACGCTGCGCGAGGCGCTCGCCTTCCTGCACCACCCCACGCCCGATGTGGCCCTGGCCACATTGGAGGACCACAGCCACCCGGCCTGGCAGCGGCTCAAGGCCGAGGAGCTGCTGGCCCAGCAGCTCTCGCAGCTGGAATCCAAGCGCGAGCGCGACCGCCTGCGCGCGCCCGTGCTGCGGCCGGGCGCGCCGCCGGCCGGCGGCCTCGCGCTGCACGAGCAGCTGCTGGCGGCGCTGCCCTTCGGCCTCACGGCCGCGCAGCGGCGCGTGTGCGCCGAGATCGCCGCCGACCTGGCCCGCCCCGTGCCCATGCACCGGCTGCTGCAGGGCGACGTGGGCTCGGGCAAGACCGTGGTGGCTGCGCTCTCGGCCACCCTCTGCATGGACGCGGGCTGGCAGTGCGCGCTGATGGCGCCCACCGAGATTCTGGCCGAGCAGCACTTCCGCAAGCTCATCGGCTGGCTGGAGCCGCTGCTGGCCGCCAGCGGCCGGCGCGTGGCCTGGCTGGCGGGCGGGCAGAAGAAAAAGGAGCGCGCCGCCATGCTGGCGCTCATCGAAAGCGGCGAGGCCGCCCTGGTGGTGGGCACGCATGCCGTCATCCAGGACCAGGTGCGCTTCCAGAAGCTCGCGCTGGCCGTGATCGACGAGCAGCACCGCTTCGGCGTGGCCCAGCGGCTGGCGCTGCGCAAGAAGCTGGAGCACCAGGGCATGGAGCCGCACCTGCTGATGATGAGCGCCACGCCCATCCCGCGCACGCTGGCCATGAGCTACTACGCCGACCTGGACGTCTCCACCATCGACGAGCTGCCCCCGGGCCGCACGCCCATCGTCACCAAGCTCATCGCCGACAGCCGCAAGGACGAGGTCATCGAGCGCATCGGCGCGCAGGTGGCCGCCGGCCGGCAGGTGTACTGGGTGTGCCCGCTCATCGAGGAGAGCGAGGCGCTGGACCTCTCCAACGCCACGGCCACGCACGTGGAGCTGAGCGAGGCCCTGCCCGGCGTGGCGGTGGGGCTGCTGCACTCGCGCATGGCGCCGGCCGAGAAGAAGGCCGTGATGGCGCTCTTCACGGAAGGGACCATGGGCGTGCTCGTCTCCACCACGGTGATCGAGGTGGGGGTGGACGTGCCCAACGCGTCGCTGATGGTGATCGAGCACGCCGAGCGCTTCGGCCTCTCGCAGCTGCACCAGTTGCGCGGGCGCGTGGGGCGCGGCGCCGCGGCCTCGGCCTGCGTGCTGCTCTACTCCACGGGCGACAGCGGGCGGCTGGGCGAGACCGCGCGCGACCGGCTCAAGGCCATGGCCGAGACCAACGACGGCTTCGAGATCGCGCGGCGCGACCTGGAGATCCGCGGCCCGGGCGAATTCCTGGGCGCGCGCCAGTCCGGCGCGCCCATGCTGCGCTTCGCCGATCTCGCCACCGACACGCTGCTGCTCGAATGGGCGCGCGAAACCGCGCCGCGCATGCTCGACGGCCATCCGGAACTGGCCCGGCGCCACGTGGGCCGCTGGCTCGGCGGCAAGTCGGATTACCTGAAGGCATGAGCGGGAGCGTTTGCCCGTGATCCATCCAGGAACGTAACGGGACGGCATCCGTGGCAGACTTGACGGCCCTGCGGCCGCATGCGGAATCTTGTCCCATGCCGCCCTGCACCGTCGCACAATCGCACTTTCCCGCACTGCCGCCCTTCAGACAATGACCCTCACAGAACTCAAGTACATCGTCGCCGTCGCCCGGGAAAAGCACTTCGGCCGCGCGGCGGACGCCTGTTACGTCTCGCAGCCCACGCTGTCGGTGGCCATCAAGAAGCTCGAGGACGAGCTGGAGGTCAAGCTCTTCGAGCGCAGCGCGGGCGAGGTCTCGGTCACGCCGCTGGGCGACGAGATCGTGCGCCAGGCGCAGAGCGTGCTGGAGCAGGCCGCGGCCATCAAGGAGATCGCCAAGCGCGGCAAGGACCCGCTGGCCGGCGCGCTCACGCTGGGCGTGATCTACACCATCGGCCCCTACCTGCTGCCCGAGCTGGTGCGCCACGCCATCGCGCGCACGCCGCAGATGCCGCTCATGCTGCAGGAGAACTTCACCGTCAAGCTGCTGGAGATGCTGCGCACCGGCGAAATCGATTGCGCGATCATGGCCGAGCCGTTCCCCGACACGGGCCTGGCGATGGCGCCGCTCTATGACGAGCCCTTCATGGCCGCCGTGCCGGCATCGCACCCCCTCGCGCAGCGCAAAAGCATCTCCGCGGGCGAGCTCAAGAGCGAGACCATGCTGCTGCTGGGCGCGGGCCACTGCTTCCGCGACCATGTGCTGGAGGTGTGCCCCGAGTTCGCGCGCTACGCGAGCAACGCCGAGGGCATCCGCCGCACCTTCGAAGGCTCGTCGCTGGAGACCATCAAGCACATGGTCTCGGCCGGCATGGGCGTGACCCTGGTGCCGCGCCTGTCGGTGCCGCGCGACGCGCTGCACACGGGCTCCAAGCGCCGCAAGAGCGACGACACCCACATCCGCTACCTGCCCATCGAGGAGCCCGACGGCAGCCCGCCGCCGATGCGCCGCGTGGTGCTGGCGTGGCGCCGCAGCTTCACGCGCTACGAGGCCATCGCCGCGCTGCGCAACGCCGTGTACGCCTGCGAGCTGCCCGGCGTGACGCGGCTGTCCTGAAATGAGACGACAACCCCCTGAGCCGCTTCGCGGCTTCCCCCTTCTCTCACGCTGCGCGTGGGAAGAGGGACGCAGCCAGCGCGGCGGGGC
>NZ_QLTA01000083.1 GCF_003269065.1 Paracidovorax anthurii
AGTTCGTCGTGCGGTACTTGGTCCGCCTCTCGCTCTTTGCTTCCGTCACGCCTTCAGTCTACCGGTGTGGCCGGGGTGATTTGTGCAACAAAGCCGACCCCCTGTGCACCGGGCACCCACCTGAACCGATCCAGAAAGAGAATCCATCGATGCGCAATTTCGAGAAGAATATTCACCGGCCCATGCTGAATATTTTCATGGGATTATTATTTTCAATCTCCGGCCCGCTTTGGGCGCAAGCGATCGGCACCCCCGATGGCTTAGCCTCCGGAGTCACGGGCGGTGGCAATAATGCCCCCATGGTCCAACCCACCTCTCTGGTGGAGCTTGAAAATGCGTTGTGCAGCAGCGTCCAGGACGGCAAGTGCACCGATGCAGAAGCACGCGTCATCGTGCTGGACCGGACGTTTGACTTCACGGGTTCGCTGCTGATCAATGGCACGCCAACCACCACTGCGACAGGATGCATTGCCTTTGCCTGCAAAGCGAATCAGCCGAGCCAAGGCCAGTGGGGGTTGAATGTCGCCAACTTTTGCGATGGCCGCCCGGCCACCCAGGTCACCTTCGACAACGCAGGGCGTGCCCCGCTGCAAATCGGCTCCAACAAGACGCTCGTCGGCCTGGGCCACGACGCGGGCATCAAAGGAAGAGGCCTGCGCATCGGCGATGGCAACGGCAACGTCATCATTCAGAACATCCGTATTACCGACATCAATCCGAGCGTCATATGGGGCGGCGATGCACTGACCATCGACGATGCCGATGGAGTCTGGGTGGACCACAACCTGTTCGCAAGGATCGGCCGCCAAATGCTGGTCACGGGCTTCGGCAGTGCCAGGCACATCACCTTTTCCAACAATGAGTTTGATGGGCGGACCGATTATTCGGCCACCTGCGATGGCCGCCATTATTGGCTGTGGTTATTCCTGGGTGCGCAGGACACGATTACCCTGGCCCGCAACTACATCCACCATACATCGGGCCGCGGACCGCACGCTGGGGGGCTGAGAAACTCCACCGTCACCGCGCACCTCGTCAACAATTATTTCGAGAATATCAGCCGGGAAGGCGCGGCCATGCCCCTGACGGCCACGGCCAATCTCCTGATGGAGGGCAATTACTTCGACCATGTGACATTGCCCATCTACCGGTATCCCAACCCGCCGGGTCCCGGCTATGCGTTCTCCCCGTTCGCCGGGCAGATCGATCCACGCAATGACCTGTGCCAGCAATCCATCGGGCGGGACTGCGTGTCCAACGACAAGACCGCCAGCGGCACCGCCAACCCACCATTGGACGAACCGGCGATCACCGCCTTCAGTGCTCGGCGCGAATGGCTGGTGAGCCCTCAATCCGCCGCCGAGACCGCCCAATCGGTGCGCCAGGGAGCCGGCGTTGGCGTGATCGGCCCCGCCCATAGTGCCCCGGCACCCGTGCAGCGCTGACGCACCCACCCCGGGCCTGCGGAACCGGCTCGTGGGGTGAGAGCGGGTCGTGAGCCACGATCCACCACACGGGCAGACGGCCCCCCTGAAACCTGCCAAGCGCCCCGCCAACGCGGGGGGAATCAGAACTTCTCGTTCGGGCCCAGATAGCGCCACTGGCCCACGGGCAGGTTGCCCAGCACCACGCGGCCGATGCGGATGCGCTTCAGGCCCACCACCTTCAGGCCGACCAGTTCGCACATGCGGCGGATCTGGCGCTTCTTGCCCTCGGTGAGCACGAAGCGCAGTTGCTCGGGGTTCTGCCAATCCACCTTCGCGGGCTTGAGCGGCTGGCCGTCGAGCGCGAGGCCATGGCACAGCCGCGCGAGCTGCTCGCGCGGGAACACCGCCTGCACGTCGGTGGCGACGTCGCCGTAGTGCACGCGCACGAGGTATTCCTTGTCCACCTCGGAGTCCTCGCCGATGAGCTGGCGCGCCACGCGCCCGTCCTGCGTGAGCACGAGCAGGCCGACGGAGTCGATGTCCAGCCGCCCGCAGGGCGCGATCCCGCGCAGTTGGGGCGGCGAGAAGCGCTGGCGGCTCGGGTCCTCGCGCCAGTGGGTGCGCGGGTTGATGAGCGCCACGGCGGGCGTGTGGCCGTCCTCGGCCTGCCCGCTCACGTAGCCCATGGGCTTGTTCAGCAGGATGGTCACCTGCCGCTCCTGCTGGCCCTGGGCGGCGCGGTCCACCTCGATGCGGTCCGTGGGGGCGACCTGCAGGCCCATGGGGGCGACCTCGCCGTTCACCCGCACCCAGCCCTGCGCGATCCAGTCGTCCGCCTCGCGGCGCGAGCACAGGCCCAGCTCGGCCATGCGCTTGTTCAGGCGCGCGGTGCCGGGCACGCCCTCGGGCCGGGGCGCTGCCGCCGGGGCGCGGCGCGGCGCGGCGGGCGCCTGGCCCCGGGGGAGCGCCGCCTCGGGAGCAACCGGGGAGGCAGGGGCGGGCGTGCGCAGGGTGAAGCGGCCGGGCGGCCGCTCGCCACCGGCCCTGGAGGGCGAGGGGGCGGCGGGCGCCGCGGCGCGGGCAGGCCGGGAGGTGCGGGCGCCGGCGGCGGGCAGCGACAGGCGGGAGCGGGGAGACGGATCGGACATGGCCCTATTTTCGCGCGGCGGCCCCGGCCTGCCATTGCGGGAAGCCGTCCGAGGGCATGGGACGGCCGATGTGGTAGCCCTGGGCCTCGTCGCAGTAGAGGGCCTGCAGGCGCTCCAGGATGACGGCGGACTCCACGCCCTCGGCCACCACCGAGAGGCCCAGGTTGTGCGCCAGATCGATGGTGGAGCGCACGATCTGCTCGTCGCCGTGGTCCACCACCATGCCCATGACGAAGGACTTGTCGATCTTCAGCTCGTCCACCGGCAGGCGCTTGAGGTAGGCCAGCGAGGAATAGCCGGTGCCGAAGTCGTCGATGGAGAGCTTGAAGCCCTGCGCGGAGAGGCGGTTCAGCATGGCCTCGGCGCGCTCGGGGTCGTCCATGATGGCGCTCTCGGTGATCTCCAGGCAGAACGAGGCGGCGGTCACGCCGTGGCGGGCCATGATCCCATCGAGCCGCGCGCTGAGATCGGGGTCCATCAGGTCGCGGGTGGAGAGGTTCACCGAGATGCGCAGGCCCAGCGGGCGCACGTCCTCGCGCTGCAGGAAGGCGGCGGCCTGCTCGAACACCCAGAGCGTGAGCTGGCGCACGAAGCCGGTCTGCTCGGCAAAGGGGATGAACTGCATGGGCGGCACCAGCCCGCGCTCGGGGTGCTGCCAGCGCACCAGCGCCTCGGCGCCGCAGCCGGACTGGCCGTTGAGGGCCAGCTTGGGCTGCAGGAAGAGCCGCAGCTCCCCCTGCTCGACCGCGCGGCGCAGCTCGGAGAGCAGCGACAGGGCCTCCGCGCTGGAGGAGTCCATCGACGGGTCGTAGAGCTGCGCGCCGTTCAGGCGCCGCTTGGCCGCGTACATGGCGATCTCCGCGTGGCTGAGCAGGGTGTCGGCATCCTGCGCCGGGCCGGGCGCGCAGGCAATGCCGATGCCCGCGCTCAGGTCCACGGTCTGGTCGTCGAACGCCAGGGGCGACTCGAACGCGCGCGTGATGCGCTGCGCCATCTCGCGCGCGGCCGCCACGTCGGCGCCAGGCAGGAGCAGCGCGAATTCGTTGCCCCCGAGGCGCGCCACGAGATCGTGCTGCGAGCGGCGCTGCGCGCCGATGCGCTCCACCACCGCCTGCAGCAGCCGGTCGCCCAGCGCATAGCCCAGCACGCCGTTCACGTGCTTGAAACGGTCGAGATCGAGCGCGATCACCGCCAGGGGCTCGCCCGTGAGCGCGCCATGGCCCATGGCCTCCATCAGCGTGCGGCGGAAGCGCTCCCGATTGGGCACGCCGGTGAGCCGGTCGGTGTCGGCGAGGCGGCGGATCTCCGATTGCTGGGCCGCGATGTCGAGGCGCATGCGGTCGAAGGAGCGCGCGAGGTTGCCGATCTCGTCGGTGCGGCGGGTGTGCTCGATGGGCACGTCGTAGTCGCCGCGCGAGATGCGCTGCGTGGCCAGCACCACCGAGCGCAGCGGCGTGGTCACGCGCAGCGCCATGATGGCGCCGCCGATGGCGAACAGCACCACGCCCGCCAGCGCGATGGCGCCCAGCAGCACCTGCAGCCGGCGGTACGGAGCGAGCACCTCGTCCAGCGAGCGCAGCAGCAGCGCCTGGCTGCCGTTGCCGGAGGTATCCAGCGTCACGCTGCGCACGAGCATGGTGCCGCCCTCCAGCAGGACCTCCGGCCGGCCGAGCCCCTCCCGCAGCGTGGCCGCCGCCTCGGGCGGCAGCGTGCTCACCGGCACCGTCAGCGCGCCATCCGTGCCCGGCACGACGATGGCGACCTCCACCGCCTGCAGCTCCCGCATCTGGGAGGCCAGCGCCTGGTCGATCGGGAACCCCATCAGCACCCAGCCGATCAGCAGGGGCGCGCGCATCGGCACCATGACGAACTGGTAGGGCATGCCCCCCACCACCGCGATCTGGCTGCCCTGCGGGCGGGCCGCCAGCGCCGGCACCAGGCCCAGCACGGCCGACTGGTAGCCGGCGGTGGACTGCGCCAGGCTGGCGGCCCGCAGTTGCATCTGCGTGTCCAGCAGCGCGGTGACCGACGCGCCGATGCGCCCGCCGTGGTTCTCCAGCACCGACTGGATGGTCTCGGCCTCGCCGGAGTTCACGGCCGAGCGGAAACCGTAGTCGGCCGCCAGCAGCGCCGAGGCCTGCTGCAGGCGCTCGGCGTTCTGCTCCAGGAGGCGGCGCCACACCCGCTCGTCCCCATCGAGGCGCTCGGCGATCTGCGCGCGCGCATTCCGGTCGATGGAAAAGCGGACCACGGCGAAACCCGCCGCCTGCACGATGAACAGCAACAGCAGCGACACCCCGGCCAGCCGGAAGATCAGGCTGCGCCCGAACCAACGCAGCGTCACGGCGCCACCCCCGCCAGCCGCACGGCGACCGGCGCGCCGGCCGTCTCGGCGACCACGATCGGCTGAGCGTGCGCGGGCGCCCCCATCGGCAGGCCCGCGTGCCAGACGCGCAGCGTGTACTCGCCTGCGGGCACCTTGTCGATGCGCGCGCTTCCGTTCGCGCCCGACTGCGCGAAGTACGGGGTCTCCAGCACCAGCACCCAGCCCACCATCTGGTCGTGGATGTTGCAGCCCAGCACGACCACACCGGGCTGGTCGAACACCACGGGATTGGCCGGCGTGCCCGCGTACAGCTTGAGCTCGAACTTCTTGGCCGGCGAGAACGAATACACGTGATGCCGCACCGTGTCCCGGTTGGGGAACTGCACCGAGGTGCCCACTGTGATCGCCAGCACGTCGGGCACGAAGCGCCGCTTGTCCTGCGCCACTTCGGCCGACGGCAGCGGCCGCGCCTGCCGGCGGGCCTGTGCCGAATCGAGGAACGCCACCGCGCCCGCCAGCGGCTTGCCGGCACCGTCCTGGACATCCACCTGCACCAGAGCTGCCCATGCGCCGGCGCCCGCCAGCCCCAGCAACGCCACCATGGCCATCCCCGCGACCCGTGTCACACACGTTTTCATCGCGTCACCTCCACCGCAGACATGTAACAAATGCGCCGACACCCTGCGAAGCAGGTCCGGAGTCTGGCAGGATAAGCGCACCACACAAAAAAGCTATTAAATCCATAGCATAAAGTCATGATGGAACGTATACATGGAGTGCTCCAATGAATTCCCGGCATTGCCTCCATCCCTTTCCAGCATGCCAGTGAAAAGCGCGGCGTGCGCCATTCATTTGTAACACCGCCTGTCCAGACACTGGCATTCATCTTGCAGTGAACTCACCACCGATGGGTCCGCAGACCCGGGAAAACACCATGCAGGCCGTTTCATTCCTCAAATCCCTCTCCATCTCGCGCCGCCTGTTCCTCGGCTTCGGATGCATGCTGATCCTCGTGATCGCCGTGGCGGCCCTGGGCCACGTATCGGTCTCGGGCATGAACCAGCAGATGCAGCAGATCACCGGCGTGGGCGCGGCCAAGGCCCGCCTCGCCAACGACATGCTGCAGACCGTGAGCGCCACCGGCATCCATGCCCGCTCGGCCGCGATGCTCGGCGACATCGACCCCAAGAACGCCGAAGACCAAGCCCGCAAGGCCAGCGACATTCTGAAGCGCTATGCCAAGCAGGATGCCGAGCTGGCCGCGCTGCTGGAATCCAGCGGCGCCACCCCCGCCGAGCGCCAGTTGCTGGCCGACGTGCAGTCGCAGGCCCGCAAGACCCTTCCGGAGCTGGAAAGCGCGCTCAAGCTGGTCACGGACGGCGACACGGTGAGCGCCACGCTCGGCCTCATGACCCGCGTCGCGCCGCCCGAGGCCGTCTGGCGCGAGAAGCTCGCCCAGCTCGTGGAGCTGCAGAACACCCTCAGCAACGAGGCCGCCGCCACCGCCCAGCAAACCCAGGACCGCTCGCGGATCACGGGCGGCGCGCTCGTGGCCCTGGCCATCGGGCTGGGCCTGCTCATCGCGTGGCGCACCACCGCCAGTATCACCCAGCCCATCGGCCGCGCCGTGGTGGTGGCCGAGCGCATCGCGCGCGGCGACCTCACCTCGCGCGTGGAAGTGCGCATCCATGACGAAACAGGCCGCCTGCTGGAAGCCATCGCCGCCATGCAGGAGCAGCTGCGCGACCTGGTGGGCCACATCAGCACCACGGCGGATTCCATCCTGCTCGCCAGCTCCGAGGTGGCCTCCGGCAACCTCGACCTGAGCCACCGCACCGAGCAGACCTCCGGCAACCTCCAGGAAGCCGCCTCCGCGCTGGAAAACCTCACCCACACCGTGCACCAGGGCGCCGACGCCGCGCAGCAGGCCAACCAGATGACGGCCTCGGCCGCCCAGGTCGCGGCGCGCAGCGGCGAGGTCGTCTCGCAGGTAGTGCGCACCATGGACGTCATCAGCGCCAGCTCGCGCAAGATCGCGGACATCATCGGCGTGATCGACGGCATCGCCTTCCAGACCAACATCCTGGCGCTGAACGCCGCCGTGGAAGCCGCCCGCGCCGGCGAGCAGGGCCGGGGCTTCGCGGTGGTGGCCGGCGAGGTGCGCGCCCTCGCGGGGCGCAGCGCCGAGGCCGCGCGCGAAATCAAGAGCCTCATCCTCGCCAGCGCCGGACAGGTGCAGGAAGGCACCACCCTGGTGGGCCAGGCCGGCACCACCATCGGCGAGCTGGTGCAGTCGGTGCAGCAGGTCTCGTCCATCATGGGCGAGATCACCTCCGCGGCGCACGAGCAGAGCGACCGCATCGGGCAGGTGAGCCAGTCCGTGAGCGCGCTCGAGAACATGACGCAGCAGAACGCCGCGCTGGTGGAGCAAAGCAGCGCGGCGGCGGGCAGCCTCAAGGACCAGGCCGGCCGGCTCACGGAGATGGTGGGAGCCTTCCGCCTGCAGCGCACGCCCGGCGAGCTTCCGGGCCCGGTGGCTACGCCCGCGCTTCCCCGCTGAAGGACGGCGGGCGGCGGCGCGCGGCCGCCGCGCGGCGCGGCCCGGGGCGCCTGCCCGGCGCGTCCGCCTGCGGCTCGCCGTGCGCGGCGAACACGCTCTCGCGCAGCGCGGTCAGGTCCAGCACGCGCAGCCCGCCGTATTCCACGCGGATCGCGCCCTGCGACTCCAGCGCCGCCAGCGCCTCGTTCACCCGCTGGCGCGACAGCCCCACCAGATAGGCCAGCTCCTGCTGCGTGATGCGCAGCACGTCGCCCACGCCGGGGTAGAGCAGCGGATTGAACAGGGCGGCCAGCCCGCGCGCCACCCGCAGGTCCGGGCCGCCCAGGCGCTCGATCTCGCGCGCTGCGATGAACTGCCCCAGCCGCTCGTTGAGCTGGTGCATCACGAAGCGGTTGAAGCCCAGCGAGTGATCGAGCAGCCAGTGGAAGGTATCGATGGGCAGGCCCGCCACCACGCTGCGGCGCAGCGCCTGGATGTCGTAGCGGTAGGGCTCGCGCTTGACGGCCGTGCCCTCGCCGAACCAGCCGCCGGGCGGCACGCCCGCGAAGGTCATCGTCTGGCCCTGGGCGTTGTCGGTGCTCATCTTGAGCAGCCCCTCGACCACGCCGAACCAGTAGGTCACCGGTCGGCCCCGCCGGCAGACGAAATCGCCCACCTGCGCATCGCCCACCCGGATCGCGTCCAGCGCGCGCTCGCGCTCGGGCGCGGTGAGCGCCGGCAGCCAGGGGATGCCCTGCAGCTCGGCCGGCGTGGGCCGGCGGCGGCGCTGGTGGAGGGTCAGGTCGTCGGACATGCGCAGAGCATGGGGGAGAGGCCGCGCGGGGCGGCAGGGGGGAAACCACGAGGCACGGCGGCGCCATCGGCCGCCCGGCCCTGCGCGGTCAGCCCGCCAGCAACCAGGCCAGCACCGGCCCGGCCAGCAGGACGAAGGCCACCCCATAGTCATCGGCCGTCCACGGCCCGCCATCCCGGGTCTTCCGGTACAGAAAGACCACGCAAGCGATCAGGGACAGGGCCGCCAGCAGAAGAAAACCCATCATGCGGAAGGCAACGGGCCGCCGCGCGCCCTCATGCCCCGGGGCGACCAAGCCATTGCGCGGCGGCCCGTGCCGTGGCGGAAGAGTGCATGTTTCAGCGCGAGGGCACGGCGACGCGATACCCCCGGAAGCGCCACACTGTGCGCTCCGGCTCGATGCCGTCCAGCACCACGCCCTGCGCCGGCGCATCGCCCTCGTGCAGCACCTGCCCGTTGACGATGGCCATCCGGTAGGCGGGGTTGGAGGAATAGGTCACCCCGTTGATCTGCAGCGCGGGGAACTGCTCGCGCACCCCGCCGGGCAGGTCGCGCAGCGCCACGATGGCGGGCCGGTCCGCCGGTTCGGAGGGGGGCTGCGCAGCGGCGGCTGGCGCGGGGGCCGGAGCCGGGCGGGCGGAAGCGCCCCCATCCCGCGCATGGGACGCGGGCACGGACGGCTGCGCCCTGGGGACGCTGGCCGGCACGGGGCGCGCTGGCGATGGCGCGGCTGCTGGTGCTGGTGCTGGTGCCGCTGGCGCGGCGGGCGCCGGCCGCAGAACCGGCGCGGGTGCAGGCACGGATGCGGGCAGCGCCTCCGCGACGACCTCGGGCCGGGCGGACTGTGCGGGCCCGGATGCGCCGGAAAGGCCGGCAGGCGCATCCGCCGGCGCGCGGGCCGCGGTGGCGGCCCACCACGCGAGCGCGGCCGCGCCCCCTGCCAACAGGACGGCGGCGGCCGCGATGGCCGCGCCGCGGCGGCGCGCGGCGGGCGGCGCCGGGGACCAGGCACCGGCGGGCGGCGCCGGGGTGTGCAGGCCGGGAACGGCGCCACGGCCGCGTTCGGATTCGGCGCGCCGCAGGGCATCGAGGATGTAGGACATAAGGGAATCGGTCCGGTCAGGGGGTGTGCAGGCGCGGTTCGGCCACGCCGGCGGCGCGGTTGAGCAGCATGAGCGTGAGCGGGCCGGCGCGCCCGTCCGGGGCCAGGCCCTGCGACATCTGGAAGCGGTGGATGCGCGCGCGGCGCAGCGACGCGGCCGCGGGCGACGATGCGGCCGCGGGCGACGATGCGGAGGACGCCGCGGGATCGGCGACGCCGGTGGAGCGCGCCAGTTGCGCGTCGAGCCAGGCCAGGGATTCCTCCGTGCCGGCCACGGCGCTGCCGGGTGGCATGCCGGGCGGGGCGCGCCACAGCGTGGCGAACTCCCCGCGCCAGCCCTGTGCCAGATCGGCGGCGGAAACCTCCAGGCGGCGCCCCCCGCCCTCGATGGTGGCGACCTGCCGGCCGGCATCGAGTCGCGACAGCACCACCGGCACGGGATCGCCCGCGGCGGTGTAGAGCGTGAGCAGCCCCGGCCGGTCGAGCTGGCGCACCAGCGCCAACCCCGCGCGGCGTTGGCGGAAGCAGCGCAGGCCCTGGCGTTGCACCGCCTCGCAGACGTCGCCGCCCAGGTTGCCCGACACGCCCCAGCCGGCGGCCAGCGCACGCCAGGCGGCGTCTTCACCGGCCGGCAGCGTGGCGAGAAACGCCTGCAGCGGGCTCACCGCCGGTGCGGACGCCGATGCGGCCGGCGCCGAAGCCGGGGCCGCCAGGGGCGCGGCGGCCTGCGCCGGGGCCCGCAGGGCGCCCGGCTCCGAGGCCCGGGAGCGGGCGGGCTGCGCGCCCCCCTCCCCACCCTGGCCGCCGGCCCGTGGCCCCCAGCCCAGGCCCCAGCCCACGCCAGCGATCACCGCCGCCCCGGCCAGCGCGCCGGTGCCGGCCACGGCCCAGCGGGGCCAGCGCGGCGCGCGCCCGGCGGCCGGGGCCCGGGGTGCCTCGGCATCGAAGACCTCGCGCGCCGCGCGCTCCACGATGGCCTCGTCCACCTCGCGCACGCCACCGGCGTAAGCCCCGAGCAGCGCGCGGTCGCACAGCAGGTTGATGCGCCGCGGCACGCCCCGGGTGCGCTGGTGGATGCGCTCCAGCGCGCGCGCATTGAACGGCAGCGGCCCCTGAAGCCCCGCCACCGCGAGGCGGTGCGCGACGTACTGCCGGGTTTCCCCGGCCGTGAGCGGCCCGAGGTGGAAGCGCGCGATCACGCGCTGCGCGAGCTGCTCCAGCTCCGGGCTGGCCACCATGGCGCGCAGTTCGGGCTGGCCGATGAGCACGATCTGCAGCAGCTTGCGCTCGCTGGTCTCCAGGTTGGTGAGCAGGCGCAGCTGCTCCAGCACCTCGGGCGCGAGGCTCTGGGCCTCGTCGATGATGAGCACGTTGTTGCGGCCGGCCGCGTGCTCGCGCAGCAGGAAGGCGTTGAGCGGGTCCAGGCAGTCCTTCACCGTCTCGGCGCCCGGCGCGGCCGGCGCGTGGGCCACGCCGAACTCGTCGCAGATGGAGCGCAGCAGCTCGCCCACGGTGAGCTTGGGGTTGAACACATAGGCCACGTTGCAGTGGGCCGGGATCTGCTCCAGGAAGCAGCGGCACACGGTGGTCTTGCCGGCGCCGATCTCGCCGGTGAGCAGCACGAAGCCGCCGCCCGCCTCCAGCCCGTAGAGCAGGTGCGCCAGCGCCTCGCGGTGGCGGTCGCTCATGAACAGGTAGCGCGGATCGGGGGCGATGGAAAACGGCGCGTGCTCGAGGCCGAAGAACGGGGCGTACATGGGGGGCGAGGATACCGCCCGGCCGCACGCCCGCCCCCCGCAGCGGGAAATCGCCGGCGGGCGGCCGTGCGCCGCGCCGGCTTAGAACGTGTTCACGATCTCGCAGGGGTCGCGTTGGAGCGCAATCGGGATGAGTGGATGCCTCGGATGCGCCGCATGGGCTCGTGCCCATGCAAGCATCGGAGGCGTCCAATCGCCCGATTTCGCTCCAACCCTTCGGGCAGTGGCGTGTGCGGGCGGTCTGCGGCGTTGCGGCGCTAGCCCATAGCCGGGCTATGGGCGGCGCACCGCGCCTTGCATCCCCTCCCGCACACGCCACTGCGCGACCCCTGGGAGATCGTGAACACGTTCTTAGAGCGTGTTTACGATCTTTTCATGGTGCCTGCAAGGCAGCAAACAGCCGCAATCTAGGCGCGCGCCGCAGGCCATG
>NZ_QLTA01000084.1:0-5885 GCF_003269065.1 Paracidovorax anthurii
GCCAGCCGCAGCAGGCTGTCCACCATGCCCAGCGCCTGCCGCAGGGGCTGGCCGAACAGGCACTTGATGCTCAAGCAAAACTGGATGGCTGCGTCCGAGAACGTCGGGCTGCGCCCGCGCTTGCCGTTCGGCTTGCCAAGCCACTGCATGCCTTCATCCAGCCACATCGTCAACGATCCTCGCGCCTTCAGCGCTGCGTTGTAGGCTTTCCAGTTCGTCGTGCGGTACTTGGTCCGCCTCTCGCTCTTTGCTTCCGTCACGCCTTCAGTCTACCGGTGTGGCCGGGGTGATTTGTGCAACAAAGCCTTGTCGAGGTATTCCATGGGCTTTCGATCTCGCCTCGTGCTGTGCTTCAGCATTCCCGCACTGCTTTTCGCGGCTGCGCTGGGTATGGGTTTATGGGGGCTTTTACGCATCCAGGCGGATTTCGATCGCCACATGGCCTCCGCGCAAAAGCTCTCGGACAGCCTGTCGGAAATGTATGCGCAGGGGCTGCAGTCCGGACAGGCCTTGCGCAACATCGTCCTGGACTCGGCCAACAAGCAGGCCGACGGCAACCTCTCGGCATCCCAGAAGGAATATGACCGGGCCTATGCGGAAGCGCTGAAAATCGCCTCCGGCACTCCATACGATCAGGAAGTGCGATCGCTGGAACCGCTGGCGGCACGCCAGAACGAGACCATCCAGAAAGTCGTCGTGCTGGCGCGGCAGGACGTGGCCCAAGCCATTTCGGTGCTCAATACCGAACAGACGCCGGCATGGCGCCAATTGCGCGCGGCGCTGCTGAAGCAGCGGGATGCCGCCCGCAAGTCGGCCGAAGACTCCCATCTGTCGAGCCAGGATCGCGGCCGCCAGGTGATGGTGGCCGCGAGCCTGCTCACCGGGCTGGCCCTTCTGGTCGCCACGATGCTCGGCATCGTGATGCTGCGCAGCCTGCGCGCTGAACTCGGCGGAGAACCCTCCGCCGCCTGCGACGCGATGCGCCGCATCGCGGCCGGAGATCTCGCATCCCCCGTGCAGGTGTCCCCCGGGTCGGCAGGCAGCCTCATGGCGGAGCTGGCAAGCATGCAGTCCCAGTTGCGGCAGATCGTCGGCGAGGTGCAGGAGTCGTCGGGCAGCATCCAGTCCGCCAGCTCCGAGGTGGCGACCGGCAACTCGGACCTGAGCAACCGCACGGAGCAGGCGGCCAGCAATCTTCAGCAGACAGCCGCCTCGATGGAGGAGTTGACCAGCACGCTGGCGCAGAGCGCATCCGCGGCCTCCACAGCCAACCAGCTGGCCGTTGCGGCGGCCTCGGTGGCGCAGCGCGGCGGCTCGGTCGTGCAGCAGGTGGTGAGCACCATGGAAGAGATCCGCCACAGCTCGCAAAAGATCGCGGAGATCATCGGCCTGATCGACAGCATCGCGTTCCAGACCAACATCCTCGCCTTGAACGCCGCCGTCGAGGCGGCGCGCGCAGGGGAGCAGGGCCGGGGTTTCGCCGTCGTGGCGAGCGAGGTGCGTTCATTGGCGGGCCGGTCGGCAGAGGCCGCGCGGCAGATCAAGCAGCTGATCGGCGACAGCAACGAGAAGGTTTCGTTCGGCTCCGGACTGGTGAACGATGCCGGAAGCACGATGCGCGAAATCGTGGCCGATGTGCAGCGCGTGGCGGACATGATCGGCGAGATCAATGCCGCGGCCTCGGAACAGAACCAGGGCATCAGCCAGGTCAACGTGGCCGTGGGAATGCTGGACCAGATGACGCAGCAGAACGCAGCCCTGGTGGAAGAGTCGACCGCCGCAGCGCACAACCTGAGCGATCAGGCGCAACGGCTGGCCGCTCTTGCCGGGCGATTCCGGCTGGCGCCCTAGAGCGTGTTCACGATCTCAGCGCCCCACCTCCCTCAAACACCCCGCCAAGCCCTCCGTCACCGCCGTCATCCCCTGCCCCCGCAGCCAGATCATCCCCACCGGCGGCAGCTCCACCGGCACCGCCAGCCGCACCACCGCCACCATCCCCTGCGCCGCGAAATGCCGCGCCACCGTGCGCGCCATGAAGGCCACGGCACCGCGCTGGTGCAGGAAGGTGATCTGCGAGAGGAACGAGGCCGATTCGATGATGTCGGCCGGCGGGTGCAGGTCGTGGGCGAAGAACTGCTGCTCCAGCTTCACGCGCAGCGAGGCCCAGGGCGGGGGCAGCACGCAGGGCTGGGCGGCGATGTCGGACCAGCGGGGCTGGCGCTTGCGGGCCAGGGGGTGGCCCGGGCGCACGACGGCGACCATGGGGTCGTCGTAGAGGGCTTCGGTTTCCAGGTCGGGCGAGGCGTAGCCCGGCTCCAGGCGGCCCACGAACAGGTCCAGCTCGCCCAGGCGCAGCTTCGGCAGGAGGCGCGTGAGGTCGCCCTCCTCGATGAGCACGGTGGCCTGCGGCGAGCGGGCCTTGAGCCGCTCCACGGCCTGCGCGAGCAGCACGGGCGTGGCGGCGACCATGGCGCCCACGCTGGTGCGGCCGCGCGCGCCGCTGGCCTCGGCGGCGATCTCGTCGCGCGTGCGCTCGTAGCCGGCCAGCACCGACCGCGCGAAGCGCACCACGCTCGCGCCGGCCGCCGTGGGCTCGGTGCCGCGCGTGGAGCGCTCGAAGAGCGCCAGGCCGAACATGCGCTCGATCTCGGCCAGGGTCTTGGAGACGGCGGGCTGGGTGACGGCCAGGAACTCCGCCGCGCGCCCCACGTGCCGGAACTGGTCGAGCGCCACCAGCATCTGCAGGTGCCGCAGCTTGAGGTTGGAGCGCAGTACGCGGTCGATCTTGGCCATGGCAGTCCATTCCTTTCTGGTTATGAAGCCAGTCCGTATTCTCATTGGATTGTCATGGAAGGCTTCTGAACAATGGCGGCTGTCCGTACCGATAAAAAACAGGAGACTTCCCCCATGCAGACCCCACGCTGCGACCGGCGCCAGTTCATGCTGGGCGCCCTCGGCACCGCCACGCTCGCGGCCACCGCGCCCGCACGCCTCTTCGCGCAGGGCTATCCCGAACGCCCCATCACCTTCATCTGCCCCTGGCCCGCGGGCGGCACGGCCGACCAGTCGATGCGCACGCTGTGCACGGTGGCCGGCCGGGTGCTGGGCCAGGCGATCGCGGTGGAGAACCGCGCCGGGGCCTCGGGCATGATCGGCTCGAAGGCGCTGGCCCTGGCCAAGCCCGACGGCTACACGATCGGGCAGATCCCGATCTCGGTCACCCGCTTCTCGCAACTGGGCACGCTGCAGGCCGATCCGCGCAAGGATTTCACGTACATCGCGCGCACCTCGGGCCAGACCTTCGGCATCGCGGTGCCCGCGAATTCGCCGTTCAAGACGCTGCAGGATTTCGTGGCTGCGGCCAAGGCCCGGCCCGGCACCGTCACCTATGCCCATGCGGGCGTGGGCGGTGCCACGCACGTGGGCATGGAGGAGTTCGCCAGCGTGGCGGGCATCCGCCTGAACCACGTGCCGTTCAAGGGCGGCGCGGAGGCGCTGCAGGGCGTGCTGGGCGGCCACGTGGACGCGCTGGCCGATTCCAGCTCGTGGGCGCCGCACGTGGAGGCCGGCAAGCTGCGCCTGCTGGCCACCTGGGGCGAGCAGCGCACCGCGCGCTTCAAGGACACGCCCACGCTGCGCGAGCTGGGCTACGACGTGGTGGTGGACGCGCCCAACGGCATCGGCGCGCCCAAGGGGCTGGACCCGGCCATCGCGGCCAGGCTGCGCGATGCCTTCCGCCAGGCCGTGGCCAGCCCCGAGTTCAAGGCCGTGGCCGACAAGCTCGACGCACCGCTGCTCTACCTGGACGGCCCCGACTACGAGAAATACGTGAACACCGTGTATGCCAAGGAAACGGTTCTGATCGACAAGCTCAAGCTGCGCGAATTGATGAAAGGGTGACATCCCCCCGAGCGGCTTCGCCGCTCCCCCCTTCTCTCGCTGCGCTGCGCTTCGCGGGAAGGGAGGCGACGCCAGCGGCCGGGCAAAGCCCGCTCCGCGGCGTCTGCTGGCCTGGGCCGCGCCGGTATCGCAAGCGGTTGGCCGTGCTGGCGCAAGGCGCCGCGCGCTTCGACAAAGATACGCAACACACAACGATGAAAGCCCCGCATGCCCAGCCTTGAAAGCCCGCTGCTGCACCTGCACCCCCACGACAACGTGCTCGTCGCCAAGGCGGCGCTGGCGCTGGGGCAGGAGATTCCCGAGCTGGGCGTGCGCACGCGCGCCCAGGTGCCCGCCGGGCACAAGATCGCCGCGCGGCGCATCGCGCAGGGCGAGCAGGTGAAGAAGTACGACACGGTGATCGGCGTGGCCACGCGCGACCTGGAGCCGGGCGACTACGTGCACAGCCACAACCTGCAGCTGGTCGATTACTACCGCGACCCGGCCTTCGGCGCGGACGTGCGGCCGGTGGAGTACGTGCCCGAGGGCGAGCGCGCCACCTTCCAGGGCTTCGTGCGCGCGGACGGCCGCGTGGGCACGCGCAATTTCATCGGCATCCTCTCGTCGGTGAACTGCTCGGCCACGGTGATCAAGAACATCGCGGCGCACTTCACGCCGGATCGGCTGGCGCGCTATCCGCACGTGGATGGCGTGGTGGCCTTCGCGCAGACCAGCGGCTGCGGCATGTCCTCGCCCAGCGAGCATTTCGACGTGCTGCGCCGCACGCTGGCGGGCTACGCGCGCCACCCCAACCTGGCGGGCGTGCTGATCGTGGGCCTGGGCTGCGAGCGCAACCAGGTCGATGGCCTCGTGGATTCGCAGGGGCTGGAGCGCGGGCGCCTGATGCGCACGCTGGTGATGCAGGAGGTGGGCGGCACGCGCGCCACCATCGCGGCGGGCATCGAGGCCATCGAGGCGATGCTGCCCGCCGCCAACGAGGCGCGGCGCAGCACGGTGAGCGCGGGCCACCTCAAGATCGGGCTCGAATGCGGCGGCTCGGACGGCTTCTCGGGCATCACGGCCAACCCGGCGCTGGGCGCGGCGATGGACGTGCTCGTGCGCCACGGCGGCACGGCCATCCTGTCGGAGACGCCCGAGATCCACGGCGTGGAGTTCATGCTCACGCGCCGCGCCATCACGCCGGAGGTGGGGCAGAAGCTGCTGGACCGCCTCGCGTGGTGGGAGAAGTACGCGGCCGGCCAGAACGCGCAGTTCAACGGCGTGGTGGGCCACGGCAACCAGGCCGGCGGGCTGGCCAACATCTTCGAGAAGTCGCTCGGCTCGGCCATGAAGGGCGGCACCACGCCGCTGCGCGCGGTGTACGAATACGCCGAGCCCATCGAGCAGAGCGGCTTCGTGTTCATGGATTCGCCGGGCTACGACCCGGTGGCCGCCACGGGCCAGATCGCCAGCGGCGCGCAGCTCATCTGCTTCACCACCGGGCGCGGCTCGATGTTCGGCAGCAAGCCCGCGCCCACCATCAAGCTGGCCAGCAACACGCCCATGTACCAGCGGCTGCACGAGGACATGGACATCAACTGCGGGGTGATCCTCGACGGCGAACTGACGGTGCCCGAGATGGGGCAGCGGATCTTCGAGCAGATCCTGCGCCACGCGAGCGGCGAGGCCACCAAGAGCGAATCGCTGGGCCTGGGCGACCACGAGTTCGTGCCGTGGCACCTGGGCATCGTCAGCTGACACCTTTCCGAATGCTACTTAATTAATAGCAAACTATTGAACAAACACGGCGACACGCGAGCGATTTCCCTTCAAAGATGACTGCACCCACCCTCTCCACCACCGCCCAGCCCCTCGTGCGCTCGCAACACTGCATCGCCGGCCAATGGCAGCCCGCCGCCAGCGGCGCCACCTTCCCCGTCACCGACCCGGCCACGGGCGCCGTGATCGCCCACGTGCCCGATGGCGGCGCGCAGGACGCGCGCGCC
>NZ_QLTA01000084.1:6855-11296 GCF_003269065.1 Paracidovorax anthurii
GCGGGGCTGCTGGAGACGGGCATCGTGGGCATCAACGAGGGGGCGCTGGCGGCGGAGGCCGCGCCCTTCGGGGGCGTGAAGGAGTCGGGCTACGGGCGCGAGGGCTCCACGCACGGGCTGGACGACTACCTGCACACCAAGTACCTCTGCCAGGGCGGGCTCGACTGATGGCCGCGCCCCACGCCGGCCCACGGGAACGGAAACGGAACACGCGCATGGAATGATGGATTTCCCGGCCGGCACGGTGCGACATGGGCGCCGTGCCGGCCTCTTTGTCGATCGAGAAAACCACACACAAGGAGACAACCCATGACCCCCATCGCTTCCCCTGACGGCGCGCGCCGGCGCGCGCTGCTGCTCCCGGCGGCACTCGCCCTCTGCGGCCTGGCCGCGCCGCTCGCGGCCGCGCACGCGGCGGATGCCTATCCCACCAAGCCCGTCACCCTGCTGGTGCCCTACCCGGCCGGCGGCGCCAACGATGCCGTGGCCCGGCTCGTCGGGCAGAAGCTGGGCGACGCGCTCAAGCAGCCCGTGGTGATCGACAACCGCCCCGGCGCGGGCACCACCATCGGCACCACGGCGGCGGCCAAGTCCGCGCCCGACGGCTACACGCTGGTGCTGGGCTCGCTCGCCAGCCATGCCGTGAGCCCGCACCTCTACGCCCGGCCCGGCTACGACGCCGTGGCCGACTTCGCGCCCATCGGCCTGATCGGCGTGGTGCCCATGGTGCTGGTGGTGGCCCAGGATTCGCCCTACACCAGCGTGCGCGCGCTGGTGGAGGCCGCGCGCAGGCAGCCCGGCACGCTCAACTACGGCTCCTCGGGCAACGGCTCGCCGCTGCACCTCTCGGCCGAGCTCTTCAAGCAGGCCGCGCAGGTGCAGATCAACCACGTGCCCTACAAGGGCGGCAACGCGCACACCATGGACCTCATGGGCGGGCGGCTGGACATGATCCTGGACACGCTCACCAGCGCCTCGCCGCTCATCAAGGGCGGCAAGGTGCGCGCGCTGGCCGTGGCCTCGCCCGCGCGCCTGCCCGAGCTGCCCGACGTGCCCACCTTCGCCGAGGCCGGCTACCCCGGCTTCGAGGTCAACGCGTGGTATGCCCTCTACGCCCCCGCCAAGACCGGCAAGGACGTGCTGGCCACGCTCAACACCACCCTGAACGCCGTGCTCCGCCAACCCGACGTGCTCGAACGCCTGGGCGCCCTGGGCGTGCGCCCGCAGCCGGGCACGCCCCAGGCCCTGGCCCGCTTCACGCAGGACGAGTGGAACCGCTACGGCAAGGTCATCCAGGCCAACGGCATCAAGATCGATTGACATCCCTCCGGGCGGCCACCCCATCCACTTCCGCCCCCTCCCACGCCCTTCCCGCTCCACGCCGGCGCGGCGCGGCCGCCCTCGCCGCGCCTTCCGCATTCCTTTTCCACCTCGTGCACTTCGTGCACCCTGCATGACCGCGCCATGAACGCCTCCCCAGACCCGACCCACCACGAAGCCCCCACGCCGCCAGCCCCGTTCGATGTCCTCGTCACCGCCGCGCACTGGGCCGAGGCCGCCCAGGACATGGTGCGCGAGGCCGGCGGGCGGGTGCATTGCATGGCGGGCCCGGTGACCGAGGACGCGCTGGCGGAGCAGCTCGCCGCCACGGGCGCGCAGGCGCTGGTGCTGCGCGGCTCCCCGCCGGTGACCGAACGCGTGCTGGCCGCGGCGCCCGCGCTGCGCATCGTGGCCAAGAACGGCGCGGGCGTGGACAGCGTGGACCGGGAGGCCGCGCGGCGCCGCGGCGTGGCCGTGGCCGTGGCGCCGGGGGCCAACGCCGACGCGGTGGCCGAACACGCGCTGGCGCTGATGCTGGCGCTCACCCGCCAATTGCCCGAGCTGGACCGCCGCGTGCGCGCGGGCGGCTGGGCAGGCAGCCAGTGGCAGGGCCGCGACTTCCGGGGCTCCACGGTGGGCATCGTGGGCTACGGCAGCATCGGCCGCGCCACCGCGCGCCTGGCCGCCGCGCTGGGCGCGCAGGTGCTGGTGCTGCGCCCGCCCGGGCAGGCCGACGGCTTCGCCACCGAGCCCGACCTGGACCGGCTGCTGGCGCGCGTGGACATCCTGAGCCTGCACTGCCCCCTGACCGAGCGCACGCGCGGCCTGATCGGCGCGCGCGAACTGGGCCTGATGCGCCCCGGCAGCCTGCTCGTCAACACCGCGCGCGGCCCCGTCGTGCAGGAGGATGCGCTGATCGCGGCGCTGCATGGCGGGCAGCTCGCCGGCGCGGGGCTGGACACCTTCGACACCGAGCCCCTGCCCGAGCGCCATCCGCTCGCGAAGCTGCCGCAGGTGCTGCTCACCCCCCACGTGGCCGGCGTCACCCGCGACGCCGCGCTGCGCGTGGCCACCCTCACGGCCCGCAACATCCTGGACCACCTGCGGGGCCGTGCCCTGCCGGCCGGCCACCTGCTGGCGGACGGCTGACCCCACGGCCCCCGCCCGACCGCGTACCCTTCACGATTCATTCCCTTCCCGCACACGCCATGCCCGCCCACAACCCCTTCAAATCCGCCCTCGCCGCCCGCTATCCCCAGATCGGCCTGTGGCTCTCCATGGCCGACCCGTACCTGGCCGAGGCGGCCGCCACCACCGGCTACGACTGGCTGCTGATCGACGGCGAACACGCCCCCAACGACCTGCGCGCCACGCTCGCCGCCCTGCAGGCCGTGGCCGCCCACCCGGCGCAGCCCGTGGTGCGCGTGGTGGAAGGCAGCACCGCCCTCATCAAGCAGATGCTGGACATCGGCGCGCGCACGCTGCTCGTGCCCATGGTGGACACGCCCGAGCAGGCGCGCGCCATCGCCGCCGCCACGCAGTACCCGCCGCACGGCGTGCGGGGCGTGGGCAGCGCCGTGGCCCGTGCATCGCAGTGGAGTGCGCGCGCCGACTACCTCGACGTGGCCGACGACGAGGTCTGCCTGCTCGTGCAGGCCGAGACCGCCACGGCCCTGCGCAACCTGCCCGCCATCTGCGCAGTGGAGGGCGTGCACGGCGTGTTCATCGGCCCGGCCGACCTCGCGGCCTCCATGGGCCACCGGGGCAACCCCGGCCACCCCGAGGTGCAGGCCGCCATCGAGGACGCCATGCGCACCATCATCGCCAGCGGCAAGGCCGCCGGCACGCTCACCTCCGACCCCGCCCTGGCGCGGCGCTACCTGGAGCTGGGCTGCACCTTCGTCGCCGTGGGGGTGGACGTGTTGATGTTCGTCAATGCGGCACGCCGGCTGCGCGCGCAATTCGGCGGCGCGGCAGAGGTGCCCCCGCCCAGGGCCGGCGCCGCCTACTGAAAATGTGGCGGCACGACAACCCCAAACGAGATTCGACCCCTTACACTGGAAGGCTTGTAACAATCTACTAACAATTGGAGGTGATGGTGAGAAAAATCCTATTGGGCCTCGTGGCCACGCTGGCTGCCGGCACGTCGTTCGGCGCCACGGTCAACATCAGCAGCACGGGCAACTACACGACCCTGCAGAACTACACGAGCTGCACCACGGTGCCCTCCACCCTGTGCGCGAACTTCCTCACCACGCACAACGTGAGCGGCACGTTCACGACGACCGGCGCCCTGCCGGCGAGCGCGAACAACCTGGAAATCGGCTCCACGGTCACCTCCTACAGCTTCACCAGCGGCCTCGACACCGTGGCCTCCACCGACACGAATGCGCGGCTCAACTCGCTGCGCATCTCCACCGACGCCTCCGGCAACATCACGAACGTGAACATCATGCAGGCCGTGCTGTGGGTGTCGGGCACGTCGCCGCACTCCACGGCCGACCGCTTCTCGGCCGTGGTCGTCGTCGGCTCCAACGGCACCTCCACCCACAATTCGGGCTGCAACACCGTGGGCACGGGCAACAGCGGCGTGACCGACACCTGCCTGGTCTCGGTCGTGACCGACACCTCCCGCAGCACCGCCAACAACTCCCCCGTGAGCGTCGCCATGGCGACGACCCCGACCCCGACCACGACGGCAACGGCCATTCCCACCGTGTCCGAATGGGGCCTGATCCTGATGGCCTCGCTGCTCGGCATGTTCGGCATCGCGCGCCTGCGCCGCCAGCGCTGATCCGCGTCCCGCGCCTGACCCGTCCTGATCTAGGTTGACACCTGGATCATTGAACAGACCGGCATTGGCCGGCCAGAGACGCCCGATGCACGGCATCGGGCGTTTGCATTTTCAACGACAGATGAGGCCGTTGGTTGTTGTAGATGGGAACTGACTGGCTCACCATGCGCCGGGCCTGCGCCAGATCGGCAGGTCTGCACAGCAGGAACTCGCCTTTGAGAATGCCATTGACCCGCTCGGCCAGTGCGTTCTGGTAGCAATCGTAGCCATCGGTCATCGAGCAGGTCAGCCCGTGGCGATCGTGGATGGCCTGGTAGTAGCCAGAGC
>NZ_QLTA01000085.1:0-2939 GCF_003269065.1 Paracidovorax anthurii
GCCGACATGTCCCACACCGTGCCGTCAGCGAACGCCATGCGCTGCACCACGTTGCGGCCGTTGCCCGGGTCGTCGTTCAGGAAGAAGCTGCGCACGATCACCTTGTCCTGCGTGCCCGCGATGGACACCTCCAGGCCCGTGTTGCCGCTGAACCAACCGTCCGACACCTGACGGAGCACGATGTCCTCGGGCTTGACGCCTTCCTTGAACTGCAGCGTGTTCTGCCGGTGGGCCGATTCATCCGTCGCATAGGAGTCGTGGCCCAGCTGCACGTAGTCCTGCCCGTCGCCCCGGCCGAAGCGGTAGACGTTGTTCAGGCCGTAGCCGCTGCTCAGAATGTCGTTGCCCGCGCCGCCGTCGAGCACGTCGTCGCCATTCGCCCCGGAGAGGAAGTCGTCGCCGTCGCCCCCGAGCAGGATGTCGTTGCCATCGTCCCCATAGAGGCTGTCGTTGCCGCCCAGGCCGCTGATCGTGTCGGCGCTCTTCGTGCCGCGGATCGTGTCGTTGCCCGCGCCGCCCGTGAACAACTGGCCCAGGATCGCCTGCAGATCCCACACCGTGCCATCGGCGAACGCCATGCGCTGCACCGCGTTGTAGGCATTGCCCGGGTCGTCGTTCAGGAAGAAGCTGCGCACGATCACCTTGTCCTGCGTGCCCGCGATGGAGACTTCCAGCCCCATGTTGCCGCCGGACCAGCCGTCCGCCACCTGCCTCAGCACGATGTCCTCGGGCTTCACGCCCTCCTTGAACTGCAGCGTGTTCTGCCGATGGGCCGAGGGGTCCATGGCATAGGCATCGTGGCCCAGTTGCACATAGTCCTGCCCGTCGCCCCGGCCGAAGCGATACACGTTGTGCAGGCCGTAGCCGCCGCTCAGCGTGTCGTTGCCCGCCCCGCCGTCGAGCACGTCATCGCCACCCTGGGCGGAGAGGAAGTCATTGCCGTCGCCCCCCAGGATCACGTCGTTGCCGTCGCCCCCATAGAGGCTGTCGTCGCCGCCCAGGCCGCTGATCGTGTCGGCGCTCTTCGTGCCCACGATGGTGTCGTTGCCTGCGCCGCCCGTGAACAGCTGGCCCAGGATCGCCTGCAGGTCCCACACCGTGCCATCGGCGAACGCCATGCGCTGCACCGCGTTGTAGGCATTGCCCGGGTCGTCGTCGCGGAAGAAGCTGCGAATGATCACCTTGTCCTGCGTGCCCGCGATGGAGACTTCCAGGCCCAGGTTGCCGCCGGACCAGCCATCCGCCACCTGCCTCAGCACGATGTCCTCGGGCTTCACGCCCTCCTTGAACTGCAGCGTGTTCTGCCGGTTGGCCGATGGGTCCATCGCATAGGCATCGTGGCCCAGCTGCACGTAATCCTGCCCGTCGCCCCGGCCGAAGCGGTACACGTTGTGCAGGCCGTAGCCGCCGCTCAGCGTGTCGTTGCCCGCGCCGCCATCCAGCACGTCGTCCCCGCCCTGGGCGGAGAGGAAATCGTTGCCGTCGCCGCCCAGGAGGATGTCGTCGCCATCACCGCCGTAGAGGCTGTCGTCGCCCCCCAGGCCGCTGATCGTGTCGGCGTTCTTCGTGCCCGCGATCGTGTCGCTGCCCGCGCTGCCCGTGAACACCCGGTTCAGGATCTCCTGCAGGTCCCACACCGTGCCGTCGGCGAACGCGATGCGCTGCACCGCGTTGTAGGCGCTGCCCGGGTCGTCATTCAGGAAGAAGCTGCGGACGATCACCTTGTCCTGCGTGCCGGCGATGGAGACTTCCAGCCCCTGGTTGCCGCCGGACCAGCCGTCCGCCACCTGCCTCAGCACGATGTCCTCGGGCTTGACGCCCTCCTTGAACTGCAGCGTGTTCTGCCGGTCGGCCGACTCGTCCATCGCATAGACGTCATGGCCCAGTTGCACGTAGTCCTGCCCGTCGCCCCGGCCGAACAGGTACACGTTGTTCAGGCCATAGCCACCGCTCAGCGTGTCGTTGCCCGCCCCGCCGTCGAGCACGTCGTCGCCGCCCTGGGCGGAGAGGAAGTCGTTGCCCTCGCCGCCCAGCAGCGTGTCGCTGCCGTCGCCGCCATAGAGGCTGTCGTCCCCGGCGCCGCCGGAGAGTCGGTCATCGCCGCCCTGCCCGTCCAGCACGTCATTGCCCGCGCCTCCGAGCAGCCGGTCGTCGCCCTCCCCGGCCGAGAAACGGTCGTTGCCCGTGTCCCCCAGGTAGATGTCGCCCCGCCCCGTTCCCAGGGTCTCCGTCGTCAGGAAGACCCCGAGACCGCGCAGTTCCGATCGCAGCGCCGCGCCTTCGGGCAGCGCATGCACCCAGCCCGAGAGCCGATCCAGGGCATCGAACCCCACGGCATCGAGCACCTTGCCCTGGTAGCGGTTGAGCTCGATCAGGTCCACGATCGCATCGCGCTCGCTGCCCGCCTTCTTCGCATCCAGCAGGGCCGCGAGGCCCGAGGTGTCGAAGCGCACACCCGTCTCGTCGATGGACAGCTCCACGCTGTCCAGGTAGGGCTTGAGCCGCGTCTGCACGACCAGGGCCGCGTACACGCTCTCGCGCAGCTGCTCGTAGCTCTGCGCCAGCAGTTCCAGCTGGGGGACGGAAAGGCGGGCGGTGATGAAAAGCGTCGAGTTCGACTCCGAGCCGCTGCCCCCGCCCGTGGAGCCGCTCGCGCCGCCACCGCCGCTGCCGGCCGCCGGGTCCGGGGCATTGCCACCCAGCCGGATGAAGCGCGTGCCGTTGAACACCTCCAGCACGTTGAGCTTGCGCAGGATCGCGCCCTGGTCTTCCTCGGTGATCGGCCGGTGCAGCCCCGTGGCGGGATCGGTCCAGGCGGTGCCCGCCTTGTCCAGCTCGATGGTCAGGGTGCCCGTGTCCTGGGGCAGCAGCACCTCGCCGTTGTCGTCGCCCGGCAGCACGATATCCCACTGCCGCGTATCCGCGTCGTACCGCAGCCG
>NZ_QLTA01000085.1:3464-10893 GCF_003269065.1 Paracidovorax anthurii
TCGATCACGCCGTCGCCGTTGCCGTCCTGCGCCGCCAGGGCCTCGTAGCCGTGGGCGTAGTGCAGGCCCTGGCCCGCCTGCGGCTGCGCGTCCCGCAGCGTCTGGTCGCCGAACAGCTCCTGGCCGGAGTCGATCAGGCCGTTGCCGTTGCGGTCCAGCACCACCAGCCCGTCGTCGCCCTTGATCCAGCCCGTGGCGTTCTTGGTGCCGTCGCCGTCGTGGTCGAAGAGGATGGGGCGGGAGGGGTCGATACCCACCGCCTCGATGCCGTCGCCGTCCAGGTCCAGGACCAGCGGGTCGCGCGGGGCGACCCAGTTGCGGGCTTGGACATATTGGGAATTAGTGGATTCGGAGATTCCACCTGGAATTCTCCAGAAATCGAAATCAGATATCCCTGGCGGAAGATAGGCTATTTTAGCCTCGACCACCTTCTGCTCGATCAATAAATCGCCCATTGTCTTGGGATTTAAAACACCAGCGATAGTAAATCCTGCTGACAGCCCAGACAACCCAATAGCCAGGGCAACCCCTGCGGGACCAGATATTGTCAATGCAGCAACAGTTGCAGACAAAGCAGCAATATCCCCAAAGATTGCAGCAGCTGTACCCTTTGTAATCCCTGCACCCTCGGACATTTCTTGTGATGCCTTCGTGAGGTTTATTAAAAGACTGGAAACATTAAGAAGATTTCCAATCACAGGAACAGATCGCCCAACGCCTTCAATCAATGCCAGCGATGCCTTTGCTGCACTAATACCGGCGGCTACTGCATCAGCCGCGGATGATGCATTTTTTACCCCTACAGATGCTGCAACCACATCTACGGGAGCCATGTGTAAATTGGCCAGTGCTTGCACCGCTGCTTCTGCCTTCCTAGCTTGAATAGCAGAGGCACCACTATTTGCAATTACAGCACCGATACTCATCTCTTATTCCTCATAATCAAAATCAACCAAACAACATTAGCCACAAGAAAACAAAGCATTCCAATTATCATGCAGCCAATCTTTAACCTCCCCTTTTTTAGCTTTTCAGATTCAACCTTCATTTCCCCATTTATGATCAATTCGAATATCCGATGATTCTCATCTATCAATGCTACGGCGGGCATTCCCTTCACTCCCTTCCACTCACTGCTTGCGCACGCGACCAACTCACATCTAGCCACACCAAAATCCCCTACCAAAGCAGGGAAATCTCGCCTACCGACACTACTGACTTCAAAAACTCCATGAACCTTGCGTAAATCACCTGTTGGCGTCATATCCAGGAAATACAATGAGTTCAGAAATATAAATATCATCGCCCCAACAGAAAAACCGATCGGCCAAGATATTTTTAACGGTCTAATAATTAGCACCACAACCTCCAGAGCATCAATTTCTTAAAGAATCCAACCACACAATCCACATTATCTTGGTAAAAAGCATTCCAAAGATTTTTCAATTCATATCAGAACACCCCATCCATACTAGACTTCAGCCATTCGACCTCCTCAGAAATCAACGAATTAATCCAGCTTTATCCCTAAAGTACCGCCAACTTGCCCGGCGGCATCCCATTTACTCCAATCGCTCCAAGCCATATCATCCCCTCAACGTTTTTACAAACAAAAGCACATAACTCCAAGCCAGTGCCAACATCAAATATACCGCGAAGAATCCAACAACAGGTCCAAAAATAGCAAGGGCCCATTTTTCCTCATTTACAGGCATTATTCCATACTGATACCCTGGTTGCGCATAGAAAATAAATGCCATGAACAGAAAAAGAGCAAAACCTATCACAGCAACCGCAGATGGAAATCTTTTCTTCTGTATATGCAGAAATACACCTTGAAATCCGCGTTTACCAAAACATATATCCTTATTTATCATCATTTGCAATAATATGGGGAGAAATAATATTGGCTGGATTGAAATATAAAAAGCAGACACCTCTGGAAAATTTGATTTACTCCAGTATCCTTCTATGGAAGGAATCATAGACCTCATCAATCGAGTAAATTCACCCACCCAATACAGCCCATAAAATCCTTCAGGCAACCCATAAATACAAAGAAAACCAGCGATATAGCCCAACAAGAAACTGGGCATAAGAATTATTCTCTTCAAAATTCCTCCAAAGCGTCTTTTACTAGAGATCCATTCGTTCACACAATCATCTTCTTAAGAAACTCCTCTAGGCATTTCCTCCTTGAAACAAACGCATTTCAGAAACCCACGCACTCCCCTGCGGTTCGAGAAGACTTCTGAAATCCGCCTGCCCATCTGCCAGCAAAGTCCAATCGCATGCATGATCTTCGAGATGGAATGTGGGTCATGTCGCCGTCTTTTCCCAATTGTTTGCTGCATTTCTGATAGCGCACGCTACATATTCCCAAACTCATCGCCTCGCGCAGATCGCGCACCCAGCCGCTGCCGCCCATCTGCGGCAGCGCCTGCGCCGCCGCGCTCGGCTCGGGGTCGTCGGGGAACTCGCGGTAGAAGTTGTTGCCCGCCAGCAGCAGGCTGCCCGAGACCTCCGCCACCCCGCTCGCGCCCTGGCTGCCGTCCGTGCGCGTGAAGCGGCCACTCTCAATTAGGGACACATCAAACCCTTATAACAAGAAAAATACCAGCAATAACAAACCCCCATACCGGATACAAAACAGGGAATACAAATCCAATCATTGCCATCACTATCAACAGACGTCTCACAACAACCTCACCGACTCTCCCCGATTGATTCCAAAATGCTTTAATTCTTTTTTTAAGATCATCACGATCAACTCCATAAAGACTTACCAAGAATACTGAGCCAATAGCAACCAAAGCCCAAACAAACCCTATATAGAAAGAAAGGAAGTTCACAAGATCCTTATCCTGATAAATATCTCAAATTCATCAATCGATTCTATTTTTCTCGCATCGATATCTTTCTACAAGCAAATACATTTAAAAACCTACACGAGAAGGCTTTCAAACCTGTCAGCCTGCCAATCAGCGAATTTCAGCTGCAAATATCAATAACCAACATTTCAAATATTCCGAGTTCACCATTACCACCCAGAAATACCACATCAATTGCCGCAAGCAAAACCCCTGAATCACGCCTCCAATCGCAACTTAATCAATCTGGGCAATCCTCACGAATCATAATGATATTTGAGGTCGTTCTCTTTGCCAGGATTTGCTGCAACGGAATAATCATCGAAGGCGTGGATGTTGGACATGCGATGAGTATTATTTCATCAGGAGGGTCAACAATTATTTTCTCAACCACAAGCAACGGTGATTTGAAGCTAGTAGATTTATATTTATAACCAGAAGAAGCAATCCAGACCCTAGAGTCATCATTCGATGAGTTGCATGCACCCAAGAAGCCTAAAATCCCCAAGGAAATGGCAAAGCGAGGAATATTAGTTCCGTATCGAATGGGAGATTTTGATATTTTCATAGTCAAACACCTCACGGCAAAAGCATCGATATTAACAAAATTAGCACACAAATAGATGCACCAAGGATTTGACTTAATACAGGGCTACCATGCACTACATCGAATAAAGTGGCAACTTGCAAACTACTGCATTGCATCAATGCTCTTCCCATATTTATCGTAAAACCAGCCATTTCATTCACCAACAAGAAGATATATTACAATAATCACAACCATCGCCAACATTAATATCTGAGCCACCCAGGAGAGAAATGCATACAACACCCTTGCATACCTCGCACTCACCCTCTCTACTTTTGGCACCTCAAGAAGTGCTTTTTTAGGAGTGTAGTCAAACCATTCTTTATCCAGAGAAAATTTCCCTAGAATTATTATTTTCAATACCCCCATTAAAAGACTGAGGATCGCGAGAATTATCCCAAACCCCCCTGCAATTAGAAAACCACTGCCATCTTGCGATTTATTATCAGCAGCCAAAGAATTCTCCGGAGAGAACAACATCATCAGAATCAATAACTCAGCAATCCACCATATATCGCGCGGCATGCGTAGTTTTTCAGTCAACGTTCCCATGCATCCTCCGATTGCGCTATTTCTATGACAAAGAACACCATTTCTTTTTTCCTCCTTTAGCCTTGGAAACCCACGCACTCCATTACGGTTCAAGAAGGTTTCTGAAATCCGTTTGCCCATCTGCCAGCGAAGTCCACTCGCTCACATGACTTTCGGGATGGAATGTGCGCCATATCGCCGTCTTTTCTCGATTTTTCGCTACATTTTCGATAGCACACGCTACACATTCCCCAGGCCCCCCGCCTCGCGCAAATCGCGCACCCATCCGCTGCCGCACTCGACGCCGGACCATCCGAAAACTCCCGGTAGCAGTCGTCGCCCGCCGGCAGCAGGCAGCCCAAGGCCTCCATCACGCCGCTCACGCACTGGTTTGGTTTCCATGGCCCGCGCGCCCGCTCAGCGCTCCCTCAAGCTCTCACTGCCCGCCTTCTGGATCGGGCTCAGCAGGTAATCGATCACCCGCCGCCTGCCCGTCTTGATCTCGGCCGTCACGTTCATCCCCGCCGCCAGCCCGATCGGCTTGCCGTCCACGTCGATGTGCGTGCGCTCCAGCCGCAGCAGCGCCGGGAAGACCGCGCCCCGCTTCTCGTCGCTCACCGCGTCCCGCGTCACCGTCTCCACCCGCGCGCCCACAGTGCCGTAGCGCGTGAAGGGGAAGGTCTCCAGCTTGATCGTCACTTCCTGCCCCGGCTCCACGAAGCCGATGTCCTTGTTCTCCAGCGTCACCTCCGCGCTCACCTGCGCGCCCTGCGGCACGATCACCATCAGCGCCTGGGCCTCCGTGACCACCCCGCCCTCGGTGTGCGCGGCCAGTTGCTGCACCGTGCCGCTCACCGGCGCCACCAGCGTCGCCAGCCGCTCGCGCTGCTGCGCCTTGGCCCATTCCTGCGCGCCCTGCTGGCGCCGGAGTTCGGCCTGCGCCTGCCGCTCGCCCAGCGCCCGCCGCGTTTCCGCCAGGTACGACGCCCGCGCCTGCCGCGCCTCGCCCAGCGCCGCCTGCGATTCCTCCAGCCGTGCCTGCTGCGTTGCCAGGTCCCGCTCCATCTCCACCCGCTCGCGCATCCGGTCCTGCCGCGCGTGCCCCGACATGAAGCCCTGCTCGGCCAGCGTCTGGAAGTCGATCTCGCGCTGGCGCACGATGGGCAGCGTCGCCTCCAGCTTGCCCAGCACCGCCCGCACGGTCGCGATCTCCGCCTCCCGGCGCTGGCGCTCGGCCTGCAGCCGCGCCAGCCGCGCGGTGATGTCGCCCCACTCGGCCACGAGCTGCGCCTGCGCGTCCGCGCGCTCGCGCGCGCCCCACTCGCCGGGCACCTCCCGGGCGGGGATCGCCGGGAGCATCGGGTTTTGGGACTTTTCGCCCGCAGGTCGCCGTGTTTCCTGCGCGGGCAGCTCTTCTTTCGATAGCAGATCCTGCAGCACGCGGGCGCGCAGCCATTCCGACTGGGCCGCGCGCAGCGCTTCCTCCACGCTGGCGCGGTCGGCGCGCGCCGCGGTGGGGTCGAGTTCCACCAGCGCCTGCCCGGCCCGCACCTGTTCGCCCTCGCGCACCAGCACCCGGCGCACCACGCTGTTCTCCAGCGGCTGGACCAGCTTGGTGCGGTCGCTCACGATGATGCGGCCCTGCGCCACCGCCACGATGTCGATGCGCCCCAGGCACGCCCAGGCCAGCGCGATCACAAAGAGCGCCATCAGCAGCCACGCCAGGCGCCGCGGCGCCGGGTGCACCGGGGTCTCCTGCAGGCTCAGCGCCGCCGGCAGGAATGCCTGCTCGTCGGCCAGCCGCCGGGGGCCCGCCAGTTCCGCGCGCCGCTCCCAGGCCGCCCGGAATACGTCGCGGTAGCGCGCCAGCAGGTCCCGCAGGGGGTGGCGCGGCGAGGGAGGCGTGGATGGCGTGGAAGCTGCGGGGGGTGTGGAAGGTGCCGTCGTCTTCATGCCGCCGCCCCTTCCCCCGCAGGCGCCGGCCGGGCCGGCGGGGGCTGCTGCGCCGCCGCCAGGGCGCCCGCCCCGGCCTGCATGCGCCACAGGTGGGCGTACAGGCCCTGCGGCCGCTGGACCAGCGCGTCGTGCGGCCCCGCCTCCACGATGCGCCCCTTGTCCATCACGATGATGCGGTGCGCCTGCCGCACGGCCGAGAGCCGGTGCGCGATGATCAGCACCGTGCGCCCCCGGCAGATCTGCGCCATGTTGCGCTGGACGATGGCCTCGCTCTCGTAGTCCAGCGCGCTGGTCGCCTCGTCCAGGATCAGGATGCGCGGGTTGGTGAACAGCGCCCGCGCGATGGCGATGCGCTGGCGCTGCCCGCCCGAGAGGCTGCCGCCCTGCTCGCCCACCAGCGTGTCGTAGCCCTCGGGCAGCTCGCTCACGAAGTCGTGCGCCCCCGCCAGCCGCGCCGCGCGCACCACCGCCTCGATGGGCGCGGCCGGGTCCGCGATGGCGATGTTCTCGCGCACGCTGCGGTTGAACAGCAGGTTCTCCTGCAGCACCACGCCCACCTGCCGGCGCAACTGCGCCGCATCGATGAGGCCGATGTCGATGCCGTCCACCAGGATGCGCCCCTGCTCAGGCACATACAGGCGCTGCACGAGCTTGGTGAGCGTGCTCTTGCCCGAGCCCGAGCGCCCCACGATGCCGATCACCTCGCCCGCACGGATGTCCAGGCCCACGCCCGCGAGCACCGGAGCCGCCTCGGGCCGGTAGCGGAAATGCACCGCATCCAGCGTGATCCGCCCCTGGAGGGCCGGCAACTGCGCCGCGCTGCTGGCGGGCACCTCGGTGCGGGTGTTGAGGATGTCGCCCAGCCGCGCCATCGAGATGCCCGTCTGCTGGAAGTCGGTCCACAGCTGCGCCATGCGCATGATGGGCTGCGCCACGCGCTGCGCGAACATGTTGAAGGCCACGAACTGGCCCACCGTGAGCTGGCCGTCCATGACCAGGCGCGCGCCCCACCACAGCGTGGCGGCGTTGACCAGCTTGCCGATCAGCCCGACGCCTTCATGGGCCCAGGCGGCCAGGTTCTGCGTCTGGAAGCTCGCGCTCACGTAGGCGGCCAACTGGTTGTCCCAGCGCCGCGCGAACGCGGGCTCCAGCGCCCCGGCCTTGACGGTCTGGATGCCCGCCACGGTCTCCACCAGCATCGCCTGGTTCTCCGCCCCGCGCGCGAACTTCTGGTCCAGCCGCCGGCGCAGCACCGGCACCACCGCCAGGCTCAGGCCCAGGTACAGCGGCAGGCTGGCCAGCACGATCAGGGTCAGCGGCACGCTGTAGACCAGCATCACGCCGATGAACACCACCGAGAAGAGCACGTCCAGCACCACGGTGAGCGCGTTGCCCGTGAGAAAGCTGCGGATGTTCTCCAGCTCGCGCATGCGCGCCACCGAGTCGCCCACCCGCCGCGCCTGGAAGTACGCCAGCGGCAGCT
>NZ_QLTA01000086.1 GCF_003269065.1 Paracidovorax anthurii
CCAAGTGACTGATCGCAAGGGAGCGCTTGCGGCCTTCAAGCGCTGCAAGCGCTCGCTGGGGCGGGTGCAAAGTGTGCTGACGGACAGCGGTTACACAGGCGAGCCCTTCGCGCAAGGCGTCAAGGACATCCTGGGTGAGCATGTGACGGTGCAGATCGCCAAGAGAAGCGAGTTGCACACCTTCAAGGTCATGCCCAAGCGCTGGGTGGTTGAGCGCAGCTTTGCTTGGCTGGACAAGAATCGGCGGCTATGGAAGAACTGTGAGCGATGGCTCAACACCAGCTTACAGTTCGTCCACTTGGCGTTTCTGGCTCTGCTACTCAGAAGATCGTAAACACGTTCTTAGAAGGTGTGAATGAATCCGGCGTGAGCCGATCGGCCGCCCGAACGCGCCCTATCCAGGCGCAAAGCACAGCCGTGGCCCGTGCCACAGCGAGCATTTGCAACGCAGCGCGGGCGCATTCTGGCGAGTCGAGCGGCCATGGCGGGTTCTTTCACACCTTCTCAGCCCGTCACTTGGGGATGAAGACGTCGCTGTTGGTCAGCACGTGGTCCCAGGAGAACTGCGAACTCGCCCGCACGAGGTTCCAGATCGTGGTGATGGTGGGCACGCCGCCGGGCGTATCGCAGGTGCCCGTCCAGGACGTGATGCTGCCGTACGCGCCCCACTGCACCGAGAACGCGAAAGCGGGCAGGTTGCTCGCCGCCGGAGAGGCGGGTGCGGGATGGTTGACCCACCCGATCAGCGTGTAGGCCGAGCCGGTGGTACCCGAAGGCGAGGCGTAGGTGCCCGAGAGCTGCCCGGTGGTCTGCACCGCCGTGATATTGAGCGTGGAGCCCAGTTGATTCTTCCATTCGCCCACCGGGTTGGTGCAGGTGGGCGTGGCCTGGGCCAGCGAGGCGCAGCCGCCCAGCAGCGCGAGGCAGGCAGCGTATCGGCTCAGTTTCTTGGTCATCTTCATTCCTCCTGTTCGTGCCGGACTCTGCGGTCCGGCGCCACAACACCCTCCGGCACGGCGCCTGGAGGGCTCCTGCGGGGCCGTCAGCCCCGGGAGAAGATGCTAGGGAGCGAAACACTTTCTGGCGCACCGGGCGGATTCATTTCATTCATGCACGGCATGAAGTCCGCCGCCGCCCCGCATGCCGGGGACGGCCCGCCATGCAGGGTTACACCCGTCAGGAGTTTCCCCGAAATTGTCGTTGGCAAGACAAGCCGGCGTCAAAGCGGTTCCTACCATCCGTGGCGATTCGTGCGAATGGCGTGCCTGCAGACAAGAAGGGGCCGCCACCACCATTCCCTCCACCTTCGGCAGGATCCGGCATGAGCGATACCTTTCCCCGATTGCTGCTGCGCCACGCGGCCGAGCGGCCCGGCGCCGCCGCGCTGCGCGAGAAGGAATACGGCATCTGGCAGACCACCCCGTGGGCCGGGCTCGCGCGGCTGGTGGAGCGCATCGCGGCCGGGCTGGAGGCCGCGGGCCTCGCGCGCGGCGAGCACCTGGTGGTGATCGGCGCCAACCGCCCGCGCCTCTACGCCACCCTGCTCGCGGCGCAGTCGCTGGGCGCCATCCCCGTGCCGCTCTACCAGGACGCGGTGGCGGCCGAGTGCGTCTTTCCGCTCCACAACGCCGAGGTGCGCTTCTGCGTGGTGGAGGACCAGGAGCAGGTGGACAAGCTGCTGGAGATCCGCGCGCAGTGCCCGGCCGTCGAGCGCATCTACTACGACGATCCGCGCGGGCTGCGCAACTACGCGGAACCCGGCCTCGCGTCGCTCGACGCGCTGCTGGAGGAAGGCGCGCGCATCGCCGATGCCGCGCCGGGCTGGCTCGCCGCGCGGGTGGAGGCCGTGCGGCCGGACGACGTGGCCGCGATGTTCTTCACCTCCGGCACCACGGGCAACCCCAAGGGCGTGGTGCACACGCACGCCACGCTGCTGGACCGCGCCACGGCCGGCGCCGAGTTCGACCGGCTCACGGCCGCCGAGGAGGTGCTGGCCTACCTGCCGCCCGCCTGGATCGGGCAGAACATCTTCAGCTACGCGCAGTGGCTGGCCTGCGGCTACGTGGTCAACTGCCCGGAGTCGGCGGCCACGGTGTCCATCGACCTCAAGGAGATCGGGCCCACCTACTACTTCGCGCCGCCGCGCATCTTCGAGGGGCTGCTGACCAGCGTGACGATCCGCATGGAAGACGCGGGAGCCGTCAAGCGCTGGCTGTTCGGCACCTGCATGGCGCTCGCGCGCCGCGTGGGCCCGGCGCTGCAGAGCGGCCAGCGCGTGGGCTGGTGGGACCGGCTGCGCTACGCGGCGGGCGACCTGCTGGTCTATGGCCCGCTGCGCAACACGCTGGGCTTCTCGCGGGTGCGCGTGGCCTACACGGCCGGCGAGGCGATCGGGCCGGACCTGTTCACCTTCTACCGCTCGATCGGCATCAACCTCAAGCAGCTCTACGGCTCCACCGAGACGGCGGTGTTCGTGTGCCTGCAGCCCGACGATGCGGTGCGCGCCGACACCGTGGGCGTGCCGATCCGGGGCGTGGAGATCCAGGTGGCCGAGAACGGCGAGATCCTCGTGAAATCGGCCGGCCTGCTGCGCGGCTATTACAAGAACCCCGAGGCCACGGCCGAGGTGCTGACGCCGGACGGCTGGTACCGCACGAGCGACGCGGGCTTCCTGGACGCGAGCGGCCAGCTCAAGATCATCGACCGCGTGAAGGACGTGGGGCGCCTGGCCGGCGGCCCGCACGACGGCGCGATGTTCGCGCCCAAGTACGTGGAGAACAAGCTCAAGTTCTTCCCGCACATCAAGGAGGCCGTGGCGCTGGGCCACGGGCGCGAGAAGGCCTGCGCGCTCATCAACATCGACTTCGACGCGGTGGGCCACTGGGCCGAGCGGCAGAACCTGCCCTACGCGGGCTACACCGACCTCGCGGGCAAGCCCGAGGTGCTGGCGCTGGTGCGCGGCTGCGTGGAGCAGGTGAACGCCGACCTCGCGGCCGACGGCCTGCTCGCGGGCAGCCAGATCCACCGCTTCCTCGTGCTTCACAAGGAGCTGGACGCCGACGATGGCGAGCTCACGCGCACCAACAAGGTCCGCCGGGGCTTCATCGCCGAGAAATACGCGCCCCTCGTCGATGCGCTCTACGCGGGCCGCGCCGAGCAGTACATCGAGACGCAGGTGAAGTTCGAGGACGGCCGCACGGGCCGCGTGAGCGCCACCCTGCGCATCGAGGACGCCAAGACCTTCCCGCCCGTGCGGCGCGCCGCCTGACGACCGCCATGACGACGACCCCTTCCAGGAAGACCGGCGACGTGATCCTCGACGTGCGCGACATCAGCCTGCGCTTCGGCGGGGTGAAGGCGCTCACCGGCATCTCGTTCGACGTGCGCGAGCACGAGATCCGCTCCATCATCGGCCCCAACGGCGCGGGCAAGAGCTCGATGCTCAACTGCATCAACGGCGTCTATGCGCCGCAGGAAGGCGCGATCACCTTCCGGGGCCGCACCTTCGCGCACATGAACTCGCGCCAGGTGGCCGAGATGGGCGTGGCGCGCACCTTCCAGAACCTCGCGCTCTTCAAGGGCATGAGCGTGCTGGACAACATCATGTCCGGCCGCAACCTGAAGATCAAAAGCAACCTGCTGCTGCAGGCGCTGCGCGCCGGCCCCGCCGTGCGCGAGGAGATCCGCCACCGCGAGGTGGTGGAGCGCATCATCGATTTCCTGGAGATCCAGGCCTGGCGCAAGGCCCCCGTGGGCCAGTTGCCCTACGGCCTGCAAAAGCGCGTGGACCTGGGCCGCGCGCTCGCCATGGAGCCGCAGGTTCTGCTGCTGGACGAGCCCATGGCCGGCATGAACGTGGAGGAAAAGCAGGACATGTGCCGCTTCATCCTCGACGTGAACGACGAGTTCGGCACCACCATCGTGCTGATCGAGCACGACATGGGCGTGGTGATGGACATCTCCGACCGCGTGGTGGTGCTCGACTACGGCCGAAAGATCGGCGACGGCACGCCGGACGAGGTAAGAGCCAACCCCGACGTGATCCGCGCCTATCTCGGCGCCGGGCACTGATACCAGGAGCCAAAGGCATGGGTTTCTTCCTCGAAACGGTGTTCGGCGGCCTCATGGCCGGCATGCTCTACGCGCTGGTGGCGCTCGGGTTCGTGCTGATCTTCAAGGCCTCGGGCGTGTTCAATTTCGCGCAGGGCGCGATGGTGTTGTTCGCGGCGCTGGCGATGGCGCGCTTCGCGGAATGGCTGCCGCGCTGGCTGGGCTTCGAGAGCCTGGTGCTGGCCAACGTGCTGGCCTTCGGCGCGGCGGTGGCGTGCATGGTGGGCGTGGCCTGGCTGGTGGAGCGGCTGGCGCTGCGCCACCTCGTGAACCAGGAGCCCATCGCGCTGCTGATGGCCACGCTGGGCATCACCTACTTCCTCGACGGCGCGGGCCAGCTCCTCTTCGGCAGCAGCACCTACAAGATCGACGTGGGCATGCCCAAGGATCCGATGATCGTGCTGGAGGGCACCTTCGAGGGCGGCCTGCTGCTGTCCAAGGAGGATCTCTACGCCGCCCTGGTGGCCGCCACGCTGGTGGCCCTGCTCTCGCTCTTCTTCCAGAAGACGCGCACCGGCCGCGCGCTGCGCGCGGTGGCCGACGACCACCAGGCCGCGCAGTCCATCGGCATCCCGCTCTCGCGCATCTGGGTGATCGTGTGGTCGGTGGGCGGCATCGTGGCGCTCGTGGCCGGGATCATCTGGGGCAGCAAGCTGGGCGTGCAGTTCTCGATCTCGCTGGTCGCGCTCAAGGCCTTCCCGGTGGTGATCCTGGGCGGGCTCACGTCGGTGCCCGGCGCCATCGTGGGCGGGCTGCTGATCGGCGTGGGCGAGAAGGTCTCGGAGATCTACCTCGGGCCGTTCCTGGGCGGCGGCATCGAGAACTGGTTCGCCTACGTGCTGGCGCTGGCTTTCCTGCTGGTGCGGCCGCAGGGGCTCTTCGGCGACAAGATCATCGACCGCGTATGAAGTACGCGGCCGATGATCTTGCGAAGTCGGTGCCCGGTGCGCGCAGCGCATCGGGTGGGGGCGGCCAGGGGACGCACCCGGCGGCCGCAGGCCGCGCCCACGTGTACAAGACCCCACCTCGCGTCTGAAAAAGGGCCACCATGTTCTACCGCGAAAACGGCCAGTTCAAGACCAGCTACCAGGCCGACCTGGCGCTCTTCCCCGTCGCGCAGGACCGCTGGGCGATGGCGGCCCTGCTGGCCATCGCCTTCGTGGGTATTCCGCTCGCGGGCAGCGACTACTTCTTCCGCGCCATCGCCGTGCCCTTCCTGATCCTCTCGCTCGCGGCGATCGGGCTCAACATCCTCGTGGGCTACTGCGGGCAGATCTCGCTGGGCACGGGCGCCTTCATGGCCGTGGGCGCCTACGCGGCCTACAACCTGCAGGTGCGCATTGAGGGCATGCCGCTGCTGCTCGCGCTGCTGGGCGGGGGCCTGTGCGCCACGGTGTTCGGCGTGCTCTTCGGCATCCCGAGCCTGCGCATCCGGGGCCTGTACCTGGCCGTGGCCACGCTGGCCGCGCAGTTCTTCACCGACTGGTTCACCAACCGCGTGAAGTGGGTCACCAACGATTCGTCGTCGGGCTCGGTGAGCATCGGCCACCTGCAGATCCTGGGCGCCGGCATCGAGACACCCGTGCAGAAATACCTGCTGTGCCTCGCCTTCGTGGCGGTGTTCGCGCTGCTGGCCAGGAACCTCGTGCGCGGCGCCGTGGGCCGCGAGTGGATGGCCATGCGCGACATGGACGTGGCCGCCGCCGTGATCGGCATCCGCCCGGTGTACGCCAAGCTCAGCGCCTTCGCGGTGAGCAGCTTCATCGTGGGCGTGGCCGGCGGGCTCTGGGGCTTCGTGCACCTGGGCTCGTGGGAGCCGGCGGCCTTCGGCATCGACCGCTCGTTCCAGCTGCTGTTCATGGTGATCATCGGCGGGCTGGGCTCGATCGCGGGCAGCTTCTTCGGGGCGGCCTTCATCGTGCTGCTGCCGCTGCTGCTGAACTACGTGCCGCACTGGCTGGGCCTGCCGATCTCCACCGGCACGGCCACGCACCTGGAGCACATGATCTTCGGCGCGCTGATCGTGTTCTTCCTCATCGTCGAGCCGCACGGCCTCGCGCGGCTGTGGTCCACGGCGCGGCAGAAGCTGCGCATCTGGCCGTTCCCGCACTGACGGGCCGCCTTCCCTTTCCGATCCCCCAACGCACCACCCGAGTGCCCACCCCAAGGAGACATGCCATGCAACCCAGGAAGATCGCACTGATCGCCGCCGCCGCAGCGGCGGGCCTCTCGGCCATCGCCGCCGCGCCGCTGGCGCAGGCGCAGGGCGCGGGCGAGCAGTTCGTGCCGCTGCTCGTCTATCGCACGGGCCAGTTCGCGCCGCTCGGCATCCCGTGGGCCGACGGCAAGCAGGACTACCTGAAGCTCGTGAACGCGCGCGACGGCGGCGTGAACGGCGTGAAGATCGCGTTCGAGGAATGCGAGACCGCCTACGACGCCGCCAAGGGCGTGGAGTGCTACGAACGCCTGAAGGGCAAGGGCGGCGGCGCGGCCGGCTTCGACACGCAGTCCACCGGCATCACCTTCGCCGTGACCGACAAGGCCTTCGTGGACAAGATCCCCGTGGAGACGGTGGGCTACGGCCTCTCGCAGTCGGTGGACGGCACGGTGTTCGAGTGGAACTTCCCGCTGCTGGGCACCTACTGGACCGCCGCCGACGTGATGCTGCAGGACATCGCCAAGAAGGAGAAGGGCAGCCTCAAGGGCAAGAAGATCGCGCTGGTCTACCACGACAGCCCCTACGGCAAGGAGCCCATCCCGCTGCTGCAAAAGCGCGCCGAGGCCGAGGGCTTCACGCTCAGCACCTTCCCCGTCACGCCGCCCGGCGTGGAGCAGAAATCCACCTGGCTGCAGATCCGCCAGCAGCGGCCCGACTACGTGCTGTTCTGGTCGGCCGGCGTGATGACGCCCGCCGGCATCCGCGAGGCGCAGGCGAGCGGCTACCCGCGCGAGAAGATCTACGGCATCTGGTGGGCCGGCTCCGACCACGACGTGAAGGACATCGGCGCGGGCGCCAAGGGCTACAACGCCATCACCCTGCACAACAGCGCCGCGAAGGACAAGGTGCACGACGACCTGAGGAAATTCGTCTACGACAAGGGCCAGGGCACGGGCGCGCCCACCGGCATCGGCACGCTGGCGCACACGCGCGGGATGATGATCTCGATGCTGCAGGTGGAGGCCATCCGCGCCGCGCAGGAGAAGTACGGCAAGGGCAAGGTGCTCACGCCCGAGCAGGTGCGCTGGGGCTTCGAGAACCTCGACCTCACGGCCGACCGGCTCAAGGCCCTGGGCTTCGGCGAGATCATGCGGCCCGTGAAGACCTCGTGCCAGAACCACATGGGCACCGACTGGGCGCGCATCGTGCAGTGGGACGGCGGCCAATGGAACATCCAGCCCGGCTGGTACCAGGCCGACAAGACCCACATCGACCCGCTCGTGAAGGAATACGCGGCCAAGTACGCCAAGGACAAGAACATCAAGCCGCGCAGCTGCTCCTGAGGGGCCGCCAGCCCCCCGGAACGGCCCTCGGGCCGTTTCGCCAGCCGGATCGGCGCCATGCCGCCGTATCTGCTGCATAGTTTGCTATTTATTTGATAGTAAAACGGGGTACTTCGGCCCCGGCACCGCCCGAGGAACGCGCATGACCGCTCCCGCCCCTGCCCCCGCTTCCGCCGCCGCGCCGCCGCTGCTCGTGGTCCACGGCATCGAGGTGATCTACCACCACGTGATCCTGGTGCTCAAGGGCGTCTCGCTCACGGTGCCCGAGGGCGCCATCGTGGCCCTGCTGGGCGGCAACGGCGCGGGCAAGACGACCACGCTGCGCGCCATCTCCAACCTGCTCGCGGGCGAGCGCGGCGAGGTCACCAAGGGCGGCATCGAGCTGCGCGGCGAGCGCATCGAGCGGCTCTCGCCCGCTGCGCTGGTGGAGCGCGGCGTGGTGCAGGTGATGGAGGGCCGCCACTGCTTCGCGCACCTCACCATCGAGGAGAACCTGCTCGCCGGCGCCTACACCCGCCGCGACCGGGGCGAGGTGGCGGCCAACCTGGAGAAGGTCTATGCCTATTTCCCGCGCCTGAAGACCCGGCGCGCGAGCCAGGCGGCCTACACCTCGGGCGGCGAGCAGCAGATGTGCGCCATCGGCCGCGCGCTCATGGCCGGCCCGCGCATGGTGCTGCTCGACGAGCCCTCCATGGGCCTGGCGCCGCAGATCGTGGAGGAGGTGTTCCACATCGTGCGCGACCTCAACGCCCGCGAGAAGGTCACCTTCCTGCTGGCCGAGCAGAACACCCACATGGCGCTGCGGTACGCCGACCACGGCTACATCCTGGAGAGCGGCCGCGTGGTGATGGACGGCGCCGCCCGGGACCTCGCCAGCAACGAGGACGTGAAGGAGTTCTACCTGGGCATGGGCGGCGGGGAGCGCAAGAACTTCAAGGACGCCAAGAGCTACAAGCGCCGCAAGCGCTGGCTGGTGTAGATGCGGAGCATCCCCCTGAGGCGCTGCGCGCCTTCCCCCTTCTCCTGCGGGAAGGGGTACGACGCTGGTGGCCGGGCGAAGCCCGCTCCACGGCGTCTGCTGGCGTGGCCTGCTCCGCGGCCATCGGATGGGGCAGGACGGTGCCGGTTTCATGCGCCGTTTCCTCGCATTGATCGCAAAACCATATGCATTGGGGAGGAACGACCATGACCGACACCTACGACGCCCAGGAAACCCGCGCGCCCGAGGCCCGCGAGGCCGCGCTGATGGCGGCGCTGCCCGCGCAGATCGCGCATGCGCGCGCGGCCACGGCCGCGTTCGGCGAGATCCTCGCGGACGTGGAGCCGGAGGCCGTCGCCAGCCGCGCCGCGCTGGCCGCGCTGCCCGTCACGCGCAAGCACGAGCTGCTCGCGCGGCAGCAGGCGGGGCGGGCCGCGAACCCCTTCGGCGGCTTCAGCGCGCTGGCCTTCGGGCCGGCGATGCCGCGCGTGTTCGCCAGCCCCGGCGCGCTCTACGAGCCCGAGGGGCGCCGCGCCGACCCCTGGCGCATGGCGCGCGCGCTCCACGCGGCGGGCTTCCGCCCGGGCGACCTCGCGCACAACAGCTTCAGCTACCACTTCGTGCCCGCCGGGGCCATGATGGAGAGCGGCGCCCAGGCCGTGGGCTGCACCGTCTTCGCGGCCGGCACGGGCCAGACCGAGCAGCAGGTGCAGGCCATGGCCGACCTGCGGCCCGCCGGCTACATCGGCACGCCGAGCTTCCTGCGCATCCTGCTGGAGAAGGCCGCCGAGATGGGCGTGGCGCTGCCGCACCTCGCCAAGGCCCTGGTCTCGGGCGAGGCGCTGCCGCCCTCGCTGCGCGACTGGTTCGCCGGGCGCGGCGTGGCGGCCTTCCAGTGCTATGCCACGGCCGACCTGGGCCTGATCGCCTACGAGACCGCCGCGCGCGAGGGCCTCGTGCTGGACGAGGACGTGATCGTGGAGATCGTGCGCCCCGGCACCGGCGACCCCGTGCCCGAGGGCGAGGTGGGCGAGGTGGTGGTGACCACGCTCAGCCCCGGCTACCCGCTGGTGCGCTTCGGCACCGGCGACCTCTCGGCCGTGCTGCCCGGCCCCTGCCCCACGGGCCGCACCAACACGCGCATCCGCGGCTGGCTCGGCCGTGCCGACCAGACCACCAAGGTGCGCGGCATGTTCGTGCACCCCGGGCAGGTGGCCGAGGTGGCGCGGCGCTTTCCGCAGGTGGTGCGCGCCCGCCTCGTGGTCAGCGGCGAGATGGCCAGCGACACCCTGGTGCTGCGCGTGGAAACCGCCGAGACGGCGGGCGGGCTGGCCGACCGGATCGCCGCCGCCGTGCGCGAGGTGACCCGGCTGCGCGCCGATGTCGAGATGCTGCGCCCCGGCTCCCTGCCCAACGACGGCCGCGTGATCGAGGACGCCCGCAGTTACCGTTGAGCGCTCCTTCCACGCTCGCATTGCACGGCGCTTACACTCATCTTTTGATAGCAATAAACCCAACAAACACGGCGACCTGCGTGTAATAAAGCTTAGAACGTGTTTACGATCTTCTGAGTAGCAGAGCCAGAAACGCCAAGTGGACGAACTGTAAGCTGGTGTTGAGCCATCGCTCACAGTTCTTCCATAGCCGCCGGTTCTTGTCCAGCCAAGCAAAGCTGCGCTCAACCACCCAGCGCTTGGGCATGACCTTGAAGGTGTGCAACTCGCTTCTCTTGGCGATCTGCACCGT
>NZ_QLTA01000087.1 GCF_003269065.1 Paracidovorax anthurii
ACGTCGAAGTATCCGGTCGTGCTCGATGCGTCTGGAGAACCGGGCGAGGCGCTCAAGCGCGTGAAGGAGACGCTGCGCGCGGTGCCCCACCATGGCCTGGGCTATGGCGTGCTGCGCCACTTCGGCACGCCTGAGCAGCGCGCGGCACTGGCCGGATTGCCGCGCCCCCAAGTGTTGTTCAACTACCTGGGCCAGATCGACACCGGTATGGAAGTGCAGGCGTGGGCCATGGCCGAAGAGCCTAGCGGCGCTTCGCGGGATCCGGTGGCTCCGCGCGAGCATGCGCTGGCTGTCGAGGCCCGGATCCAGGAGGGGTGCTTCCAGATTGAAATCGTCTATGGCACCCGCTGCCAGCGGCGTGCCGACATGGACGCTGTGGCCCGGGCGCTGGACAAGGAACTGCGCGCGCTGATCGCGCATTGCACGAGCGGCGCGGCGGGTGTTACGCCCAGTGATTTCCCGCTGGCGCGGCTGGATGCGGAGCAATTCGCGCAATTGCCTCTGCTACCAGCCCGGATCGAGGATATGTACCCGCTGTCCCCGATCCAGGAGGGGCTTCTGTACCACTCGGTGGATGCCGTGGATGGCGGTGCCTATGTCAATCAGCTGCGTGTCGATATCCGCCATGTCGATCCGGAGCGCCTACGTGCCGCATGGGCGGCGGTGCTGAACCGCCATCCAGCCCTTCGCAGCGGCTTCCTGGTGGGCGAACGCAGCCTGCAGTGGGTGGATCAGGCCTGTCCCGTTCCCCTGGAAGTGCAGGACTGGAGCACGCGGCAGGACTGTGCCGATGCGCTCGATGCACTGGCGCGTGCACAGGCCGCGCAGGGCTTCGACCTGGCCCAGCCGCCGCTCATGCGCATGGTGCTGGTGCGCCTGGCCTCGGGAGCACACCACTTCATCTGGACCTACCACCACTTGCTGGTGGACGGCTGGTCCACTTCCCTGCTGCTGGGCGACATGCTGCGCCATTACGCCGGTGAAGCGCTGCCGGCAGGCGTGGGGCGTTACCGCGATTACCTGGCCTGGATCGAACGCCAGGACGCACAGGCGGCTGCACGGTATTGGCAGTCGCTGCTCGGTGTGCTGGAAGAACCCACCCGGCTGCCGGAACACCTGCGTGCCATCGATGGCGGGAGGGGGTATTGCCGCCATTCGGTCGAGTTGGGCGCAGCGCGCACGGCCCGGCTGACCGCGGCCGCGCGGAGCCAGCGCGTGACGGTCAACAGCGCCATCCAGGCGGCGTGGGCGTTGACCCTGCAGTCGTTGGTCGGCAGGGTGCCGGTGGTGTTCGGTGCCACGACCGCAGGCCGTCCCGCGGAACTGGCGCAGGTTGGCCAGACGGTGGGCCTGTTCATCAATACCGTGCCGGTGGTCGCGGTCCCGCGCCCGGAACGCACGTTGGTGGGTTGGGTGCAGGACGTGCAGGCGCAGAGCTTGCAAACGCGCGAGTACGAGTACGCATCCCTGGCGGATATCCAGCGCGCCCACGGTGTGTCGGGCCAGGGCCTGTTCGACAGCATCGTCGTGTTCGAAAACTATCCTGTTGACGAGATGCTGAAGGCCAACGCGCCGGGAGGCCTTTCGTTCGGGCCAGTGCAAACGGACTATGGCAATCACTATCCGCTCACGCTGCGTGTGCGCACCGGCCCGGTGCCGGGCCTGGATTACCTGTACGACAGCAGCCGCATCGAGGAGACGGCCCTGCATCGGATCGCCGATCAGTTCGACGCCCTGCTCGACGCCATTACCGAGGCGCTCGCCGACGATGCGCCAACGCGGTTGAGTGAGGTGCCGTGGCATGGCGCGATCGCGGTGCAGTCGGAGTCGGAGTCGGAAGAGGCGCAGCTGGTGCTGAGCCGGTGGAGCGAAGCGGTGGAGCATGCGGGGGAAGAGGAGGCGGTGATAGACGAGGACCGCAGCCTGAGCTACGCGCAGCTGGAGCGGGCGGGAGAGGCGCTGGCTGCGCGGCTGCAGGCGCTGGGGGTGGGGCCGGAGGAGCGTGTGGCGGTGCACGCACCACGCTCGGTGGCGCTGGCCGTGGGGTTGCTGGGCACGCTGAAGGCGGCGGGAGTGTACGTGCCGCTGGATCCGGCGCTGCCGGCGCAGCGGCTGGCCCATGTGGTGCGCGACAGCGGGGCGCGGTGCGTGGTCAGTGCGCAGGCGCTGGGGTGGGATGCGGGCGTGCCGGTGCTGGAGATCGAGGAGGAGCCCGGGCAGGAGGCGGTGCAGGAGGCGGCGCACGTGCAGCGGCGGGAGATCCATGCGCAGCAGGCGGCGTACCTGATCTACACCTCGGGCTCGACGGGCCAGCCCAAGGGGGTGGTGGTCAGCCACGCAGCGCTGGCCAACTACGTGGCGGGGGCGCTGGAGCGCATGGAGCTGCCCGAGGAAGCGCGCAGCATGGCGATGGTGTCCACGGTGGCGGCGGACCTGGGGCACACGATGCTCTTCGGAGCGCTGTGCTCGGGGCGGCGGCTGCACATGATCTCGGCGCAGCGCGCCTTCGACCCGGACCTGTTCGCGCAGTACCTGAGCGAGCACCGGGTGGACGTGCTCAAGATCGTGCCGAGCCACTTGCAGGCGCTGCTGAGCGCGGCGGATGCGGCCGGGGTGCTGCCGGCGCGGCGGCTGGTGCTGGGCGGGGAGGCCACGCGCTGGCCGCTGCTGGAGCGGCTGGCGGAGCTCAAGCCGCAGATGCGGGTGATGAACCACTACGGCCCGACGGAGAGCACGGTCGGGGTGCTGACGCAGGAGGCGGATCGGGCGGACCGGCGAGCCGGGACGCTGCCGCTGGGCACGCCGCTGAAGGGGTGCCGTGCCCATGTGCTCGATGCGTACCTGAACCCGGTACCGGCGGGCGCGGTGGGCGAGCTGTACCTGGGCGGAGCGGGGCTGGCGCGTGGCTACCAGGGGCGGGCGGGGCAGAGCGCGGAGCGGTTCGTGGCCGATCCGTTCAATCCCGGGGCGAGGCTGTACCGCACGGGCGACAGGGTGCGCAGGCTCGAAGACGGCAGCCTGGAGTTCCTGGGCCGGGGCGATGAGCAGGTGAAGGTGCGCGGCTACCGGGTGGAGCTCTCGGAGGTGGCGCAGGCGCTGCGATCCCTGGAGGGGGTGGGGCAGGCGGAGGTGGTTGCGCGGGAGCAGGAGGATGGGCGCACGCAACTGCATGGCTACGTGGTGGCGCAGGGCGCAGCGCAGCTGGAGGTGGGGAGCCTGCGGGCACGGCTGGCGGAAGTGTTGCCGGACTACATGGTGCCCAACGGGCTGGTGGTGCTGGAGGCGCTGCCGCTGACGGCCAACGGGAAGCTGGACCGCAGGGCGCTGCCGGAGCCGGAGCAGGCGGGGCAGGGCGAGTTCGAGGCGCCCGAGGGGGAGGCCGAGACGGTGCTGGCGCAGGTGTGGGCGCAGACGCTGAGGCTGGAACGGGTGGGGCGCAGGGAGAACTTCTTCGAGCTGGGAGGGGATTCGATCCTGGCGTTGCAGATCATTGCGCGAGCGCGCAAGAGGGGATGGAAGTTGATGCCAAGGCAGTTGATGGAGTTGCAGACGGTGGCGGGAGTGGGGGCGGTGGCCGAGCGCATCGGGGCGGGAGAGGGCCCGGGGGGAGCAGCGGCGGCGGCAGCGGGGGGAGGAGTGAGGCAGGAGGGGCCGTTCGGTCTGACGCCGGTGCAGCAGTGGTTCTTAGAGCAGGAGTTCGAGGAGCAGTGGCACTGGAACCAGTCGGTGATGCTGACGGCGGCGGAGGTGGTGGATGTGGCGAAGCTGCAGCAGGCGGTGGAGGCGGTGGTGGGGCAGCACGAGGCGCTGCGGCTGAGGTTTGCGAGGGTGCAGGGGAGGTGGGGGCAGCAGGTCTCCGCTTTCGAGTCGGGTGGCTGGTTCACCCGGATATCGATCGACGACGAGGAAAATCCGAGCGCGGCCATCGCGCGCCACGCCAGGGAATTCCAGTGCACCCTGGATGCGAATCGCCTCTTCAAGGCCTTGTGGCTGGACGGCGGTGAGAGCCGCGTGTCGCGCCTGGTTCTGACCGCGCATCACCTGGTCGTGGACGGCGTGTCGTGGCGGATCCTGGTGGAAGACATCCAGACCGCCTACCGGCAACTGCTCGATGGCAGTGCGGTCGATCTGGCCCATGTCGGCGTCGGACTGCGCGATTGGCGCCAAGCCATGGCGAAGTATGTGGACAGCGGCGCCTTGCGTGCAGAACTGCCGTACTGGGCCGCCGTGGTCGGACAGGCAGAACCGGGATTGCCCGGCCGCTCCGGCGCCAGCAATACGGTGGCTGACATCGCCACCGTCTCGGTCACCCTGAGCGAGGAGCGCACGGAGCAACTGCTGACCGATGTTCCACCGGCCTACCGCACGCAGATCAACGACATCCTGCTGACCGCGCTCGCCCGCGCCCTGTGCGCCTGGGCGGAGCGCGACAGCGTGCTGGTGGAGCTCGAAGGACACGGCAGGGAAGAGCTGGAGGAATCGCTGGACCTCTCGCGCACGGTGGGCTGGTTCACGGCGCTGTACCCGGTGCGGCTGGAGCCCGGAGCGCAGGGGTTGGGAGAGAGCATCAAGGCGATCAAGGAGCAGTTGCGGCAGGTGCCGGGCAAGGGGCTGGGCTATGGGCTGCTGCGCTACCTGGCACCCGAGGGGGCGGAGCTGGCCCAGGGGGCTTATCCGCAGGTGACGTTCAACTACTTGGGGCAGATCGATTCCGCCGTGGACGCGAACAGTGCCTGGAGGCTGGCGCGCGAAACCGTGGAGGGCCAGCGCGCGCCCGGCAGCCGGCGCCGCACCGTGCTGGATATCGGCGCGAGCATCCGCCGAGGTGAATTGCAATTGCAATGCACGTACAGCCGGGCCATCCATGACCCGGCGCAGATCGAAGCCCTGGCCCGCACCCTGCGGGATACGCTGGAATCCCTGATCGATCATTGCCTGAGCGGTGTGCGTGGCGCGACGCCTTCGGACTTCCCTCTGGCACGGATCACGCAGGAGCGGATCGACGCACTGCCGTGGCAGACCGCCCCTGTCCAGGATATCTATCCGCTGGCGCCCATGCAGCACGGCCTGCTGCTGCACACGCTCATCAACGCAGGATCGGGCATCTATCTCATGCAGGACCGATACCGGTTCGATGCAGCGATCGATGTCCAGGCGTTCCGGCGTGCGTGGGACAAGGTGGTGGCGCGCCATGAGGTGCTGCGCACGGGCTTTGAATGGCACAGCGATGCGGAGCCGCTGCAGGTGGTCTATCGCAGGGCACCCTCTCCGGTGCAGCTCCTGGATTGGAGCGGTGTGGCGTCGGAGGAAATCGAGGAACGCATCCAGGCGCTGCTGCAGGAAGAACTGGCAGAGGGCTTCGATCTGACCCGACCTCCCCTGATGAGGCTGCGCCTGATCCAGGCCGATGCGCAGACTTTCTACGTCGTGCAGAGCTTCCATCACATCCTGATGGATGCGTGGTGCCGGTCGCTCCTGCTGCGCGATTTCTTCACGCACTACGAACGCGAATGCGGCCGATCCGCCCCGGACGTCGTGCAGGCCCGGCCGTACCGGGACTTCATCGCGTGGCTGCAAGGGCAGGACACGGCCCAGGCGCGCCGCTACTGGGTGGAGGCCCTGCAGGGTTTCGATACGGTCACTCCGCTGCCGTACCGGCAACCGGTGGCCGCAGTTGGCGAGAACGCCCAGGTGGGGGATTGCATGGTCCACCTGTCGGCCCAGGAGACGGCCCGGCTGCAACAGTTCGCGCAGCATGAGCAGGTCACGGTCAACACCGTGGTGCAGGCCGCCTGGGCATTGCTGCTGGCGCGGCTGGGCGGTGCCGATGAGGTGCTGTTCGGGGTGACGGTGGCGGGCCGGCCGCTGGAGCTGCAGGGCATCCAGGAGACGGTGGGCCTGTTCATCAACACCATCCCGCTGCGGGTGCGCCTGCCGGAGAGTGCAGGCGGGGTGGGGCCATGGCTGCGCGCGTTGTTCGCGCAGAACCTGGAGATGCGCCAGCACGAGCATGTGCCGCTGGTCGAGATCCAGTCGCTGGCCGAAACGCCGCGGGGTGCCAACCTGTTCGACAGCATTTTCGTGTTCGAGAACGCTCCGGTCGATGCAGAGGTCGCCAGCCGGGCCTCTGACCTGAACGTGAGCTTCAAGGGCAACCGCACGCACACCAACTATCCCATCACGGTGGTCGTGGTTCCTGGGACTGAACTGGTGCTGCAGCTTTCCTATGATGCGCGGCTCTTCGCGCATGCCGATGTCGTGCGCCTGCTGGCAAGCCTGCGCCATGTGCTGATGCAGTTGTCCTGCACGCCGCCCGGTGTGTTCCACGAATTGAGGGTGTTGCCGCAGGATGAGCGGAATCGTCTGCGGCAGCTGTGCACGGGAGCGCAGGAGGAGCACGGTCAGCGGGAAGGCTACGCGCGGCTGTTCGATGCGCAGGCGCGGCGGCACGCGCAGCGCGTGGCGGCGCGCAGCCAGGGGGAGCAGCGGACGTATGCGCAGCTGCAGGCGCATGCGGCGCGCCTGGGTGCGGCGCTGGGCGATGCGGGGGTGAGACCGGGCGATGTGGTGGCGCTGTACGCGGACCGTGGCCTGGAGCTGCTGGAGCTGGTGCTGGGCACGTTCCACGCGGGCGGGGCGTACCTGGCGCTGGACAGGCGCCACCCGCACCGCAGGCTGGCGGGGATGCTGGCGGCCAGCGGAGCGCGGGTGGTGGTGGCGCCGGCGGCGGCGGTGGCGGACCTGGAAGGGGTGCTCTCGGCCATGGAGCGGCCGCCGGTGCTGCGGGTCTACGAACACCTGCTGGCCTCGGTGCGCAGTGCGGATGCGCGGCCCGTGCCCAGCCGTGGGGAGCAGGCGGCCTACGTGATCTACACCTCGGGCTCGACGGGCGAGCCCAAGGGGGTGGTGGTGACGCAGCAGGGCATGCTCAACAACCAGCTCGGCAAGATCCCGTACCTGGGCCTGGGCCCACAGGACGTGATCGCCCAGACGGCCGCGGTCAGCTTCGATGTCTCGGTCTGGCAATTGCTGGCGGGCCTGCTGTGCGGGGCCTGCGTGGAGATCGTGCCCGATGAGGTGGCGCGGGACCCGCGCGCGCTGCTGGAGTGCGTGCGCGAGCAGGCGGTGACGGTGCTGCAGAGCGTGCCCTCGATGATCCAGGCGATGCTGGCGGGCGATGCGCAGGAGCTGCCGGCGCTGCGCTGGCTGCTGCCCACGGGCGAGGCCTCCACGGCCGAGCTGGCGCGGGCGTGGTTCGAGCGCTATCCGGCCGTGCCGCTGGTCAACGCCTACGGGCCGGCCGAGTGCGCCGACGACGTGGCGCTGCACCGGGTGGATGGAGCGGATGCGCTGGACGGCCACCTGCTGCCGATCGGGCGGCCCACCGACAACACGCGGCTGCACGTGCTGGACGGCCACCTGGAGCCGCTGCCCGTGGGGGTGGCCGGCGAGCTGTACGTGGCGGGGGTGGGCGTGGGGCAGGGCTACCTGGGGCGGGCGGGACTGACGGCCGAGCGCTTCGTGGCCGACCCGCGGCCGCAGGGCGCGGGCGAGCGCCTGTACCGCACCGGAGACATCGCGCGCTGGCGCAGCGACGGCGTGCTGGAGTACCTGGGCCGGGCGGACCAGCAGGTCAAGATCCGCGGGCAGCGCCTGGAGCTGGGCGAGATCGAGGCGCAGCTGGTGCGCCACGAGGCGGTGGCGGCGGCCGTGGTGGCGGTGCACCAGGACGGGCAGGCCGAGCGCCGGCTGGTGGCGTACGTGGTGCCGCGCGTGGCCGAGGAGGCGGCCGGCGCGCCGGCGCAGGCCAGGCTGCGCGAGGTGCTGCGCGAGCACCTGAAGGGGCGGCTGCCGGAGTTCATGGTGCCCAGCTTCTGGGTGTTCCTGCCCACGCTGCCGCTCAACCCCAATGGCAAGGTCGACCGCAGGAAGCTGCCGGACCCGGATGCATCGGCCGCAGGCCAGGCCTTTGAGCCGCCCCGCGGCGAGACCGAGGAGGCGGTGGCCGGCATGTGGCAGGCGGTGCTGGGCGTGGAGCGGGTGGGGCGCACGGATCACTTCTTCGAGCTGGGCGGGCATTCGCTGATGGCCATCCAGCTGATGGAGAAGCTGCGCCGCCAGGGCTGGCCCATGCCGGCGCGGGCGATCTTCGAGCATCCCCGGCTGGCCGACTTCGCCCGCGAAGTGCAGCGCCAGAACACCGCGCAGACGCCGCAGCCGCAGATACCGGCCAACCGGATCGAGCCCGGCTGCGAGCGCTTGCAGCCGGAGATGGTGACGCTGGTGGCGCTCACGGAGGAGCACCTGCGCACCATCGAGGCGGCCGTGCCGGGCGGGGCGCGCAACATCCAGGACCTCTACCCGCTCGCACCGCTGCAGGAAGGCATCCTGTTCCACCACCTGCTGGAGCCGGGGCGCGACCCCTACGTGCTGCCCTACCTGCTGGAGTTCGACAGCCGGGAGCGGCTGGGCGGCTTCATCGAGGCGCTGCAAGAGGTGGTGGCCCGCCACGACCTGCTGCGCACCGCGATCCTGTGGGACGGCGTGCCCGAGCCCTTGCAGGTGGTGCTGCGCCGGGCGCAGGTCGTGCTCGAACACGTGGAGGCGCCACCGCAGGGCCAGGATGCGGCCCGGTACCTCAGCGCGCTGGTGCATGGGCCGGCGTACCGCATCGACGCGCGCCGCGCGCCCATGATCCGCGCGCTGGCGCTGCACGATGCGGCCCAGGGCCGCTGGCTGCTGCAGCTGCCGTGCCACCACCTGATCATGGACCACACCACGCTGGAGCTCATCAGCGCCGAGGTCGGGCTGATCCTGCAGGGGCGCAGGGAGCAGCTGCCCGAGCCGGTGCCGTTCCGGGACTTCGTGGCGCAGGCGCGGCTGGGGGTGCCGGCCGATGCGCACCGGGCCTTCTTCTCGGCCATGCTGGCCGATGTGCAGGAGCCCACCGCGCCGTTCGGCCGCTTCGACGTGCAGTCCGACGGCAGCGCCACGCAGGAGGTGATCCAGGCGCTGGATGCCGGGGTTGGGCAGGCCATCCGCAGCCTGGCACGGCGGCTGGGCGCCAGCCCTTCGGCGGTCTTCCACCTGGCCTGGGCGCTGGTGCTGGCCCGCGTCACGGGGCGCGACGACGTGGTGTTCGGCACCTTGCTGTTCGGCCGCATGCGCGGCGGGGCGGACGTCGGGCGGGCCGTGGGCATGTTCATCAACACCCTGCCCCTGCGGGTGCGCCTGCGGGGGCAGGACCGGGAGGCGGGCCTGCGCCAGATCCAGGAGGCCCTGGCGGGGCTGCTCGAACACGAGAACGCCAGCTTGCAGCAGGCCTTGCGGTGCAGCGGCGTGCCGGCTGGAGTGCCGCTGTTCTCCACGCTGCTGAACTACCGCTACAGCGGCGCCTCGCCCACGGCCGCGCTGCTGGAGGGGGTGCGGACGCTGGGCGGGCGCGAGCGCACCAACTATCCGCTCACGCTGTCCGTCGATGATCAGGGCGAAGGCTTCCGCCTAGTGGTCCTGGCGGAGCCCGGGATCGATGCGGCCCGCGTGGCGGGCTATGTGCAGGATGCGCTGGTGCGCCTGGTCTCGCAGGACGCGGGCACGGGCAGCGTGCTGGCCCGGTGCCTGCCGGCTCTGGGCGAGGCCGAGGCGGAGCGCCTGCGATCGTGGAGCCATGGAGAGGCAGTGCACGTGGAAGAGAAGACGGTGCACGGTCGGATAGAGGAGCAGGCGCAGCGCACGCCGGATGCGGTGGCGGTGGTGTTCGGAGGGCAGACGCTGAGCTATGCGGAGCTGAACGCGCGGGCGAACCGGCTGGCGCACGCGCTGATGGAGCGTGGGGTGGAGCCGGAGAGCCTGGTGGGGGTGGCGCTGGAGCGCTCGGTGGAGCTGGTGGTGGCGCTCTTGGGGGTGATGAAGGCGGGAGGGGCGTACGTGCCGATCGATGCGGAGCTGCCGCAGGAGCGGGTGGCCTACATGCTGGGCGACAGCGGGGTGCGGCGGGTGGTGAGCGATGCGCGGACGCTGCAGCGGCT
>NZ_QLTA01000088.1 GCF_003269065.1 Paracidovorax anthurii
AGCCGCTGCAGCGTCCGCGCATCGCTCACCACCCGCCGCACCCCGCTGTCGCCCAGCATGTAGGCCACCCGCTCCTGCGGCAGCTCCGCATCGATCGGCACGTACGCCCCTCCCGCCTTCATCACCCCCAAGAGCGCCACCACCAGCTCCACCGAGCGCTCCAGCGCCACCCCCACCAGGCTCTCCGGCTCCACCCCACGCTCCATCAGCGCATGCGCCAGCCGGTTCGCCCGCGCGTTCAGCTCCGCATAGCTCAGCGTCTGCCCTCCGAACACCACCGCCACCGCATCCGGCGTGCGCTGCGCCTGCTCCTCTATCCGACCGTGCACCGTCTTCTCTTCCACGTGCACTGCCTCTCCATGGCTCCACGATCGCAGGCGCTCCGCCTCGGCCTCGCCCAGAGCCGGCAGGCACCGGGCCAGCACGCTGCCCGTGCCCGCGTCCTGCGAGACCAGGCGCACCAGCGCATCCTGCACATAGCCCGCCACGCGGGCCGCATCGATCCCGGGCTCCGCCAGGACCACTAGGCGGAAGCCTTCGCCCTGATCATCGACGGACAGCGTGAGCGGATAGTTGGTGCGCTCGCGCCCGCCCAGCGTCCGCACCCCCTCCAGCAGCGCGGCCGTGGGCGAGGCGCCGCTGTAGCGGTAGTTCAGCAGCGTGGAGAACAGCGGCACTCCAGCCGGCACGCCGCTGCACCGCAAGGCCTGCTGCAAGCTGGCGTTCTCGTGTTCGAGCAGCCCCGCCAGGGCCTCCTGGATCTGGCGCAGGCCCGCCTCCCGGTCCTGCCCCCGCAGGCGCACCCGCAGGGGCAGGGTGTTGATGAACATGCCCACGGCCCGCCCGACGTCCGCCCCGCCGCGCATGCGGCCGAACAGCAAGGTGCCGAACACCACGTCGTCGCGCCCCGTGACGCGGGCCAGCACCAGCGCCCAGGCCAGGTGGAAGACCGCCGAAGGGCTGGCGCCCAGCCGCCGTGCCAGGCTGCGGATGGCCTGCCCAACCCCGGCATCCAGCGCCTGGATCACCTCCTGCGTGGCGCTGCCGTCGGACTGCACGTCGAAGCGGCCGAACGGCGCGGTGGGCTCCTGCACATCGGCCAGCATGGCCGAGAAGAAGGCCCGGTGCGCATCGGCCGGCACCCCCAGCCGCGCCTGCGCCACGAAGTCCCGGAACGGCACCGGCTCGGGCAGCTGCTCCCTGCGCCCCTGCAGGATCAGCCCGACCTCGGCGCTGATGAGCTCCAGCGTGGTGTGGTCCATGATCAGGTGGTGGCACGGCAGCTGCAGCAGCCAGCGGCCCTGGGCCGCATCGTGCAGCGCCAGCGCGCGGATCATGGGCGCGCGGCGCGCGTCGATGCGGTACGCCGGCCCATGCACCAGCGCGCTGAGGTACCGGGCCGCATCCTGGCCCTGCGGTGGCGCCTCCACGTGTTCGAGCACGACCTGCGCCCGGCGCAGCACCACCTGCAAGGGCTCGGGCACGCCGTCCCACAGGATCGCGGTGCGCAGCAGGTCGTGGCGGGCCACCACCTCTTGCAGCGCCTCGATGAAGCCGCCCAGCCGCTCCCGGCTGTCGAACTCCAGCAGGTAGGGCAGCACGTAGGGGTCGCGCCCCGGCTCCAGCAGGTGGTGGAACAGGATGCCTTCCTGCAGCGGTGCGAGCGGGTAGAGGTCCTGGATGTTGCGCGCCCCGCCCGGCACGGCCGCCTCGATGGTGCGCAGGTGCTCCTCCGTGAGCGCCACCAGCGTCACCATCTCCGGCTGCAAGCGCTCGCAGCCGGGCTCGATCCGGTTGGCCGGTATCTGCGGCTGCGGCGTCTGCGCGGTGTTCTGGCGCTGCACTTCGCGGGCGAAGTCGGCCAGCCGGGGATGCTCGAAGATCGCCCGCGCCGGCATGGGCCAGCCCTGGCGGCGCAGCTTCTCCATCAGCTGGATGGCCATCAGCGAATGCCCGCCCAGCTCGAAGAAGTGATCCGTGCGCCCCACCCGCTCCACGCCCAGCACCGCCTGCCACATGCCGGCCACCGCCTCCTCGGTCTCGCCGCGGGGCGGCTCAAAGGCCTGGCCTGCGGCCGATGCATCCGGGTCCGGCAGCTTCCTGCGGTCGACCTTGCCATTGGGGTTGAGCGGCAGCGTGGGCAGGAACACCCAGAAGCTGGGCACCATGAACTCCGGCAGCCGCCCCTTCAGGTGCTCGCGCAGCACCTCGCGCAGCCTGGCCTGCGCCGGCGCGCCGGCCGCCTCCTCGGCCACGCGCGGCACCACGTACGCCACCAGCCGGCGCTCGGCCTGCCCGTCCTGGTGCACCGCCACCACGGCCGCCGCCACCGCCTCGTGGCGCACCAGCTGCGCCTCGATCTCGCCCAGCTCCAGGCGCTGCCCGCGGATCTTGACCTGCTGGTCCGCCCGGCCCAGGTACTCCAGCACGCCGTCGCTGCGCCAGCGCGCGATGTCTCCGGTGCGGTACAGGCGCTCGCCCGCGCCCTGCGGCCGCGGGTCGGCCACGAAGCGCTCGGCCGTCAGTCCCGCCCGCCCCAGGTAGCCCTGCCCCACGCCCACCCCCGCCACGTACAGCTCGCCGGCCACCCCCACGGGCAGCGGCTCCAGGTGGCCGTCCAGCACGTGCAGCCGCGTGTTGTCGGTGGGCCGCCCGATCGGCAGCAGGTGGCCGTCCAGCGCATCCGCTCCATCCACCCGGTGCAGCGCCACGTCGTCGGCGCACTCGGCCGGCCCGTAGGCGTTGACCAGCGGCACGGCCGGATAGCGCTCGAACCACGCCCGCGCCAGCTCGGCCGTGGAGGCCTCGCCCGTGGGCAGCAGCCAGCGCAGCGCCGGCAGCTCCTGCGCATCGCCCGCCAGCATCGCCTGGATCATCGAGGGCACGCTCTGCAGCACCGTCACCGCCTGCTCGCGCACGCACTCCAGCAGCGCGCGCGGGTCCCGCGCCACCTCATCGGGCACGATCTCCACGCAGGCCCCGCACAGCAGGCCCGCCAGCAATTGCCAGACCGAGACATCGAAGCTGACCGCGGCCGTCTGGGCGATCACGTCCTGTGGGCCCAGGCCCAGGTACGGGATCTTGCCGAGCTGGTTGTTGAGCATGCCCTGCTGCGTCACCACCACCCCCTTGGGCTCGCCCGTCGAGCCCGAGGTGTAGATCACGTAGGCCGCCTGCTCCCCACGGCTGGGCACGGGCCGCGCATCCGCACTGCGCACCGAGGCCAGCAGGTGTTCGTAGACCCGCAGCACCGGCGGCCGCTCCATGGCCGAGAGCACCCCTTCCAGGTCCGCCACCGCCGCCGCCGGCGCCACCACCACCCGCGCTCCGCTGGCCGCCAGCATCCCCGCCAGCCTGCGGTGCGGGTGGCGCCTGTCCAGCGCCAGGTACGCCCCGCCCGCGTGGAACGTGCCCAGCACCAGCTCCAGCAGCTCCAGGCCACGGTCCGCGTACAGCGCCACCACATCGCCCGGTCTCACCCCCGCATCGCCCAGCGCCGCACCCAGGCGCGCCGCATGCGCCTGCAGCTGCGCATACGTCCGCTGCTCCCCCTGGCTGCGCGCCGCCACGCGCTGCGCGTGCCGCCGCGCCTGCGCATCGAACAGCCGCGCGTAGCCTTCCCGCTGACCGTGCTCCTCCTGCGCTCCCGTGCACAGCGCCTGCAGACGAGCTCGCTCATCCTGCGACAGCACCCTCAATTCGTGGAGCTGCGTATCGGCACTGGCGATGATTTGCAGCAGTATCTGCCGGAAGCCGGCCAGCAAGCGCTCGGCATCCGCGGCATCGTAGAGCCATGCGTCATACGACAACTGAAGCGTCATGCTGCGACCGGGAACCACCACCATGGTGAGCGGATAGTTCGTGTGGGTGCGCCCCCCCTCGGCCGCGATGGAAAAACCAGCCGCCTTGGTGGCCAGTGAGTCGTCCACGGGAGCATTCTCGAAAACGAAAATGCTGTCGAACAGGCTACGCCCCCGCGCCACTTCGGCCAGCGACTGAATTTCGACCAGCGGCACGTGCTCGTGCTGTCGCATCTCCAGGTTCTGCGCCATCAGGGTTTGCAGCCAGGCGGCCACCGACGTCCCTGGCAGGGGCAAACGCGCCCGCAGCGGGATGGTGTTGATGAACAGGCCCACCGTCTCCTGGATGCCCTGCAGCTCCAGCGGCCGACCCGCCACCGTCACCCCGAACAGCACCTCATCGGCGCCGCCCAGCCGCGCCAGCAGCAATGCCCAGGCGGCCTGGGTGATGGTATTTACCGTCACCTGCTGGCGCTGCGCATAGGCTTGCAGGGCCGCCACGGTTTCAGCCGGAAGGACCGAATAGGCATCGCCCACCGACGCGACATCGGCCGCGCCAGTCCGCCGCTTCATGTAGGGCAGCACGGTGGGGGTATCGAACCCGAGCAATTGGTCTCGCCAATACCGGCGGGATTGCTCCACATCCTGGGTCTGGAGCCAGGCGATGAAGTCGCGATACGGCCTGGGGCTGCTCAAGCTGACCGGCGTTCCTCCCCGGATCGCTTCGTAATAGGCGAAGAAATCACGCAGCAGCAGGGAGCGGCACCACGCATCCATCAGGATGTGGTGGAAGCTCTGGACCACGTAATAACTGCTCTCGGCGATGCGGATCAGCCGAACGCGCATCAGTGCCGGCTCGTCCATAGGGAAGCCACCCGACAGTTCGTCCTGCAACGCGCTCGCCAGGCGTGCTTCCTGGGTCGAGCCATCGAGGTCGCGCCAGTCGGCGTAGCTCACCACGGATGGCACCTCGCGGCGAACGATCTGCAAAGGCGCCTCCTCCGAGCGCCAGACAAAACCGGTGCGCAGGATCTCGTAGCGCTGCACGACGCGTTGCCAAGCGGCCTCGAAGGCGGCCACATCCACATCGGAGTCGAAGCGATAGCGGTCCTGCATCAGGTACATGCCCGACCCGGGGTTGAGCAAGGTATGCAGCAGCAAGCCCTGTTGCATCGGTGCGAGCGGATAGATGTCCTCGATGTGGGTATCCGGAACGCCGAGTGCGTCGATTTTTTCCTGCGTGAGGTCGGCAAGCGGGAAGTCCGAAGGTGTCACGCCCGTGGCGCCCTCCACGCAATGCGCAATCAAGGTCTCCAGCTCGTGAAGAAAGCCATGGGCCAGATCCGACACCGTGGCCTCGTCATGAATGGCCGGGCTGTAGGTGAACCCGATGTTGAGAATGCCGCGCATCAGGCTTGCATTGACCGTGAGCCAGGTACGCCGGCGACTGCCGGGTGCGCGCTCCTGGCCGACACTCTCACGCGCAGGTCGCCAGCCGGTGTCCGCGTCGAATGCCTGATCGAACTGCCCCAGGTAGTTGAACGTCACCTGCGGATACGCCCCCTGGGCCAGCTCCGCCCCCTCGGGCGCCAGGTAGCGCAGCAACCCATAGCCCAGCCCCTTGCCCGGCACCTGCCGCAACTGCTCCTTGATCGCCTTGATGCTCTCTCCCAACCCCTGCGCTCCGGGCGCCAGCCGCATCGGGTACAGCGCCGTGAACCAGCCCACCGTGCGCGAGAGGTCCAGCGACTCCTCCAGCTCTTCCCGGCCGTGTCCTTCGAGCTCCACCAGCACGCTGTCGCGCTCCGCCCAGGTGCACAGGGCCCGGGCCAACGCGGTCAGCAGGATGTCGTTGATCTGCGTGCGGTAGGCCGGCGGAACGTCGATCAGCAGCTGCTCCGTGCGCTCCTCGTCCAGACTCAGCGTGACCGTGCATGCATCGCCTTCTCTGTTCAGGCCCTGTGCCGTACCGGGCAGACTGGGCTCCTGCCGCTGGGTCAACGCCTGCCAATATGGCAGTTCGACACGTTTCGCCAGAGCATGCCGCGCCAGGGCTGCCAGCCATGCAGGCCACGACACCGTGGCCGATGGCAAATCCACCGGACGGCCATCCCGCAGCTGGCGATAGGCGGTCTGCAAATCCTCCAGCAGGATCCGCCACGACACACCGTCCACAACCAGATGGTGGGCCACCAGCAACAACCGGCCGGCACGCCCCGGCCCCATCTGGAACCAGACCGCCTTGAACGGCCGCTCCAGGCTGAGACTGCGCTGGGCCGCATCGGCGGCCTGCCGCAGGCCTGCCCCCGCGCCGGCAGTGCCCAGATCCACGCGTTCGAAGCAGGTGCTCGACTCGAATGCGGAGACCTGCTGCCCCCACCTCCCCTGCACCCTCTCAAACCTCAGCCGCAGCGCCTCATGCTGCCCCACCACCGCCTCCACCGCCTGCTGCAGCTTCGCCACATCCACCACCTCCGCCGCCGTCAGCATCACCGACTGGTTCCAGTGCCACTGCTCCTCGAACTCCTGCTCTAAGAACCACTGCTGCACCGGCGTCAGACCGAACGGCCCCTCCTGCCTCACTCCTCCCCCCGCTGCCGCCGCCGCTGCTCCCCCCGGGCCCTCTCCCGCCCCGATGCGCTCGGCCACCGCCCCCACTCCCGCCACCGTCTGCAACTCCATCAACTGCCTTGGCATCAACTTCCATCCCCTCTTACGCGCTCGCGCAATGATCTGCAACGCCAGGATCGAATCCCCTCCCAGCTCGAAGAAGTTCTCCCTGCGCCCCACCCGCTCCAGCCTCAGCGTCTGCGCCCACACCTGCGCCAGCACCGCCTCGGCCTCCCCCTCGGGCGCCTCGAACTCGCCCTGCCCCGCCTGCTCCGGCTCCGGCAGCGCCCTGCGGTCCAGCTTCCCGTTGGCCGTCAGCGGCAGCGCCTCCAGCACCACCAGCCCGTTGGGCACCATGTAGTCCGGCAACACTTCCGCCAGCCGTGCCCGCAGGCTCCCCACCTCCAACCGCGCTGCGCCATGCGCCACCACGTAGCCATGCAGCTGCGTGCGCCCATCCTCCTGCTCCCGCGCAACCACCTCCGCCTGCCCCACCCCCTCCAGGGATCGCAGCGCCTGAGCCACCTCCGAAAGCTCCACCCGGTAGCCGCGCACCTTCACCTGCTCATCGCCCCGCCCCAGGAACTCCAGGCTGCCGTCCTCGAGCCGGCGCACCCTGTCGCCCGTGCGGTACAGCCGCGCCCCGGCATTGAACGGATCGGCCACGAACCGCTCCGCGCTCTGCCCCGCACGACCCTGGTAGCCACGCGCCAGCCCCGCTCCGCCCAGGTACAGCTCGCCCACCACCCCCGCCGGCACCAGGTTCAGGTACGCATCGAGCACATGGGCTCGGCACCCCTTCAGCGGCGTGCCCAGCGGCAGCGTCCCGGCTCGCCGGTCCGCCCGATCCGCCTCCTGCGTCAGCACCCCGACCGTGCTCTCCGTCGGGCCGTAGTGGTTCATCACCCGCATCTGCGGCTTGAGCTCCGCCAGCCGCTCCAGCAGCGGCCAGCGCGTGGCCTCCCCGCCCAGCACCAGCCGCCGCGCCGGCAGCACCCCGGCCGCATCCGCCGCGCTCAGCAGCGCCTGCAAGTGGCTCGGCACGATCTTGAGCACGTCCACCCGGTGCTCGCTCAGGTACTGCGCGAACAGGTCCGGATCGAAAGCGCGCTGCGCCGAGATCATGTGCAGCCGCCGCCCCGAGCACAGCGCCCCGAAGAGCATCGTGTGCCCCAGGTCCGCCGCCACCGTGGACACCATCGCCATGCTGCGCGCTTCCTCGGGCAGCTCCATGCGCTCCAGCGCTCCCGCCACGTAGTTGGCCAGCGCTGCGTGGCTGATCACCACCCCCTTGGGCTGGCCCGTCGAGCCCGAGGTGTAGATCAGGTACGCCGCCTGCTGCGCATGGATCTCCCGCCGCTGCACGCGCACCTCCTCCCGCCCCGACTCCTGCCCGGGCTCCTCCTCGATCTCCAGCACCGGCACGCCCGCGTCCCACTCCAGCGCCTGGGCACTGACCACGCACCGCGCCCCGCTGTCGCGCACCACATGGGCCAGCCGCTCCGCCGGCAGCGCCGGATCCAGCGGCACGTACACACCCGCCGCCTTCAGCGTGCCCAGCAGCCCCACGGCCAGCGCCACCGAGCGCGGTGCGTGCACCGCCACACGCTCCTCCGGCCCCACCCCCAGCGCCTGCAGCCGCGCCGCCAGTGCATCGCCCGCCCGCTCCAGTTGCGCGTAGCTCAGGCTGCGCTCCTCGTCTATCACCGCCTCCTCTTCCCCCGCATGCTCCACCGCTTCGCTCCACCGGCTCAGCACCAGCTGCGCCGATTCCGATTCCGATTCAGCAAGGGGCGCGACCGATGGAACGTCGGCCATGAGCAGATCCGCCAGGCGCAGCGTTTTCCCGGTCCCGGTGTCAGCAAAAACGTCCAGCAGCGCCTGCAACAGGTCGGCGCAATGCTCCACGGCATCACGGTGGATCTGCCCCGGGTCGTGCAGGAAATCCAGCCGCAAGGTGCCAAGCTCCTGCACTCGCAGGGTCAGGGGATAGTGGTTGTCGCTTTCGCTTCTCACCGAGGTGAAGGTGAGCATCTCGCCCGACTGCCGCAAAGCCTCGTCCACGGGGAAGTTCTCGAACACGATCAAGGTGTCGAACAACCCTGCCGAGCCTGCCTGGGCCCAGCGCTGGATCTGGTAGAGCGGCGTGTGCTCGTACTCGCGCGATGCCATGCTCTGGGCCTGCAAGGCGCGCAGCCATGGGCCGACCTCCTGCTCCGGCGCGATGCGGGCCGTGACCGGCAATGTATTGATGAACAATCCCAGGGCCTGCTCCACGCCGGCCAACTCGGCCGGCCGACCCGCCGTGGTGGCACCGAAGCACACGGTGTCCGCGACGGTGTAGCGCTGCAGCAGCAACGCCCATGCCCCCTGGATCACGGTATTGAGCGTGACGCGTTCGGCACGCGCATAGGTCATCAAGGCCTCGGTGACCTGACTCGACAGGATGCGCACGTACTCTTCGTGGCGTCCGCTGCCTTCGCCCATTGCCAGTGCTGCTCCGATCCGGCCAGACGCATCGCCAGCGGGCAACAGCGCCTGCCAGTACCGCTGCGCGGCCTCCACGTCTCGCGATTGCAGCCATGCGATGTAGTCGCGATACGGCATCACGGCCCGTTCTTCGATGCCATTGCCTGCATAGCGGCGCAATACCTCGCCCAGCAAAAGGGAGCTGCTCCATCCGTCGAGCAACAGGTGATGCGTCGTCCAGATCAGGTGATGCGTCCACTCATCGGTGCGCACCAGGGCAAGGCGCATGAGCGGGGGCGATCCAAGATCGAACGGCCGCGCACGTTCGTCGCGCGCCAGCGTGCCCAGTTCGGCCTGCAGTTCCACATGGCCGCGCCAGTCATGCTCGCTCAGCGGCAGTTCAATGTGGCGTGCCACCCATTGCAAGGGGATTTCGCCCTGGACAATGCCGGTGCGCAAGACATCGTGTCGCGCAAAAGCGGCCTTCCAGGCCTCTCGCAGGCGCGGTACGTCGAGCCCTCCGATATCGACCCGGAACTGGTTGACATAGGCAGAACCCGCAGCGTCGTAGAGGCTGTGGAACAGCATGCCTTGCTGCATGGGTGCCAGCGGGTACAGGTCCTGCAGGTTCTGTACCGGAACTGGCATGAGATCGAGTTGCTCCTGCGTGAGTGCTGCCAGCGGGAAATCGCTGGGCGTCACACCGCGCGCTCCGCCCTGGCAATGCGCAACGACCTCCAGCAATGCCTGCCGATAGTGTTCTGCCAGTGCCTGCATGTCTTGTGCCGCATGGCGTTCGGCGCTGTAGTCCAGCACGAGGCACAGATGGCCTTCGAACACGGAGCCGGCCACCACGATATCGTTTGCACGGGGTGCAGCCGCATCGCGCGTGGAACCCGTGGACTCCGGCGCAGGACGCCAGGCAGAAGCTGCGTCGAAGCTTCCATCGAAGCGCCCCAGATAGTTGAACTGCACCTGCGCGCACGGCAACCCGGCCAGTGCTGCGCGCTGCTCAGGCGTGCCGAAGTGGCGCAGCACGCCATAGCCCAGGCCATGGTGGGGCACCGCGCGCAGCGTCTCCTTCACGCGCTTGAGCGCCTCGCCCGGTTCTCCAGACGCATCGAGCACGACCGGATACTTCGACGT
>NZ_QLTA01000089.1 GCF_003269065.1 Paracidovorax anthurii
CTCGCCGGTCCATCACCGGCAATGCGTGCGCAAGCCACCACCGTTTGCTTGTGCACATCCAATCCCGCGCAGCGCGGGTAGATCACTTCCATGACAACCTCCTGTTCGCGGCGCCATCGGCGTGCGGCCCACGTCATCGAAGTCTGAAATGCGTGCTCAAGAACCGAAGGCTCAGGGCAACAGTCTGGGGTGCTCGTGAGGCCGCGGGTCCAACTGAGATACGGGCTCGAAGCACCAAGTACGAACCGACCTCGGTGCCGGACGCTGCGCCCGCCATTAGGCGCCTGTTTCATGTCCTGCGGGTGGCGCGCAGCGCAATGGATAACTGAGATGGAAGGCAGAGTGCCCGCACGGATGCGGTACAACATGAAGCCTTGGTGGTCCACGCCCTCGGACCCGCATCCCTTTGGTAGTGCAGCAAGAAATTGCGTGCCCGGCAGACATGAACACTGACACCCCCGACATGCTGGACATGTCCAGCTCCGACCCCAAACGCCAAGGCTACGACCTGCTCAACCGCCAGTGGCAGGCCCTGATCGCCGATGAGCGTGACCCGCTGGCGAATCTGGCGCAGTTGTCCGCGCTCGTCTTCCAATGCGTACCCGGCCTGAACTGGGCCGGTTTCTACCTGCTGCGCGATGCGACGTTGGTGCTCGGGCCGTTTCAGGGCAAGGTCGCATGTACCCGGATTCCACTCGGCCGGGGCGTCTGCGGCACGTGTGCGGCCACCCGCCAGGTACAGATCGTGCCCGACGTGCATGCCTTTCCCGGCCACATCGCCTGCGATAGCGCCTCCAATGCCGAGCTGGTGCTTCCGCTGGTGGTCGACGGACACCTGCTCGGCGTGTTCGACCTCGACAGCCCCCTGCATGGCCGGTTCGACGCCGACGATGCGGATGGCCTGGGCGCGATGCTCACGGCGCTGGCCCAGGGCACGGACTGGAGCCTGTTGGCACCGGCTCCCGGCCGATGATCCCGACAGGCCGCCCCCCCGCCTGACTCGAAACCAAAGAAGAGCAGCACCTCTCCATCAGTAGACATCGCGGACATAGCGCTTGTCGCTCGACATCCGGCCCACGTAGTCGGCGGCGGCCTCGGCGCTCAGGCCGCCATGCCTCTGCACCACCTGCCTGAGCGTGGCGTCCACGTCCTTGGCCATGCGGCTGGCGTCGCCGCAAACGCAGAAGTGCGCGCCCTCCTGCAGCCAGGCCCAGAGCTGCGCGCCTTGCTCACGCATGCGGTCCTGGACATACAGCTTCTTGTCCTGGTCGCGGGAGAAGGCCAAGCTGAGCCGGGTCAGCAGACCGTCCTGGTGCATGGCCTCCAATTCGTCGCGGTAGTAGAAGTCGGTGCCCGAGTGCTGTTCGCCGAAGAACAGCCAATTGCGCCCGGTGTCCCCACGAGCGCGGCGCTCGTGCAGGAAGCCACGGAACGGCGCGACGCCCGTGCCGGGCCCCACCATGATCATCGGCGTGTCCTTGCCGGCGGGAGGCCGGAAATGCGCCGACCTCTGCACGAAGACCGGCACCTCGACGGCATCCGCCCGGTCGGCCAGGAAGGTCGAGCACACGCCGCGCCGCGGCTTGCCGTGGTGGTCGTAACGCACCGCCGCGACCGTGAGGTGGACTTCGCCGATCTGCGCCTTGGGACTTGAGGCAATCGAGTACAGACGCGGCTGCAGCCGCTTGAGCGCCGCAATCCATTCCTGGGCCGTGACCTGGATCGGGAACTCTTCCAGCAGATCCACGATCTGGCGGCCCCACAGCCACTGCGGGAGGTCTTGCGCACGCTCGGGCCTGAGCAGATCGGCCAGCACCGGGCTGGCGGACCGTTCGCGGATGAAGCCCAGCATGCCGGTCGTGATCTTCGCGATGTCCTGGTGGCGCAGCAGCGCTTCCGCGATCGGCATGTCGCCTACGTCCTGGAGCGAGACCGGCGAAGAGGCCGGCAGCCTCAAGGCCGTCAGCATCTCGGCCACCAATTCGGGGCAGTTGGTGGGCCACACGCCCAGCGCATCGCCGGCGTCGTAACTCAGGCCCGAGTCCCTGATGTCGAAGACGAACTGGCGGGTTTCCTTGCCCGCCCCCGGGGCATTGAGCACCCGGTTCACCAGCAACCGGGTGCGCAGGGGCGCCTGCCTGCTGAATACCGATGGCGGCCCGGCCTGGGGCGCGGCATCGAGGGGGATGGCCTCGCTATCACCCACGGCGGCCAGCTCAGGCTGTGGTTCCGGCGCCGATCTGGTGGCGGTGGCCGTCGTGCCCAGCGCGTGGCATATCCCGCTGAGCCAGCCCTTGGCCGCCTCCTGGCCATCGGGCTCGCAGTCGACCCGCGGCGCGATGCGGCGTGCACCCAAGGCCTCCAGGCGCGCATCGAGCCGGCGCCCGAAGCCGCAGAACTGGCCGTAGCTGGAGTCGCCGAAGGCCAGCACCGAGAAGCTGGCGTCCTTGAGCCGGATCGCCGCGTCGCCTTGCAGCGCTTGCCAGAACGCCGCGCCGTTGTCTGGCGGATCGCCGTCGCCGAAGGTGCTGGCAATGAGCAGCAAGGTCCCGTCCGAAGGAATGTCTTCGAGCCTGCAGGCATCCATGCCGGCCAGCATGACCCGGCAGCCTTCCTGCTGGAGGCGTTCGGCGCATCGGGCCGCGAAGCCCTCCGCGTTGCCGGTCTGGGAGGCCCACAGCACGGTCACCATGCCGGGCCCGGCCGGGGCTGCGGCCGTGGGCAGTTGGGCAGCGGGCTGCGGGCCTTTGGTCAGCCCGGGAACCGGCGTCGCGCCGGACGGCAGCCAGGTGCGCGAGAACAGCCCCGCGAGGATGCCGTCCACCAAGGCCCTCTTGGCAGGCGCCAGCGGGGCCGTCAGGGGCAAGGACGGTACGCCCCCCAGCTTGCGGGCGTCCTCGCTTTGCAGGCCGGTGAGAAAGCCTTGAAGATACAGCTGCTCGTGCGGCTCCAGTGCGGGAACCGGGACTGCATCGATACCCAGCAGGCGGGCCAGCGTCTGGATCTGCATGATGTGGTGTTCCCTTGCATGGTTGTCTGATGGGCTCGTGGCCTCGCCCAGCATGGCGGCCATGGCCGCCACGGTGTCCTGCGGCGTGGCCTCTCCCGCCCGCGCGGCTGTCTCGGCGTCGAGCGTGCGCGAGGCGTCCGGCGCGAGGCGGCACAGCGCCACGGCGCTGAACTTGAATTCGGGTTGCTGCGAGAGCGGGTCGATGGCGTCGCTGGTGACGGCGTTGATGGCGAGGTCCTCGCCGTACACGTCGTTCCAGTGGAACGGTGCGAAGCAGTTGCCCGCGCGCACGCGGTCGGTGACCACGGCCGGCAGCACGGCGCGGCCGCGGCGCGAGCGGATCTCCACGCGGTCGTTGTCCCGAATGCCCAGCGTGGCCGCGTCCTCGGGGTGGATCTCCACGAAGGGGCCCGGGTTGAGCTTGACCAGCGTCGGGACCTTGCCGGTCTTGGTCATCGTGTGCCACTGGTGCTGCAGGCGGCCGGTGTTGAGCACGAAGGGGAAGTCGGCGTCGGGCAGCTCGGCCGGATCACCGTGCGGCCGCGCGAAGAACACGCCCTTGCCGCTGGGCGTCGCGAAGGCGATGCGCAGCGGCGTCCCATCGTCCCGGACCTTGAGCTTCTGGCTCACGCCCTCGTTGAGGTAGCGGATCGGATGGCGGTCTTCGCCTTCGCCGGGCGGGCATGGCCACTGCAGCGGAGCCTCGCGCAGGCGGGAATAGCTGGCGCCCCGGATGTCGTAGCCGGTCTTGGGGTTCCAGAAGCGCTTGATCTCCTCGAAGACCTCATCGGCGCAGCCATAGCCGAAGGCGTGCGCATAGCCCATCTCGCAGGCCACGCGGGCGATGATCTGCCAGTCGGGCAAGGCCTGGCCGGGCGGGTCGATGGCCTTCTGCATCAGCGTGAGGTTGCGCTCGGAATTGACCATCACGCCCTCGGCCTCGGCCCACAGCGCACCCGGCAGCAGGATGTCGGCGTAGCGGTTGGTCTCGGTGTCGAGGAAGGCATCCTGGGTGACGACCAGTTCGGCTTGCTGCAGGCCGGCGATCACGTTCCCGCGGTTGGCCACCGTGGCCACCGGGTTGGTGCAGATGATCCAGCAGGCTTTGATGTCGCCGGCCCTCATGCGCTCGAACATCGCCACCGTGCCGCCGACCAGCCGCGTGTGCAAAGTACCGCGCGGCACGCTCCAGGCGTCTTCGACGAAGTGGCGCTCCTCCTCCACCAGCACGGTGCGCTGGCCGGGCAGCCCGGGGCCCATGTAGCCCATCTCGCGCCCGCCCATGGCGTTGGGCTGGCCCGTCAACGAGAACGGCCCGCTGCCGGGCCTGCAGATCGTGCCGGTGGCCAGGTGCAGATTGCAGATGGCATTGGTGTTCCAGGTACCGTGGGTGCTCTGGTTCAGACCCATGGTCCAGCAGCTCATCCAGGCCTTGGCCTGGCCGATCATCGTGGCGGCCTGCCGGATGTCGGCTTCCGGGATGCCGGTGATGGCACTGACCTTTTCGGGCGTGTAGTCGGCCAGGAAGCCGGGCATGGCCTCCCAGCCCTCGGTGAACTGCGCGATGAAGTCGGCGTCGGTGTACCCGCCCGCGTGCAGGAGGTGCAACAGGCCATTGAGCAACGCGAGGTCCGTGCCCGGCCTGATCTGCAGGAACAGGTGCGCCTTGTCCGCAGTGGTGTTGCGGCGCGGGTCGACCACGATCAGCCTGGCGCCGGCCTTGACCCGGTCCATCAGCCGCAGGAACAGGATCGGGTGGCAGTCGGCCATGTTGGCCCCGATCACGAAGAACACGTCGGCCTGGTCGAAGTCCTGGTACGAGCCCGGCGGGCCGTCCGAGCCCAGTGAGAGCTTGTAGCCGCTGCCCGCGCTGGCCATGCACAGCCGCGAGTTGGATTCGATCTGATTGGTGCCGATGTAGCCCTTGCACAGCTTGTTGGCCAGGTACTGCGCCTCCAGCGACATCTGGCCGGAGAGATAGAAGGAGATCGCGTCGGGACCGTGTTCGTCGAGGATGGCCCTCAGGCGCCGGGCGGTCTGGGTGATGGCCTCGTCCACCCTGACCTGCACCGGGTCGCGCTGGCGGTCGGTGCGCAGGAAGGCCGACTCCATGCGGCCCGACCCGCGCAGGGCCTGCGCGCTGGTGGAGCCCTTGGTGCACAGCCGCCCGAAATTGGCGGGGTGGGTCTTGATGCCGGCAACCTTGACGACTTTCTCACCCTGCACTTCCAGGGCCATGCCGCAGCCCACCCCGCAATAGGGACAGACGGTCTTCACCGAAGTCGAGATCGCCGTGTTCATCCCTTCCTCCCGGACGGCCGCCGCCAGCCGCGCAGCAGTTCCTGCGCCGGTCAATCACCGCAGCCTGTCGAATGATGAGCAAAAAAAAGCGTCCGCACCTTCCTGACCACCGCGCTGAAGCGATGAAGGGATGTGCGGACGCCATTGTCCTGCCTGGCTACGCCCCGCATTGGGCGCGAGCCAGGGATCTTCCTAGATCATGGCGTGGACGACGCAAGACTTGTGCCAGCGTTATTCATCGATGGATATAACGCTGGCGCACAGAGAAAGCGATGTACGCTGCACCAGGACGCGGCCACCGGGCACACGCGCGTGCCGGTTTGGTGCAGGCGCGCCGGGACGCTGCCGGTGATCAAAGTCCGTCAAGACGTCCCTTGACCACCTGCAGCAGCGTCGTCGCCGGCAGCGACAGTTGCCGCTCGGCGTTCACGCACAGGCTGAGGACCGAGGACCTTCGTATTCCTGCCCCTGCCCGCGAAGGCAGGGGCAGGCGCCGTCAGGCGCGCTCGCCCACCCAGCCGGCCACGGCCGCCAGCGCGGCGGGCAGCGCGGCGGGGTTGGTGCCGCCGGCCATCGCCATGTCGGGCTTGCCGCCGCCCTTGCCGCCCACCTGGCCGGCCACGAAGTTGACCAGTTCGCCGGCCTTCACCCGGCCGATGCTGTCGGCGGTCACGCCCGCGGCGATCTGCACCTTGTCGCCATCGACGGCGGCCAGAACGATGGCGGCGGTCTTGAGCTTGTCCTTGAGCTTGTCCATGGTGTCGCGCAAGGTCTTGGCATCGGCGCCGGGCAGCGTGGCGGCCAGCACCTTGAGGCCCTTCACCTCCACCGCCTGGCCCACCAGTTCGTCGCCCTGGCTGGACGCCAGCTTGCCCTTGAGCGCGGCCACTTCGCGCTCCAGCGCCTTCACCTGGTCCAGCGCCTGGCCGATGCGGCCCGTGAGCTCGGATGCGGGGGTGCGCAGCGCGCCCGCGGCCTGGGTCACGGTGTCTTCGAGCTGCTGCAGGTAGGCCAGCGCGCCCTCGCCCGTCACGGCCTCGATGCGGCGCACGCCGGCGGCCACACCGCCCTCGGCCACCACCTTGAAGAGGCCGATGTCGCCCGTGCGGGCCACGTGCGTGCCGCCGCAGAGTTCGCGGCTGGTGCCGATGTCGAGCACGCGCACGGTCTCGCCGTACTTCTCGCCGAACAGCATCATGGCGCCGGTCTTCTGCGCAGATTCGATGTCCATCACGCGCGCATCGGTGGGCGTGTTGGCGAGGATCTCCGCGTTCACGCGGCGCTCGATCTCGCGGATCTGCGCATCGGCGAGCGGCGCGTTGTGCGCGAAGTCGAAGCGCGTGCGCTCGGCATTCACCAGCGAGCCCTTCTGCTGCACGTGGCTGCCCAGCACCTCGCGCAGGGCTTTGTGCATGATGTGCGTGGCCGAGTGGTTGCGCACGGTGGCCGCGCGCAGGGCCGTGTCCACCTCGGCGGAGACCGACTGGCCCACGCGCAAGGAGCCGCGGGCCAGCACCCCGTGGTGGCCAAAGACCTGGGCCCGGATCTTCTGGGTGTCGGCCACCGCGAACTCGGCATGGTCGGCCAGGATGCGACCCTGGTCACCGACCTGGCCACCCGACTCGGCATAGAACGGCGTGGTGTCCAGCACCACCACGCCGGCCTGGCCCTCCTCCAGGCGGTCCACGCCGACGCCGTCGGCGTACAGCGCGACCACCTGGGCCACGGCGCCCAGCGTTTCATAGCCGACGAAGCGGCCGTCGGCGCCGGCATATTCCAGCGCGCGGTCCATCTTGAACTTGCCGGCCGCGCGGGCCTGGGCCTTCTGGCGCTCCATGGCGGCCTTGAAGCCTTCTTCGTCCACCGACACGCCGCGCTCGCGGCACACGTCGTTGGTGAGGTCGAGCGGGAAGCCGTAGGTATCGTGCAGCTTGAAGGCCACGTCGCCCGGCAGCACCTGCGCGCCGCCGGCCAGGGCCATGTCGAGGATGTCCATGCCGTTGGCGAGCGTCTCGAAGAAGCGCTCCTCCTCGGCCTTGAGCACCTCGGTGATGCGCTGCTCCTGCTCGCGCAGCCGGGGGTAGGCGTCGCCCATCTGCGCCACGAGGTCCCGCACCAGCTTGTGGAAGAACGGGGTCTTGCGGCCGAGCTTGTAGCCGTGGCGGATGGCACGGCGCACGATGCGGCGCTGCACGTAGCCGCGGCCCTCGTTGCTGGGGATCACGCCGTCGCTCACGAGGAACGCGGTGGCGCGGATGTGGTCGGCGATGACCTTGAGCGAGGGGGTGGCGAGGTCGGCGGTGCCGGTCTCGCGCCCGGCGGCCTGGATCAGCGCGGCGAACAGGTCGATCTCGTAGTTGCTGTGCACGTGCTGCAGGATGGCGGCCAGGCGCTCCAGGCCCATGCCGGTATCGACGCAGGGCGCGGGCAGCGGCGTGACGGAGCCGTCCTCGGCCATGTCGAACTGCATGAACACGTTGTTCCAGATCTCGATGAAGCGGTCGCCGTCTTCCTCCGGGCTGCCCGGGGGGCCGCCGGGGATGTGCGGGCCGTGGTCGTAGAAGATCTCGGAGCACGGGCCGCAGGGGCCGGTGTCGGCCATCATCCAGAAGTTGTCGGACTTGTAGCGGCCGCCCTTGTTGTCGCCGATGCGGATCACGCGCTCGGGCGGCAGGCCGATCTCCTGGGTCCAGATGTCGTAGGCCTCGTCGTCCTCGGCATACACGGTGGCCAGCAGGCGCTCTTTCGGCAGGCCGTAGACCTCGGTGAGCAGCTCCCAGGCCCACTTCAGCGATTCGCGCTTGAAGTAGTCGCCGAAGGACCAGTTGCCCAGCATCTCGAAGAAGGTGTGGTGGCGGGCGGTGTAGCCCACGTTCTCCAGGTCGTTGTGCTTGCCGCCGGCGCGCAGGCAGGCCTGCACGGAGGTGGCCCGCACGTAGGGGCGCTTGTCGGTGCCGAGGAACACGTCCTTGAACTGCACCATGCCGGAGTTGGTGAACATCAGCGTGGGGTCGTTGCCCGGCACGAGCGGGCTGGACGGCACCACGGTGTGGCCCTTGGATGCGAAGAAATCCAGAAAACTCTTGCGGATGTCGGCAACGGAGGCCGGCGGGGTCGGTTTCGTCATGGGCGAGGGGCTGCGAGCCGGTAAGGGGGCCGCGCGCGCGCACGGCACCGGAATGTGAGGACGTAACCCGTGATTCTATCGAGCCGGCCCCTGCTCCCGCCGGGCGCGTCAAGCACCGGCTGACCAGAACCCAGGCCTCAGAGAACCAACGCATGGTGGAGCGGTTCAATGGCCACATAGCGGACATCCGAAGACCCACCGGTTCAACCACCACGAGGACATGGAGCAGACACTGCTGCGTTATGTGGCCCTGTACGACCACCAGTTACCACAGTCAGCACTGGGAAGCAGGACGCCTATGCAGTCCACGAAGCAGTGGCATCGGAACGTGTTCACGATCTCAGGAACATCCGGAGCTATTTCACAAGCGGCCCTATGATCGCTCGGAATGCGGCAACTACGCATTCCGCGACGGCGGGCAGGTCATCGACCTGAACACGATCATCAGGGGGCTGGACCTGAAGTGACGAGAAGATTTTGCAGCAAGGCAAGAAGATTCACCTTGCCCTCCAGTAGCCTCGTGCGATGTTCGAAATCCTGTGTCTCGTCGGGACCGCGCTGGGCGTCAACATGAACATGGGCACCAGTCCGACCTCACTTTCGCCGTTGATCGTGTCGTTGCCAAAAAGGCGGCTGCTTTTGTTCTGGATGACTCTGGTGCTCGTGTCGCCTGAGGCCCATGCGCAGCGTGCCAACGCCTACGATTCGAACTTCGAGATCGTGCGCGCAATGCTTGAGCAGCCAGAGTCTCAGATGGATTTGGCCAACATCAAGCTGACTGTCGACAAGATGATCGACCCGGCGACCCACAAGGATGCCGTGCTCAAGAAACTCGACGAAATGGCCGCTGAGGTCATGGCGTCCTTTCCGCCCGGCGCCAGCAATCTGCTCAAGTTCAAGGCCTTGCGCGATTACTTGTATCGCCCATCACTTCTCAGCGGGCGGCGGCCGTTCGTCTATCACTTGGAAGATGACCGCAACCCGAGAGCCAAACTACTATCGGTCTACTTGAGTACGCAAAGGGGCAACTGCGTTTCCATGCCCTTACTGTTTGTCATCCTGGGCGGCTTTGTTGCACAAATCAGTTCGAAGACGGCATAGCCCCAACCCCAGACGGATTTATGCCATGGCGGCCACCAGAACGGTTTGAGGACGACCGATCTGGCTGAAGCGGTTGAGTACGGCCACGCGGACATGCAACTCCACCACCTGATGCTCGAACGTGCGCGCCGTCACCCGTTCGCCCAGTCGCTTGAAGCAGTGCATCTTCGTCTCGACAAGGCTGCGCCGGTGGTAGCCGCTCCACTTCTTCCAGACGCTGCGGCCCAAACGCTGGCACGCCCGGATGGCTTCGTTGCGCTGCTCCGATCCCGGACTCGGCTTCTTCCA
>NZ_QLTA01000090.1 GCF_003269065.1 Paracidovorax anthurii
CCGGGGCGCGCCTACCTGGACGACTACGACTTCAAGAAGCCCCGCGCCGACCTCTCGGAGATGCGCCAGTCGCCCCCCGGGCACAGCCACGACGGCTACGAGCGCTACGAGTGGCCGGGCGGCTACACCGAGTTCGCCGACGGCGAAACCTACACCCGCCTGCACATGGAGGAAGGCCTGGCCGCGCGCGAGCGCGCCCGCGCCGAGCTCAACAAGCGCAGCATCGCCCCGGGCTACACCATCGCGCTGGAGAACTACCCGCGCGGCGACCAGAACCGGCAGTACCTCGTCACCTCGGTGCGCTACCGGCTGGAAGAGAACGTGCAGGCCTCGCAGGGCACGGGCGGCGTGGGGCAGACCCAGGGCGGCTCGGTGCAGAAGTTCAGCATGCAGGTGCACCCCACCTCGCTGCCCTACCGCCCGCAGCTGAGCACGCCGCGCCCGCGCACCACGGGCCCGCAGACGGCGGTGGTCGTGGGCCCCGCGGGCGAGGAGATCTGGACCGACGAGTACGGGCGCGTGAAGGTGCAGTTCCACTGGGACCGCATCGGAGCCATGGACGAGCACTCCAGCTGCTGGGTGCGCGTGTCCACCAGCTGGGCCGGCCCGGGCTTCGGGGCGGTGTTCACGCCGCGCATCGGCATGGAAGTGATCGTGGACTTCCTCAACGGCGACCCGGACTACCCGATCATCCTGGGCTGCGTCTACAACGCGGCGAACATGCCGCCCTGGGAGCTGCCGGGCAACGCCACGCAGTCGGGCATCAAGACCAAGTCGAGCAAGGGCGGCGCCTTCGGCGATGGCATGAAGAACGGCGCGGGCGATGCCAACGCGCTGCGCTTCGAGGACAAGAAAGGCGCCGAGCAGCTCTGGCTGCACGCGCAGAAGGACCAGCTCACCGAGGTCGAGAACGACGAGGACAAGTGGGTCGGCCAGGACCGGCGCAAGACCATCGACCGCGACGAGACCAGCGTGATCCACCGCGATCGCACGGAGACCGTGGACCGCGACGAAACGATCACGGTGCACAACAACCGCACCGAACGGGTGGACCACGACGAGAAGATCAGCATCGGCGACAACCGGCGCGAGGACGTCGGCATCGACGAGACCATCGACATCGGCAACAACCGCAGCAAGACGATCGGGCGCAACGAGAAGGACAAGATCGGCAACAACTGGTCGATCAAGGTGGGCAGCTTCAAGACCGAGACCATCGGACTGGCCTACCTGCAGAACGTGGGGCTGGCCAAGATGGTGAACATCGGCGCGGCCTACAACGTGAACGTGGGCGCGGCGATGATGGTGAACGTGGGGCTCAACCAGAGCACCAACGTGCTCATGAACCGTTCGGTGACCGTGGGGCAAAGCCAGACCACGAGCGTGGGCAAGGACCGCACCGACGACACCTCGGACAACTACACCGAGACCGTGGGCAAGAACTCCGCCACCACCATCGGCGAGGTGCGCACCCTGACCGTGGGCAAGGAAATGTCCGTCACCGTGGGCGACGCGGTCGAGATCAAGTGCGGCAAGGCGGTACTGCGCATGACCAGCGACGGAACGGTGCAGATCAACGGCCAGACGATCGCCATCGCGGGCAGCTCCAGCGTGACCGTTTCGTCCCCCGACAGCCACATCAATCCCGCTTGAAGGAGGCTCTCATGGGAATCGCACACGCACTGTCCAACGCAGCGGCGCAGGCCGCCGCCCCCCAGGACGCCGCGGCCGCACCGCGGCTGCTGGCGGGCCGCATCATGGAAACCGTCGCGCAGGACCGCTATGCGGTGGCCTTCGCCGGGGCGCCGGAGCCCGTGGCCGAGGCCTCGGTGGGCGTCCTCCTGCCGGCCCTGGTGCCGGGGGACGAGGTGCTGCTCGCGCTGCGGCCGTCCGGCGAGGCCGTGATCACGGCCGTGCTGGCGCCCTCCCCCGCGGTGCCCTGGAGCCAGCGCGCGATCCGCCTGCAATCGCAGGACTCGGTCACGCTCTCGTGCGGCGAAGCCACCCTGCGGCTCACTGCCCAAGGCCTTGCGCGGCTCGTGGCCCTGACGATCGAGCACGATGCCCGCGACCTCGTGGACATTGATGCGGCCGAGGTCCGCATCAACTGACCGCGACTCAGAGATGCACCTGCACGCTCTCCAGATAACGGGCGGGCTCCTGGGTCAACGTGTATCGCCAGATCAGGACGATGTGTTCCTGCTCGGGCTCGATGACCAGCGTGTCGAAGCCCGGGCGCACGGTGGCGCGCTCTCCGCGCGCCACCCAGGACACGGCAGGGCGCAGGTCCGGCACGGTGAATGCGCCCTCCCCATCCGCGCTCAGATGCATCCAGCGCAGGCGCGTGCCCGCCGCCAGTTGGGCGGGCAGGAACTGCATCCGCGGGTGGGCGCAGTTCCACGCGGCCGGATCGAAGGTGGCCGGCATGCGCGTGACGATGCCCGGGGCGTCCTGCAGCTCCCGGGCGGCATAGCTGCCCCAGAGCGCGCGGCGGGGCAGCCACGTGCGCCCCACGCACCCGAATCCCGCCGGAGAGACGTCGTCGCTTGCCATGCGGACCGGGTCGTCGGGCCACTCGAACTGGTGCAGGGGCGCTCCGTCTGGCGGCAATCCCGCGCTGAAGCCGGCACCCGACGGGTTGGCCGGGTGGAACACCACGGGGTCGTCCGCATCCTGGCCACCAAAGGCCAGGCCGTAGATGACGGGCACGCGCAGCGCGGGCTCCTGCTCCTCGGCCACCGGAAAAAGCCCCAGCCGGCGGCGCCACACGCGCTTGCCGAACACGCGCAGCGTGCGGCTCTCGCGCCCGATGGCCAGCCCCGCATCGAACCGCGCGGCGGGCCTGCCGCCGGGCGCGTAGGCATAGCCGTTGAAGATCACGTCCACTTTCGGCTTGGCCGGGGCCAGGTCGGCCTCATGGCGCACGGTGCCGGAGAGCCCTTCCTCGCGAAAGAATTCGTCGCCCCGGAACACCGGCACGGCGCGGCCCTGCGCCACGGGCCGTCCCGCGAAATCCAGCGTGGCCTTGACCACCACCGTCCGGCACATGCCGCCATCCGCGCCATGGCCCGGCAGGATCTCCGCGGCAAACGGCGTCAGGTTTTCCAGCATCGTATGGGTTCCTCCTGCACGGAATTCTCGTTCATCCCTTTCCCCGCACTGTGGCCCGCAGGGCGTTTTTCATCATGAATGTCATCGAACTGCCCGTCCCACGCGCCATCGACATCCCCTGGATGCGCGCACTGCCGCAGCGCATGGCCCGCTCGCTGGCAACCCAGTACTGGCGCCGCTCGCATCTGCTGGCGCGCCCGGCCTGCCGGCCGCAGGCCATCGCGGTGTTCGACGACGGCATCGTGCAGGCACTGGCGGGGCTGAAGCAGCACCTGGCCCACGAACCCGGGGTGGCGCCGATCTGCCACGAGGCCATCGCCGCGACGGGCGCCGAGATCCTGCACGAGCCCTCGCGCATCTTTGCACTGGCCTGCCTGGAGGTGCTGCACCTGCAGTCGGGCCGCACGGGCGGCAGCGTGGCGCAACTGGGCGCGCAATACCTCGATGCCCAGCCCTCCTCGGTCTTCAATGCCCTGCGGTTCGGCTTCGACGGCGTGGTGGGCGAATACCTGGCGCCGCGCGTGGCCCTCCTCGCCGATGCCGGTGGCCAGGAGCGCTCACCGCTCGGACGCCTGCTCATGCGGCTGGCGATCGCCCGCCCCGCCGTGTCGGACACGTTCGCGCAGGCCGTGTCGGCCTGGGCGGCGCCGCAGGCGGGCGGCATGGCCGCGCTGTGCGGCTGGCGCTGCACCGGCCGCGGCGACGAGGCCAAGGCCCTGGCGGCCGTGGAGGGCGACGACGATGCGGACGCCGCGCTCGTGGCGCTCGCCCTCATGGGCAGCCCGCACGAGACACCCGCCGCCCGCGCCGTGCTGGCCCGCGCGCCGCATTCCCCCGCCGCGCTCGCGCTGCTGGCCGCCCGGGAAGGCCACGCGCTGGCGGTCGCGCTCCGCGAGGGGCGCTTTCCGGAAATGCCCTGGAGCCAGCAGGTCTATGGCGCAGCGCTCGTGGGAGACATCCCCCTGCTGCGCCACCTGGCGGCCCACACGCCGTGGGACGACGAATCGGCCTGCCGCGCACTGGCCGATGCCGTGGCGCTGCTGACCGGCACGCCGGCCGACGGCGTATTCGACCTCGCCCAGAACCCGGGCGCGCGCGCCGCCTGGGCCGATTCGACGCTGGCCGCGCTGCCGCTGGACGGCCCGCCGCTGCGCCTGGGCCGGGCCCGCGACGGGGTGGCGATCGAGGACACCGCAGCGCTCGTGGGTGCGCCGCTGCGGCACCTGCTCTACATCGAGCACGCATCGCGCCTGGGCGCGGCGCTCTGGATCGAAGCCGACGATCTCGCCGTGGTCCAGGCCCTGGCCTGCGCCACCGCCTCCATCCTTGAACGCGCGGCCTTCGGCACCGGAAAGCCCCAGCCATGAAACCCCTCGTCATCGCCGCCACCGGCGCCTGCACCCCCATCGGCACCCGCGCCTGGCAAGCCGGCTGCGGCTTCGCCGCGCGCTTCTCGGCCTTCACGCGGCAAGCCATCGAAGCCCAGGCCGAGCACCGCGCCACCGTGTCGCGCGTGCCGGCGATCGACGCCGAATGCACCGGCACCGAACGGCTCATCCGGCTCGCGGCCCCGGCCCTGCACGAAGCGCTGAGGGCATCGCCCGCGCCCGTGGCCGGATGGCCGCTGCAGCGCCCCATCCCCCTCTTCATGGCGCTGCCCGAGCCCTGGGCCGAGCTGCCCGGCTGGATCGACCTGGACCGCTTCGCGCTGGAGCTGCCGCGCGCGCTGGACGTGGCGCCTGAATTCCTGCCGGTCACGCTCTTTCCCGGCGGCGCGGCGGGCGGCGCGGACGCGCTGGCCCAGGCCTATCGCTTCATGCACGACCACCCCTCGGCCCCCGAAGTGCTGGTGGGCGGGGTGGACAGCTTCGTGGACCCGGCCGTGGTGGGAGCCCTCTACCAGCGCCGCTGGGTCAAGGTGAACGGCCACTGCGAGGGGTTCATCGCCTCGGAGGGCGCCGCCTTCGTGCGACTGGCCCGCGAGCCCCGGGCCGCCGACTTCGTCACGGTGTACCCGCCGGCCTTCGGCGAGGAGGCCCGCTCGCGGGTGGGCGACGAATCCCTGCTGGAAGGCCGCGCCCTCGTCGAGGCCAGCCGCGCCGCGCTGCAGGCCGCGCACATGCCCGTGGACGCGCTGCACGCCTATTGGTCGGACATGGACGGCTCGCCCTGGCGCGGCGCCGAGATGACCAGCCTCTCGGCCGCGCTCGCGAAGGACGGAGGCCTGCCCTCCGCACGCGACCCGGCCTCTCTGCTGGGTGAGGTGGGCGCGGCCTGGGTGCCGCTCATGCTCACCCTCTTCCATGAAATGCGGCAGGCGCTGACCCATCCCGTCATGCCCTCGCGCCTCACCGGCCACGCGGGCCTGCAGACCGTCACCGGCCTGTCCACCCGCGTCGCCGCCTGGGTCGCCGCCTGGGACCACGCCGGGCTGCACCGCTCCGGCCCAGCGCATGCCGCAGCCCCGAACGGCGCCGTCTCCATCGATTCCTGAATTCCTCCATGGCCACCTTCGTCAACGACCGCCGAGCGATCCACCAAGGGCGCAGCCCGGCGATGATCCCGGGCCCGATCAACCCGGTGTTCCCCAAGCCCAAGGGCCCGCCGGTGCCCATCCTCAACATGGCCCACGGCCCGGGCCTGCAGAACGGCACGGCCACGCTCAAGATCGACGGCCATCCCGTGGCCATTGCCGGCAGCCGCTTCGAATCGATTGCCGCCACCCCCGACCGCGTCGGCGGCATCGCCGGCGTGCAGTCCCACGTGGTGGGCGGCGCCGCCGAGCCCACCAGCTACTCCAGCGACACCAAGTTCGAGAGCCGCGGCAGCGTGCGATCTTTCGACACCACCAAGAGCAATGCCATGGTCATGGACCCGGGCTGGCGCGGCCGGCTGCTCATGGCGCTGCTGCCCGAGCCCTACGACAAGCTCGCCCTCAAGGTCATGGAGAAGCTCCCGCACGCCTTCAATGAGGAGTTCGCCGCACTGGGCGAGAGCCTCACGGATCCCAGCATGCTCATCGGCCCGGTGCTCAAAGTCATCGGCAAGCTGGTCCCCGGGGTCAATCTCGTGGTGAACGGCGCGGCCATGGCCGAGGCGGCCGGCCAGATCGATGCGCTGGCCCAGAAGGTGCAGGAGCTGCTCACCCCGCCCCTCACCGACGAGAAGCTCGACGAGATCGCCCAGATCGTCGCCGACGAAGTGGCATCCATCACGATGCAGTTCGCGCTCGGCAAGATCTCCCGGCGCGCCAAGAAGCGCACGCCCCCCGTCGCCACGGGGCACGACAATAAGGTCAACCCCAACACCCACGGCGTCATCCAGGACGGCACCAGCAAGGGCCGCAAGCCGCAGCCCCGCTGCGAGCTGGACTCCTGCAACCCCGTGATCTTCGCCACCGGCACCAAGATCCTCTCCGAGACCGACTTCGAGCTGCCCGGCCCGCTGCCGCTGCAATGGCGGCGCTTCTACCGCTCCAGCGACCGCCGCCCGGGCTGGCTCGGCTGGGGCTGGAGCACGCCGCTGTCGATCGAGTTGGCGCTGGTTTACGACGCCGTGCACTACTACGACGAGCGCGGGCGCCTCGTGCGCCTGCCGGTGCTCGCGCGCGGCGCCAGCCACTTCGACGCGCGCGAGAAGATCACCGTGCGCCACGACGAGCGCGGCGGCTGGAGCATCGAGGGCACCGACGGGCTGCGCCATGAATTCGCGCCTCCCGTGCCCGGCCAGTGGCGCCTGCCGCTCGCACGCAGGGTGGATCGCAACGGCAACGCCATCACGCTGCGCTACCCCGCCTACGACGACACCGGCGTGGACGGCTGTGCGCCCCGGCCCCTGGGCCTCACCGACAGCGCGGGCCGGCAGCTGCGCTTTGTCTGGAGCGGCGAAGGCGATGCCGCCACGGGCACCGCCTCGCCCGGCACCTCCGAGCGGCTGCTGCAGGAGATCCACCTGGAGCCGCGCACGCTGGATGGCGTACAGCACGCCGGCGGCGTGCTCGTGCGCTATGCCTACGGCAGCGAAGGCAACGAACCCGGCGACCCGCGCGCCAACCTGCTCTCGGCCACCGACGCCCTGGGCGGCACCGCCCACTACCGCTGGCGCCACCACCTCATGGTGGCCTACTCCACCCGCAACGGCTTCACCCACCACCAGGAGTGGAGCCGCCACGACGCGGGCGGGCGGGTGGTGCGCACCTGGACCGACGAGCCCGGCCTGCTCGACACCCGCTTCGACTACGACCTGGGCCGGCGCACCACCCACGTCACCGACGCCCTGGGCCGGCGCAGCAGCTACGAGTACAACGCCCTCCACGAGGTCATCGCCATCACCGAGCCCGGCCCCGATGGCCAGCCCCTGCGCACCGAAACCCGCATCGATGCCGCCGGCAACCCCGAGGAGGCCCGCGATGCGCTGGGCCGCGCCACGCGCTGGCAGTTCGACGCCCGGGGCAACCTGCGCTCGGTCACCGACGCGGCCGGCGCCACCACGCGCATCGCCTACGGTCTGCTGGATCTGCCGGTGGAGATCACCGACACGCTGGGCCACGTCTGGCGCCAGGCCTACGACGAGCGCGGCAACCTCGCCGAGCGCCTGGACCCGCTGGGCCACGCCACGCGCTGGCGACATGACGCCCGCGGCCTGCCCGTGGCGATCGAGGACGCGCACGGCCGGGCCCGCCGCCTGCTCTGGGACGATGCCGGCCAGCTCATCGCCTATACCGACTGCTCCGGCCAGACCACGCGCTACGCCTGGGACACCCTGGGCAACCTGCTCTCGGCCACCGACGCCCTGGGCCAGATCACCCACTACCGCCACGACGCCCTGGGCCGCCTGCGCGAGGCGCGCTCGGCCGATGGCGCCGAGCACCGCTACGACTACGACGCCCAGGGCAACCTCACCGCCTACACCGACCCACAGGGCGCCACCACGCGCTACGCCTACAACGGCCTGGACCAGCCCACCCTGCGCCAGGACGCCCTGGGCGGCACGCTGCGCTACCGCTACGACGCCGTGGGCCGCCTCGTGGCGCTGGAGAACGAGAACGGCGCCCTCACCCAGTTCACCTACGACACGGCCGACAACCTCATCCAGGAGGTGGGCTTCGACGGCCGCATCCAGCGCTACCGCTACAACGCCGCCGGCGAACTGGCCGAGCTGCACGAGCGCGATGCCAACCTGCCGCCGGACACGCCCTACGACCCCGCACCCGGCGCCCCGCTCCCAAAGCGCACCGTCTTCCGCCGCGACGCGCTGGGCCGGCTCGTGGCCAAGGTGCACCTGGGCTCGGACGGCCTGGAAAGCTCCGGCACCGACATCACCACCTACGGCTACGACCCGCTCGGGCGCATGCTGCATGCGGGCAACGCGGATGCCCGCGTGCGCTTCGCCTACGACCCGCTCTCGCGTCTCGTGGAGGAGGTGCAGGAGCATCTGGCGCCCGGTGGCGATTCCGCACTCGGGCGCTACACCTACCGCCATGCCTACGACGCCCTGGGCAACCGCATCGCCTCCACCCTGCCCGGTGGCCGGCAAGTGCAGTGGCTCCACTACGGCTCGGGCCACCTGCACCAGATCCGCGTGGACGGCCACGTGCTCTCCGACATCGAGCGCGATGCACTCCACCAGGAGGTCCACCGTACCCAGGGCGCGCTCGCCAGCCAGTACGGCTGGGACCCCATGGGCCGCCTTGCGGCGCACAAGGTCGCGCGCCAGCAGTCCCTGCAGGGGCAACCCGGCAGGCCATCGCCCGAGGCCCTGTGGGACCGTGGGGAGCGTTCTGCGCAGGCCCTGCCCGCCTTGCAGAACCTGCCTACCGGTGAGCGCATCGCCCGCCATTACCGCTACGACCCCACCGGCAACCTCATCGCCACCCGCGACGGCCTGCGCGGCGAGAGCCACTACCGCTACGACCCCCTGGGCCGCATTCTCGCCGCCCAGCGCAGCAGCACCGGAAAAGGCCAGCAACCAGTCGAGCGCGAGTCCTTCGCCTTCGACCCCGCCAGCAACCTGCTCAACCCCAACCGCGGCGGAGACCAATCCAGCGGCGGCGTCAGCGGCGAGCGCGAGCGCGTCACCACCAACCGCCTCACCGTCTACCAGGACCTGCGCTTCGCCTACGACCTGCACGGCAACATCACCGAGCGGCGCATCGGCTGGCACACCGTGCAAAGGTACCGCTACAGCCCCGAGCACCAGATCGTGGAAGCCCGGGTCATCCGCTACCGGGACAGGCCCGGCGAGGGCAAGGAGCAGCCTGCTGCCACCGAGCAGGTCACCCGCTACCGCTATGACGCCCTGGGCCGGCGCATCGACAAGCACGATGCCTTTGGCCGCACCAGCTTCCTCTACGACGGCGATCTGCTCGCAGGCGAACTGCGGGGCAGCAAGCTGTCGGAGTACCTCTACGAGCCCGACAGCTTCGTGCCCCTGGCCAAGCTGGAATCGGAGTGGAAGGGCGAGAAAACCAGGGATTCAGAGCCAAAACCCCTCCATGTCGCCGAGACTGCTGGAGAGTTTGCTACGGAAGATGTAGCAGAACAAAAGCCCAAGGACTTCACCACCTACTACTACCACTGCGACCAGATCGGCGCGCCGCAGGAGTTGACCGACGAGGCTGGCCGCATCG
>NZ_QLTA01000091.1 GCF_003269065.1 Paracidovorax anthurii
TCAGCGTGGGGCCGTTCAGTGTGGACACGGATTGTCCCATCGGCTCCTATGAAACCTTCACCCAAGTGAATGATGCTTGGAGAAGCGTGAGCTATAAAAATCTGCCAAAAGAATTTACTAGGCCAAATATGTCAGTGACTTATGCGCCAGACATGCCGGACCCTAGAAGAAAAGGGAAAATTTTAAGTGCTGATGAAATTCAGAAGCTGCTAGCCAGCAAGAAGCGTCTCGTGGCAGGCGCATCAGGAACCACATGGCGCCTAGTGGATAAAAACGACCACGGCCGACCTATCGATTGCCAGGCATATCCGGTAGTACAAAAAGGGAGCAAATAAAAGTGAATCGCAACGTAGAAATTGCGTTGCTGGCGGGCGCCAGCTATGAATCCAGCCGCGCAGACAACAACAAGATTCCGGTTCCGGAAGGTTGGACTGCCTTGAATATCGCTGGCTGGCCCTATGGCAGCCAGCGCCGACCAGAAACCAACGTCCCCGGCCGCGTGTACTGGCAAGACAGCACGACCGGCTTCGAGGCAGCGGCCTACGTGAAGGGCAGCGAGGTGGTGGTGAGCTTTGCGGGAACGTACTTCGAGCGTGAGTTGAAGCCCGACATGTTCGAAAACAACATACCGCTGGGAGCGGGCAAGCTGACGGATCAACTCCGACAGGCGGCCGAGTTCGTGGTGCGCCTCAAGCAGAACCCGGCGATGGCGGGCAAGAGCATCACGTTGACGGGGCACTCGCTGGGCGGGGGCCTGGCCTCGGCGATTGGCGTGATGCTGGACGTGCAGGCCGTGACGTTCGACCCTGCACCGTTCCGGGCGGCGGCGAGCATGGAGAACGCCGAGGCGCTCAACGCCTACCTGCAGCGCCAGGAGCTGGCGCCCGATGCGAAGCTGGCGGACTACTCCACCTCCGGCCAGGTACCGGTCCCCCTGGGTCTGGCGATGCGCCTGCTCGGGCCGACGGTGGCTGGGGCTGCCTCGGCAGCGGGGCTACCCAGCATGGTGATGGTCCCCGTGACGGTGGCGCGCGAGGCGAATGTGCGTGCCATCGCGCTCAAGGGCGAAATGCTGACGGGCGATGGGGTGGACTGGTCGGTGCGCGACAAGTTGCGCATCTATGGCAGCGGTCTCGACCTGGTGGAAAACAGCTCCGATGCGAGCGTGGTGGCACTGCACTCACAGGCCCTGCTGGCGCTGATGCTGGAGAGCCGGGACGGTTCGGCGGACCAGGGCTTCTATCTGGCGGCCCAGCGGTACAAGCCGTTCCTTGGCTTGTTTTCCAACGAAGTTCTGTTCAGGGCCCAACGCACTGACTTCGACGATCCGACTCCGGCTGAGCACATCCTGCGTCACCAGTTCGGCGTAACCCAGGGCAGCCCGAACAACGCGCTGCCTGTGGCGTCCGACCAGATGCTGGACGTGATGGGCAAGGACCTGAACAAGATCGGGATCCCCACCGCAGGTTTCGGGGCGTTGTTTCAGGAAGGGGTGCTGGGGGCTGTGCTGCGCCACTACTACTCCGCCGTCAGCCCGCAAGCCACGCCTTACCGGTACGACGGCACGGCGCTCAAGACGTTGCTCAAGGCAGAAGCCGGAGGCGTGTCCTTTCTGGTGAGCGATGTGGAGGCGCCAGGAACTCGGTTCGCCTACAGCGCCAAGTTTGCCGAGGGCATCCTGGCGCAACCCATCGATCCGTCCTGGCGGGCTGGTGCGTACCGCACCGCCGTGATTTCTGCAGCGTACTCCGCGGAGCGTTTCGCCGTGGCGACCCAGGGTGCGCTGCGTTACCAGTCGGTGAGCGATGGCTTGAAGGACATGGCCATCGGTGCCGACGGTGCCGACGTCTTCAACACCGGCGGGGGCAATGACCTGGTTTTCGGGGGCAAGGGCAACGACACCCTGGACGGCGGCACGGGTGATGACTACCTTGCCGGCGGCGAAGGCAGCGACACCTATCAATTCACGGGCAGCTTCGGCCGGGACACGGTACTGGACATGGACGGTCGGGGCGTTATCCAGATCGACGGCAAAACCCTGGGCGAGGCAAAGAGCGCGGGCAAGGCAGACGTGTGGGTGGCCGATCTGGAGGGACAGCGAGTGACGCTGACCTATCGTGAGCAGCCAGGTTCTCCCAACGGCAAGCTGGTCATCACCCGCGCGGGCAACGTGGCGGACACGATCACGATCGACAACTTCGATGTGACCCAGGCCAAGACCGATGCCGGGTACCTGGGAATCAAGCTCGAATCCAAGGTCCGTGTGGCACTGAGCGACAAACCGGGCGTCAGCCCGTTCGAGGACCCCCGATTCCAGCCGGAAACGTTGGCAGGTACGGCCACCGTGCAGGACGGCGGGGGAGATGTGTTCTCGCTGCATCTGAATCGCCCTGCGCAGGCCGGGGACACGGTCACGCTGTCGCTGAGCGCCTTGCAGGACCAGTTCCAGATCGTCTCCGCGGGAGCCGTGCTTCCTTCGGGGCCCGCGGTGGTGACCCTTGCGGAAGGACAGACCGAAGTCGTGTTCGCGCTGATGCAGACGGGTGATTCCGCCGCCGGTGGCAGCGCCCGCCTCGAAGCAGCCTACAAAGGCAAATCGCAGGATGGTGCGGATGGCACGCAGCAGGTGACTTCCAACCGCTGGGACGTGTCATTGGTCGCATCGGCGCAACCGCAGCCCGCTTCGGCCTACGACCTTGCGACGCAGACGGGCCGCGATGCCTACGATCGGCTCGCCCAAGCGCAGCAGGACGCAGGCGTGCGGTTGAGCAATGCCGCGCAGGCGGGCGCCAACCGCCATGGCGCGGCCGGGGGCGCGGGCGCGGACGTGCTGGAGGGCGGCGCGGCGGCGGCCACGGCCCGGCAGTGGCTTTATGGCCAGGCGGGCGACGACGTGCTGTACGCGGGAGCGCCGGTGGACCTCGCATCGGCGATCACGGCAGGCGAGACGCAGTCGGGCAGCGGCAATGGCTTCATGAGCCTTTCGGGCGGCACCGGGGACGACCGGTTGCTGGGTGGCGCGGGCGACGACGTGCTGTATGGCGGCGCGGGCGCGGACACGATCGTGGGCGGCGGGGGCGCGGACATCATCCTGGCCGATGGCAACGGTGAATCCCTGGTGGTGGGCGATCCGGCGCAGGCGCACGGCACGGGAAGCAACGATGCGGAGACGGGCCAGCCGAGGCTGCTGCTGGCGAGCATGGCGCTGGCGCGCATCGGCACGACGCCCTTCGACAGCGTGGGCCAGCGGGTGACGACGACGGACCTGCGCACGTTCGGCGTGAACCCGCTGGCGGAGGTGGACATGTCGGGGTTGCTGCAGATGCGGGCCGAGGACATCCGGCCGCTGGCGGGCGACACGCGCACCTACGCGGCGGGCTCGCAGGCGACGTTCGGACAGTTGACGGGCGGGCAGGCGTTCATGAGCAACGTGGGCAAGGCCGCGGGCGCGGGGGCGGACACGGTCTACGCCGGTGCGGGCGACGACGTGGTGAACGCGGGCGCGGGCGACGACATCGTGTTCGCGGGCACGGGCAACGACATGGTGGCGGGCTACGACGGGAACGACTTCATCGAGGGTGGCGAGGGCGACGACTGGCTCGACGGCGACTACGACGTGGTGCCCGCGGAAGGCCTGGCGGCGGTGGAGACGCAGACCATCCACGGCGCGCAGATGGTGGTGCGCAACGTGCTGGAGGCCTCGCGCCACGGCAATGACGTGCTCGATGGGGGCGCGGGCAACGACCGGCTGCACGGCGGCGGGCGCAACGACATACTCTACGGCGGCACCGGCAACGACGAACTCTACGGCGACCACGTGCGCATGAACGGGCCGGAGACGGGCGACGACTTCCTCGATGGCGGCGACGGCGATGACACGCTGGTGGGCGGTGGTGGCAGCGACGTGCTGCTGGGCGGGGCCGGCAGCGACATCCTGGAGGGCGACGACCGCGCGGACCAGGTCGACGCGCAGTGGCACGGCGCGGATCGGCTGGACGGCGGCGCGGGCAACGACTCGATGTACGGCGGCGGCGGCGAAGATGTGCTGCTGGGCGGCGACGGCAACGACTGGCTGGCCGGCGAGGACGAGCGCACGGTGGATGCGGTGTCCACGCTCACGGGCGACGACACGCTGGACGGTGGCGCGGGCGACGACACGCTGGTGGGTGGCAACGGCAACGATGCGCTCATGGGCGGCGAGGGCCGCGACACGCTCTATGGCGGCGCGGGCGACGACACGCTGATCGGTGGCGCGGGCGCGGACCTGCTCGACGGCGGGTTGGGCAACGACACCTACGTGATCGATGCGGGCGATCTGCCCGAGGGCTCCTCCGACACCGCGGAACTGCTGCGGGACGCGGGCGGCGACGACACGGTGAGGCTGTCCGGAATGGTGTCCTCCTCGCGCACCGACAGGGCGCAGGACCTTGCCATGCGCATGGGCGAGGTGTCCGAACGCCGCGGCCTGGTGTTGGAAAACGGCTTCACCGGCGCGTTCGAGACCCTGGTGATCAATGGCGTGCAGGTGTCCACGGCGGACTGGATCCGCGCCAACGTTACCGAGGACAAGGTGCTGACGGCGAGCGCCCGCGGAGTTGCCTATGGCGGCCGGGGGATGGACCGGCTGGCGCTGTCTGCGGGTGGGGGAACGCTGCAGGGTGCGGCAGGCAACGATGCCTTCGACCTCTCGCAGGCCCGGGAGACGGGCGGCGCGCTGCTGACGTTCCAGCTGGGCGATGGCCAGGACACGGTGACCGGCTCCGTGAGCGCGGCGACGGCGGCGAGCCGCGCCGCCAATGTGTTCGAGTTCGGCGCCGGCATCGCGGCCGATGGCGTGGCGCTGGTGCGCAAGTTCGATGGGCAGGGCATGGCCCTGTACCTGCGCTATGGCGAGAGCGGCGATATGGTCCGGCTGGACGGGCTGTCCGGGGAAGAGGACCGGCCGTTCGATCACATGCGCTTCGCGGACGGATCGACGCTCGCCTGGACCGATCTGGTCGAGCGCGGCATCGTGCTGGACATGCGCGAGCGCACGGATGCCAATGCCCACTACGGCGAGGGAACGCCCTACCGGGACCTCATCACGGGCCGCGACGGAGCGGACCGGATCTATGCCGGCGCAGGCGACGACGTGGTGAACGCCGGCGCGGGCGATGACCAGGTCTTCGGGGGCTCCGGCAGCGACACCATCGACGCCGGCGCGGGCAATGACGTGGTCGACGCGGGCGAAGGCCGCGATGTGTTTCTCTACGGCCGCGGCGATGGCGCGGACAGCTACTCCGCGGGCAATGCGGAGCCGGCGTCCGGCGACGTGATCCGCTTCAAGGAAGGCCTCGCGGCATCGGATCTGATGTTCTCGCGGGTGGACGATGACCTGCTCGTGCGGGTCATCGGATCGCAGGACCGGTTGACCGTGAAGGCGGCGTTCTCTTCGCAGCCGCTGTCGCGGATCGAATTCGCCGACGGGCATGCCGTGGCCTTCACGGACCTCGCCCTCACGCCGGGCCAGGCCCAGGCGACGGAGGGCGACGACGGAGAAATCCACCTACTGCCCGCGGGCGACACGGTGGATGCACTCGGGGGCAACGACACCGTCCATGGAGGCGTGGGCAACGACACCATTGATGGCGGAGCGGGCGCCGACGTGCTGTTCGGCAATGCGGGCGACGATGTGCTGGTGGACACGCGCGGAGACAACACCTTCGATGCCGGCGAGGGCAATGACCGCATCACCGGGGTGGGCGCGTCCGTCGATGCGGGCACGGGCGACGACGTGGTGGAGGTACCGGGCGCGCGTATCCGGCTGGGCGCAGGCAACGACACGCTGGTGGTGCGCAGGTCCGCCGTTCCCTCGCAGCCCACGCTGCTGCTCGATGGGGGCACGGGCGAGGGACGGGGGAGAACCATCCGGTTCGCCACGGGCATCGCGCCGGCGCAACTGGAGATGTCGAGTGTGCTCGGCGATGGCGGCCGCAAGGATCTCTCGATCGCATGGGCCGGGGAAGGCAATGCGGGAACGCAGGAGCTGCGCATCCTGGGCTTCATGGACTTCGCGGAAGGCCAGCGCGGCATCCGTTTCGTCTTCGAAGATGCGCCGCAGAAGGTCTGGAGTTTCGACGACCTGTACCAGCGCGCCAATGCGGGCACGGCCGGCGACGACGCGCTGCGCGGCACGGCCGGCGACGACCAGTTGCAGGGCCTGGCCGGCAACGACACCATCGAAGGCTTCGCGGGCAACGACGTGCTCGACGGAGGCGCGGGCGCCGACACCTTGCGCGGGGGCGACGGCAACGACGTGCTGATCGCGGGCGAAGGCAGCCCCACGGGCAGCGACATGCTGTACGGCAACGCGGGCGACGACATCCTCTATGCCTCCGTGACCGGCTCCTCGCAGCTCTCGGGCGGCGAGGGCGCGGACACCTTCCGCATCGGCCCCTCGGGCGGTCCGCACACCATCGTGCGCGACGATGCCGTGGTGCGGGACGTGCTGGAGTTCGATGCCGCGATCGCGCCGGCCCAGGTGTCGGTGGCGCACGTGGACGGCTCGGCTGTTCTCAGCGTGAAGGATGCGGCCACCGGAGCACTCAAGACGACGGTCGTGCTGTCGGGGCTGTTCTCCAGCGCGCAGCCGGGGGGCGTGGCGCAGGTGCGCTTCGCGGGCGATCCGGCCACGGTCTGGACGCTGCAGGACCTACGGCAAAAAGCCCTCGTCGGGGGCTCGGGGCACGACAGACTCGCGGGCTTCGATTTCTCGGACGACCGCCTGGTGGGCGGAGCGGGCGATGACATGCTGTCGGGCCTGGGCGGCAACGACGTGCTGTCGGGCGGTGCGGGCTTCGACACGCTCGCGGGTGGAGCGGGCGATGACGTGTACCTCGTGGGCCGGGGCGACGGCCGCGACGTGATCACAGAGGCGGGCGGCTCCGACACGCTGCGCTTCGGGGCGGGCATCGCGGCGGCGGACGTGCGCCTGGTCCGTACCTCCAGCGCGGCGGCGGACGCCACGGGGCGTGCCACGGCCTATGGCGCCACGGATTCGCTCGTGGTGGTGGTGCCCGGCGGCGGACAGGTGTGGATCCCGGGCTTCTTCGGCGCGGAGGGCGGTGTGGAGACCTTCGAATTCGCCGACGGCACCCGCTGGAGCGCGCAGGACATCCAGGCCCGCATCGTGGACGCGCGCGGCGCGGCCGGCGCCCAGCAGGGCACGGCGGCGGACGATGTGTTCACCGTGGACGACCCCGGCGATACCGTGACCGAGGGCGCGAGCCAGGGCACGGACACCATCCGCAGCGCCGTCTCCTACGTGTTGCCGGCCAACGTCGAGAACCTCACGCTGACCGGCACGCTCGACATCGCGGGCATCGGCAACGGCGCGAACAACGTGATCGTGGGCAACGCGGGCAGCAATGTGCTCGACGGCAAGGAGGGCTTCGACCGGCTGGAAGGCGGCGCGGGCGACGACATCTATGTGGACATGACGGGCGATGCTTACGCCACCAACATGGACGAGCTCTTGGAGCAGCCGAATGGCGGCAACGACACACTGCAGCTCAACGCCAAGAACCGGACCCTGGCGGAGAACGTCGAGAACCTCGTGCTGACGGACTGGTCTAACACGGTGCGCATCCAGCCGGTGGATTCATACTTTGGTTTCCAGTCTTCCTATCGGCTGTACGACGCCCGGGCCGACGACACCCGGGTGCGGCTGTCGGGCAACGCCCTGGACAACGTCATTGACGCCACCAACCAAGGTCGTATCGACACCACGCTGATGCGGGATCGTTCCGCTTGGTTCGGCGGCCTCGTGCTGGATGGCGTCGGCGGCAACGACACGCTGATCGGCGGCGCGGAAGACGACTTCTACGTGGTGGACAGCGCGGGCGACAAGGTGGTCGAGACGGGCGTCGATGCCAACGGAAATCAAATCTCGGTCAACGACACGATCGTTTCCTCCAGCATCTCCGTGGACCTGTCGGGGATCGCCAACGTCGAGCACATCGAACTGCTGGGCGACCAGGTCTTGAGCGCCACGGGCGACGACCAGGCCAACCAGATCCGGGCGTCCAGGAACACGGCGCGCAACGTGCTCACCGGCAAGGGCGGTGACGACACCTACTACGTAGGGCTTAACGATGTGGTGGTGGAGGCGGCGGGCGGAGGCACGGACCGGGTCATCCTCGACGTGGTGGCGATGGGCCAGGCGGCGTGGCGCTCCAGCGGGAAGGTCTTCCGCCTGGATGACTACGCGAACGTGGAGAACCTCGCGGCCAACGGCAAACTGCGCGGAATCGATCCTGCGCAGGGTGTGCACCTGATCGGCAATGCCGGCAACAACATTGTGAGCGGCTCGATGCAAGATGACATCGTGGAGGGCGGCGATGGCGACGACGTGGTGGAAGACCAGTATGCGGCCATCCGCCCCACCGCGGCGCTCTGGTCCGCGGGCCAGGACCAGGACGAACTGAAGGGCGGCGCGGGCAACGACCGCCTCGTGAGCCATGCCGGGCGCGACACGCTGGACGGCGGCGCGGGCGACGACGTGCTGGTGGGCGGCGATGTCTATCTGTTCGGCCGGGGCGATGGGCGCGACGTCATCGAATCGTGGACGGGTCGCGTGAGCGGCGAGCGCAGCCAGACGCTGCGGTTCAAGTCGGGCGTCACGGCGCAGGACGTGGTGCTGCGGCGAGACGGGGATGCCCTGGAGGTGTCCCTGCGCGGTGCGCAGGATGCCGTCACCGTGAAGTCCTTTTATCAGGACGCGGCGGTCAGCGGAGTGCGGCGCATCGAGTTCGCCGATGGCACAGCCTGGGAGTACGAAGCCCTGCTGCGCCGGGCGGATCCGAATGCCGTGAACCATGCCCCGGTGCTGGCGGCCCCGCTGGCCGATGCCCGCGCGTCCACGGGCGCGGCCTTCAGCCTCACGGTCCCTGCCGGCGCGTTCACGGACGAGGATGGCGATGCGTTGACCTACCGTGCCACGCAGGCCGACGGCAGCGCGTTGCCGTCCTGGCTCGGCTTCGATGCCGGCACGCGGACGTTCCGCGGCACCCCGGCCCAGGGCGACACCGGCGCCATCGACGTGAAGGTGACGGCCACCGATGCGATGGGTGCGGTGGCGTCGGACCAGTTCGCGCTGGTGGTGGAAATGCAGAACCGAGCGCCCGTGGTCAACGGCTGGATCGACGAGCAGGTCGTCACGGAGCAGACCCCGTTCCGCCTCACCGTGCCCGAGGGGCTGTTCTCAGACCCGGATGGCGACACGCTGCGCTGGAGCGCCATCAACCCTGCCAGGGCCGACCGGGCGCTGCCGGCCTGGCTCAGCTTCGATGCCGCCACGCGCACTTTCACGGGCACGCCGCCGAGCGAGGAGGGCGGCCGGCTGATGAATTTCGTGGTCGTGGCGACGGACAGCGCGGGGGCGTCGGCGGAGGTGTATTTCGCGCTGATCGTGAACCAGCCTCCGGAGGCTCGGCAGGCGATCGCCGCGCAGTCGTTCAAGCAGGGCGGCCCGTGGAGCTTCAAGGTACCGGCGGGCACCTTCGTGGACGACGACCGCGACACGCTGGCCTACGGCGCGACGCTCGCGAGCGGCGCGGCGCTGCCGGCCTGGCTGAGCTTCGATGCGCAGACGCAGACGTTCCAGGC
>NZ_QLTA01000092.1 GCF_003269065.1 Paracidovorax anthurii
TAGACGTTGTGCCACTTGGGGAACTGCGGCGGCAGATAGCGCCACTGACAACCCGTGCGAAGCAGGTACAGCACTGCACAGAACACTTCGTACAGGTCCAGCTTGATCGGTTTGGTGCTGCGCCGAACGCTGCGCAGCAGCGGCTCGATCTCGGCAAACTTCTCTCTACTGATGTCGCTTGGGTATGGCTTTCTTTTCACCCCAGGATTGTCGGGGGAGATCGTAAACACGCTCTTAGAACGTGTTCACGATCTAAGGGCCGGGCGGCGGGTGCCGGATAATCGGCCGGGTATGACCCCACTCCTTGAGCAACTGTCCGAGTCGGTCTCCACGGCCCAGACCGTGGAAGGCCTCACGCGACCGCTGCTGGAGATGCTGGAGGCGGTGACGGGGCTGGAATCCACCTACCTCACCTCCGTCGACCAGGCACGCGGCGTGCAGCAGGTGCTGTATGCGCGCAACTCCAGCACCATGCAGATTCCCGAGGGCCTGTCCGTGCCCTGGAACGACACGCTGTGCAAGCGCGCGCTGGACGAAGGCCGCTCGTTCACCAACGACGTCCCCGCCTGCTGGGGAGACTCGCAGGCCGCGCGCGAGCTGGGCATCCGCACCTATGCCAGCACGCCCGTGCGCATGGGCAACGGGGAGCTGTACGGCACGCTGTGCGCCGCCAGCACGCATTCACGCCCCAGCACGCCCGAGGCCGAGCGCATCCTGTCGCTGTTCGCCTACCTGATCGGCCAGCAGGTCGAGCGCGAGCAGCTCATCCAGAAGCTGCTTGCCGCCAACGAGCGGCTGACCGTCTATGCCGCCACCGACCAGCTCACCGGGCTACCGAACCGCCGCGCGCTCATGGAGGCGCTCTCGCGCCTGCTGGCGCAGGGCCAGCGCCGGCACATGGGCGTGCTGATCGCCTTCATCGACCTGGACGGCTTCAAATCGATCAACGACACCCACGGCCACGAAGTGGGCGACCAGTTCCTCGCCGCCATCGCGCAGCGCCTGCAAGCGACGCTGCGTGCGGAAGACATGGCCGCGCGCCTGGGCGGGGACGAATTCGTCGTGATCAGCCTCAACGCGCACACCGACGAGGCCGCGAACAACGCGCAGGACACCCTCTACCAGCGCATCACCCAGGCCACGCAGGGGCGTTTCGACCTGCCGGGCACCTTGCTGGATTACCCGGGCGCCAGCGTGGGCGTCATCACCGTGCCGCCCGGCCAGCAGCGCACCGCCGAGGACGCCTTGCGCATCGCCGACCAGCACATGTACCAGGCCAAGCTCGCCCGGCGGCTGGCGCGCGAGGCCCTGGCGCAGGCCAGCGGCGAGCCCCCGGCCCGGCACTGACGTCAGTCCGCGGCCATGCGGGCGCGGGCGGCCACGGCGCGCATGAGCGGCAGTTCGCGCTCCAGCAGCCGGTCGGCCTCGGCCGCGGAGCCCACCACGGCCTCCACGCCCTGGTCGGCCAGGGCCTTGCGCACGCCGGGGTCGGCCATGGTTTCGGCCAGCGCCTTCTCCAGCTTCGCGTGCACCGCGGCGGGCAGGCCGCGCGGCGCGATCAGCGTGCCCCAGGATTCGAGCACCACGCCGGGAAAGCCGGCCTCGGCGAAGGTCGGCACCTGCGGCAGGCTGGCCAGCCGCCGCGGCGACGCCACGGCCAGCGCCTTCACCTTGCCCGCCTTGATCTGCGGCGCGGCGGTGACCACCGTGTCCATCGCCAGCGGCAACTGCCCGCCGATCAGGTCCGTCAGCATCGGCGCGCTGCCCTTGTAGGGCACGTGCAGCAATTGCACGCCCATCGCCAGCCAGGCCATCTCGGCCGTGAAGTGCGATGCGGTCCCGGCGCCGAACGACGCATACGGCAGCTGGCCCGGCGCCTTCTTCGCGGCGGCCTGCAACTGCACCAGCGTGCCGAAGGGCGCATCCCTGCCGGCCAGCAGCACCATGCCCGCGCGGCTCACCATGCCGATCTGCTCGAAGCTCTTCACGGAGTCGTAGGGCAGATCCCGCCGCACGGCCGGGTTGAGCGTGAGCATGGAGCCCGAGCCGATCAGCAGCGTGTAGCCGTCCGGCGCCGAGCGGGCCACGTAGCCGGCGGCCACCGCCGTACCGCCGCCGGGACGGTTGTCGATGATCACGGGCTGGCCGAGCTTCTCGCCCAGCCTGGGCGCGATGGCGCGGCCGATGGTGTCGCTGCTGCCGCCCGGCGGGAACGGCACCACCAGCGTGACGGGCCGCGAGGGATAGGCCGGCTGCGCGAGTGCGCCGGCGGCGCCCACCCAGGCCGCGGCCGCCAGGGCCGCCGCTTTCCAGGCCCAGGCCCGGCGTTGCATCGTCGTGGAAAACATATTCGCTTGAGAAAAAGACATGGGGCCGGATGGTAGGCAAGGCCACAGATGCGCCAGGCATATCGATAGATGCCGCGCCGCGGTGCCCCCGGCCCGGCACGGCCGGGCACCGGCCAGGATAATCGGGCGCAAACACCCCCACGCTCCCATGCCCGTTTCTGCCTGCCGCGTGCTGGCCGTCATCCCGCCGATGACGCAGCTGAACACGCCCTACCCGTCCACCGCCTACCTCACAGGCTTTCTGCGCTCGCGCGGCATCGCGGCGCACCAGGAAGACCTGGCGCTGGCCCTGGTGCTGCGGCTGCTCTCGCCCGAGGGGCTGAAGGAGGTGGCGGCGCGCGTGCAGGCCCTCCCCGAGGGCCGGCGCAGCCCCGCCGTGCAGTCCTTCGCCGCGCAGCAGGACCGGTATCTGGCCACCATCGGCCCGGCCATCGCCTTCCTGCAGGGGCGCGACAGCACGCTGGCGCACCGCATCGCGGGCCGCCACTTCCTGCCCGAGGGGCCGCGCTTCGCGTCGCTGGACGTGTACGTCGATGACGAGGGCGGCGACCCGCTGGGCTGGGCCTTCGGCGCCCTGGGCCTGCAGGACAAGGCCAAGCACCTCGCCACGCTCTACCTCAACGACCTGGCCGACGTGCTGCGCGATGCGGTGGACGAGCGCTTCGAGTTCGTGCGCTACGCCGAATCGCTGGCCGGCAGCCAGCCCACGTTCGATCCGCTGGCCGAAGCCCTGGCCGCGCCGCCCACGCTGGTGGACGACATGCTGCACGCGCTCACGCTGGAGGCCGTCGAGCGCCACCAGCCCACCGTGGTGCTGCTCTCGGTGCCCTTCCCGGGCTCCGTCTATGCGGCCTTCCGCATCGCGCAGGCCATCAAGGCGCGGCACCCGCACATCGCCACCGTGCTGGGCGGCGGCTTCGTGAACACCGAGTTGCGCGAGCTGGCCGAGCCGCGCGTGTTCGACTTCTTCGATTTCGTCACGCTGGACGCCGGCGAGCGCCCGCTGCTCGCGCTGCTGGAGCACCTGGAGGGCCGGCGCGGCCGCCAGCGGCTGGTGCGCACCTTCGTGCGCAATGGGGGGGACGGTGGCGACGGCGCCGTGCAGTACGTGAACATGATGGAGGCCGACGTCGCCTTCGCCGAGGTCGGCACGCCCACCTGGGACGGCCTGCCGCTGGACCGCTACCTCTCGCTGCTGGACATGCTCAACCCCATGCACCGGCTCTGGAGCGACGGGCGCTGGAACAAGCTCACCGTGGCGCACGGCTGCTACTGGAAGAAGTGCAGCTTCTGCGACGTGGGCCTCGACTACATCGGCCGCTACGAGGGCGCGAGCGCCCAGGTGCTGGCCGACCGCATCCAGGCCATCGTGGCCGAGACCGGGCAGACGGGCTTCCACTTCGTCGATGAAGCCGCGCCCCCGAAGGCGCTCAAGGCGCTGGCCACCGAACTCATCGAGCGCAACGCGGGCATCTCGTGGTGGGGCAACGTGCGCTTCGAGAAGACCTTCACGCCCGAGCTGGCCGAACTGCTGGCCGACTCGGGCTGCATCGCGATCTCGGGCGGGCTGGAGGTGGCCTCCGACCGGCTGCTGCAGCTCATGAAGAAGGGAGTCTCGGTGGACCAGGTGGCGCGCGTGACCCGCGCCTTCAGCGATGCCGGCATCCTCGTGCACGCCTACCTGATGTACGGCTTTCCGACGCAGACGGTGCAGGACACGGTGGACGCGCTCGAATACGTGCGCCAGCTCTTCGCCAACGGCTGCATCCAGAGCGGCTTCTTCCACCGCTTCGCCTGCACCGTGCACTCGCCCGTGGGGCAGAACCCCGCGGAATACGGCGTGACGCTCGCGCCGCTGCCGCCGGGGGATTTCGCGAAGAACGACGTGGCCTTCATCGACCCCACGGGCGTGGACCACGACGCGCTGGGCGGCGCGCTCAAGAAGGCGATCTACAACTTCATGCACGGCATCGGGCTGGAGGAGGACGTGCGCGCCTGGTTCCCGTTCAAGGTGCCCAAGACCACCGTGGGGCGGCACCGCATCGAGCGCGCGCTGTCGGCGCGGCACTGAGCGCGCGCCGGCCGCGGCGCTGCTTGCTACATTTTATATAGCAAACTATTCAATAAATCCGGCGACATGGAGGCGACTCGACCGCCAATCGCCCCTGGGAGGCGCTCCTGCGGCCGAAGGCGGGCCTCAGGGGGCCGCGCGGGGCTTGCGCGGCGGCGGGGCCTCGGCGGCATCGCCGCCGAAGATGCGCCGCACCGTCTCGCCGATGCGCGCGCCCAGCGCCGTGCCCACGCCCGGCGCGATGGCCGTGCCCACGGCGGCCCCCGCCAGCGCGGCGGGCGGCAAGGTCAGCGTGGGCTCGTCCACCGTGCCGCCGAACTCCAGCGGCACGCCCACCACGCCATCGACCAGATCCACGGCCACGTGGCCGCTCACGCGGCGGTTCTGCAGCACGGCGTCGCCCGTGGCCGTGAGCACGCCCGAGGTGGCCCGCAGGCCGCTGTAGCGCACGATGGTGCCGCCGGCCGCGTCGGCCTCGGTGCCCACTGCGCCCTCCAGGCGGTCCAGGGGCGTGGTGCCGCCCTTGTGCGTGCCGGCGCTGCGCACCGCGCGCTCCAGGTCGAAGGTGAGCAGCCGGGCGCGCACGACGGTGAAGCGGGTGTCCGTGCGCAGCGCCCGCACCGCGCCGGCCGGGTCCTCGCCCTCGGCGACGAATTCGGCATGGCCGCTGGCCAGGCCCGCGACGGCCGAGCTGCGGCCGAAGGCATCCAGCAGCGCGGCCACGTCCACGCCGCTGAAATCGATCGCCCCGGTGACGCGGTAGCGCCCCTGCGGCGTCTGCAGCCGCAGCGTGCCGGCCTCGGTGCGGCCGCCGGCGCTGACCTCGGCGCGCCAGCGGTCCGCGCCGCCCTCGCGCTCGATGCGCAGGCGGGTGAGCGGCGTCGCCCCTTCGCGCTCGATGTCGCCGCGGCGCGGCCGCCATTCGGCATCGAAATCCACGCTGCCGCCATAGGCCAGCTCGCGGCCGGTGCGGTCGATCCAGCGCACGCCCTGCCATTCGGCGCGCTCGACGGGAATGGCGGCGAGCGTGAACGGCCCGGCGGCCAGGGGCCCCTGCACCGCCCCGCGCGGCTCGAACAGCGACAGCGAGCGCTGGGGCAGGACCGCGTCCTCCAGGCGCAGCCGCGCCACCGCCAGGCGGCCGCGCAGCAGGTCGGACCAGCGCGCCTCGGCCACGATGCGCCCGGCGGTCACGGGCTCTTTCTGCCCGGTGCGCACGCCGTGCAGTTCCACGCGCGGCGCGGGCAGCGCCCGCCACTGCAGCCGCTCGACCGTGACCGGCACCCCCAGCCAGTCGGAGGCGCCGTCGCCCACGCGCTGCGCGAGTTCGGCGTCGGTGGGCAGCCACCACCACGCGGCGGCCCCCGCCAGCAGCGCGGCCGCGCCAAGCCCGCCCAGGGCCGCCAGCACCCCGCGCACGGCGCGGCGGCGCCGGGACGGGCCGGCGGCTGCGGCGCGCGGCGGCGCGGCGGGCGGGGAGGAGGCATCGGAGGACACGGTGCGCCCACCTTACCGCAGGCACCCGGGCGCGCGGGTCGGCCCATTCCTACGTGCCCTACGTGCCCTACGTGCCCTGCGTTCCTTGCGTGCCCCGCGCCCGCGCCTACACTCGCCACGCCCCCCACCCCGCCACCCACCGCCGCCGCGCATGCCCCCCAAGGGGGCGCCAGCCACGGCGGTCGTCCCAGGAGTTTTCCAACGTGCCTTCCCCCTCCCCTTCGTACTTTCCCCGCTGGCGCCTGACCGCGCCCGCCGAGGGCGCCGTGGTCGCGCCCGACGAGCGCCTGCCCTGGGGCCACACCGCCGCCATGGGCGTGCAGCACGTGATCGCCATGTTCGGCGCCACGGTGCTCGCGCCCATCCTCATGGGCTTCGACCCCAACGTGGCCATCCTCATGAGCGGGCTGGGCACGCTGATCTTCTTCCTCGTCACCGGCGGCCGCGTGCCGAGCTACCTGGGATCGAGCTTCGCCTTCATCGGCGTGGTGATCGCGGCCACGGGCTATGGCGGCCAGGGGCCCAACGCCCATATGGCCGTGGCGCTGGGCGGCATCATCGCCTGCGGCCTGCTCTACACGGCCATCGGCGCCATCGTGCAGGCCGTGGGCACGGGCTGGATCGAGCGCTTCATGCCGCCCGTGGTCACGGGCGCGGTGGTGGCGGTGATCGGCCTGAACCTCGCGCAGGTGCCCATCAAGAACATGGCGGCCAGCAATTTCGAGAGCTGGATGCAGGCCGCCACCTTCCTGTGCGTGGGGCTGGTTGCCGTGTTCACGCGCGGCATGCTGCAGCGCCTGCTGATCCTCGTGGGCCTGATCGCGGCGAGCGTGCTGTACGCGCTGCTCACCAACGGCCTGGGCTGGGGCAAGCCGCTGGACCTCTCCGGCGTGCTGGCCGCGCCCTGGCTGGGCCTGCCGCGCTTCGCCGCGCCCGTGTTCAGCGCGCCGGCCATGCTGCTGATCGCGCCCGTGGCCGTGATCCTGGTGGCCGAGAACCTGGGCCACGTGAAGGCCGTCACCGCCATGACGGGCCGCAACCTCGACCGCTACATGGGCCGCGCCTTCATCGGCGATGGCATCGCCACCATGGTGAGCGGCGCGGCCGGCGGCACGGGCGTGACCACCTATGCCGAGAACATCGGCGTGATGGCCGCCACCAGGATCTATTCGACCGCGGTGTTCCTCGTGGCCGGCCTGATCGCGCTGGTGCTGGGCTTTTCGCCGAAGTTCGGCGCGCTGATCCAGGCGATTCCGCTGCCGGTGATGGGCGGCGTCTCGATCGTGGTGTTCGGCCTCATCGCCGTGGCCGGCGCCAGGATCTGGGTGGACAACCGCGTGGACTTCGCCGACAACAAGAACCTCATCGTGGCGGCCGTCACGCTGATCATCGGCACGGGCGACTTCACGCTCAAGTTCGGCGACTTCGCGCTCGGCGGCATCGGCACCGCCACCTTCGGGGCGATCGGGCTCTACGCGCTGCTGAACCTGCGGCGCGGCCGCTGATCCGTCAGCGCCGCAGCAGCGACCAGACCAGCTCGACCCCCGCCGAGAGCAGGTCGAACCCCTCGGATTTGCCGGAAAACGACTCGCGCTGGCGCTCCCGGCGCTCGCGCTCACGGTCGCGCTCCAGCGCGATGAGCGCGTCGGCCAGGGCCTCGGGCCGCGCGGGTTCGGCGGCCGTGCGCGCGGCGCGGGCGTGCCGCTCCAGCGCCTTGTCCACCGCCTGCGGATCGAGCAGCGACAGCGCCGAGCGGCAGTACGGGCAGGCGTGGTCGTTGCGGATGTCCACCGCCCCGCCGCAGGCCGTGCAGGCGATGGTGCCCACGCGCTGGGCCAGCGCCTCGATCTCCAGCGGCGAGAGGTGCCGCACGAAGCCTTTTTCCACCATGAAGGCCCCGAAGGTGCTGAAGCGGCCGTGGCGCGCCGCGCAGCGGTAGGTGCGGTAGCGCCCGCCCTGGCCCAGATCGAACCCCGCCTCCAGCGCCTTCGCGCAGCGCGGACACTGCAGGCGCTGCGCGACCGGGCGGTGCGCATCGCCCCGGTGGCGGTACAGCAGCTCGAACAGCTCCAGCACCGCCGCGGGCGCGAGCCGCGTGTTCTCCTGCGGATCGAACCACAGGCCCTGGCAGGCGAAGCACAGGTCCAGCTCGACCGTGCCGCCGCCATGCGCCCGAAAGCGGTGGGACTCCGCAGGTTGCCGGCAGGAGGGACAGATCGGCGTGATGGACATGGTGGCGTGGATCGTACCGTCTGTTACCGCCGCCCCCATCGGCAGCCCGGGTGCCGCCGGCCGGTGGCGAAGGCCGGTGCGAAAACCACTCAGAAACCCACCGGTTCATCTTTTGAGCCCGCCCTGAGAAACTCGCGAGTTGGATCAACAGCTTGCGATTTTCTCCAGGCGGACTATTCAGGGCGGACCAGTGACTGGACACTGCGGGCTACCAGCGCTTTTGCATGCTGCAGGATGCGATGAACATGCCCGACCGCAACACCATCTGCCAGGCGTCGTTCCTAGAGCGGGCCGTGGATGCGTTCTCTGGCTCGTGGTTTTGTACGTGCCCAGCTTCCGCCCCTATCTCTCCACAGCGGAACAAGCGTGGGCGACCGTTTGTTCAATAAAACCGTTCCAGATCAACGCACCCAAGTTGTATTTAATTTCAAAATTGTCAACGGTGCTTTCAGCGATTCCTTCCATGGTATTTCTGCCGGCCCAGTGGGCTTACATCGAGCGGCAAAATCTGCAATCACCCTTGCGCATGAAATAAAATTAAAATATTTGACAACAGAAAAACAAGAGGCAGTATGGAATCGTTTGCAATCTTCTAACGCAAACGCTTCACAAGGAGTCATAAATGGATGCAGAGCCAATTGGAAAGCGATTTTTGAATTCCAGCACGCCTGGAGTTGTATCAGTTTTTCTTCCTGCCTCGAATACGAGCGGTGCTGTAGTGCGTACGGGATATATCAACCCCGTCACTGGAACTGTAAATCTCGTTGCTGGAACGGTTGCACCCACTGGAATAGGAGATGTAAGTCAACCAATCATCTTCTCTGGCAATGGAAATTCAACCGCCGGGTCAAATAGCGAAGTTGTAATGCCGTACCCACTGTATATTCCGGCGGGAATAGGACTTTGGGTCGCAACTTCAGGGCCAGGAGCTATTGCCTTGACATGGGACTTACTGTCCTAATGTTGACCGAGGAATTGATACTCTTCTAAGAGCGTGTTTACGATCTCCCCCGACAATCCTGGGGTGAAAAGAAAGCCATACCCAAGCGACATCAGTAGAGAGAAGTTTGCCGAGATCGAGCCGCTGCTGCGCAGCGTTCGGCGCAGCACCAAACCGATCAAGCTGGATCTGTACGAAGTGTTCTGTGCAGTGCTGTACCTGCTTCGCACGGGTTGTCAGTGGCGCTATCTGCCGCCGCAGTTCCCCAAGTGGCACAACGTCTATGCGTACTGGCGCAAGTGGAGCGAGCCTGACCAGCACGGAGTGAGCGTGCTGGAGCAGGCTTTAAAAAAATCAGGTTGGCGCGGCCCGCGAGAGACAGGGGCGCAACGCCTGC
>NZ_QLTA01000093.1 GCF_003269065.1 Paracidovorax anthurii
CACCGGCCAGTCCAGCTTGGCCAGCCGCAGCAGGCTGTCCACCATGCCCAGCGCCTGCCGCAGGGGCTGGCCGAACAGGCACTTGATGCTCAAGCAAAACTGGATGGCTGCGTCCGAGAACGTCGGGCTGCGCCCGCGCTTGCCGTTCGGCTTGCCAAGCCACTGCATGCCTTCATCCAGCCACATCGTCAACGATCCTCGCGCCTTCAGCGCTGCGTTGTAGGCTTTCCAGTTCGTCGTGCGGTACTTGGTCCGCCTCTCGCTCTTTGCTTCCGTCACGCCTTCAGTCTACCGGTGTGGCCGGGGTGATTTGTGCAACAAAGCCATCCCATGAGATTCTCTTATGCGCAGGATTGCATGATTTCATTGATGCCTGCACGCGAAAAGCCCGCATGCCTCCTGCCATGCGGGCTTTTCATCCTGAAGGGTTGAAAGAGAAAACTGGAGTTCGCGTGGTAGTTGCGTAATCACATGAACGTCAGTGCGAGCGCGGGGGGTGTCAGGATTTCACGCCCGCCTCGAATTCCTCGCGGGACAGAACACCATCGTGGTTGGTGTCCAGTTTCTTGAAGTTCTGGCTGATGGCGGGCAGGCGGGCGGCTTCCTTCTGGCTCAGCTTGCTGTCCTTGTCGGTGTCGGCGCGGTCGAACGAAGCGCTGGCCGAGGTGCCGCCCGAGCCGGTCTGCGTGCCGCCGAAGGTGGCGCCGCCGCTGCCTCCCGGTGCGGCCGAGAGGCCTTGTCCGCCCATGGCGGCGCCGGACTGCGATTGCGCGGAGGGGGTGGAGGCGGTCTGGGCCTGGGCCGCGGCGCCTCCCATGGCGATGGCCGCAAACAGCATCACGCTGCGGGCATCGAAGGGCATGGCGAGTCGTCGTTGCTGCATCGCTGGCATGGGTGTCAGGCTCCGTGAAAGTTGAACAGGCCTTCATTGCACCGCAGCACGCGGCGCGGGGCCAGCAGTTTTGCCCGCTGTTGCCCGGGTACACATTCGGGTCCGGGATGTAACGGAGAATGGCCGCCTTCTCCCCGAATCTTCCCAGGAGTGCCCCATGGGCAACCGATTGACACAGATCGCCACGCGCACCGGAGACGACGGCACCACGGGCCTGGGCGACCAGACGCGCGTGTCCAAGCACAGCGCCCGCCCGCACGCGATGGGCGACGTGGACGAACTCAATTCCCACATCGGCCTGCTGCTGTGCGAGCCGCTGCCGCAGGACGTGTGCGCGCTGCTGGGCGACGTGCAGCACCAGCTCTTCGACCTGGGCGGCGAGCTGTCCATCCCGGGTTTCGAGCTGCTCAAGGACGAGGCGCTGGCCCGGCTCGACGAGGCGCTGGCCCGCTACAACGCCACGCTGCCGCGCCTGCAGGAGTTCATCCTGCCCGCGGGCACGCGCGCGGCCGCGCAGGCCCACGTGTGCCGCACGGTGGCGCGGCGCGCCGAGCGCAGCGTGGTGGCGCTGGGCGAGGCCGAGGCGCTGCGCGCGGCGCCGCGCCGCTACCTCAACCGCCTCTCGGACCTGCTCTTCGTGCTCGCGCGCGTGCTCAACCGCATGGACGGCGGCGACGACGTGTACTGGAAGAGCGACCGCATGGCCCGCGCCGGGGACGCGCCGGCCGGATGAGCGGCGAAGATACTATTAAAAACATAGCAAACAATGCAACAAACACGGCGACATGAAGCCCCCCTGACCTCTGAAGTGCTTCCGGAGCCGCGCCCGCGCATCTATCTGGCCGGCCCGGACGTCTTCGACCCGCGCGGCGCGCAGGTGTTCGCGCAGCTCAAGGCGTGGTGCGCGCAGGAGGGCCTGGAGGGCGTGGCGCCCACCGATGCGCAGGTGGAGGGCGACGGCGGCGGCGATGCGCTGGCGCAGCGCATCTACGAGGGCAACATCCGCCTGATCCGCGAGGCCGACGGCGTGGCGGCCAACCTGGCCGCCTTCCGGGGGCTGGAGCCCGATTCGGGCACGGTGTTCGAGGTGGGCTATGCCATCGCGCTGGGCAAGCCCGTGGTGGGCTACGGCGTGCCGCCCGAGAGCTACGAGGCGCGCGTGTGCGCCGCGATGCCGTGCGTGCGCGACGACCAGGGCGTGGCGCGCGAGCAGGGCTCGGGATGGATGGTCGAGGGCCTGGGCCAGCGGCTCAACCTGATGCTCGCGCGCTCCGTGGCACTGGAGCCCACCGCGCGCGAGGCCCTGGCGCGGCTGGCGCGCAGCCTCGGGGTACGCGGCGCCTGAGATCGTGAACACGTTCTGAGGCAAGGGCGCCGCCGCCCGGGCCTGCTCAGCGCGGCGCGAGGATGGCCATGGTGATGCGCGAGACGCAGGTCAGCTCGCCCGCATCGTTGGCCATGTCGATCTGCCACACGTGGGTGGTGCGGCCGATGTGCACGGGCCGCGCGGTGCCGGTGACCCAGCCTTCGGTGGCCGCGCGCAGGTGGTTGGCGTTGATGTCCAGCCCCACGGCGCGCCAGCCCTCGGGCGATGCGTAGAACGCGCCCACCGAGCCCAGCGTCTCGGCCAGCACCACGCTCACGCCGCCGTGCAGCAGGCCGAAGGGCTGCTTCGTGCGATCGTCCACCGGCACGCGCGCGCGCAGGAAGTCGTCGCCGATTTCGGTGAACTCGATGCCCAGGTGCGTCACGGCGTTGGGCCTGGGCGGGTGGTTGAGGGTGTGCAGGTCGATGGGCTGCTTCCAGATCGGCATGTGCGGTGTCTCCGGGGATGGGATGCGTTCCATTATCGGAGGCGGCCGCGGGGGCGCCTTGTCACGCGCGCATCGTGCCCGTGCGCAGGTAGCGCTGGTGCCACGAGAGGGCTTCGTCCAGCAGGTGGGGCGTGTGCAGGCCGCAGCCGCTCGCGCGGGCGCGGGCCACGTAGTCGCGCAGCGCGGGGCGGAAGTCGGGGTGCGCGCACTTCTCGATCACCGCCTGCGAGCGCTGCGAGGGCGAGAGGCCGCGCAGGTCGGCCAGGCCCTGCTCGGTGACGATGATCTGCACGTCGTGCTCGGTGTGGTCCACGTGCGAGGCCATGGGCACGATGCACGAGATGCTGCCGCCCTTCGCGAGCGAGGGCGTCATGAAGATCGAGAGGTAGGCGTTGCGCGCGTAGTCGCCCGAGCCGCCGATGCCGTTCATGATCGACGAGCCCATCACGTGGGTGGAGTTCACGTTGCCGTAGATGTCGGCCTCGATCATGCCGTTCATCGAGATCAGGCCCAGCCGGCGGATCAGCTCGGGGTGGTTGCTGATCTCCTGCGGGCGCAGCACGATGCGCTCGCGGTAGAAGTCGATGTCGCGCGTGAACACCTCGGTGGCCGCGGGGCTCAGCGACAGGGCCGTGGCCGAGGCGCTCTCCAGCGTGCCCGAGCGCAGCATGTCGAGCATGCCGTCCTGCAGCACCTCGGTGTAGGCCGTGAGGTGCTGGAAGGGCCCGGCGTCCAGCCCCGCGAGCACGGCGTTGGCGATGTTGCCCACGCCCGATTGCAGCGGCAGCAGCGTGGGCGGCAGGCGCCCGTGCCGCACCTCGTGCTGCAGGAATTCGATGATGTGGTCCGCGATGCGCCGCGAGGTCTCGTCGGGCGGGCTGAAGACGGAGTTGCGGTCGGGCGCGTGCGTGGCCACCACGGCCACCACCTTGGCGGGGTCGCAGCGCAGGTAGGGCTCGCCGATGCGGTCGCCGGGCTTCACGAGCGGGATCGGCACGCGGTGGGGCGGCAGGTCGGTGCCGTAGTAGATGTCGTGCATGCCCTCCAGGCCCTCGGGCTGCCAGGCGTTCACCTCCAGGATGATCCGGTCGGCCTGGTCGAGCCAGGTCTTGTTGTTGCCCACCGAGGAGGAGGGGATCAGGCGCCCGTCGGGCAGCACGCCGGCCACCTCGATCACGGCCACGTCGAGCTTGCCCCAGAAGCCGAACCACACGTAGGGCGCCACGTGGGAGAGGTGGGCGTCCACGTACTGCATCTGGCCGGCGTTGATCTGCGCGCGGCAGGTGGGGTCGGACTGGTAGGGCATGCGCATGTTCACGCCGCCCACCTTGGCGAGCGCGCCGTCGAGCTCGGGCGCGGTGGAGGCGCCGGTCCACAGGCCGATGCTGAAGGGCTCGCCCGCGGCGTGCAGCGCCTCGATGCGCGCGGCCAGCGCTGGCGGGATGGCCTTGGGGTAGCCGGCGCCCGTGAAGCCGCTCATGCCCACGCGCGCGCCGTGGGGGATGAGGGCGGCGGCCTGCTCGGCCGTCATGAGCTTGTCGCGCAGCAGGGGGCAGGCGATGCGCGGATGCGCGGGGGAGGGGGAAGCGGGTCGGGTCGTGATGGAGGATGCGGGCATCCAAAAATCTTAGCGCGCCCGCATGGCCGTTCCGTGGCGCGGGGCTGCCCGATATCAAAGCTTCGGCTTGTTGCCCTGCATGGCATCGATCGCTTTTTGCTTGGCCGCGTCTGCTGCCTGCTGTTTTTTCTCCAGGGCGTCGTAGCGGCTTTGGTGTTCGATGATCTGGATTTCAGACCCGAAAACCATGGAACTGTTCACGCCCTTGTAGAGTTTGACATTCATCTGCAATCCGCATCGGGGTTCAAAGGCGCCAGGCACCGGCAGGTTGATGCCAGCGCTCTTGAGCTGGGACATTTCGGTGCGCGGGGTCCGGACGTCGCCGCCTGCCTGGGAGGGACAAATGCCGGAGGGGGGATTGGGCCCTTTGATAAATACGTAATCGCGGCCATAAATCCAGGAGAAGTCCTGCTTGTCCCGAGAAAGGCTGGAAGGCTCTCCGTATTTCTCCTTCAGCGCAGCCAAATACGTGTCATGGGGGATATGCATGCCTTCATCGAATTTCTGCACCCGGCCCAGGTACCAGATTTTCCCGTTGTCGTCCTGCAATGCCAGGAGCTGGTCATTCACCCCGTTGTTCTTGTTGGTCGCAATGCCTTGCCAGCCCAGCACTTTGCCTTCACGGGTCTTGATTTCACTGAACTGATACTGGGGATTCACCTTTTGCATCTGGGCCTTTTGCGATTCCAGCGAGGCGCCAAATTTGACGCCGCCAATATCGAGCGCAGGTTGTGAATAGGCGAAGGCAGAAGCCGTGATCAATCCGGCAATGAGGGTGTGCTTGAGCATTTGAGATTTGAAGATGTTATGTATCGGGAATGAAAGCCATGGACGAAATGGCTTCAGACCCGTTTTATCTGCAAAGGCGCACCGGCCCTCGCGCGGCTAGCTTAGCAGCGGCCTTAATCGGGAAGAGTTGCAACCTGATCTTTTTTTTGCTGCCAAATGTTATTGGCATGCCCTGGCCCCATGTCGATTCGTGTGGGAACCTCTTGCAACCTCGAATTTCGCACACGAACCAGCACGTGCCGGGTCTTCTTCGTGCGTGGCATCCTTTCCCTGCGCCGGGCACCTCCATGCGCTTGCCAAATCGCCAGATGGTGTTGCGGTCGGGGGCGTTCATCGGCAAAAGCGCTGATGGCTCGCGTGGTCCAGCAACGGGTACTCCATCTGTTCGCCCGAGAGGTTGTACAGACGCTTCAGACGAGGAAGCGCACCATCACTTCGGTGGGATAGGCTGGCCGGGTCACCCTTGCCCTCGTTGCTGCGCTCAATGAGGGCATCGATCAGATCAAGCGGGCCAATTGCGTGAAGTCGATGCGCTGTGCAGTCACCTGCAGCGGGTCCTCCCGCTGCATTCATCTATTGCTTGCGCGAGGATTTCGTAAACAGGTCGAACTTCAGGGTGCAGCGAGGGGCGATCATGTAGATGCTTGGATGGGCGCTCCGTGGTCAAGACAGGCGTCGATGGGGTTTGGATATTCTCGATTCATTGATCCATCCAGCGGCGGTAAATTTGCTGGAAGCGATGAACAAGACGCTCGCCCGGTTGGATGATGCCTTTCATGCGTGCAATTCTGGACGATAGTCCGTGCTGTACTGCTTCACAAATTTTCTTATCTTCTACAAAAAGCCGTTCCGTGTAAGCAACATGCCATGGGCCAACGATGTCTAACATTGCCATTTCTGCCTTGGTGAGATTCGGAACCTTAAAACTGAAAAGGCGAACTGACATTCTGCAGCTACCAGGGGCAACTGGTTGGTAATCCATAATGGCCAACTGCTGGTTGTCCGTGTATCCAATGGTCGTGGCCGGGAAGATCAGATGATGGCGATAACCATCTGGATAAGGGATCTGCACCCTTTTGAATATCTCATTGATCCGGGCATCGCGAGCATGTAGGTAGCGCCTCGGGTTCATGCGAGTGACATATGAAATGGAATTTTCAGCATCCGGGTCGCAATCCACCTGTAGTGGCTTTTGCATGTCAGAACCAAAAGTCTCTGCGTGAACAGAAAAGGCGTGCTCAAATTCCACGGTATTTTGCAGCGCGATTTTCCAGTTGGCAGAGATATCTTGAATGATATTCGGTCTTTCTGATCCTAGTACTCCAGATATTTGCTTCAAGATAGGCAGCATAGGCCCGAGGAAATCGGCCAGACTATATAGTGGTTCTGCACTAACAAAGATGAATTCGCCAATGACTTCCGTCTGCCAGATATCCAAGCGTAGATCTGGTGTTTGGTAACAAGTCAATGGCTCGTTCTGCCGATGGGGCACACCAATTGCAATTCCATCTCCATTGAAGGTCCATAGGTGATAAGGACAGCGAATGGGGCCATTGCCACTCGGTTTGTCAAAGAAAGCGGAAAAGCGATGCGGGCACACGTTGGCGTAGGCCACGATGCGACCCTCATAACGATGAATAACCAGATCAGTCTCGCCGATAGAGCGCTTTGCGTAGTCACGCTCTTGCGGTACGTCTCGGGTCAGGGCGGCCATGTGCCACGCATGGCGAAAGATACGTTTCTGCTCCAACACCAGCACTGCCGGGTTTGTGTAGTCAGCTGGATTGATGAGATGGTTTTCAAGCATGAACGATGCTATTTGAATACTACAGCGGGAGACGCCTTGCACTTGGGCTACGATGGTGGTTTCCAAGAAACTTGTACGTCAATGCTGGATACCCTTCACCTTCTGAACGTCAGTTATGTGGCTCATGCACTGTATGCGGCCACGTATTGGCAAGTGCTTGATCGTCTTCATCAGTCCGACGGCGAATCTCTTTCTGAAATATCGGCTGCATGCCGCGTGCAAGTGTCTATTCTTGATCCGGTTATGAAGGTCCTACAGGCGTTTGGGTACATGCGATTGTCATCGGAGGATAAATGGTCCCTCGGGAACCGCTCCAAACGTCTGATGGAGACTGAAAACGGTTGGCTGCGGGACTACGTGCTGATATGGGGGCAACAACTTATACCGTCATTCGGTTCGATTGTTGAGCTCGCCCACAGTGAAAAGACAGGATTCGAACTGGCTTTCGGTAAGAAGCTATGGGAGTACAACAAGCAAAACAGCTCTGCAAATGATGTATTCGTACGATTCATGGATGCAGCCACGCGTCAACACACCAATACTGATGAGATTCCCCGGGCGCTACTTTTAGACAAAGCCCGCTCTGTGGTGGATGTTGGCGGTGGTTCGGGGCGCTTTCTCGTGGCGGTACTGCAAAGTTATCCCAATTTGAAAGGAGTAGTTTTTGATCAACCACATCTTGCACCTATTGCCGAGAAGAGTATTGCAGATGCAGACCTGGCAGAACGGGGCAGCTTCATGGGAGGGAGTTTCTTAACCGATGCAATTCCAGCAGGTGCGGATGCGTATCTTCTGAAGCATGTCTTGCATGACTGGCCTGATATAGGCGCGACAGCTATTCTTTCGAACATCTCCAAGGCAATGCGAGCAAACAGTCGGCTTTTTTTGATAGAAGGATTTTTGGAAGACAACTTTTCTGCAAAACCTTGGCTGCGAACGCGATTGCTTGAGCAGGTCGTATGGACAGGTGGGAAGGTTCGTACGTGTAATGAATTCAATCAATTACTAGATGTGGCAGGGCTTCGAATGGAAAGAATGCATGACACAAATGTGGCGGCAGATTGCACAGTAATTGAGATAAGCAAGATATAAATCCAATTGCTTAATCGTTGATATTGATTCGTGGTAATTTCTCCATGCTTATTGGTGTGCTGGGAATGCAGTTGATGTTGAAATGCCTTCCAAGTGGTTGCAACAAATGAGAGGCGACTGCAGCCTCGATCCAGCCGAGGCGCGCTGCTAGCGGCGCACTTCGGCTCGGAGGCTTCAAAGAACTAACTTAGAACATCCCAAGTGAGGGCGATTACCCCTGCATTTGTAGAGGTGGCAACCCACAAGCCAAGACCTTTAGGGATATATAAAGGTTTTGGGGCGAATATTTGAGTATTCGAACCTGCTGCCGTGTTCCCATTGCCACTGAAGATGACTGACTTAGTTGCATCGGAGATTCCTGATGGCGCACTCGTTGCTGCAACCAAATTGACGGTTCCGTTTTGTGGATTGCAAAAGCAAGTGCGTATCACGACCCCGTTAATATTTGTGGCAGGGGCCACTAGTTGGGCCACCCCCTTCGGGGCAATAGTTGCGAAATTCTTCCCAATAGGAACAGCATTGGCGGTCTCAAATCTGAAATGCAACACCTGGCCCATGAGGTAGGGTGTGAAGATGACGAGAAGATTCCAGCAGTTGCAGCCTGAAGAGCGGGTGATGCTGCAGACGCTGAAAGAGCAAGGACGGAGCGTGCGATTCATCGGCCGGAGCTTGGGACGCAGCGCGGCGAGCCTGAGCCGTGAATTGCGGCGCAACCAGCACGATGGCGGCTACGCATGGAAGACGGCACAAGCGGCCTGTGTGGCGCGACGCCGAGCAACACGCCCTGCGGCCAAGCTCGATCCCGATGGGCCGCTGTGGCCACTGGTAGCCCACATGCTGGGCTGGTATTGGTCGCCCCAGCAGATCG
>NZ_QLTA01000094.1 GCF_003269065.1 Paracidovorax anthurii
CAAGGGAGCGCTTGCGGCCTTCAAGCGCTGCAAGCGCTCGCTGGGGCGGGTGCAAAGTGTGCTGACGGACAGCGGTTACACAGGCGAGCCCTTCGCGCAAGGCGTCAAGGACATCCTGGGTGAGCATGTGACGGTGCAGATCGCCAAGAGAAGCGAGTTGCACACCTTCAAGGTCATGCCCAAGCGCTGGGTGGTTGAGCGCAGCTTTGCTTGGCTGGACAAGAATCGGCGGCTATGGAAGAACTGTGAGCGATGGCTCAACACCAGCTTACAGTTCGTCCACTTGGCGTTTCTGGCTCTGCTACTCAGAAGATCGTAAACACGTTCTCAGGTCTCCTGGATGGAACGGTGAAAAACGGCGCGCCCGCTGCGGCAAGGCAGCGGGCGCACTGCACCATATCGTAGCGGCACCACGCACCAATTTCGTGCAGAACCCGCCCCTTGGGTGATCCCGGCCGCCCCTGGGATAATCCCGCCCCATGTCCCTCCTGCCCCACCAGCTCGAACTGCTCTCCCCCGCGCGCGACGCCGACATCGGCATCGAGGCCGTGAACCATGGCGCGGATGCCGTCTACATCGGCGGGCCGGCCTTCGGGGCACGGGCCAGCGCCGGCAACGAACTGCGCGACCTGGAGCGGCTCATCCGCCATGCGCACCGCTTCGGCAGCCGCATCTTCGTCACGCTCAACACCATCCTGCGCGACGACGAGCTGGAAGGCGCGCGGCGCATGGCCTGGCAGGTGTACGAGGCGGGTGCGGACGCGCTCATCATCCAGGACATGGGCCTGCTGGAGATCGACCTGCCGCCCATCCAGCTGCATGCCAGCACACAGACCGACATCCGCACGCCCGAGAAGGCGCGCTTCCTGCAGGACGCGGGCCTCTCGCAGATCGTGATCGCGCGCGAGCTGGACCTGGGCGAGATCGCCGCCATCCGCGCCGCCACCGATCCGGCGCGCACCACGATCGAATTCTTCGTGCACGGCGCGCTCTGCGTGGCCTATTCGGGCCAGTGCTTCATCAGCCACGCGCACACGGGCCGCAGCGCCAACCGGGGCGACTGCAACCAGGCCTGCCGCCTGCCCTACGAGGTACTGGACGGCCAGGGGCGCATCGTCGCGCACGAGAAGCACGTGCTCTCGATGAAGGACAACAACCAGAGCGCCAACCTGGGCGCGCTGATCGACGCGGGCGTGCGCAGCTTCAAGATCGAGGGCCGCTACAAGGACATGGGCTACGTGAAGAACATCACCGCCCACTACCGCCGGCTGCTGGACGAGGCGATCGAGGCGCGCGAGACCTCGGCCGCGCCGCTGGCGCGCTCCTCCAGCGGCGCCACCACCTTCAACTTCACGCCCGACCCCGACCAGAACTTCAACCGCGAGTTCACCGACTACTTCGTCAACGGCCGCCAGGAGGACATCGGCGCCTTCGACACGCCCAAGACGCCGGGCCGCCCCATCGGCTGGGTGACCCAGGTGGGCGACCCGTGGATCGACCTCGAACTGAACGACCCGGCGCTGGTGCTGCACAACGGCGACGGCCTGTGCTACTACGACCTGCAGAAGGAACTGGTGGGCGTGCACATCAACCGCGCCGAGGCCCGCAACGCCGCCCGGGGCCTGTGGCGCGTGTTCCCGAAAGACCCGGTCGCGGGCTTCAAGGACCTGCGCAAGGGGCTGGAGATCAACCGCAACCGCGACATGGACTGGGTGCGTGGGCTGGAGCGCAAGTCGAGCGACCGGCGCATCGGCCTGTGGGCCGCGCTGGCCGAGACCGGCGGCGGCTTCTCGCTCACCCTGACCGACGAGGACGGCTTCACGGGCAGCGCCGCCATCGCCCACCCGCACGAGCCCGCCGCCGATGCGGCGCAGGCGCAGGCCACGCTGCGCGAGCAGCTCGGCCGCTTCGGCGCGACGATCTTCTCGGTGCACGACATCGCGCTGCAGCTCTCGCAGCCCTGGTTCGTGCCCGCCTCGGCGCTCAACCAGCTGCGCCGCGACGCCGTGGCCGCGCTGGAGCAGGCGCGCGCCGAAGGCTTCGTGCGGCTGCCGCGCGCGCAGCCCGTGGAGCCGCCCGTGCCCTTCCCGGAAGACACCCTCACCTACCTGGCCAACGTGTTCAACCACAAGGCGCACGACTTCTACGTCAAGCACGGCGTGAAAGTGATCGACGCGGCCTACGAGTCCAAGGAAGAGGAAGGCGAGGTGAGCCTGATGATCACCAAGCACTGCGTGCGCTACAGCATGAGCCTGTGCCCCAAACAGGCCAAGGGCGTGATCGGCGTGAAGGGCACCATCAAGGCCGACCCGCTGCACCTCGTCAACGGCAAGGAAAAGCTCACGCTGCGCTTCGACTGCAAGCCCTGCGAGATGCACGTCGTGGGCCGCATGAAGAAGTCGGTGCTGAACCAGCACGCGCGGGAGATGCAGGCCGTGCCCATGCAGTTCTACCGCACGCGGCCGGCGGCGGGCACGCCCCGCTGACGCGAGCGCCGGCTTCGCCGCGCGCGGCCCTCCGGCTCCATGCCGCTCCGGGGCCATCCCTGCCGGCCGGGCCGCCCCCTTTGTGAGCCAACCTCCACGCCACTCCCGGGCGCGCCCCAAAACCTCCCCATTCTCTACACCTCAAGGTCGCACGCCGACATGGGTTGCGAGCCATTGAATTTGGTTTGTTCAGGCAATCCGGCTCTTGGGAATAAAGAGCAAGACAAATCGAATGGTTTCTCCACCAGCGCTCGGCAAGATGGGGACAGAACGCCATGGAAAGCCTCCGTCGCGGTGGATGGCAATCGAGTTCATCGTGCCCAAGATGAAATGCCTCCCCCTGGTGGCTGTTCCCGTGAAATCGAAAGACCTTTGACATAAGAGCTTCAACGGATTGACAGAGATCATTACGGGGCCTAAAAAACCGCCAATCATCTGCACGATGCGGTGGAGTTCGCAACGCTGAAACGAGTCCGACATCGACCATCCTCTGCTCGAATCCATCGGCTACATTCCACAGCAGCACCCGAAACAAATCGATACCAATACCGATGATTCGGCAGTCATGCCACTGCTGGAGCGTTATGGCTTGAATCAAATAGGCAGCACGAGAACCGGAGCGGTTCCCTGCCGCATGCAGATTCGTTGAAAACAAGGACCCACGGTGGCTTCACAAAATCTGATGGCGCACCTTGCGGACCCGCAGTTGCCCTCGCCCGACGGTATCTCAGTGTTGCTTGTCGATGACCAAGTGACCAATATAAGAATGCTGCATGCATTGCTCGGAGAGGAGTTCGACATCCGAATGGCCACCAGCGGCGACGATGCCTTGCGCCTCATTCACTCCGCGCCTCCGGATCTGATCTTGCTGGACATCCAAATGCCGGGAATGTCGGGATATGAGGTATGCAGGCAACTGAAGGCATCTGAGGACACCCGCCACATTCCGGTCATTTTCATTACCGCACAAAACACGCCGGAAGATGAATCCTTGTGCTTCAGGGTCGGCGCCGTGGATTTCATTGCAAAGCCCATCAACCCGGAAGTTGCCAAGGCCCGTGTGCGTACCCACGCACGGCTCAAACGGCAATCCGATCTGCTGCGCGATCTGGCCTATGTGGACGGCCTGACAGGGGTGGCCAACCGCCGGAGATTCGATGGTGCGCTGGATGCCGAGTGGCGGCGCTGCGGCCGCAATGGCTCACCTCTATCAATAGTCATGATCGATGTGGACAACTTCAAAAGCTACAACGATCACTATGGCCATGCTGCAGGAGATTCCTGTTTGCAGAAGGTGGCGCTGCAGCTGACGGGGCGACTCCACCGCTCGCACGATCTGGTAGCGCGCTATGGAGGAGAAGAGTTCGTCTGCCTCCTTCCCGACTGCGATCTGCAGGGAGCCCTGGCCAAAGCCGAGGCCTTGCGGCAGTCGGTCGAATCGCTAGCCATCGAACATGCGGCAAGCGCCCCGCCGGCGATAGTGACCATCAGCGCAGGAGTCTGCAGCATGGTGCCCTCGGATGGCATGGCCACCTCGATGCTGGCCCATTTGGCGGATCAGCATCTGTACGCAGCCAAGTCGGGGGGGCGCAACCGCGTTTCCGGCTAAACGCTTCCATGCGGGATCGACCGTGAAAAAGCTTGTATTTCTGCGCTGGGCTCCATTGCTCGGCCTCGTGGTGGGACTCGTGCTGGCCATCTGGTTCGGCCTGTACGTCGATCGCGACAACAAAATCAAGCTGGAAGCAAATTTTCAACTCGTGGCCCAGCGCGCCACGCTACAGCTACACCGTCGCCTGGAACTCTATGAGTACGGGTTGCGGGGTGCGCGTGGTGCACTGATTGCACGCGGGGAAGAGCGAATGACCCGCGAAGTATTCCACCGCTATTCAGTATCGCGGGACTACGCCCGGGAGTTTGTCGGAGCCCGGGGCTTTGGCTTCATTCGGCGGGTTACCGCAGAAGAAGAAGTCAGCTTTGTGCAGGCGGCGCGCAAAGACGGCTGGCCCGACTTCTCCATTCGGCAGTTGCATGCGCACTCCGGCGAGCGCTATGTCATTCAGTACATCGAGCCGGTGGAAAACAACCGTCCTGCCATAGGACTGGATATCGCATCGGAAGAAAATCGCCGCAGCGCAGCCCTGAAAGCCTTGCGCACCGGAATTGCATCGATCACCGATCCGATCACCCTGGTCCAGGCGGACGGCAAAAAGAATCAAGGTTTTCTCATCCTGTTGCCGGTTTACCGGGCGGATGCTCCGTTGGATTCTGAAGCGGAGCGGGAAGCTGCGGGATATGGCTGGATTTATACGCCGTTGACGATCGAAGAGGTCCTGCGCGACTTCGATTTTTACGATGACCGCATTGCCCTGAGTCTCCGTGCCATCCAAGAGGAAGGGAAGACTGACCACTTCTATTCCAGTGCAGAGATATCCGAGTCGAGTCCTCCTCTGCTGACGACAACGAGCCATATCGAGATTTACGGCAAGGAGTGGCAAATTACCGTCCATGCACTCCCGGCACTCGTGGGTCAATTGAACCTGACCTCGCCATGGCTGACGTCTGCCTTCATCGTGATTCTGAGCCTGGTAGGGACTATCGCCACGTTCGTACTCCAGACGACGAATGCCCGCGTCCAGCGCTTGGCATCGGAAGCCAAGCTCAACGAAACCAACTCACGTTACCGTCAACTCATCGATGGCGTGAAGGATTACGCCATCGTCCAATTGGACCCCCATGGCATCGTCGTAGGCTGGAACAGCGGTGCCGAGCGTATCAAGGGCTACTCCGCCAGCGAGATCCTGGGGCAGCACATGTCCGTGTTCTATCCACCCGAGCAATCAAAGCCCGGAGACATGGAAAAGAAGCTCGAGAGAGCGCGACAGGAAGGGTTCAATCATGACGAGGGTTGGAGAGTTCGCAAGGACGGCTCTCAATTCTGGGCCAGCGTCACCCTGACTCCCATTTACGACGATGAGCACCGCCTCAGCGGTTACTCCAAGATCGCACGTGACCTCAATGAACGCCGTGCACAGGAACTGGAGTTGAACCGCCTGTTCGGATTACAAAAAGCCATACTGAACGGCGCAGGCCTCGCCATCATCGCCACGCAGATGGACGGCACCATCACGATGTTCAACTCCAGCGCGGAGCGCCTCCTGGGCTACCACAGCGAAGAGGTGATAGGGAAAATGACCCCTGCCACCTTCCATGACCCGCAGGAAGTGGCAGAACGGGCCAAGGTCCTCTCCGGGGAGTTGGGAGTCCTCGTGAAACCAGGGCTTACGACCCTCGGTGCCAAGGCGTTGCGCGATCAGGTGGATACCAACGAGTGGACATACATCACCAAGGACGGGAAACGCATTCCTGTGCTGTTGTCCGTCACCGGCATTTTCGATGAGCACCACAATCCATTGGGCACCCTTGGCGTGGCCGCAGACCTGAGCGAGCAAAAACGCTACCAGGCTGAACTGGAAAATGCCCGCGAGGCCGCCGAACGCGCCAATACAGCCAAAAGCAGTTTTCTGGCCAATATGAGCCATGAGATCCGAACGCCGATGAACGCCATATTGGGAATGACCCAACTGGTTCTTCAGGACGAACTCGAACCCCGACAGCGTGATCTTCTCGAAAAGGCTTTCGCTGCCTCGAAGGCATTGCTGCACATTCTGAATGACGTGCTCGACTATTCCAAGGTGGAGGCCGGTCACATGCGTCTGGAGGAGCGCGAGTTATCCCTGGAGACATTGCTTGCCAACAGTGCATCCATGTTCGCGCATCAGGCAGAACAAAAGAAGCTGGAGTTCATCCTCGACATTCCGCCGGATTTACCGACGCTGGTGATCGGAGACCCCCTGCGCCTCGCGCAGGTACTTTCCAATCTGCTGAGCAATGCCGTGAAATTCACCGAGCGAGGGGCGGTGACTCTGGGTGTGCGAATCAAAAACAGAAGCGCCAAGAACTGCCAAATCCGCTTCAGCGTGACAGACTCCGGCATCGGAATGAGCACGGCGCAGACAGAGCAGCTATTCAAGCCCTTCAGCCAAGCCGACGTATCCATCACACGCAAATACGGAGGAACGGGGCTGGGCCTGAGCATCTGCAAGCGACTGGTCGAATTGATGGGCGGCGCCATGCAGGTTGGCAGTACCCCCGGATCGGGCAGCGTATTTTTCTTCGATCTCGACATGGCGCTGGCGGATGCTGCCGATTCAATGCAGGTGCCACCAGAGCCACTCCGTTTCAAGCGTGCCCTGATTGTCGATGACCAAATCGCCGCAGCCCATGTCTTGCAACTGATGCTCCACAGTTGGGGTATTGATGCCCAGTGCCTGGATAACGGTCAGGCAGCCATCGAGCAACTGAGGTCCGCCGACCTGGCAGGGAACCCTTATGACCTTTTGCTGACCGACTGGCAAATGCCCATCATGAATGGCCTGGAACTGGTTCAACGAATCGAGGAGATGGAAGCGCAGAAGGCAATCTCCCAGGCGCCCACGCTCATGATGTTCAGTTCACATGCCCTCGACGATTTGCTGGAGCACATACACGAACACAAGATCGCTGCCTTGATGACCAAGCCGGTATTGCCCTCGGCGTTATTTAACGCACTGCTGGGATCGCAGTCCCCTGTTGCCCATCAACTCGACACCAAAAGCTATATCGCCTCGGCAACGCTACTGCGCGGAAAGCAAATTCTGCTGGCGGAAGACAACGAAGTGAACCAGCAGGTCGCCACGGCATTCCTGCGTTCTGCGGGTCTTCTGGTGAGTGTGGCCGGCAACGGCCTGGAGGCCGTCGGGCTGGCGCAGTCCGGGCATTTTGCGGCCATCTTGATGGACATGCATATGCCGGTCATGGATGGACTGGAAGCCACCCGCCGCATCCGCGCCATCCCTGCGTGCGAATCGATTCCCATCATTGCGATGACCGCCGCAGTCATGCCTGAAGATCAGCAGGCCTGCCAGCAGGCCGGCATGAATGACTTTGTCGGCAAGCCGATTGATCCTGAAGAACTGATTGCCGCCTTGCGCAGATGGATAAACCCAGGGGTCCCAGAGTCGATCATTTCGAGACCCGGCAAGGTAGCGGTACCCGACGCATTGCAATCCGTGTCGAAAATCGACGGCATTGATCTCGAAGGGGCTCTGCTGCGCATGGGAGGCAATAGCGAGCTTTGCGCCCACCTGCTCCATGAGTTTTCCTCCCGCGCAGCAGGACTTGCAGACCAGTTCGGCACGATTGAACTGACCGATTTGCCTGCCTGGATTCACAGGCTCAAGGGTGAATCTGCCAATCTGGGGCTCACACAATTGGCCCGTGGCTGCGCGGAGATCGAAAGCGCGCTGAAAAAGAAGCCGGGAGTGCGGCCATCCGCCGCCATTGAGGAACTGGCTGCGGCCATGCGGGCGACGTCCCTGCAAATAATGCAGGCTATTGCGGCAACCCATTCCCACGGGCGAGCCTTCGCATCGGATGCGCCGAAAGCACAGGATCGTGAACAGTTGGATGCCCTATTGGCGCAGCTTCCGGGCCTGCTCCGGGAGCAGCGCATGCAGGCCATACACATTTCCGAGCAGGTGCAGGAATTGTTGAGAGAAACATCCCTGGATGCGCTGTACCAGCCCGTGCATCTATTGATTTCGCAACTGCAATTCACGCCAGCCGCAACGGCACTGGACGGTTTCGCCCTGCATGTGCACCAAGGTGACAACTGAACGCCCTGTGATTAAGGGCTCACGCCACCGATTCGCGACGGGCTCAATGAGACAGTCGAAGAGGTCTTAGAGCGTGTTTACGATCTCCCCCGACAATCCTGGGGTGAAAAGAAAGCCATACCCAAGCGACATCAGTAGAGAGAAGTTTGCCGAGATCGAGCCGCTGCTGCGCAGCGTTCGGCGCAGCACCAAACCGATCAAGCTGGATCTGTACGAAGTGTTCTGTGCAGTGCTGTACCTGCTTCGCACGGGTTGTCAGTGGCGCTATCTGCCGCCGCAGTTCCCCAAGTGGCACAACGTCTATGCGTACTGGCGCAAGTGGAGCGAGCCTGACCAGCACGGAGTGAGCGTGCTGGAGCAGGCTTTAAAAAAATCAGGTTGGCGCGGCCCGCGAGAGACAGGGGCGCAACGCCT
>NZ_QLTA01000095.1 GCF_003269065.1 Paracidovorax anthurii
AGGAATGAAGCCAGGCGCTTCATGTTGTAGCAGGCCGCCATCATCGTCATGGCCGCCGTGGCACGCGCCTGCCCGATCGTGCGCACGAACTTGCCCCCCAGATGGCGGATGCCGGCGAACACATGTTCGACCTTGGCCCGCTTCTTGGCAATGCGCCGGTTGCGCTTGTTCTGGCACTCGCTCAAGGGCTTGCCCGGGCGCGCACGGCGCTGCATCGCGTCCACCAAGCCCAGCACTTGCAGCATCTGCTGCCTCTGGCGGCTCGGGTAGGCCTTGTCCGCATGCACCGCCCGCCCGGTGTTGTGCATGTCCAGCACCTCATCGAAGTGGTGCCCGTCGTGCTCGCTGGCCGTGCCCGTGGCGATGGCGCGGATGAAGCCGTGCTTGAGGTCCACGCTCACGCTCAGCTTGTAGCCGAAGTAGCTCCTGCCGTGCTTTTTCGTGTGCGTGGCCTCCACGTCCTTTTGCCTGCGCTGGGCATCGCTCCAGTCCGGCTGCCCGCCTTGCGCCAGGCACTGTCTGTCCTCCTTGCCGATGCGCTGGCGCGGCGCAGGCACCAGCGTCGCATCGATGGCCTGCCCGCCCCGCGCGATGTAGCCGTGGCGCTGCAGTTGCGCATCCACCCCCTGCAACAGGGCCGTCACTCCCTCCACTCCCAGTCGCTCGCCGAAGCGCCAGATGGTGTTGCGGTCCGGCACGTTCATCGCATCCTGCAGCAGACAGAAGCGCTGGTAGCTCGCCCGATCCAGCAACTGATATTCCATCTGTTCATCCGACAGGTTGTACAGCCGCTTCAGGACCAGGATGCGCACCATGACCTCGGTGGGGTAAGCGGGCCGCCCACCCTTGCGGCCATCGCCGCGCTCAATCAACGCATCCACCAGCCCGGCCAGTTCGCCGAAGTCGATGTGCCGCGCGATCGCCTGCAGCGGGTCGCCCACCTCATCCCTCTTGTGCTGGCGCGACGCCTCTGCGAACAGGTCGAACTTCAGTGCGCTAGGCGGGGTGATCATGGCAATGAGAGGGGCAGGCGTTCTTGGTCAGCAAGGGATTTGATGGGTTTTGAGAGGTTCCCTTGGGGCTATGCACTCCGGAACTCGGGGGCAAGGTCAGAGTTGTTACTTCTTTGCAGGCATGGCTTCATTCAACCTCGAACGCAATCGGAGATTTGCTGACGCGAGTTAATTTAATGAATGCAGGATTAGGCTGCTGCTTCGCCATGCACCACAGCTTGGCCCTCTTTCTGCCCAAAATTGAGAAGCTCGATGTCACCCATATATCGAACTGGATCCTCATCGGAGAAGGCAACGATGTAATCTTGTAGCCAGCGATGCTTTGCTAGCTCAGCCTCGCGGCCATCAAGATCAACTGATTCGGCGACGAAAATTGCCTTCGCCAACTCATAGCATTGGGGTACATGATTGCGGACGAAGTGAACAAAATGAACTCCATTTTGAAAGCAAATTAGAGCATCATCTTGGACGTGCTGTATATCCTCAGCGGCGAATCTGCTGCCGGTACGAAGCATTTCAATAACGCTTCTATCAATCACGACCCGTGGGTAAATGGCTTGCTTCTGCTCAAGCTCATATGCGACGGCGAGAGCATGGCTGTAGGTGAGGCTGCCAGACTTGAAATGCTGCTCGAATGCAATACCTCCCCGGATCAGCAGACCACTTTGAAGAAATGCTCGCTGAACTTCTGCAATAGTCGAAAGAAAGTCTGCAATCCTTGTCGAGGCATTTGCGGCAATTATGATCGTGTCGCTGATCGCTTGATATGCCAAATCAGTCTCATTGATCGAGCCGAGCACTGACAGGGCTGCCTCGAGCTTCGATTTAAACGTCTCACGTCCAGAGGCGCGATCCGCCTTAAGGTGATTGCGATACGCGAGAACGTCAAGCAGGGCAACCAAGCTGTAGGTCTTTGCCATGATCGTCTAATTGAGGATAGCAGCAAGTTTTGCGACTTCTGCACTGTATTCGTGCATTCGCTTTACCCATTCGCCCCAGACTGCGCCACGGTAGTAATCGCCGTCGGATGAGGCTAGCTCAGTGTCTTTCTGGTCGATGTCAAAAATGGCTTTCCCAACGAGTTGGGCAACTGGCGCCATTGGACCAACATCCCGGATTGATGCAACGAACGGCTCGGCTAGGAGTTGAGGAGATAATGGCTCTAGTCGCTTTAGTGCAGGGTTGGTCAACATTGCAATCAACGCGTCCTTCACGCGCCCCTCCCACTTCAAATAGGACGCCTTTTTCTGACCAGCTCGATGTATCTTGTAGTTATTGAGGATCGCACCGTAGAACTTAGTGGTAGGAAAATAGGCCTCAAGGCCAAAGGGGGCGAGGGACGCTACAACGGCCTCATGCCGAGAAAGCCAGTCGCTAATAATAGCCCCCATCCCCTGGACTGCTTGAAATGAGAAGCGGTCGGGTGCTGTAGGAATGAAAACGCCATCACAAGAGAGGATCACCATGCGTGTTATCGACCCTGCGCTTGGGCCAACGTCGCAAAGAATGTAGTCAAAACCGTGCAGACTGGCTAGATCACGGAACATGCGAGTGAGCACGGCGTAAGTGTTCTTTTCGTGCACCGCTTCTGTGATTGCCTGGGCAATTGCAACTGAGAAGTTCTGCTCAGCACGCGAGAAGTTGATATCTCCCCGGAAGAGGAATAGATTCTCGTAAATGGGAGAGGCTGGAAGATGTATTTTGCTCGCGTCGATCCGTGCGGCATCGCCATCGAATCGGGGCTTGAGGGCCTCATAGATGGTCGTGCCGGGAAGCGGAGCATCTGGGTCGTCGTAGCTCTCTGTAGAGCAGAAGAACAGCTCTGTACAGTTGCACTGAGGGTCGCAGTCAACCAAAAGCACCTTCTTAGATTCGATCTTCGCCAGATAAACGGCTAGATTGAAAATTGTAGTTGTCTTGGCGACTCCACCTTTGTTGTTGTATAGGGAGATGATCTTTGTCACTGTTGAGCCTCAGTTAGGTTCGCGACTTGTTGCGCGCAAGTTTGAGTTGCGCGCCTGTTGGACGCTGATGCCGTTGCCTGCACCGCCCTCCGGAAAATTTATCTCGTAGGTTCTGTGGATAAGCATGGCCGATGCAGAATATTCTGAAAAATGCCCCCTCTTGAAAGTGGATCGCAACCTGGGTTTGCGATCGTCTCATTGTTCAGGCACCCGAGTATAAAAATGCCACTAGCCCCCAGCAGGCTTGCATCAAACCAATTATGACTGCCAAGGACGTTGTCTAGGCGCGCGAGGGCAAGTCTTGGGCTGTGAGCGCTCAGGGAGGTGCGTCGCTGACAAGAGATGCTACGCAGCATCGCCACCCCACTCGGCCTCATAGGGGCAGGGGGGCGGAGTGACGGTGCTCCGCGAGGACCGTGTCCGAAGATTCGGGGGGCTATCTCACCGGGTTATCGACATTCCGGTCTCTCTCGATCCTTTCTGCACTGGGCAACCGCAGTTCAATCGCTGCGCCGTCCATGTGCCATGTGTGCGTAGCACCGAGTAATGGGGACGCAACAGCGAAAGCCCGCACAACAAAGCGGTTCCATGATTGCAAATGCGTAGGCTGAATGCTCATGTCGAGAATTGTGATGCCTACCCAGTAGCCTACCCATTGCACCGTCCATGCCCAACCCTTGCCCGGAGCGTCCGGTATCGGCATGCCGCAAGCCGCCTTGGCCCTGTGGCACGGGTAGAATCCGCAACCCTGGAGACTTGGGTGAGTGGTTTAAACCAGCAGTCTTGAAAACTGCCGACGGGCAACCGTCCGTGAGTTCGAATCTCACAGTCTCCGCCACCCCGACAGGACGGCCCTTCCTCCCGGGACATCGTCCTCGCACCGTCCGGCCGGGCGCCGGCGGCACCTAGAAGAAACCGGCGCGCCCGCGAACCTCGGCCAGCATGCGCACATCGGCTCCCACCTGGCCGATCGAATGCCACACCAGGTCGGGCCCTTCCGACAGCGCGTTCAGCGGACCGAAGTGCGCCATGCCCCGCCCCTGCCCCAGCAGCCGGGGCGCCAGATACACCAGAAACTCATCCACCGCCCCCGCGGTCACCAGGGCCCCGTTGAGCTCGGCGCCGGCTTCCACGTGGAGTTCATTGGCGCCACGCCGTGCCAGATCCTGCAGCATGTTCCCGAGGTGCACCCGGCCGCCCTCCTCCGCAGGCAGGCAGACCACCGTGGCGCCCCGCTCCACGAGCGCGGCCTCGCGGCCCTCATCCCGCACGGCGGTATAGATCACGACCTGCCGGGCCTGTGCGCGCAACAGCGCGGCCTCCGGCGGGGTGCGCAAGCGGCTGTCAACGATCGCCAGCCAGGGCTGGCGGGGCGTATCGAGGCCCCGCACATCCAGGCGCGGATCATCCGCGAGGACCGTCCCGATCCCCGTCAGGATCGCGCAGGCGCGCGCGCGCCAAGCATGGACGTCCTTGCGGGCTTCCTCCGAGGTGATCCACTGGCTGCGGCCATTCGGAAGCGCTGTAATTCCATCCAGCGAGGCCGCCACCTTCAAACGCACCCAGGGAATGCCGCGGACCATGCGGCTGAAGAACCCCCGGTTCAGTGCCTTGGCCTCGTCCGCCCCGGGCCCCACCTCGACAGTGACCCCCGCCGCGCGCAGCCGCGCAAACCCCCGCCCGCTCACCAGGGGATTGGGGTCCGGCAGCGAGGCGACGACCTTCCCGATGCCGGCCTGCACCAGCGCATCGCAACAGGGACCTGTCCGGCCCTGATGGGAACAAGGTTCCAGCGTGACGTAGGCGATGGCCCCCTGCATCGAGTGCCCCCGGGCCTTGGCGTCCCTCATCGCCATGACCTCCGCATGCGCCTCCCCCGCCCGCTGGGTACTGCCCAGGCCCAGGACCCTGCCCGCCGCATCCGCAATCACGCACCCGACCCTCGGGTTGGGTGATGTGCGGTACATCCCCTCTTGCGCCTGGGCGTGGGCCAGCCCCATCAATTCCTTCGGACTGAACAGGGCGGTCATGGCAACTTCCATGGAAACGCATTGCCCGGCGCAAGGGCCAGGGTGAGTGAACGGTTTTTCTGGGAGAGCGAACGGTTGTGGAGGCCATTCCCTCCGCGTGCAATTGTTCGTAACATCTTCAGCATGAAAAGTCGAAGCATTGTGCAGCAACCGATCCGGCCGCCCGGAGCTCGTCCGCCACGGGCCATGCGCGGTTTCTCGCTGATTGAAGTGCTGGTGGCCATCGTCGTGCTGTCGTTCGGAATGCTGGGTGTCGTAGGCCTTCAGGCCTACGCCGTCCAGGCGAACCGCGATGCCCGCATGCAGGCCCAGGCCGCGAACCTCGCCAGGGAACTGGCCGAAATGATGCGGGGCAACAAAGCCGTCGGGGCCAAGCCCGGCGTGCCCGGCAGCACGCCAGATAACCCATATATTGTGGATCTGTCGGGCACCATGTCTTCCGGGCCATCGGAATACTGCATGATCGTGTCCAACGCCTCCACGGGGTGCACCACCGCCAAGGCAGTCGCGGCAGCGGAAATGACCGAGTGGCTCACACGGCTGCGCGCCGAGTTGCCTGGCGCCCGCGTCGTGGTCTGTTTCGACAGTGCCCCTTATGACTCCAGCGGCAAGGGCCAATGGGATTGCACGCCAAGCAGCAGCGGCATCGCCGTCATCAAGATCGGCTGGACACGCAACTCCACCGACCGCAGCGCAACGGGCACGGCCGTCATCCAGACGGCAACGCAGCAGGACTCGGTGCCTTCGCTCATCTTCCCCGTGACGAGCGGCAACTCCCAAGGCGATACATGATCTTCTCCAAGCCCCGCCCGCACCCTCTGGGCACGCCATCGCTGCAGCGACGTGCCCGGCTCCAGCGCGGTCTGACGCTGGTGGAACTGTTGGTGGCCATGGCCATCAGCACCTTCGTGGTCCTCGCCGCAGTGACGGCGCTGGTCATCTCCAGACAGGGTTTCACCAGCGTGGATGCCGAGTCCCAATTGCGGGACAACGCGCGCTTCGCGGTCGATCTGCTCCAGCGCCTCGGCGTGCAGGTGGGCTTCCAGGACGTGCAATTTGCCGCAACGCCCGTCCCCCCGAACACCACAGGCCTGGCGGCAGACCCCGATCCGAATATTTTCGGGCTCAATAATCAATCGAGAGCCACGGGCGACGCCTGGAGCGATGGCACGGCCCGATCCGCTGGTAGCGTGGGCTATGGCAGCGACATCCTTGTCCTGCGCTTTCAGGTGGCTGCCGCTCCCTGGGACACCGCATCGGGCCCAAAATCCGACAAGGCGGTCATCGACTGTTCCGGCAACACGGTCACTACCGTGCCCACCGACCGGTACGACCGCATGCTCAGCATCCTGCATGTCGGCGTGGCCGTCGACGGCGAACCTTCGTTGATGTGCTCGCGGTCCGACACGGGCAGCGCGCCATTCGACGCCCAGCCGCTGATCAAAGGGGTCGAGAATTTTCAGGTGCTCTATGGCGTGGACGGGATAGGCCCGGGCAACACCGCGGCAATCGCCGCAGCCTCTGTGGATACCGTACCGGAGCGATACCTTCGCGCCGATCAATTGACCGTCAGCGGAAACGATGCCGCCACCAGGGCCAACTGGAGGCAGGTTCGCAGCATCCGTATCGGAATGGTCTTGCGCGGCCCACCCGGATCCGCCGTGGACAACACCACCAGGACGCTCTATCCGCTCGGCTCCGCCACGTCGACGGCCTCCGGCACGATCGGCTCCGCCTTCGCCTCCACAAACGATCCTGGCACGTCGTTCAGCACTCCCACGGATGGAAGGCTGCGGCAGACAGTGACCTTCACCGTTCACCTCCGAAACGCCCAGGTAGCGAAACAATGATGCCCAATCACCTGCCGTCCCCGGTACAGCCCAGGCTGTCCAATGCCCGGGCCCCACAGACAGGCGCATCCCTGATCGTGGTGATGCTGATCCTGATCGTCGTCTCCATCCTGGGCGTGGGGGGCATTCAAATTGCCATGATGGCCGAGAGAGCCACCCGCAGCGACAGAGACAAGCAGATCGCCTGGCAAGCCACCGAGGCGGGATTGCTGGATGCGGAATACGACATCCTGGGCCTGCCCGCCGGATCGGCTACCAGGCGCGACTCCATCTTCAAACTGAAGGCCACGGACATCTCCCAGTTCATTTCGGGCTGCGGGTCCTCTGGAGCGACAAAAGGACTTTGTGCCTACATCCCATCGACGAAACCGGCCTGGCTCACCGTGAACTTCGACGCCACGGGCAGCAGTGCCGCCACAGCCGAATTCGGGGCATTCACCGGCCGCGCCTTTCCCTCCGGCACCGCGGGTATCCAGCCGGCAAAACCACCCCGCTACATCATCGAACCGATTCCCGATCCTTCCTACTCTCGCACGGAGAATCCCGAGGGTATGCGATACATATATCGTGTCACCGTAATGGGTTTCGGTCCCAATACCGATACCCAGACGGTACTTCAGATGATTTACCGTAATTGAGATCCGATCATGCCGTTGCACCAACTTATCAAGCACATTCCCTCACCTATGCGGCGTGCGAGCACATGGGCATTGATCTTTGGCGTGCCTGTTGCAGCCATTTCATTTCTGGCCTTTGGTCTCAGCACGCCCCCCCTCATTCCCACACTACCCCTGGCGACCGAACCTCTGTACGCCAACTCCACATTAGATAAGCCAGCCATTGCCTTGGCTCTGTCGGTGGAATATCCCACGGTGGGCGCTCAATACACCCCCAGCGGTGATACGGACAACACCTATTCCAACACCACCGAATATCTCGGCTACTACGACTCCGAGAGCTGCTACCGCTACAACGACAGTCCGAGCGAAACCATTCCGACGGGCTTCACCCAAGCCGACTACAAGCGCTTCGATCGGACGGGCGCGGCAACCAGCCGCAAGTGCAGCGATGCTTTCAGTGGCAACTTCCTGAACTGGGCCACCAATTCGGCCATCGACATGCTCAGATTGGCCCTCTCGGGCGGGGATCGTTATATCGATACCACCAATCTCACGATCCTGCAGCGAGCGGTCATCCCCAACGGCTTTGTTGCACAAATCAGTTCGAAGACGGCATAGCCCCAACCCCAGACGGATTTATGCCATGGCGGCCACCAGAACGGTTTGAGGACGACCGATCTGGCTGAAGCGGTTGAGTACGGCCACGCGGACATGCAACTCCACCACCTGATGCTCGAACGTGCG
>NZ_QLTA01000096.1 GCF_003269065.1 Paracidovorax anthurii
CAGGCGTATGGACTGGGAGCGGGGGACACGGTGCTGCAGAAGACGCCGTTCGGCTTCGACGTGTCGGTGTGGGAGTTCTTCTGGCCGCTGGCGGTAGGGGCGAGGCTGGCGGTGGCACCGCCGGGAGCGCACCGTGAGCCGGCGCAGCTGCAGGAGCTGATCCGGCGGTACGGGGTGAGCACGATCCACTTCGTGCCCTCGATGCTGCAGGCGTTCCTGGCGCATGCGGACCTGGGGGCGTGCGAGAGCCTGCGGCACATCGTGTGCAGCGGGGAGGCGCTGGCGGAGCAGACGGTGCGGCAGGTGTTGGAGCGGCGCAAGGGAGTGGGGCTGCACAACCTGTACGGTCCGACGGAGGCGGCGATCGACGTGACGCACTGGAGCTGCGGGGAGCAGGACCGGGGGGCGGTGCCGATAGGCAGGCCGATCGCGGGGCTGCGCACGCACGTGCTGGACGGGGGGCTGGAGCCGGTGCCGCAGGGTGTGGCGGGAGAGCTGTACCTGGGGGGCGTGGGGCTGGCGCGGGGGTACGCGGGCAGGCCGGGGCTGACGGCGGAGAGGTTCGTGGCCGATCCGCGGGAGGCGGGGCAGAGGCTGTACAGGACGGGGGATCTGGTGCGCTGGAGGGATGACGGGGTGCTGGAGTACCTGGGGAGGCTGGACCACCAGGTGAAGATCCGCGGGTTGCGGATAGAGCTGGGGGAGATAGAGGCGGCGCTGCTGGGCAGCGCGGGGGTGAGGGAGGCGGTGGTGGTGGCGGTGCCCGGGGCGGGCGGGGGCTCGCCATCGCTGGTGGCGTACTGCAGTGCGCAGGCGGGGGTGGAGCTGGAGGTGGAGGCGCTGCGCGGGGAGCTGGCGCGGGGGCTGCCGGAGTACATGGTGCCGGGGCGGATCGTGGTGCTGGATGCGCTGCCGTTGAGTGCGAACGGGAAGGTGGACCGTAAGGCGCTGCCGGCGCCGGGTGCGGGGGCGCAGAGGGCCTTCGAGGCTGCGCGGGGAGAGACCGAACTGGCCATCGCACGCATATGGACGGAACTGCTCGGGCTGGACCGCGCGGGCCGCTTCGATCACTTTTTCGAGCTGGGCGGCCATTCCCTCATGGCCATGCAGCTTGCCGCACGGGTGCAGTCTTCGCTGCAGGCCGAATTGTCCGTGCGCGACATCTTCCAGTTCCCCGTGCTCGCGGACCTGGCCCGGCATGTGGAGCAGATCCGCCCGCAGCGCCCCGTGACCGAGGCGCTGTCGCGCCTCGATGCCTTTATCGACGATATGGAGACCGCTGGATGAGCGAAGCAACGAATCAGTACGAGTCCATGGCCCGGCGCTTCATGCGCCTGACGGACACCCAGCGCAGCGCCGTGTACGCCAGGATGCGCGAGGAAGGCCTGGCGATGGGGCAGTTCCCCATCCTGCCGCGCGAGGTTCCGCCGCAGGCCAGTGCGCTCTCGTACGCGCAGATGCGGCAGTGGTTCCTGTGGCAGATGGAGCCGCAGGGCTCGGCTTATCACATCACGGGCGGCTTCGTGATGCAGGGCGCGCTGGACGAAGGCGCCCTGCAGGCCGCATGGCGGGACGTGGTGGCCCGCCATGAAGTGCTGCGCACCGTGTTCCGGGCCGACGCCCAGGGCCACGTGGCGCAGTGCGTGCTTGCCTCGGCCGATTTTGCCGTGGCCTCCATCGACCTGACCTCCCTGCCGTCCGGCCAGCGACTCGTGCGTGCCGAGCAAGAGGCCCGCAAGGTGTGCGAGGCGCCCTTCGACCTGGGTGCCGGATCCCTGCTGCGGGTGCTGTTGCTGCGCGTGGATGCCCAAGAGCACCGCCTGGTGGTGGCGATGCACCACATCGTGTCCGATGGCTGGTCCCTGGGCGTGCTGGTCGAGGAGTTCGCTGGGTGCTATCGCCGCCATGCCGCCGCTTCCGGTGAGCGCCCTACGGAGCTGGCGGTGCTGCCGATCCAGTATGCCGATTACGCCCAATGGCAGCGGCAGTGGATGGAGGCCGGAGAAAAGCAGCGCCAACTGGACTACTGGCGCGGGTGCCTGGGCACAGACCATCCCGTGCTGCAGTTGCCGACCGACCGGCCGCGCCGCGCCGATGGCCGCTACCGCGCGGCCCGGCATGCCTGGGCCCCCGAGGCCACGCTGGCCGCGGACCTGCGTGCCGCGGGCCAGGCACACGGCGCTTCGCTCTTCATGGTGTTGCTCGCCGGCTTCCAGGTGCTGCTGCACCGCTGGAGCGGGCTGGGCGACATTCGCGTGGGCGTGCCCGTGGCCAACCGGGGCCGGGTGGAAACCGAAGGCCTGGTCGGCCTCTTCGTGAATACCCAGGTACTGCGCCTGCCGTTGCATGGGCGCATGCCCTTGGGCGAGGCGCTGGAGGCCGCGCGCGATGCCGCGCTGGGCGCCCAGGCCCACCAGGATCTGCCGTTCGACCAGCTCGTGGAGGCGCTGCAGCCGGAGCGGAGCCTGTCGGCCCCGCCGCTCTTCCAGGTCATGTTCAACCATCTGCAGCAGGACCACCGCGCGCTCGACGGCTTGCCGGGGCTGCGTCTCGCGCGCTGGGAGCTTGGCGGGCAGACGGCCCAGTTCGAGCTGACGCTGAGCGCCATCGAGGATGGCGAAGGCCGGCTGCGGCTGGAATTCCATTACGCGAGCGACCTGTTCGACGCGCAGACCGTGGAGCGCATGGCGGCCCACTACGAGGCCGTGCTGCGCGCACTGGCGCGTGAGCCGGGCCAGTGCGTGGGCGACATCCCCCTGCTGGGCGCGGAGGAGTCCCGGCAACTGCGCACCTGGGGCGAGCCTCCCCGCGCGCAAGCGCAGGCCGAGCCCGTGCATCGCCAGTTCGAGCGCCGTGCACGGTCCCAGCCCGAGGCCACGGCCGTGGAGATCGGCGACCGCCGCCTGGCCTATGTGGAGCTGGACCGCCGCGCGAACCACCTCGCGCACCGGCTGGCCGCGATGGGCATGGGGCCGGAGCGCCGCGTGGGCATCGCCATGGAGCGCTCGCTGGATATGGTCGTGGGCCTGATGGCCATCCTCAAGACGGGGGCGGCCTTCGTGCCGCTGGACCCGCAATACCCCGCGGAGCGGCTGGCCCACATGGCGGGCGACAGCGGAATGGCCCTGCTGCTGGCCCAGCCGGCGTTGCAGGCGCGCATCCCCTTGCCGCCGGGCGTCCCCTGCCTGGCGTGGGAGGACACTGGTGAAGAGCGCGATGCGCCGCCCGCCGTCTCCGTGCACGCGCACTATGCGGCGTACGTGATCTACACCTCCGGCTCCACCGGCCTGCCCAAGGGCGTGCTGGTGGAACACGGTCCATTCGCAGCCCACTGCGCCGACACGGCCGTGCTCTACGAGATGGGGCCGGGCTCGCGCGAGCTGCACTTCCTCTCCTTCGCCTTCGACGGCGCGCACGAACGGCTCTTCACCGCCCTGTCCTGCGGCGCAGCCCTGGTGCTGCGGGACGAGGGGCTCTGGACGGCCGAGCAGACCCTCGACACCCTGCGCGGGCGCGGCATCACGCACGCGGGCTTTCCACCGGCGTATCTGGTCCAGCTCGCGGATTGGGCGCGCAGTACCGGGCAGCGCCCGGCGATGCACCTGATCTCCTTCGGGGGCGAGGCGATGCCGCGCGAGGGTTTCGAGGCGGTGCGCGAGCACCTGGGGCCGCGCCTGCTCATCAACGGCTACGGGCCGACGGAAGCGGTGGTCACGCCCATGCTCTGGAAAGTGGAAGCGCAGACCTCCTTTGCCGAGGCCTATGCGCCCATCGGCCAGCCCATGCCCGGCCGCACGGCCTATGTGCTGGATGCCCACCTGCAGCCGGTTCCGCGCCACGTGCCGGGCGAGCTGTACCTGGGAGGCGCGGGTCTGGCTCGGGGGTATCTGGCCCGCTCCGGGTTGACCGCGGAGCGCTTCGTGGCCGATCCGTTCGGCCCGCCGGGCGGGCGGCTCTACCGCACGGGAGACTGGGTGCGCTGGCGCGAGGACGGACAGATCGAATACCTCGGCCGCATTGACCACCAGGTCAAGGTGCGGGGCTTCCGCATCGAGCTCGGCGAGATCGAGGCGGCGCTGATGGCCGCGCCCGGCGTGCGGCATGCCGTGGTCGTGGCACGGGAGCAGGCGCGGGGCGGGAGGCGTCTCGTGGCCTATGCCGCACCCCGGGAAGGGGCGGACCTGACCGTGGAGGCGCTGCGCGAGCAGGTGGCGCGCTTGCTGCCGGACTACATGGTGCCGGCGCTCTTCATGGTGCTGCCGGCCTTGCCGCTCAGTGCCAACGGCAAAGTGGACCGCAAGGCGCTGCCCGAGCCGGCCGAACCCACCGGCGCGGCCAGCGGCGGCGCTCCCCAGGGGCCGCGTGAGGAGGCGCTGGAGGCGGTGTGGAGCGAGGTACTGGGGCGGCCTGGCGTGGGCCGCGACGAGAACTTCTTCGAGCTGGGAGGCGACTCGATCCTGAGCCTGCAGATCGTGGCGAGGTTGAGGCTGGCGGGCTGGAGGGCGACGCCGCGCCAGCTCTTCGAGCGCCAGACCATCGCGCAGCTCGCAGGCGTGCTGCAGGCGCTGCCCGCGGCCAGCGCGGCGGCGGGCGAGGCGCAGGGGGAGGTGGAATTGCTGCCGTTCCAGCGGGATTTCTTCGCGATGCCGATGCCGGTGCGGCAGCACTGGAACCAGTCGGTGCTGCTGCGCAGTGCGCTGCCGCTGGACGCGCGGGCCCTGCGGGATGCGCTGCGGGCGGTGGCGCGGCACCATGGGGCGTTGCGGCAGGGCTTCTCCGCGCAGGGCCCCAGGGGCTGGGTGCGGCGCCATGAGGAGATCGCCGGGGCGCAATGGGACGAGATGCTCTGGGAGCGGGCGGCGGATGGCCCGGCGCAACTGAGCGTGTTGTGCGAGCAGGCCCAGTGCAGCCTCGATCTGGAGCAGGGCCCGCTGCTGCGCGCCATGGCCGTGACGCTGCCGGGCGGCGATGCCCGCCTGCTGCTGGTGGCGCACCACCTGATCGTCGATGGCGTGTCCTGGCGCATCCTGCTGGACGACCTGGAGCAGGCCTACCGGCAATGCCGCGCTGGCGTTCCGGTCAGCCTGCCGCCCGCATCGAGCGGGCCGGGCGAGTGGGCCGGGGTGCTGCGGCGCTATGGGCAGGAACATCCGGAAGAAGTGGCGTACTGGCGGGCGCTGGCGGACTGCCCAGCGCAACTGCCTTGCGAACGCGCGGACGGCCCGTGCACGGTGGCGCACCGGCAGACGGTGGCGATCCGCCTGGACCGTGCCGCGACGCAGGCCTTCCTCACGCAGGCCCCGGCGGCCTACCGCACGCAGGCCAACGACCTGCTGCTCACGGCCCTGGGCCGTGCCCTGTGCCGCTGGAGCGGCCACGACCGCATCCTCGTGGACGTGGAGGGCCATGGCCGCGAGGAGCTGGACCCCGGCGTGGATCTCTCGCGCACGGTGGGCTGGTTCACCTCGCTTTTCCCCGTGGCCCTGGAGCCGCTGGGTGCGCCGGAAGATGCCGTGCGGCGCGTGAAGGAGAGCCTGCGCGCGGTGCCGCGCAAGGGCGTGGGGTATGGCGCCTTGCGCCATTTCGGCACGCAGGAGCAGCGGCAGGCCCTGCAGGGGCTGCCCCGTGCGCACCTGGTGTTCAACTACCTGGGCCAGTTCGACGGGCGCCCGGGCGATGCGCTGGGCTGGTCGCTGGCTCCCGAGCCGGCAGGGCCCGAGGTGGATGGGGGCGCGCCGCTGCTGCACGAGTTCACGGTCAATGGCCGGGTGCTCGGTTCGGAGTTGTCGGTGGAGGTGGGCTTCAGCGCGGCGCGTCACGATGCGGCCACTGTGCGCCGGTGGATGCAGGACTTCGAGAGCGAGCTGCGGGCGCTGATCGCGCATTGCACCCAGGCTCCCCGCGGCGCCACGCCGTCGGACTTTCCCCTGGCGGGGCTGGATCAGGCGCGGCTCGATGGGCTAGGGCTGGACCTGGCGCGGGTGGAAGACCTCTATCCGCTCTCGCCGCTGCAGGCAGGCCTGGTTTTCCAATGCCTGCTTGACCCCGGTTCGGCGGCCTACACCAACCAATTGCGGGTGGATTTCGAGGATCTGGATACCGAGCGCCTGCGTGCAGCCTGGGCGTCGGTGTTCGAGCGCAACGAAGTGCTGCGCAGCGGGGTGCTCGCGGCCAGCCAGCGGCCCCTGCAATGGGTGGAGCGCGCGCTGGCGCTGCCCTGGCGGGACATGGATGCGCGCGGTGCCGGCGACCTGGGTGCCCGCCTGGATGCCTGTGCGGGCGAGGAGCTGGCGCGCGGCTTCGATCTCGCCGCGCCGCCGCTCACGCGCTTCGTGCTGGTGCGCACCGGGGAGCGGAGCCACCACTTCATCTGGACCCTGCACCATGTGCTGCTGGATGGCTGGAGTACGTCGCAGTTGCTGGCCGAGGTGCTGCGGCATTATGGCGGGGCGCCGCAGCCCGCGCCCTCGGGGCGCTACGGCGACTACATCCAGTGGCTGCAGTCGCGTGACGCCGCGGCCGACGAAGCCTATTGGCGCGATGCGCTGCGCGGCCTTCAGGAGCCGACGCGCCTGATCGATGCCCTGCCGGCCGGCCGGGCCGGCGGCGAGAACCCGGTGGAGCCCGGCCGTGCGCTGCGGACCTTCGACGCAGCGGGGACGCAGCGGCTCCAGGCGTTCGCCCAGCGCGAGCGCGTGACGCTCAACACGCTGGTACAGGCGGCCTGGGCGCTGCTGCTGCAGCGCCACACGGGGCAGGAGACGGTGGTCTTCGGCACCACCGTGGCGGGGCGCCCGGCCGAGCTGCCCGGCGTCGAACGCATGGTGGGCCTGTTCATCAACACCCTGCCGATGGCCTGCACGCCCGAGCCTGGAGCACAGGTCGGGGACTGGCTGCGATCCCTGCAGGACCAGGCGCTTCGCGCCCGCGAGCATGAGCACACGCCGCTGTACGACGTGCAGCGCTGGGCCGGCGCGGAAGGTGGCGCGGGGCTCTTCGACACGCTGCTGGTGTTCGAGAACTACCCGGTGGACGCGGCGCTGGGCGGCGCGCTGCCGGGCGGCCTGCAGGCGCGGGTGGCCGCGCAGCAGGAGGAGACGCATTACCCCGTGACCGTGCTGGCCATGCTGGAGCCCGTGCTCACCCTGCAGGTGCGCCATGACCCGGCGCGCCTGTCGCGGCAGCAGGCCGAGGCGCTGGCCACGCACCTGGTGCGGCTGCTGGAATCGCTGTCATCAGGCGGTTCGGTGGCGGTGGGGGAGGTGGAGATGCTGGGGCAGGCTGAGAGGCAGGACCTGTGGAAGTGGTCGGTCAACGACGAGCGGCTGCAGGGAAGCGGGCTGGTGCACCGGAGGTTCGAGGCGTGTGCGCAGCGGCATGCGGATGCGCCGGCGCTGGTGTATGGGGACGAGAGCCTGACGTACGGGCAGCTCAACGAGCGGGCGAACCGCCTGGCGCACCGGCTGCGCGAGAGGGGTGTGGGCCCGGACGTTCTGGTGGGGGTGTTGCTGCCTCGGAGCGTGGAGCTGGTGGTGGCGCTGCTGGGGGTGATGAAGGCCGGAGGCGCATACGTGCCGCTGGACCCGGAGCTGCCGACGGAGCGGCTGGCGTACATGGTGGGGGACTGCGCGCCGGCGCTGGTGCTGGCGAGCGAGGCGACGAGGGACTGCCTGCCCGAGGGGCAGGAGGTGCCGGTGCTGGAATTGCCGCTGCAAGGCGATGCGGAGGTGGGCGATGCCGGCGACCCGCAGGTGGAGCTGCACGGGGAGAGCCTGGCCTACGTGATCTACACGTCGGGCTCGACGGGGCGGCCCAAGGGAGCGGGGAACCGGCACGGAGCGCTGGCCAACCGGATCGAGTGGATGCAGCAGGCGTATGGACTGGGAGCGGGGGACACGGTGCTGCAGAAGACGCCGTTCGGCTTCGACGTGTC
>NZ_QLTA01000097.1 GCF_003269065.1 Paracidovorax anthurii
AACCTTCGTTGCAGCCGCCCCAATCAGCGAAGCCTTGAATCATACACCAGTTTTTAACACCAGCACAACTCGCAGCAGAAAGAATTCTCTTCTCTTTCAACCCACCAACCTCGCCACCGCAGCACATCATCCCGAAGGAATCACGCTTTTGAGTAGCGAAGCCAAGAAGTATAACAGCAGTCTTGCACATTCAGCTTTGAAGCCCCCTAAGATTTCAGAGCCAATCAGAAATTGAAGTTGCCCCGCTTTCGTGGGCGCCTGTCCTCAATGAAAAAAGAGTCCGGAAATGCCCATGAAGCCACCTCGAATTCTTGATCCAGCCGGGCAAACCCACGCAGAACGCCTATGTGTGGTTGCCCCTGAAAACCGGAGTGCGTAGCCCGATCATAAAGCGGCAGATTTGCGCTGCGCCACCAGCTAGTGTTGTTCGAACTGCATCGGGCTGAGGTAGCCCAAAGCCGAATGTAGCCGCGAGTGGTTGTAGAAGGCGATCCAGTCCATGATGGCCTGTCGTGCCTGCTCGCGGGGGAAAGCGCTGGCCGTGGACACAGACCGTCTTCAGACGTCCCCACAGGCTCTCGGTGGGGGCATTGGCCCAGCAATCGCCCTTGCGCGACATCGAGCTGCATATGCCCACGCCATCAGTGCGTCCTGGAATTGCTGGCTGCAATGCTGGCTACCCCTGTCGCTGTGAAAGACCAGGCCATCAGCAACGCACATTGCCCAGGCATGTGCGGCTGCAGGCTCCAGCCGACCACCTGACGACTGTGCAGGTCCATCACGGCGACCAAGTACAGCCCCCCTCGTCGGTGGCGATGTAAGTGATGTCGCCGCTCCACAGCACATTGGGCGCTGTCAGCGTGAACCGGCGCTGCACCAGATCGGGCGCCACCGGCAAACGGTGTGCGCTGTCGGTGGTCACCACGAACTTGCGCTTGCCCTTGGCCCGGATACCGTGTTGCGGCATCAGCTAGCGCACCCGTTCCTTGCCACACGCATGCCGCGGGCCAACAGTTCTCTGTGCATGCGCGGCCAGCCATACTCCCCACGCAGCTGCTGCAGGTAAATCGCTCGGATGTGGACCCGCAAGGCCTCGTTGCTGTGCAGCCCGCGACGGTCCTGGCCTGAACTGTGCTTCGCAGCATCCCAGCGGAAATATCCACTGGCGCTGACCTGCAAAACCTCGCACATCCGCGTGACTGGCCAACACCCCTTCATCGAGAAAATCCAGGCGTACCTTGCAGCACGTCCTGCGCAAAGTACGCCGCCTTGGATTCAACCCGTCGCTGCAACGGCGCGCTGAAGTCTACTGGCAGGCGTTTCATAGCCCAGCGTCTTTCGTGGTCGCGTGTTCAAACGCATGGAGATCGCGTCCAAATCTGCCTGGCTGTAGACCGAAAGATCCGCGCCCTTTGGCAGGTACTGACGCACCAGCCCGTTGGTGTTCTCGTTCGTTCCTCGCTGCCACGGGCTTCGTGGATTGCAGAAGAATACATCGACATCAGTGGCCACGGAGAACGTTCGGTGCTGGGCCAATTCCATGCCTCGATCCCAGGTCAGTGATTTCATCAGGCCATCAGGGAGCCGCTTCACCTCACGAGTCAATGCCTGCACCACGCTGGCCGTGTCTTTGCCATCGACCTGAACTAGCAGTGCGAAGCGGGAATGACGCTCCACCAACGTTGCAATGTGACTGTTCTTTGCCCCAGTGACCAGGTCGCCCTCCCAATGCCCAGGGACAGCACGATCTTCGACTTGCGCTGGACGTTCGCGGATTGAGATCGCGTCAGTGATCTGTCCACGAGGCGACTCCTTGCCCAAGCCGGCGCGAGCTCGCCGCATGGAGCAGCGAGTACGAAGATGCGCCATCAACTCCTTCTTCAGCACCCCACGGGCTTGGATGAAGAGGCTACGATAGATCGCCTCGTGCGACACCTGCATGCAGGCAGCAGTATCTGGGTGTTCTCGTCGCAGCCATCCAGCGATCTGTTGTGGCGACCACTGCAGAGCCAGCTTCTCGGCCACAAGCTGAGCCATTTCAGGACTGCGCGCCAGCGCGCAGGATTGGGGTCGGCGTGCTTGGTCCCTTGCCCGCTCATCGGCGGTCATCGCACGATACCGCCCCGCACCTCCATTTCGATGAACCTCGCGGCTGACTGTTGAAGGTGCGCGGTCAAGGTCGGCTGCGATCTGCCTGCATGAATGACCGGCCGCCAGGCCGCGCGAGATCTGTTCACGCTCGCGCGTCGTCAAGGCCGAAGCCGCACGTTTGGGCTCTGGACGCTAGATGTCACCGCCCAGCGCGAGCACTCCATGCACCGACCCAGGATTTTTGAACAACGCACGACCGATATCGATGATCGAGTCACCAGTCTTCCAACGATCCCACAACTCTCGCCGCTGTGCATCCGACAGCCCGGGACGCCCCAATCTCGCCATGAATTCCCACCTCGCGGCATCCTTGTACCAAAGGTGTTGCAGCGACGGGTTGAATCCAAGGCGGCGTACTTTGCGATGTCCCTCTTCATCATGATCGTCGGTGCTGTCGCCTTGCCTTCAGGGGTCACAGCCAACTGGCCCTTCGCATCGGCCCAGACCCAGTTCGTCAAATCTGAGGCAGGTACTTCACATCCACGTGCACATAGCCTGGTTCGTAGCTATTGAAAGCCTTGTGAGCAGCTTGTGGCTCCTGGGGCGTTGAGGGCGTTGAGGGCGGTCTCAAATCCGAAATGCAACACCCGACATTCGTTGATTGATCAGTGGATCGTCGCGTCGTGCTTCTCGACCATACCTCGCACGGCATCGTGCATGGCCTGAATGGGGCTGTGCCAATCGAGTGTGGCGCGTGGTCTGTTGTTCAACAGGTCGGCGATGGAGTCCAGCCGCTCCTGGCTGTAGACCGACAGGTCCGTGCCTTTGAGCAGGAACTGTCGCAGCAGTCCATTGATGTTCTCGCAGGTGCCGCGCTGCCAGGGGCTGTGCGGATCGCGGAAGTAAACACGCATGTTGGTGTCGCGTGCCAACTCGCGGCGCCGGGCCATCTCACGTCCTTGGTCGTAGGCCAGTGTCTGGCGCTGCGGCGAAGTGATCTGGTGCAGCTTGGCCGTAAAGCCCGCCAGCGCCAATTCGGCCGTGGCGTCCAGCATGCGCGCCAGCAGCACCAGCCGCGTGCTGCGCTCGACCAGCACGCCCACCGCAGACTTTTTGCCGGCGCCCTTGATCAGGTCACCCTCCCTGTGGCCCGGCATCAGCCGGTCATCGACCTCGGGCGGGCGCACGTGGATGCTGACCATCTCGGGAATTTGGCCGCGCCGGTCCTGGCCCGCAGAGCGCGGCCGACGGGTACTGCGGCCTTGGCGCAGGCAGGCCAGCAAGACCTTACGCAACTCGCCCTTGGGATGCGCGTAGATGGCGTTGTAGATCGTCTCGTGCGAGACGTGCAGTTCGGTTTGCTCAGGCCACATGCGTTTGAGTGTCCATGCGATCTGCTGCGGCGACTAATACCAGCCCAGCATGTGCACCACCAGCGGCCACAGCGGGCCATCGGCATCGAGCTTGGCTGCAACTCAAGCTGCCAACCGCCGGACCATGCACGCTTGCTGCGCGGCCTTCCAGTTGTATCCGTGGCTGATGGTTGGCGACTTCCGGCTCAGGCTCGCGGCACTTCGCCTGAGCGCATTTCCTATGCAGCGCAGACCCTACCCCTGCGCCCTTAGCGTCTGCAGCATCACCCGCTCTTCAGGCTGCAACTGCTGGAGTCTTCTCGTCATCTTCACACCCTACCTCATGGGCCGGTGTTGCATTTCAAATTTGAGACCGCCTGTCCTCTTCGAGATCATTCAAGGCTCACACCGTCCACTTTTCCATCAACTTTTCGGGAGTCAGTTGATCGTACCCCTCAAAAGGCTGGTGAATCCACGGATTGGTCGGCAAGAACTCCACAGAGTAGTCCGGCTCGAAGGTAGAGATGGCTTTTGTCCAGATCACAGCGCTACGCAACTCTGTAATAGGCGAGTACCTCGTCTTGAGAAGTGAGATAACAGCACTCAAGGTATACCCAGAGTCAGACAGGTCATCAACGAGCAACACTCGTCCTGCAATCTCTCCTTTAGGAGTCGTAATAAATCGGGCGATGTCTAGGTGTCCCTGTATAGTTCCGGCTTCAGCTCGATAGGAACTAGTGGACATAATCGCCAATGGCTTCTCGAAGATACGACTAAGGATATCCCCTGGCCTGAGCCCTCCCCTAGCTAGACATAGGATGGTGTCAAACTTCCATCCAGATTGATGAACCTTCAAAGCCAGCTTCTCAATGAGACTGTGATATTCATCATAACTCACATAGAGATGCTTACCATCCTCCGTCAACATGAGCACAAAACTCCTAATTGCATTTCCACAAACACCATCAGACACACTGCCTCATCAAGAAAACTCGCCATCAGGCTACGTATGGATGATGCATCATGATCGTGTGATCTCTGTCAGGACTAGTAGAAATCATGGCAATAGGGACACCAGTTACCTGCTCAATTCGCTCTAAATACTGACGAGCGTTAGAAGGCAGATCCGCATATCTTGTCACCCCTACCGTTGACTCACTCCACCCCGCCATGCTTTCATATATTGGAATACAACGAGCAATCTCCTCGGCTCCCATTGGCAAAATATCAACGATCCGTTCATCAAGTTTATAAGCCGTACAAAGCCTCAACTCTTCAAGACCATCCAATACATCTAGCTTCGTGATGCACAATCCGCTTAAACCATTAACCTGAGCACTGCGCTTTAACAAAGCAGCATCGAACCATCCGCACCGACGACTCCTACCTGTTGTCACACCCTTTTCTGCACCAACAGTGCTCATGTGATAACCAGGAGTACCTGGAGTTTCCCATTCCAACTCGGTGGGAAATGGCCCTCCTCCAACTCGAGTGCAGTAAGCCTTTGTAATACCAAGGATGTAGTGCAGCATACTGGGGCCAACACCAGCTCCCGCAGCGGCATTGCCAGCAACGCAATTACTAGACGTGACATAGGGATACGTCCCATGATCTACATCGAGCAATGTACCTTGCGCCCCTTCAAACAGCAAATTGGCACCATCATTGTGTGCCTGGTTCAGTTCATATGAAACATCGGAGATCATGGGCAATAGCGCCTTTGCATGCCCCATTGCCTCTTCGTACACTGCCTCAAACTGAATTTCACCGTCCTTCAAATAAGGGTGAAGCGCAATCCCAAATTGAAATGAAGTAGAGTTCAAGAATGTCTTGAGTACATGATTATGCAATCTCAGTAGCTCACGAAGCTTGCTGGCAAAGCGCTCCGGGTGCTTGAGATCCTGAACACGAAGGGCTCGCCTAGCAACCTTGTCTTCGTATGCAGGGCCAATCCCACGCCCCGTTGTACCAATTTTCTCTGCTCCACCATGCTCTCGGGCGGCTTCTCGAGCAACGTCCAATGCAGCGTGAAACGGCAGTATCAGTGGGCAGGCCTCACTTATACGCAAACGCGATCGAACTTCAACGCCCGCCCCTTCAAGACCTTCGATCTCTTCCAGGAGCTTCGACGCCGATAAAACAACGCCATTACCGATATAACATTTGACACCAGGGCGCATAATTCCGCTTGGGATCAAATGCAAGGCAGTCTTAACACCATTTATGACGAGTGTATGGCCTGCGTTATGCCCACCTTGAAAACGCACCACACCTTGAGCACTCTCAGTGAGCCAGTCGACAAGTTTACCCTTGCCTTCATCCCCCCACTGAGTTCCCACAACAACGACATTCCGACCTTTAGTAACTTTCATGCAAGACCTGCTTCAATTTAATTTATTTAAAGGGGCCGCAAGACCCACCGGCCTTGATCACACACCAACTCTCGGTCACAGTGAAACTCATCCATTTCACTTTCATGACCTGGCAATATACAGACCACGGTTTCTCCAGAGTTCCGAAGAGCAGATATGGCTTCATTGGCTTCTTTAGTACTCACCCATGGTGCTCTTATTGCAGCCTTGAGTGCACGCGAAGGAATCACTTCCACCAATTGCTTCACATCCAGACTGAACCCAGCAGCAGGCCTTATACGCCCATACACCGCTCCAACTTCATCATATCGCCCACCACGAACAATGGCCTCATTTACGCCTTTTGCATAAATCGTAAATCTCGCCCCACTATAATACGAGTATCCACGCAGATCCACCAAATCAAACGACACTTCATACTTTTTCAAATGCGACGCAATAGTTCTCAAGCTAGCAAGAACAGGTTGCATATCGGACAACTGACCCAGAACCTCCTCCGCCTCATCCAATACAGCCTCATCTCCATACAACTGCAAAAGTGACATTAGTATGTCACGCACATTAGATGGAAGCTCTGCAGAAACATCTGCCAAATCAGAAGAATCTTTGGCCGCCAATGCAGCATATATCCTTCTCGCCGTAAGATTGTCAGCCGAGACAGACCTCAGCAAGGTTCGAACGATACGTACATCCGATAAGTCAACACGGATTCCTTGAACACCAGCCATCGTTAAACAATCCAACGCCAACATGACTGATTCGAGATCGGCCTCTATTCCAGAGTGCCCATAAATCTCGGCCCCAAATTGCAAGGGTTCTCGAGTGGCTCGCGGACGATCTGGGCGGGCATGCAACACAGAACCGCAATAGCAAAGACGGGTAACACCCGATCGATTCAAAAGGTGTGCATCGATTCTCGCTACCTGCTGGGTCATGTCTGCGCGTAAACCCATTGACCGCCCAGAAAGTTGATCAACCAACTTAAAAGTCTGCAAATCAAGTGCCTCGCCCGCCCCCGTCAGCAGCGACGCCAAATGTTCCAGCATAGGCGGCATGACCAACTCGTAGCCATAGCTTCGCGATGTATCGATGAGCCCTCGACGCAGTTCTTCGATGTGCCTAGCCTCAGAGGGCAGGACATCGGCAATGTGATCCGGAAGGATCCAAGCAGACATGGGGAAGCAGAGACTGTTAAAACCATGATTCTACCGGGCTACCACATTGCATCGTCCCAGCACCCGTGAAGGTGATGTTGCCCTCGTATTCCCGGCCCCCGCAGTAGTTTGCCTCGGCTTCTGACGACGGGATATATCTGATGGGTTTGAGCAGGTTTCGCATCCTGGACGATCATATGGCCGCTTGTGGAACAGATCCGGGTGCTCCTGGCACCACTCTTTCATGACCCGCATAGGCGCCTTGCTGCCCAGTGCTGACTGCGGTAACTGGTGGTTGTACAGGGCCACATAGCGCAGCAAGGTCTGCTCCATGTTCCGGTGGGTCTTCAGAACGTCCGCCATACGGCCATTGAACCGCTCTACCATGCCGTTGGTTCTCGGGGTCCTGGGTCTGGTAAGCCGGTGCTCAATGCCCAGTTCTTGAGAACGTGTTCACGATCTTTGATAGCACATAGACAATTGCAGGCTGCGAAGCAAAAAAATACGCCAGCGACATGAGCCGCGAGCGATTCAAGATCATTGAGCCATTGCTGGAGAGTGCACGCAAGAAGACCAAACCCCGCACCGTTGAGTTGTATGAGGTGTGGTGCGCGATGCTGTACCTGCTGCGCCTGGGCTGCCAATGGCGGGCGCTGCCCAGTGACTTCCCCAATTGGCGCACCGTGCATTCGTACTTCGCCAAATGGAGCCAGCCCGATGAACAGGGCATTAGCCTGCTGGATCGGGCATTAAGAACGTGTTTACGATCTTCTGAGTAGCAGAGCCAGAAACGCCAAGTGGACGAACTGTAAGCTGGTGTTGAGCCATCGCTCACAGTTCTTCCATAGCCGCCG
>NZ_QLTA01000098.1 GCF_003269065.1 Paracidovorax anthurii
GGGTAGAAGGGGATCACGTGCCCGCCGGGCAGCGGGCTGTGCGAGCCCACCACGTCGTCGGCGAAGACCACCGTGTGGCTGCCGCTCTCGTGCTCGACGTACCAGTAGATGCCTTCGGCTTCGCACAGCCGGGAGATGAACTGGTAGTCGCTCTCGTGGTACTGCACCGTGTAGGGCCGGGTGCGGTAGCCGCGCGAGAGCCGCCGGGTGAAGGGCTTGCCGTAGCGCGAGAGCACCTGCTCGACGATGGCCGGCACGTCCATCTCCTGGAATATCTTGAAGTCCGTGCGCCGGGTGGCCAGCCACAGCCAGGGCTGCAGCGTGAGGCGGTAGGAGAACTGCGCGGAGGTGTCCTGCCCGCGCATGCCGAAGGCCGTGACGATGCCGTCCAGGTACCTGCGCCCCTGGCCCTCCGTCTCGATCACCACGGTGCTGGTCTGCCCCAGCAGGGCCTTGGGGTCCACGCTGCTGTCCTTGGACAGCAGGTCGATCTCCAGGGCCGAGAGCACCGAGAGCTCTTCCACTCCCTCCAACTGCCGGAACTGGAGCGCCTCTCCCAAAGGCGTTTGAATTGTTACGCGACGATTCGTCATGCGAGCAACTGTTTCCAGTCGTTGTTGTTGGCGCGCATTATCGGGGCCGGAGCTTTTACGGCAAAACCCTTTCCGGCGATGGAATTGCATCCAAATGTATGAGGAAAGGGCACTGGTTAGGCACAGAAGCTGGCGGGAGAGGGGAGCCGTGCCCGGGGGGGATTCACGGCGATGTCATGGTGGGCCTCAACACTCGTGCCTTTTAGTTACCTGTGGGCCCTGCATGTCTTCGCATTTCCCGTCGATGAGTTTCCGCCTGCCTTCCGTGCCCCTGCGTGCCCTGGGCGCGGCTTCGGTGCTGCTGCTGTCCGCCTGCGGCGGCAGCGATGGCAGCAACGCCAACGCGGGTGCCACCGCCACGCTCGCCGTGCTGGAGACCACCGACCTGCACTTCAACGTGCGTAGCTACGACTACTTCAAGCTGGCCGACGACCCCTCCTACGGCTTCGAGCGCACCGCGACCCTGGTGCGGCAGGCACGCAAGGAGTTCGCCAACACGCTGCTCGTGGACAACGGCGACACCATCCAGGGCACGGCCCTGGCCGACTACGAGGCCGTGGTGAAGACCATCCCCTGCAGCCAGCAGCTCTCCATGTACAAGGCCATGGGCGCGTTGGTGTTCGACGCGGGAACGCTGGGCAACCACGAGTTCAACTACGGCCTGCCGTTCCTCAACCAGGTGCTGGGCGGCGGCATGGACGTGGAGGGCGTGGACGCCGCGCAGAAATGCGCCGGCGCGGGATTCCCCACGGTGCTGGCCAACGTGTACAGCAGCAAGACCCGCAAGCCGCTGGTGCAGCCCTACACGCTGATCGAGAAGACGCTGGTGGCCACCGGCACCGACGGCAAGGAAGTGAAGCTGCCCATCAAGGTGGGCGTGATCGGCTTCACCACGCCCGGCATCATGAACTGGGACAAGCGCTACCTCGATGGCAAGGTGTACACCGAAGGCGCCGTGGAGTCCGCCACCAAGTACGTGCCCGAGCTGCGCGCCAAGGGGGCCGACATCGTGGTGGCGCTGCTGCACGGCGGGCTCGACGCGAGCGCCTACACGCCGACGATGGAGAACCCGGGGCTGTATCTCTCGAAGGTGGCGGGCATCGATGCCATGGTGATGGGCCACCAGCACAGCGTGTTCCCCGACACGGCGGCCATCCCGGCCTACAGCCAGCCCGGCGTGGACAACAAGGCCGGCACCATCAACGGCGTGCCGGCCGTGATGGCGAGCTCGTGGGGCAAGGCGCTTGGCGTCATCAGCCTCAGGATGAAGTGGGACGGCAAGGCCTGGAGCGTGGACAAGTCCGCAAGCAAGAGCGAGTTGCGCAACATCCAGACCGGCAAGGATGCCGCGGGCAAGGCCGTGTACGTGAGCGCCGACTCCACCATCGCGCCGCTGGTCGAGTCGCAGCACCAGGCCACCATCGGCTACGTGAAGACGCCGATCGGCAGCACGGATTTCCGCATGAGCACGCTGTTCGCCGACGTGGGCGACCCGGGCGCGATCCAGATCGTGAACCAGGCGCAGCAGGCCTATGTGTCGGCCTACATCCAGGCCAACCTGCCGCAATATGCGCAGTTGCCGGTGCTCTCGGTGAGCGCGCCCTTCAAGTCCGGCTTCCAGGGCGGCGCCGACTACACCGACGTGGCCGCCGGCCCGCTCGCGATCTTCAACGCGGCCGACCTGTACCTCTACCCGAACACCGTGTATGCGGTGAAGGTGAACGGCGCCGACATCAAGAACTGGCTGGAGGCCGCCGCCAAGCGCTTCAACCAGATCGATCCGGCGAAGACCGCCGAGCAGTCGCTCATCAGCACCTTCCCGGGCTACAACTTCGACATGTTCACGAGCCCCGACGTGCAATACGAGATCGACGTCACCCAGGCCACCGGCAGCCGCATCAAGAACCTGACGTACAAGGGCCAGCCGATCAACACCGCGCAGGAGTTCGTGATCGCCACCAACAACTACCGCGCCACCAGCGGCAAGAGCTTCATCGACAAGCTCGACGGCTCCGGCACCATCTGGGCATCGCCCGATGCCAACCGCGACGTGGTGATCGACTACATCCGCAAGAACCCTGCCGTCACCCGCACCGCCAACGGCGCCGCCAGGAGCTGGCGCTTCACCAAGGCGACCACGGCCGGCCCGGTGGTGTTCAGCTCGGGTGCAAGCGCATTGGCCGTGGCGCAGGCCACCGGCCTGGCGAACGTCTCGCTGCTCGCGGCCGATGATGGCTCGGGCAAGGGCACGTCCAAGTACCAGATCGACCTGTCGAAATAAGCGGCCCGCGTCGGGCGGGCCTGTGCCGGGCCCGCCGACGTGGAGGCGGCGAGGCCGGGGCGCGTCGGCCTCAGTCGTCCAGCTTTTCGCTCAGCACCTTGCCCGTGGTGGGCTCCACGCGCAGCTCCACGGGCACGTTGGCGGCGTTGGTGGCCTCGGCCTCCCAGAAACCGTCGTCGTATTCGATGCCGCGGATGCGGGTGTAGCCCGCCGACTGGAGCGCCAGCCGCACCTGGTCGGCGCTGAGTACCGGCTGGTTGTTGAGCGTGCCGCCACTGCGCCCCACCTGGCTCAGCACCTCGAGCGTTACGGGGTGCAGCACGAGCTCCACCTTCTCGCCCTGGCTGGCCGATGGGCGGGCCTTCGCCTCCCAGAAGCCGTCGTCCAGTTCCACGTCGTACACGACAGCGTAGCCGCTGGCACGCAGCCGCTGCGCCACCTGTTCCACGCTGGGCAGGGCGCCGCCGATGTCGCTCTTGCGCACGGCGGTGAAACTGCCGTTGGCATCGTTCACCAGCACGGTCGCGCGCACCCCGTCGTTGGAGACGGCGTCGGCCGTCCAGTAGCCGTATTGTTTCTGCAGGTCGTGCGGCGCGACGTAGTGGTTCTGGGCCATCACGTTGACGGCTTCGGAGGCGCTCATGGCCCAGGCCATGGAGGGCAGGGCTACTGCGGCTGCGGCGGCGATGGCCAGGGTCATAACGGTCTTCTTCATGGTGCTTCCCTTCGTTGTTGCGGTGGTGGAAAAATCTGGCGGCAGTGTGTGCAACCGTTCCTAAACCCACCATGAAGCGCCCGTTCATGGGCCGTTTAATGGCGGCCGCAATAATCGCGCGATGAAAAAATGGACTCCGGGCGCTTTTTTGCGGACCGCGGCTTGCGTGGCGGTGGCGCTCGCGTGCGCGCAGGCCCCGGCGGCCGAGCAGGATGCGGCGCGGCGCGGCGTGCTCAATGGCCAGCTCAAGCCCCTCAACAGCATCATTTCGGACATCAGCCGCCAGTACGCCGGCCGCGTCATCGATGTGGAAAGCAAGCGCGGACGCAAGGGCGAACTCCGCTACGAGATCACGCTCATCGATGCCCGGGGCGACAAGCACGAATTGCTCGTGGATGCGGCCACCGGCTCCGTGGTGGCGCAGGAGCGCGACTGGCCCACGCAGCCCGTCCCGCTGGCGCAGATGGCGCGCTACATCAGGCAGCTGGAGCAGCGCCATGGCTCGCGCGTGGTGAACGCCGAGTTCGAGCGCGATGCGCAAGGCAATGCGGTCTACGAGGTCAAGCTCTCGGACAGGCCCGCCGGCGAGATGAAGCTGCTGATGGACGTGCGCACGGGCGAGGTATTGCACCCGCCCGAGCCGGCCGCCGTGCAGGCCCCCCCGAAGTCCATGGCGGTGATGCTGGAATCGCTGCGGCCGCGCTTTTCCGGTCTGGTGCTGGAGGTGGAACTGGAGACCGACCACCGGCGCCGCCCCTACTACAGCGTCGAGCTGCAGCAGCCCAACGGCTTCAAGCTGGAACTCGAAGTCGATGCCGTCACCCTGGAAGTCACCCGGCAGAAAGTGGACAACTGATGCGCATACTGGTGGTGGAAGACGACGAGGCGCTGGCGCAGCAATTGCGGGGCGCCCTGGAGGCGGCGGGTTTCGCGGTGGATGTGGAGCACGACGGCGAGGCCGCCTCCTTCGCCGGCAGCGCCGAGGCCTACAGCGCCGCCGTGCTGGACCTGGGCCTGCCGCTCAAGGACGGCCTGAGCGTGCTGCGCGACTGGCGCGAGGCGGGCCGTGGCTGGCCCGTGCTGGTGCTCACGGCCCGCAACCGATGGAGCGACAAGGTCGCGGGCTTCAACGCGGGGGCCGACGATTACCTGACCAAGCCGTTCCTGATGGACGAGGTGGTGCTGCGGCTGAGGGCCATGCTGCGCCGCACGGCCGGATCGGCCGCTGCGGTGCTGCGCGCCGGCCCGCTGGAGTATGACGTGGTGCAGGGCCGTTTCTCGCTGCAGGGGCAGGGCCTGCAGCTCACCGCGCAGGAACACAAGATCCTGGCCTATTTCATGCACCACCCGGGCAGGCTGCTCACGCGCACCGACATCAGCGAGCATGTGTACGCGCGCGATCTCGATCCCGACTCCAACACCCTGGACGTGCTGATCGGCCGCATCCGCCGCAAGCTCGGCGGTGTGCCGCAGCTGGTGACCGAGCGCGGCCAGGGGTTTCGTCTGGTGACCTCCGATGTGCCGGTCTGAGGCATTGCAAGGCCGGCGATGACGCCCCGCGGCAGCGGCCTCGACCAGATGCCGGAACCCTCTGCGCCCAGCTCCCCGGCGCCACCGGCCTGGGGGTTTTCTGCCTGGGCGCTGACGCTGGCCCAGTGGCCCATGGCCACGCGCATCACCTTGCTGGCGCTGGTTCCGATGCTGCTGCTGGTGGCTGCCGGGGGGCTGTGGCTGCGTGGGCAAATGCACCAGAGCCTGCTGGACAGCTTCGAGCAGGTGCTGCGCGACAAAGCCCAGCGGGTGGGCGCGCGGCTGCATCTGGGCGCCCAGGGGGAGCTGCGCGAGGCCACGGGCGGCGCGGACGAATTCAGCGCCATCTACGCCGGTTGGTACTGGCGTGCCAGCGCGGGCCGCGAGGTGCTGCGATCGCGTTCGCTGTGGGACATGGACCGCCTGCACGTCGAATCGCGACCCGCGCGCGGCTCGGCCGTGCTGCACCTGGCCACGGGGCCGCTGCAGGAGCCCCTGCTGGCGCTCACCCTGCCCATCACGCTGGGCCAGCCGCCCGTCCCGGTGGCATTGACGGTGTACGGTCCCGCAGCCCAGTGGCAGAGCAGCGTGCGGCAGATCGACCGCACCCTGGTGCTGGCCGGGATGGTGCTGATGGCCCTGGCCGGCGTACTGGCATGGCTGCAGGTGCGGGTGGGGCTCGCGCCGCTGCGCCGCCTGGAAGCGCTGCTGGCAACCCTGCGCGCACCCGATGGCGCCGGGCCCGATGTGGCGCAGCACCTGGCCGCTCCCACGGGGCGGGATCTGCAGCCCCTTCAGAACGAGCTGGCTGGCCTGCTGGCGCACAACGCGCATGTGGTGGCCCGGGCCCGCGCCCACGCGGTGGATCTGAACCACGCCCTCAAGAAGCCTCTGGCCTTGCTCAGCGCGCAGGCGAGTTCGCAGTCCCAGGTGCCCAGCAGCGACGTGCGCCACCAGGTCGAGGCGATGGCCCAGCTGGTGGACCGCTACCAGGCCCGCACCCTGAGCGATGCGCTGCACGCCCATCCCGGTGCCACGGGGCCGGCGGTGGACGTGCGCGAGTGCGTGGACCAGGTGCTGCGCATGATGCAGCGCCTGCATGCCGCGCAGGAGCTGGACTGGGCGCTGCAAGACCGCGCGTCAGGCCCCCTGCTGTGGCGCGGGGAGCGGGCCGACCTGGAGGAAGTCCTGGGCAACCTGCTGGACAACGCGGGAAAGTGGGCGGCATCGCGGGTGCGGCTGACGCTTTCGGTGCAAGGGGGCGCCGAGCACGCCAGCCTGCGGCTGGACATCGAAGACGATGGCCCCGGCATGACGCCGGAGCAGTTGCAGGCCGCCGGGCAGCGCGGCGTGCGGTTCGACGAATCGGTGCAGGGCAGCGGGCTGGGCCTGGCGATTGCGAGCCAGATCGCACAGGCCTATGGGGGCCGCTTGCGCCTGCACAAAAGCGATGACCTCCGGGGCTTGGGCGTGAGGCTGGAGATGCGTGGACTGATGCCGGGAGTGCGCCCCCGATCGGGATGACGGGGCGGCCACTGTGCCGTGCTAGCCCGGCGGAGCGGTACGTCGCCGGCCTGGCTGCAGCAGCACCACCAGCGCCCCCGCGCCGCCTTCGGCCGGGCGGGCCTGCACGAAGGCCAGCACTTCCTTTTTCTGCACCAGCCAGCGCTGCACGCGGCCCTTGAGCACGGGCGCGCGGCCCGGCGAGCCCAGGCCCTTGCCGTGCACCACGCGCACGCAGCGCAGGCCGGTGCGGTGGGCGAGCCGGATGAATTCGCCCAGCGCCTCGCGCGCCTCGTCGGTGCGCAAGCCGTGCAGGTCGAGCTGGCGCTGGATGCTCCAGTGCCCGGCGCGCAGGCGGCGCGTCACGTCGGTGCCGATGCCGGGACGCCGGAAGCTGAGCTGGTCGTCCACGTCCAGCAGCGTGCTCACGTCGAACTCGTCGCTGATGGACTCGCGCAGCACGCGCTCCTCGTCCAGCTCGCGCTGCACGGGCAGGGGCTCGGGCAGCTCGGGGGCATGCCAGCGCCGATCGCGCTGGCCGCGCAGCGGCTGCACGGGGCCGACCGCATCCTGGAAAAGCGTTCGCTCGGCGCGCGCGCGGCGCTCGGCCTCGGCGCGGGCCTTGCGGGCCTGTGCCTCCCGCGCAGCCGCGTCGGCCAGGGCCTTGCGCAGCGGCTGGAGATCGTGGAGCGACTTGGCTTTCATGCGGCGGTTGTACCGTAACCGCAAGGCCGATCGGGAAGAGGCCGCGAGAGTCCTTCCGCCGCCGGGGGCGGCTGCATCGCACGGACGTTGGGCAGACGCTAAGAACGTGTTTACGATCTTCTGAGTAGCAGAGCCAGAAACGCCAAGTGGACGAACTGTAAGCTGGTGTTGAGCCATCGCTCACAGTTCTTCCATAGCCGCCGATTCTTGTCCAGCCAAGCAAAGCTGCGCTCAACCACCCAGCGCTTGGGCATGACCTTGAAGGTGTGCAACTCGCTTCTCTTGGCGATCTGCACCGTCACATGCTCACCCAGGATGTCCTTGACGCCTTGCGCGAAGGGCTCGCCTGTGTAACCGCTGTCCGTCAGCACACTTTGCACCCGCCCCAGCGAGCGCTTGCAGC
>NZ_QLTA01000099.1 GCF_003269065.1 Paracidovorax anthurii
GCGATGATCTTTGCCACGACGCCGGCGCCGACGGTGCGGCCGCCTTCACGAATGGCGAAGCGCAGGCCTTCTTCCATGGCGATGGGGTTGATCAGCTTGACGGTGATCGACACGTTGTCGCCGGGCATGACCATTTCCTTGTCGGCCGGCAGCTCGATGGCGCCGGTCACGTCGGTCGTGCGGAAGTAGAACTGCGGACGGTAGTTGTTGAAGAAGGGGGTATGGCGGCCGCCTTCATCCTTGGACAGCACGTACACCTCGGCGGTGAAGTGCGTGTGCGGCTTGATGGAGCCGGGCTTGCACAGCACTTGGCCACGCTCGACGTCTTCGCGCTTGGTGCCGCGCAGCAGCAGACCCACGTTGTCGCCAGCCTGGCCTTGGTCCAGCAGCTTGCGGAACATTTCCACGCCCGTGCAGGTGGTCTTTTGCGTGTCGCGGATACCGACGATCTCGATTTCCTCGCCGACCTTGATCACGCCACGCTCGACACGACCCGTCACCACGGTACCGCGACCGGAGATGGAGAACACGTCTTCCACGGGCATCAGGAATGCGCCGTCCACGGCACGCTCAGGCGTGGGGATGTAGGTGTCCAGGGCTTCAGCCAGCTTCATGATGGCCTCTTCACCCAGCTTGCCCTTGTCGCCTTCCAGAGCGAGCTTGGCGGAGCCGCGCACGATGGGAGTGTCGTCGCCGGGGAAGTCGTACTTGTCCAGCAGTTCACGCACTTCCATCTCGACGAGCTCGAGCAGCTCTTCGTCGTCGACCATGTCGCACTTGTTCAGGAAGACGATGATGTAAGGCACGCCCACTTGGCGGGCCAGCAGGATGTGTTCGCGGGTCTGGGGCATCGGGCCGTCAGCGGCCGAGCACACCAGGATGGCGCCGTCCATCTGGGCGGCACCGGTGATCATGTTCTTGACGTAGTCGGCGTGGCCGGGGCAGTCCACGTGGGCGTAGTGGCGGTTGGCCGTTTCGTATTCCACGTGGGCGGTGTTGATGGTGATGCCGCGGGCCTTTTCTTCGGGAGCCGCATCGATTTCGTCGTACTTCTTGGCTTCGCCGCCGAACTTGGCGGACAGCACCGTGGCGATGGCTGCCGTCAGCGTCGTCTTGCCATGGTCCACGTGGCCGATCGTGCCCACGTTCACGTGGGGCTTGGTACGTTTGAACTTACCTTTTTCCATTTCTTTTCTCCAAAGAGCAATGCCTGTGTCGGGATTTAACGTCTGCATCCGATTGCTGAATCACCCCGCACAGCGCGACAGGATGGCATCGGATCGCAGATTGCAGAAACTGCGTTGCTATCGAAGCAGGAAGGCTGTCAGCACTTGAGAACCAAGCACCGACAGCCGATCTAGCGCTTACTTGGCGCGGGCAGAGACGATGGCCTCGGACACGTTGCGCGGAGCCTCGCTGTAGTGCTTGAACTCCATCGTGTACGTGGCACGGCCTTGCGTCGCGGAGCGCAGCGAGGTCGAGTAGCCGAACATTTCGGACAGGGGCACTTCGGCCTTGATGGCCTTACCGCCGCCCACCATGTCGTCCATGCCCTGCACCATGCCACGACGGGACGACAGGTCACCCATCACGGTACCGGCGTAGTCTTCCGGCGTTTCCACTTCAACGGCCATCATGGGCTCGAGAATGACCGGACCGGCCTTCTTGCAACCTTCCTTGAAACCGAAGATGGCAGCCATCTTGAACGCCAGTTCGTTCGAGTCCACGTCGTGGTACGAACCGAAGTGCAGCGTGACCTTGACGTCCACCACCGGGTAACCAGCCAGCACGCCTTGCGTGACGGCCTCGTTGAAGCCCTTTTCAACCGCCGGGATGAATTCACGAGGAACCACACCGCCCTTGATGGCGTCGACGAACTCGTTGCCCTTGCCGGCTTCGTTCGGCTCGATCTTGAGCACAACGTGGCCGTACTGGCCCTTACCACCGGACTGGCGCACGAACTTGCCTTCGGCTTCTTCCACCGTCTTGCGGATGGTTTCGCGGTAGGCAACCTGGGGCTTGCCCACATTGGCTTCCACGCCGAATTCACGCTTCATGCGGTCCACGATGATTTCCAGATGGAGCTCGCCCATCCCGGCAATCAGCGTCTGGCCGGACTCTTCGTCGGTCTTCACGCGGAACGAAGGATCTTCGGCGGCCAGGCGTTGCAGGGCAATGCCCATCTTCTCCTGGTCGGTCTTCGTCTTGGGCTCCACGGCCTGCGTGATCACAGGCTCAGGGAACACCATGCGCTCCAGAATGATCTGGGAGTCGAGATCGCTCAGCGTTTCGCCGGTCGTCACGTCCTTCAAGCCCACGCAGGCAGCGATGTCGCCGGCGCGGATTTCTTCGACTTCGATCCGCTCGTTGGCGTGCATCTGCACGATACGGCCGATACGCTCCTTCTTGCCCTTGATCGGGTTGTAGACGGTGTCGCCCTTGGTCAGCACGCCGGAGTACACGCGCACGAAGGTCAGCTGACCCACGAACGGGTCGGTCATCAGCTTGAAGGCCAGTGCGGAGAACTTTTCACCGTCATCCGCCTTGCGGGTCACGGGGTTTTCGTCTTCGTCGGTACCCTTGACGTCTTCGATGTCCGTAGGTGCCGGCAGGTAGTCGATCACGGCATCCAGCATGCGCTGCACACCCTTGTTCTTGAACGCGGTGCCGCACAGCATTGGCTGGATTTCGGTCGCGATCGTGCGCGTGCGCAGACCGGTCTTGATCTCTTCCTCGGAGAGGTCACCCTCTTCCAGGTACTTGTTCATCAGTTCTTCGGACGCTTCGGCGGCGGCCTCGACCATCTTCTCGCGCCATTCCTTGGCGGATTCCACCAGATCGGCCGGGATGTCTTCGAAGGTGAACTTCATGCCTTGCGAGGCTTCGTCCCAGATGATGGCCTTCATCTTGAGCAGATCGACCACACCGGTGAAGTTTTCTTCGGCGCCGATCGGGATCACCACGGGCACAGGGTTGGCCTTCAGACGCAGACGCATCTGGTCATAGACCTTGAAGAAGTTGGCGCCGGTGCGGTCCATCTTGTTGACGAACGCGAGGCGGGGCACCTTGTACTTGTTGGCCTGGCGCCAGACGGTTTCCGACTGGGGCTGCACACCGCCCACGGCGCAGTACACCATGCAGGCGCCATCGAGCACGCGCATGGAACGCTCCACCTCGATGGTGAAGTCCACGTGGCCGGGGGTGTCGATGATGTTGAAGCGGTGTTCGGGGTAGGACATGTCCATGCCCTTCCAGAAGCAGGTCGTGGCAGCCGACGTGATCGTGATGCCGCGCTCCTGCTCCTGCTCCATCCAGTCCATGGTGGCGGCGCCGTCATGCACTTCACCGATCTTGTGGTTCACACCCGTGTAGAACAGGATACGTTCCGTGGTCGTGGTCTTGCCAGCGTCGATGTGGGCCGAGATACCGATGTTGCGGTAGCGCTCGATGGGGGTCTTGCGTGCCATGATGGTCTTTCGTTAACAGCCAAAGAGCCCGCCCGCCAAGATGGCGGATCGGGCTCCCGGCCTTCGAGATGGAGGGTGGGCTTTTAGAAGCGGAAGTGGCTGAAGGCCTTGTTGGCTTCGGCCATGCGGTGCACTTCGTCACGGCGCTTCATCGCGCCGCCACGGCCTTCCGTGGCTTCCAGCAGCTCATTGGCCAGGCGTTGGGCCATGGACTTCTCGCCACGCTTGCGGGCGGCTTCCTTGATCCAGCGCATCGACAGGGCCAGACGGCGCACGGGGCGCACTTCCACGGGCACCTGGTAGTTGGCACCGCCCACGCGGCGGGACTTCACTTCCACCATGGGCTTCACGTTGTTGATGGCAACGGTGAAGGCTTCCAGGGGGTCCTTGTCGGGGTGCTTCTTCTGAATGAGTTCCAGGGCGCCGTAAATGATGCGCTCTGCAACTGCTTTCTTGCCGCCTTCCATGATCACGTTCATGAATTTGGACAGCTCGACATTGCCGAACTTCGGATCCGGCAGGATTTCACGTTTGGGGACTTCGCGACGACGTGGCATTTTTCACCTCATGTTTGCTTCAGTTGGCGCCCCTTTCGGGCACCGCGAGAGCCATCTGGGACTCCCACTTACTCGACCCACGCAAGCCTTGCTGCGCTTCGGGCCACTACGCTGGATCTCCGCGCCACGCGGGATACAGCACCGGATATCTCTGACGAAAAGCGCAGGGCTTACTTGGCCTTGGGCTTCTTCGCGCCGTACTTGGAACGGGCTTGCTTGCGGTCCTTGACGCCTTGCAGGTCGAGGGAACCGCGCACGATGTGGTAACGCACACCGGGCAGATCCTTCACACGGCCGCCGCGGACCAGCACCACGCTGTGTTCCTGCAGGTTGTGGCCTTCGCCGCCGATGTAGGAGATGACTTCGAAGCCGTTGGTCAGACGCACCTTGGCGACCTTGCGCAGTGCGGAGTTCGGCTTCTTGGGCGTCGTGGTGTACACACGGGTGCACACGCCACGGCGCTGTGGAGAGTTTTGCATCGCGGGGCTCTTGGACTTGGTCGTTTCGACCTCGCGCCCCTGACGCACGAGCTGGTTGATGGTTGGCATGAATCGTCCCTAAACGTGAAAACTTCCGCCCGATGGATTCGGTTCGAGCGAAGACGTGAATCCCTTCGGAAATTCCGAAAAGCCTTCTAATGTATCAGCTTGCCCACTTCAAGGCAATGAGCGTGGCGGGCAAGCCGCGCCTGGGCACATCGGCGCGTTACTTGATCCAGAGCCGGATCGCATCCCAGGCCCGGCCGAAGATGCCCGCCTGCTCGACGGCTTCGAGCGCGACCAGTGGCACCTCGGCGATCGGCTGGTCGCCCAGCGTGACCTTGAGCGTGCCGATGGCCTGCCCCTTGGCAAAGGGGGCGACGAGCGGATCCTGGCGCACGATCTGGGTCGTGACCTTGCCGGCGGAGCCCGACGGCACGGTGATGACGATGGGCTCCGGGCGACCGATCTTGATGGCGCTCTGCGTGCCCTTCCACACGGCGGGGGTGGCAGCGGGCTGGCCTGCATCGAAGAGCTTGACAGCGTCGTAGGCGGTGTAGCCCCAGTTCAGCAGCTTCTGACTTTCGTTGGCGCGGGCGTTTTCGCTGGACGCACCCAGAACGATGGAGAGCAGGCGGCGCTGGCCCACGTTGGGGAAGTCGCGCTTGGAGGTAGCCACGAGGCAATAGCCGGCGGCGGCCGTGTGGCCGGTCTTGAGGCCGTCCACCGTGGGATCGCGGAACAGCAGGGAGTTGCGGTTGGTGCCATTGGAAGGCGGGGTGCCCGGATACGCGTACTGCTTGGTGGCGTAGTAATGCATGTATTCCGGGAAGTCCTTCATGAGCCGGGTGGCCAGCACGCCCAGGTCGCGAGCGGTAGTGGTGTGGCCAGGCTCGGTGAGGCCCTCGGGGTTCTTGTAGGCCGTGTTCTTCATGCCCAGGGCCTTGGCCTGGTCGTTCATGAGCTTCACGAAATTCTCGGCCGTGCCGCCCACGCCCTCAGCCAGGGCCATGGTGGCATCGTTGCCGGACTGCACGATCATGCCCTTGATCAGGTCCTCCACGGGCACCTGCATCTTCGGGTCGATGAACATGCGCGAGCCCGGCATCTTCCAGGCGCGCTCGCTCACAGGCAGCTTCTGCTCCAGCGCGATCTTCTTGGCGCGCAGGGCGTCGAAGACAAGGTAGCCGGTCATGAGCTTGGTGAGCGATGCCTGCTCCACGGGCGCATCGATGTCCTTGGCGGCGAGTACCTGGCCAGCCGTCACGTCAAGCAGCAAATAGTTGCGGGCGGCGATCTCGGGTGGCTGGGGGGCCTGCGTCTGCGCCCAGAGCGCAGCAGGCGCGAGCACGGCGGCCAGGGCAAAGGAGCGCAGCGAGGGAAGGAAGGACTTCAGGGAAACGGGCATGCGGAACGGTCCGGGATAGCGGAAGAAAGAAGGCGGAAGGGAGAGGAGCGCGGGCCGACTAGGACGAGATGGCGGAGATGCCGCCGCATCAGGCCTGGGCCGCGAGATGCCGCATCACGAGGCTCTTGAGCAGCGGCAATTGTCCGTGAAAGAAGTGTCCGCCACCGGGCACGACTGTCACAGGGAGTATCTGGGGACGGGCCCAGTCCATGACGGCGGCGAGCGGCACGGTGTCGTCCTGCTCGCCGTGCACGACAAGGGTGTGCTCATGGGCCTCGGGCGGCACGGGCGCCACGGTGAACCGGCTGGCGGCCGTGCCCACGAGCACGGCGCGCTCGATGCTGCGCGCGCCCCAGAGGCGGGCCAGCGCGTGGCTGGTGACGAAGGCACCAAAAGAGAAGCCCGCCAGGGCGATCGGCCCCTGCGGCGCGGCCTGTTCGATCACGGAGAGCAGGTCGTCGAGTTCGCCACGGCCCTCGTCGTAGGCGCCGGCGGTGGCACCGACGCCACGGAAGTTGAAGCGCACGGCCGTCCAGCCGCTGGCGACGAAGGCGCGCGCAAGGGTCTGCACGACCTTGTTGTCCATGGTGCCGCCGAAGAGCGGATGGGGATGCGCGATCACGACCACGCCGCGCGGCACGGCGCCATCGGCCGGTACGGCCGGGTCGCGCAGCGCCTCGATGGCGCCGGCCGCGCCGGCGAAGGTCAGGCGTTCAGTCTGGGCGTTCACGTTTTTGCTACCAAAACAATAGCTTCATGCCCAGCATCGATGCCGACATGCCGCTTGAAATACCGGAAACGGGGACTCTGAGGCCGTTTCAGCGGCCGAGTTCCGGCGGCGTGAGCAGGCGCTCGACCACCTGGCCATTCTTGAGGTGCGATTCCACGATTTCGTCAATGTCGCTCGCGTCCACGTAGGTGTACCAGGTGCCCTCGGGATAGACGACCGCGATGGGACCGCCCGCACAGCGATCCAGGCAGCCGGCCTTGTTCACGCGCACCCGGCCCGGGCCGGCCAGCCCCTCGGCCTTCACGCGGGCCTTGCAGTGGTCGAACGCTTCCTTCGCGCCGTGATGGGCGCAGCTGTCCTCGCCGTTGATGCGGTCGTTGAGGCAGAAGAAGATGTGGCGGGCGTAGTAGCCCCGGGGCGTGGGGGTGTCGTCGGTCATGCGGGGATTCTATTGAGGCCGCCCCATTCCACGGCAACCGGAGCCATCCGCAGGCGAGCACGTGCAGACGCCGATTGATGTTGGCGGACCCATTCCTCCCCAAGGCCGCACAGGCAGTCGGCATGGCGCATGCAAACCGCATACGCGGGCTTCGCTGCGCAGCGGGAATGGCAGACGACCTGTGCGGCCACCCGCCCTCACCCAGAAATTGGAGGCCCGCGCCGCCCGACAGCCAGTGCTGCGGCGACGCCCCGGGGCGATCGCCCAAACGAACCCCTAGGGATTCTCTGCACGAATCAGTTACGACTGTGCCGATCCCGGTTGAAGAGCAGCATCAGCTCATCCCCCCCTTGCATCGCCATTTGTGTGC
>NZ_QLTA01000100.1 GCF_003269065.1 Paracidovorax anthurii
CCCTGTCTCTCGCGGGCCGCGCCAACCTGATTTTTTTAAAGCCTGCTCCAGCACGCTCACTCCGTGCTGGTCAGGCTCGCTCCACTTGCGCCAGTACGCATAGACGTTGTGCCACTTGGGGAACTGCGGCGGCAGATAGCGCCACTGACAACCCGTGCGAAGCAGGTACAGCACTGCACAGAACACTTCGTACAGATCCAGCTTGATCGGTTTGGTGCTGCGCCGAACGCTGCGCAGCAGCGGCTCGATCTCGGCAAACTTCTCTCTACTGATGTCGCTTGGGTATGGCTTTCTTTTCACCCCAGGATTGTCGGGGGAGATCGTAAACACGCTCTTAGGCAAGCTTACTGCTGACAAGCCCTCTGCGGCAGCTAATGGGGTCACCGCACCGACCGTGGACTTCCTCCTCGGAAAACTAGAAGGCGCCTTGACGGCCGTCAAGACTCAACTCGCCGCAGAAAACAAAACGGCGGCACTGACAACGGTCACGACCAATCCATTCGACGATTTTCGTGACCGGCAGGCTTTCCTCGACATTGCTCGCAGCGCCAGGAACGCCAGTTCGCTAGACGAACTGCACGACCTCGGGAACGCGGCTCTAGTGCGAATCAACCTCCAGACAACCGTAATACCAGATCAGGCGCATCCCAAATCTCTCGGCGCCATGCAGGTATCGATCGACCAGGGAAGTTTTGACGACACGGCGAAGTCCCAGTTCCTGGAGGAATGGTTAAATCACCTGAACCGAAGCGGCCCGCAACGCGCTGGCGGTGCATTTAAGGCCGATGCAGACGCCATACAGCTAGTCAACAGCGGTGATATGGTTCTATTCGATGTTGGCGGCTATCAATATGCATTTCCATCTGAGCCCCCGGGCAAATCGCGCTATGGATTGATCGCAGACCTGAAGGCTGCGCGCTGGCCCGAGACACCAGACTTTGGGAAGTCGCGTGACCGCATGTCGTCGCACATTGTCAATCCAGCGCCTAGGCAAAGAATCTTTCAAGCGCTGTGTAACTCTAGCCTTGCAAACAGCCTGACCGAGACTGAGCAGCCGGAGAAGAATGATCTGCAGCAGGATATTCGGATCATCACTGCCCGGATCGTCACGTTTCAGTACGTGAACGCCCTTGATCGGTGGGAGAAGTTGCGTGGAGCCGCAGTCTTCTCTGGGGGCGCAAAGGAAAAACTGGAGGAGGCCTCTAGATTCTTGGCTAGTCTGCACAAGAGCATGGAGCTGACCCCTGGCTGTTCCGATGCTGCCCAGCAGCTTCCAAGCAGTTCTGGAGCGATCACGTGGGGCCGTCTCTCAACCGTGCTGGACGAGGCGACCAAGACAGGCACTGTGCGCGTATACGAAGTCGGTCCGCGTGAGCACGTTCAACAGATGTCCACCGTGGCTCGCAATGCAAACAGCTTGGCACTGGCTGCGTCACTGGTGGCCACGGCACCAACATCCGGCGCTGCCGCTGATGCGGCGATTGGCTACTCTCGACAAGCAATCGGACGTGCCACAACGCTTGAGCGAGTGCCTTCTGTCGTCGGATACACGATTGGCGGCAAGCAAACGTTTGGGTGGGTTTTTGGACCACGCCCCTGGCTCGACCCGAAGGGAAGCATTGATGTCGAACAGATGCTGAAGCCCTACGATCTGACCGTCGACCTCTCCGTGCCGATTTGGTGGCCTAGCATCAAGCTTAAGGTCACCACACTCTGGGGGCCGTCACCCCAGGATCTTGTCCGAGGAGCACTGAAGACAGACACTGCCGATACACAGTCAGTGGGCGTCAAGATGTCCCGCAGAACGCCCGACTACGATTGGTTCACGCAGTCAATCACTGGAACCCCTAGCCGCGCACCGAAGATCATGAACGTTGCGGGTGGGCCAATTAACGCATGTACGCCAAGCACACTGCTCGTCTCTGGCCGCAACGTCTGGCGTACGGCCAAGGTGCTGGTCCTTGGTCAACTGCTAGATGGTGACGCCATCACAATCGCACCGGACATGGATGGGGTCGTGTTAAGCATCCCTGCAATCACTCCGCTGGCCGGGGGACAAGAGCGCGATCCGTCATTGCACCTGATGACTCCATTTGGTCGTGACTTGTACACCAATCTAGCCTATGCCTCGAGCCCATCGGGCGACGACTGTAAACCCAAGAAAGCAGAGGCCGCCCCAGGCCTAACTAAGGTCTCCATTGACTCAATATCACCCAGCCTAGTGTTTCGGCTGCCAGGCGATTTCTCCATCGACTTCAATGGGAAAAACCTCGACAAGATCACTCGAGTCACTCTACATGGTCAGCCTGGCGCGCTACAACCGACGGGAACCACCCAATTGACCGTGCTGTTCACGACCGCCGGCACTTCAGCTATCCCAGCATCAGATGCAATCCCATTGGAGTTTTTCTCGAAGAAGGGCGCTAATGAGGAAAAGATCGATTCTCGCCTTGCCCGCATCGTGCGGTAGTACACCGGGAGCACTTCATGCACACCATCTCATTAGGCGTTGCAAAGAACAACGACTCCGGCATATGGCATGTCGTGGATGCCGCAGGTTCGCTACTAGCCAAGTACGACCAAAATCGCTTCCCATACATCGAATCAGGCAGCAACGTCTATTTCGTTTTAATGCAAGCCGATCCTAGGTATTGCGCGAACGTGCAACCGAGGGCGCTGGTGGATGACCGCCTAGGCCGCGCAACTCCTTCTGATGGGTTTACGGACTCCGCTGAGATGTACCTGCGCAGCTTCCTCATGGACCAGGTTTACACCGCGACTCAGTCGTCCGAGCCGGCACGAAGCAGCCACTTCGCAGACCTCGATGAAAAGATGGATCTCATCAAGTCCAGCGCCGAGAAATCGAAAGCAAAATTGAAACAAGTCACGACGAAGTTGTTGAAAAGACTAGGAATCTCCTGAGCAGTCATCGGGAGTGCCTGAATTTCTGTGTTCGGGGCGCTGAGACTTTTCCGTCGTGTCGGTCGGCACTTGCGACGAGGCGACCGGCGCGGAGGGAAAGTCGGTCTTCATCCTACGCGGTGGTCGTGGTAAACCGGTCTACGTGGAGGATCGCGAACTAGCGCATCGCCTCGTTCCAGTTGTGCGCCGCACGACCCCAGTCGGCCGTGATGTTGTGCTGGGCCAGCCAGATCAGCTTGCTGGCTGCTTCATCGCTTGGGAAGTGCCCGCGCTTCTTGATGATCTTGCGCAGTTGCGCGTTGATGCTCTCGATGGCGTTGATCGTTTAGACATCCGGCGTGCTGCCAGCAGGGACGCAAAGAACGGGGTCACGCGGTCCCAGGCGCGGCGCCAAGCGGCCGCGACTGTCGGAAACTTGCCCCCAAGGGCCTTGCTCGAAGGCATCAAATTCGGCCTGTGCGACATCGGCGCTGGCAGCGGTGTAGATCGGCTTGATCGCTGCCGCCAGCAACTTGCGCTCCTTCCATGATGCAAAGTCCAGGCTGTTGAGGATCAGGTGCGCGATGCACGTCTGCAGCGTCGTGGCGGGGAACACCGTGCCCAGCGCTTCAGGGACGCCCTTGAAGCCATCGATGACAGCGATCGGATGTCGTTGATGCCGCGCGTTTTTAGGTAATTGAAGACCTTCATCCAGAACTTGACCCCTTCCGTTTTCTCGATCCACAACCCCAGGATGTCGCACGTGCCGTCAGGCAGTACGCCCAGCGCCAGGTAGATGGTCCTGTTGCGCACCACCGCATCCTCGCGGATCTTGACACGTAGTGCGTCGAAAAACACCACCGGATACATGGGCTCAAGCGGGCGGGCCTGCCCGGCGCCGACCTCGGCTATCACCGCGTCGGTGACGCTGCTGATGAACTCGGGCGAGACCTCGCTGGCGTACTGCTCTGCCAGGAAAGCATGGATCTCGCGCACCGTCATGCCACGCGGCGTACATGGCCACGATCTTGTCGTCAAAGCCGATGAAGCGCCTTTCGTGCTTGGCGATGAGCAGCGGCTCGAACGAGCCATCGCGGTCGCGCGACACGTCGATGCGCAGCGGGCCGTCTTCGGTCAACACGATCTTGCCGCTCCTGCCGTCGCGCTGGTTGGCTCTGCTCTCGGGCTTGTCCGCACCGCTGGGGTAGCCCATGTGGTGGCCCAGTTCAGAGCCCAGGGCGCGCTCGATCAGCGCCTTCTTGAATGCCATCGAGGCGACGTTGACCGCCTCGCCGGTCATGGGGCCGGTCACGAACGGGTCACGCAGCTCCTTGGGGATGACCAGCAATGCCGCCGACTTGGCCGTGATGGCCGCATTCCTCAACTTCGTCTTGCTTACTGGCATAGATGCTCCAGGTGGTCATGCTATGCCTCGCACACAAAATTCCGGACAGGCTCCGCGCCCAGTCAAGCTCACGGCGCCACCGGCCGCCCCAGCGCGCGCCGCTGCGCCTTCATCACCTCCTCGCAACGGCGCTGCGCATCCGGACTAGGCTGGCGCAGGCATTCGTGGCGCTGCCAGGCCCGGCCGGCCTCCCGGGCGTCGATGAGCGCGCAACCCGGCACCATGAACACGCATGGCAGCAGCAGCAACGCGCCCCAGCGCCTCACACCAGCTCCTTGAGCACCAACATGCGCGGCCCGGCCGCCGTCTGCAAGCGCACCGCGGTGCCGGGCGGCGCGCGCAAGGCCGTGCGCAGCGGCCAGCCCTGCGCCGGGCCGATGGGCTGGCCGTTCACTGCCTGCAGCACGTCGCCCACGCGCAACCCGGCGGCTGCCGCCGGTCCCTCGGGCAGCACTTCGACCACCTGGAGTGCCTGGCCAGTGTCGCGCCAGAGAAAGCCGGCACGCGGGCCAGGGAAGGCCTGGCCGATGGCGGTGTTGGGCTGCAACGCGAGCAGGCCGCGGGATGCGTCCAGCCCCAGGCCGAAGCGGCGCAGCACTTCGCCGCCGATGTTGCCGAGCCAGGCATCGCTGCCGAACAGGCCCGCGCTTGCCAGCGACAGCTCGACCACGGGGCGCTGCAGCCGATGGCCGCCCCACTGCAGCGCCGCCACGCGCACGCAATCGGAGCGGTCGATGCCGCCCGTCGTCACGCCAGTCGCCATGCGCACGCCGGGGCCCCAGCGCTCGCGCAATCCCAGCCGCTCCACCGCGGGCGAGAACAGGGTGACGGCCTGGCCGGCGCCGGTGTCGAGCGAGAACCAGCCCGCGATGCCGTCCACCTCGGCCTCGACCAGCAGCTTGCCCGAGGCATGGCGCCGCAGCGGCAGCAGAGGTGCGGGGCCGAGCAGTTGCCGTGCGCTGGCCTGCGCGGCCGCCTCGACCAGATCCAGGCGGCCCTGCAGATAGTCGATGTGCACGGCATAGGCCTGCAAGAAGTCGGCGCCGAGCACACCGTCCCACGGAAACTCGCGCGGAAACGCGGTGACGTAGACCGGCTGCTCGCGGCGCAACGCACCGCCGATCGCGAAGCGCGGCACCACGGCGCGGCGGATCTCACAGGAAGGCCCGCTGCCGCCCGAGCCCGGCACCGACTCGTCCGACAGCGCCAGGCCCAGCGCCCGCGCCAGCTTGGCGTCGAGCACCGTGGCATCGGCGCCGGTGTCCAGCAGCAGCGCGGCGTCGCGCTCCTGCAGCCGCGCCGTGACGATGGGATAGGGGTCCTGGATCGCCAAAGGTACCCGCCAAACCACCGCCTCGTCCGCAGGCACGGTGCCGCCGCAAGCGCTGAGCCAGGCCCCGCCCGCCAGTCCGCCCAGCCTCCCGAGAAACGCCCGTCTCCTGGTCCATAATTGCTGCATGGTAGATATAAATTTCTGTTTCACAGAAATTTATTCGTAACAGATCGGGCTTGTCAAGAGGCAGGCCAGGAGTCCCGCATGCGCACCGTCACGCTTCCCTCTGCCGCCGCCCGTCCGCGCGCGATGCGGCGCATCGCCCTGCTCGGCTGGGGCACGCTGCTGGCCGGCCTGCTGCTGCCGCTGGCCACCGCGGGGGTGCTCTGGCGCCAGCCGGCCGCGCAGTGGCTCGCCCGGGCGCTGCCCACGGCGCCGGACTTCGCACCGGCCATGGCCGTGCCCGTGCTGCCCTGGCAGGTCTGGGCGGGCGTCGCGGTGCTGGCCATGGCGCCGGTGCTGGTGATGGGAGCGGCCCTGTTCTGGGCGGGCCTCGGGCTGCTGCGCATCGCGGCCGCGCAGGCGCTGTCGCATGCGCTGGTGTTGCGGCTGCGGCGCTTCGCGGCCTGCACGCTGGCCGCGGCGGTGCTGGGGACGCTGTGCCCCGCGCTGATCGGCCTGGTGCTGTCGGGCGCGCTCGGCGGCCCGCTGCGGCTGTCGCTGGCGCTGGATTCGCGCGATCTCGTGCTGCTGCTGTTCGCAGGCGTGACCTGGCAGCTCGCGGCCGTGCTCGACGAGGCCACGGCCATCGCCGACGAGCATGCGCAGATCGTCTAGCCGGCCCGCGCCATGCCGATCCGCGTGACCCTGGGCGTCATCCTGGCGCAGCGCAACGTGCGCTCCAAAGACCTCGCCGCTTTCGTCGGCATCACCGAGGCCAACCTGTCGCTGCTGCGGCGCGGCCATGTGAAGGGCATCCGCTTCGACACGCTGGAGCGCATCTGTGCCTACCTGCAGTGCCAGCCCGGCGATCTGCTGGCCTACACCGAGGATGCGCCGCCCCCGCCGGACGGCGGCGACGGCCCGCAAGCGCCTGATCCAGCGCCCTGAGCCCCTCTTCCGATGGGCCCGTTGGGGGACTCTTTTCCCCGGCGAAAGGCCGTGAAAGGGGTGGCATTCAGGACGCGCCCGCCCGGCGGCCCGGCACCGCCTTGCGCAGGTATATTCCTCCGCAACAAAGAGAGCCCAGGAGGAGGAAACCCCATGATCGAATTCCGCCAAGCCCCGCCGCGCGCGCCATTCGCCCGCGCACACGATGCAGCACCGCCCCCGGACCGCTACATCCTGCGCGGCGACATCGTCCCCATGGCCCCGGGCTCCGAGGCCCTGCGCGGCGGCCGCGTCTGCGTGGAAGGGAACAGCATCGCGGCGGTGCTGGCCCCGGGCGATGCGCTGCCGCCCGCCTTCGCGCAGGCGGCCGAGATCGATACGCGGGGCACGATCTACCCCGGGCTCATCGATCTGCACAACCACCTCACTTAGAACGTGTTTACGATCTTCTGAGTAGCAGAGCCAGAAACGCCAAGTGGACGAACTGTAAGCTGGTGTTGAGCCATCGCTCACAGTTCTTCCATAGCCGCCGATTCTTGTCCAGCCAAGCAAAGCTGCGCTCAACCACCCAGCGCTTGGGCATGACCTTGAAGGTGTGCAACTCGCTTCTCTTGGCGATCTGCACCGTCACATGCTCACCCAGGATGTCCTTGACGCCTTGCGCGAAGGGCTCGCCTGTGTAACCGCTGTCCGTCAGCACACTTTGCACCCGCCCCAGCGAGCGCTTGCAGCGCTTGAAGG
>NZ_QLTA01000101.1 GCF_003269065.1 Paracidovorax anthurii
GCGCGCCGAGGACTGCGACGGATCGGCAACCGGGTGCTCTCCACGGTCCTGCGGTTCCTCCCGCTCCGCACCCCGTTCGATCCACGGCTGGGCGCTGGGTCTCGCCTCGTCTGCTCGCGCACGTCGTCCTCGCCGGAGCAGTTCATGGCTCCGTGGGGCCGAATATGGGTGGAATCCGAGGTATGTCGCCGTGCTGGCTGGAGGGTTTGCTATTGATTCAGGAGTGAATGGCAGCACGGCGTCATGTTTAACCGGGCTTGGAGGTGAAGTAAGCCATGGTGTTGTTGGTGAGATAGAGGCCGTTGACCTGATCGAATTTGGCGATGGCGTCCGGCCAGGCGATGAACTTGGCGTGCGGCTTAGGACTTACCACGCCTGCTGCTATGTTGGTGATTGGATAGAGCTTTCTTCCATGCTTCTTGCATATATTCCAAATTGATTTGACAAAGGAATCGGTTTCAGGACTTTTCACACTGTCATAGGAAGCCATCAATGTGCCATTGCGGAGACCGCCAGGAATGTAGCTTGCTTCAGATGAATGCAGATACTTCACTATTCCACTTCCGATGGTCCCGCCGTGATATATGCCTGAGCTTCCGACTTCCTTGATCAGATTTTTTGAATAAAAATCGAGAGTGATAATTTCCCCGCTGACAATGGCAACAGATGAGTTTGCAGCGCTGTAGCAATTGTCAATAGAGTCCTTTACCATCGGGGAAGAAGCTTTCCATGCATGGTTGTCGATGAAATAAAGGCCATTTATCTCTTCTTTCAGCAGCATCGAGAACTCCGCCTCGTCTGCACGGGTCATGAATAGCTCGATTGAAAAAATCTTCTGACTTGACATCTTTACCTTGTTGTGACCGTCCCGGCAGTCATGGTGGAAGTATCTAGTGTTCCTGCGGCAGGAATACTTCCCTTGGGGACGGTGATAACAACCGCATTCGGATTCTGCTGGGTAATACGTACCGCATTATTCCATTCACGCTGGCTCATTCCATTGACACTACCCTTGTCCACAGTCTGTACGTAGACAGTTCGACCCTGAGCGTCTGTGAATGTCATATCGGTATAGGAAGAGCCTTTGCGCCCGCCATTGAGCGGAGGAAGATAAGTTTCCGGAAGTTCGGCTCCTGTAATCACGTCACGCCCACCCTGCGAATGGTTGTATGTTGGGTTGTCAACTTGGAATTGGTCCCGCACTTGATCCATGTGACTCTTGGTCGCAGCATTCCCCCTGCGGCACCACCCCAGCGGATCGGTCCAGGTGATCGGGTTGAACGCATATTGGTGGAGATTCACTCCACCCGCCAACCCGATGGGATCGGGCGTGGTGAACGCCCCCAGGTCCGGGTCGTAGTACCGGAAGGTGTTGTAGTGCAGCCCCGTCTCGCGGTCCAGGTACTGCCCCTGCATGCGCAGGTTCTGCGGCATCGGCGCGGCGCTTGCCTGTGCCCTGGTGCCCGTCTCGTCCATCGGAGCATCCACCGGCCGGCCGGCCGCATCGAATGCCTGCCACTCCTCGGCCACCGCACTGCCCCACACCCGGTACTGGGCCCGCCATACGAGGCGGCCGTCGCGGTCGCTCATCTCCTCGGGTAGCCCGTTGGGCTGCAGATGGAAGTAGTAGATGCGCGCCGAGGACTGCGACGGATCGGCAACCGGGTGCTCTCCACGGTCCTGCGGTTCCTCCCGCTCCGCACCCCGTTCGATCCACGGCTGGGCGCCGGGATTCGGCATGTGAGGCGCCAGCGCGCCCACCGGCCCGGCCACTGCGTGGTGCGCATCGCTCCAGTCGCCGTTGGTGGCCGGAATGGAGCGGAACTTGCCCGCGGCCGGATCGGCGGCGGGGTCTTCTCCCACCAGCGCCAGGGTCGCGGCCGGGTGCTCGGGCTCCAATGCACCCGCCCCATCGATGCGCGCCAGCGGGCGGTAGCTGCCCGGCTCGTACACGTAGGTGCTGGTGTGCGTGCCCCGGCCTTCCTGCAATAGCCGCAGGCCCTCCCAGGTGAAGCGGGTCTCGCCGAAGTCGTCTTCCTTGGCGATGCGCCGGCCCAGCGGGTCATAACGGTAGCGGAAGACCTGCCGGACCGGTTCGCCGTTGCGGCCCGCCCGGATGACGGAGGCATGGGTCATGCGGTGCAATGCGTCGTATCGGCAGTGCAGTTCGGTGTGCGCGCCGATGCGCTTGCGGATCAGCCGCCCGAAGCCGTCGTAGTCGAAGCGCTTGTCCTGCAGCACCTTGACGCGGTTGTGCCGCACCCAGCCCCGGCTGCCATGACCTTCCTGCGCAGCGGGCGCATCCAGGCGGTTGCCGGCCGGATCGTAGTGGAACACCTCGTGCAGCGCCTGCTGAAGTGCGGGCGATGCAGCGCCCGCATGCCCCATGGCCTGCAGCGTGGCCGACAGCACATGGCCGGCCGGGTCGTAGCGGTAGCGGGTCTCGCCGTTGCGGCTGTGGCGCGTGCGCACGAGTTCGCCCGATGCGTCGTAGTCCCATTGCTTGCGCAGGCCATCCATCCCCGGCATCGGGTCGGTGCCATCCATCTCCCGGGCCCACCCGGCGTGCGCCCGCAGGCCCGCCGATTGCGTCCATTGCGCCCGTTGGCGGCCCAGCGGGTCATAGGCCCAGCGGCTCGCCCAACGGCCCTGCGTGCGCAGCACTTCCCGGTGCAGGTCGTCGCGCTCGATGTCGGCCACCACCACGCCGTCCAGGCGGATCTGGTGCACGTGGCCGCTGCCGTAGTGCAGCTGGCGCAGCACGCGGCCATCCGGCAGCTCGGTCGAGAGGCGGTTGCCCAGCGCGTCGTGCGTGTGGCGCAGCGCCGTATACGTGCCTGTCGCTGCGTCCCGGGTCGTTTCGGACACCAGATCGCCCAAGGCGCTGTAGGCGAACGCCAGCGTGTGGATGGGTGCCTGGACCGCCGCATCCAGCGTCTGCGCGTGCACGATGCGGTCCATCCGGTCGTAGGCGAAGCGCTGCACGATCCTGTCCTGTGCGGACGGGGATGGTGCGAGGGCCTGCACGCGCTTCTCCACGAGCCGGCCGATGGCATCGCGCTCGTAGGCCGTCTGGATCGGCGCGGCCGGTGCATGGCCCGCGATCGTCTGCTCGCGCACGTCGTCCTCGCCGGGGTCTTCCCGCAGCGCCACCACCCGGCCCAGCGCGTCGTGCGCGAAGGCGCGGCGGTTGCCGTCCGGCCGCAGTTCCTGCACCAGCCGATTGGCCGCGTCGTAGGCGAAGCGGTAGGTGGCGCCGTTCTCGCCCACGAGGCTGGCGAGGCGGTGCGCGGCGTCGTAGCCCAGGTGCACGGTGCTGCCGTCCGGGTATTGCAGGCCCAGCAGCTTGCCGTGCTGGTCGTACTGGTAGCGCGTGAGGCGGTGGCCGGAATCGCCGGCGGCCACCAGCCGGTCCGCGTCGTCATAGCCGTAGCTTCTTGCCGATCCATCGGCCAGCGTCACGGAGAGCAGCCGGCCGAGCGCATCGTGTACGTAGTGCGTGGCGTGCCCCAGGGCATCGGTGGTCGCATGAAGATAGCCGTTGGCGTCATGGTCGAAGCGCGTGGTCTTGCCCGAGCAATCGGTGTAGCGGACCAGCAGGGCGCGCTCGTCCCAGGCCCATTGCTGGCGGCCGCCGTTCGCGTCGATGGTGAGCACCGGCAGTCCGCGCGGGTCATGCACCGTGGTCTCACGCCAGCGCGCTTCGCTGTTCGGATCGTGGATGCTCGCACCGTGGCCGCTCGCTGCAGTGCCGCCCTCCTGCGGTGGCCCGAGCACTTCGGTGCGGTTGCCGCGCTCGTCGTAGGTGTAGTCCCAGCGGGTGCCGTCCACGGCGGTGGCGGCGCGCACGCGCAGCAGGCGCTCGTGCCAGTCCAGGCGGGCGGTCTGCCCCAGCGGGTCGGTGGCACCCACGAGGTTGCCCAGGCGGTCGTAGGCGAAGGTGAAGCGGCTGCCGTCCGCGCGGCTCCAGGCCAGCAATTGCCACAGGTCGTTCCACTCCATGCGCTGCACCTGTCCCAGCGGATCCTCGATGCGCGTGACGTTCTGGTCGGCATCGTGGTCGAAGAGCTGCACCCGCCCAAGATGGTCGGTGACGCGGGTGCGCCGGTCTTCGGGCTGCTCGCCCGGCAGGTCGTATTCGAAGGTCCATGCCGTGGCGGGCATGCCGGCGGCCGCGTCGTCCAGCCAATGGCGCACCACGCGGCCCTCGGGCGCGGGCCGGTCCCAGCGGTAATGCGCCATGAGGCCGCTCGCGAAGGTCTGGGACACGAGGGTGGAGCCCTCCCAGGCGAAGCGGCGCACGCTGCGGCCCAGGCGGTCGATCACCTGGGTGAGCTGGCCGTGGCCGTCATAGCGGTATTCGACCAGCGTGCCGGCAGGCCCGCCCGCGGTGAGATCGACGCGCACGAGGCGCAGGCTGCGGGATGGGGTATCGGCGCGTGCGGACTCACCGCCGATGGGCGCGTACCGCAGTGCGAGCCGGTGGCCTGCGCTGTCGGTCACATGCCGCACGATGCCCTCGGCATCGCGGTGAAAGTCGATGGTGTTGCCGTTGAAGTCCGCCCACTGGAGCAGCCCGAGGCGCTCGCCGTCGCCTTCGCTTTCGCCGTGGCCGGCCCGCATGCCGAAGCAGTAGATCCACCCGAGGGCGGGCATGCCGATGAAGTAGGCGCCGTTCTCGCCGCGGCTCAGTTGCAGGCCTTCGGGCACGCTGAACATCTGGCCGCCTGGCGGCAGGTCGTCGAAGGGGATATCGCGACCGGATTCGTCGATGAAGTGCGTCTTGCCGCCCTCGAAGACCAGTTCCACGCCGAAGGGCAGGCTCCAGCCGGTGCCGAGCACGCCCGTGCGGGCGTCGCAGGACGCATAGGTGCGGCGCCACACGATGGGCAGTGCCCCGGGCAGGCGGAAATCGGTATCGTCGTCCCCCAGCAGCACCTTGGCGCCCGTGACGACGTGCACGGGCTTGCCCTGCAGGAGGTTGCCCAGGGCGGTGCCTGCGCCGTCACCCCAGCGGGTCGCGGTGGAGTGCCCGCCGTCGAAGGACGGCATGATCTCGCCCATCACCTTCGCGCCCACCACGCCCGTGAGCACGGCCATGCCGAAGCACTTGACGCCCGCCTTGAGCGCCCCCATGGCCCCACCGAGGATGCCCGCCCAGAACCGGGCCTTGTTCGCGAATTCGCGATCGGAGTCGGGAACCTCGCGGACGCGGAAGTTCGCCACGGGCACCGATTCGCCGCCGATGAAAACATCCTCCGAGCCCTTGCTGATCTTCGCCTCGCAATCCACGCAGTCGCCCTCGCGCGCGGCGCGGAAGCTGTCGATGTAGACCGTCTCGCTGCCGAAGATCACCAGGCTGGGCGGCATGCTGTGTTTGGCGCACTCGGCCACGTCCAGACCGGCGCGGATGGCCGGCCGGTCGTTGATGAACACGGAGGCCGAGCCGGTGGCGGTGAGCGAGCCGCAGTCCGAGGTGAAACTTCGCCCGAAGGCCTCCCCGAAGGATTGGACGAAGTCGCCGACCAGGGAAAAAGCGTGCGCGACGACAAACGAGGCCAAAGCCACCCCTACGCCGATGGCAATGCCCGCGGCGGTACCCAGGCCTGGACACGCGATCGTTCCTACCACCGCCCCGATGGCGACAGCGGCGCCGAACTCGATCCCGACCGCCGCGGCGGCTCCGGCCGCGTGTCCTTCGCGGGCGTAGGTATGGGCAATGGGATCGTGCAGGCGAGCGGCCTTGGGCATGGTGGAGTACGGTGTTACCGAAAGGTGTGAATCAAGCGGGCGGGACCGAATTTCAGGTGCGCAGCCGCAGGCTGTGCATGACCGAAGCCCAGTGGGCAAGATGCTCGTCCTTCCAGGCGCCTGCATAAGTGCCCGTCACCACGAGCGCGCGGCGTGCAGGCAGTTCCGCAAGCACGATCTTCTGGTGGATGGGGCGGCCTTGCCGGGTATAGGTCACGTAGGCTCCTGCAGCGTTGGGCGCCTCGCCGGCGCCGGGCGAGCGGGACGGCTCGCCCGCGGGGGCATGCAATGGCAGATGGGTCGTGCCGAATTCCAGCTGCTTGAAATGCTTGCCAGATGTCGACAGCGCCTTGATCTGCTCGCGCAGCAGTTGCTCGACGCTGCCGTCCTCCTCGAAATAATCACGCGTGATGACCACGCTGAAGGGCATGGCGGGATCGCCGAAGACCAGCACATTCACGCTGCGGTCGATGAAGCTTCCCGGGGGCAGGTCGAACGTGGCTTCCTGGATGTGGTACTGCATGGGATGTTGCAGCCTGCGGGAAGCCGCGGGCCGAGGGATTTCAGTTGATGTTGACGGGCTTGCCGAGCACGGTGAGGACGTCCTTGAGCTCGATCAGTCCATTCTTGCCCCGGATCACCACCTTGCCGTCGTTGGTGAGCGTGATGGAGGCTCCATCGCCCTCCTTGCCGGCCACGAGCGTGATCGTGGTCCCGGCCTGCAGACGGATGTGCTGGCCTGCCTTGGCGAGCACCGAGTCCTCGGTGGCCTGCAGGTTGACGTTCTGCTGGCCCACGATGGTGGCGGTGTCCGTGCGCGAGGCCAGGGTGGCGTTCTGCTGGGCGGTGAGGTTGAGGCTGCCCGTCTGCGCATCGGTGGCGATGTCGCCCGCGCCCACCGTGGTGCGCTGCCCGCCTTCCGAGACGTGGGTCAGCATGCCGGCCTTGGCGAGCTGGGTGAGCTGCGCGCCGCTGGAGACGGTGATGTGCTGCGTCGCGTGCATCGACGCGCTCTGCCCGGAGCTGATGACGATGGGCTTGGGGCTGACCATCGTGTGGCCCTGGGGACTCACGATGGAGACGATGGGCTGGGTGATGTCGCGCGAGAGTTCGCGCAGTGACTGCGATTGCGGCATGGCCGGATCGGTGTCTGAGGGCAGGGCCATTTCTGGTCCGCCACCGCCTCCGCTGCCTTGGACGGCGGACAGCGCGGCGGCCGCCTTGGACAGCGTTGCCGACGCGGCTTGGCCGCCCGTCATGGCCGCGATGCCGGCGCCCAGTTCCATCATGTGCGAGGTCTTGAGCGAGTTCAGCGCACCGATGTTCGCATCCAGGGTCTGCACGGCCTGGCTGGCTTGTTGCATCAGCGATGCGGTGCCTGCCAGCCCCGAACCCAACTGGTCGAAGCCGTCCGGGTTGAAGTTGGCCACCATCGACGTGAAATCCTGAGGATAGGTGGTGATGAGCAGCCCCTTGTCCGCGCGGATCGAGCCCCACAGGTCGGTGCGCAGCTCGAAGCCGTAGCCGCGCTGCGA
>NZ_QLTA01000102.1 GCF_003269065.1 Paracidovorax anthurii
TGAAGCTCGAAGGGGTACGCATCCTGATGTCAGGCCAAAAGCGAGGCATCACCCGAACGCTCAAGGCCATGATCCGCCGGCGCAGCGCCATCGAGCCGGCCATCGGGCACATGAAGATGGACGGGCGGCTGGGGCGCAACCCGCTCAAGGGGGCGCTGGGCGATGCGCTGCATGCGGTGATGTGCGGCGCTGGGCACAACCTGCGCATGATCCTGGCTGCGCTGCGGCTTCTATGCGCCCGACTCGGGCTGTCGATGCAGGCAGTCATCGCTGCATTGATCGCCCCTTCGCTCAACAACAGACCTGCCTGCGGCTGAAAACAGGATTGTTCAGGGCGGACCACTTAAGCCTGCGCGCGGACCATGCGCCCCGCTACCCCGGGGCTCCCAGGATGCGGCTCAGGGGCATCAGCTCCAGCCGCTGCTCATCCATCCACGCGCCGAAGTCCGGGCGCGACAGCACGGAATATTCGGCCATGCGGGCCGCGTGGATGCTGTCGCTGCCGGCGCCGGCCGAGGGATGGCTCATGAGCAGGTCGCCATCCTGCGCGATGCGCAGCCAGCCCCGCAGGAGCGCGCCATAGCCCTCCGCGCCGCCCGAGAAGCCATAGATGCCCAGCAGGTGGCGGTTCTGGCGAAACCCGTTGCGCAGCGCGAGCGACTCCATTCCCCGATTGCCCAGCCACTCTATGCACATCGCCTTCATGCCGACCCCGCCCGCGGCCGCCGGAGGCCGGCGCGTGGAGCGAACCCAGAGCGCGGTGCCGCCATACCGCGGCGCCAGCTCGCGCATCAGCTCGTCGCGGATCACCGGCAGCTGGTGGACGTGCCGGTGCCCATCGACGAAGGCCGGGGCGCGGCCCATTTCGTGCTCGAACGCGCTGAGCTGCGCCCGTATCTCCCGCCGGATGGCGGCCGCGTCGGCCCGCCGCGCCAGGCAGGCGAGGACCAGGGCGGACCAGCGGCCCCGGAACCCCGATACCAGGGGGAATTCGGTGAAATCGAGGTGCAGACCCACGTCCACCGCGCCCTGCGGAAGCCCGCGCAGGGCCTGCGCTCCACGGCGCCAGGCCGGCCCGCCGACCAGGCAGCCCATGCCGCCGATCCGCCCGGCGGACGCCAGCCGCAGGGCGGCCTCGTTGATGCCTGCGTGCTGGCCGAAGTCGTCCGTCACGATGCAGATCCTGCGCGGTGAACGTGCGGCGTGGGGCGCGCTGTGAGGCGCGCCCCCCTGCCGTGGCGGCCCTCCTCCTCCTCCGTGCCCGCCCCGGGAGAGCTGGGGCGTGCCGTGCGGTTCATCGCCGTGGGGTGCGTGGCGGCGCTGGTTCATTGGTGCGTGGCGGTAGCCCTGGTGCGGTCGGCGTTGCTGCGGCCCGAAGGGGCCAACGTCTGCGCCTGGCTGGTGGCCTTCGCCGTCTCGTTCACCGGGCATCACGCGCTGACCTTCGCGGACCGGAAGGCCCCGACCGCACGCGCCGCCGCCCGGTTCTTCTTCGTCTCCGCCAGTGGCTTCGGCCTGAACGAGACGCTGTACGTGGGCATGCTGCGATCGACCGGGCTGCGCTGGGACGTAGCGCTGGTGCTGACGTTGGTGTGCGTGGCGGTCATCACTTACGTGCTCGGTCATCGCTGGGCGTTCCGGGGCAGGGAGCGCCGCCAGCGGCGCCCTCGCCCGGAACATCGAAGCGCCACACCGCCATGCCGCGCACGCTGGCCAGGCGGCGCGCGCGGTCGAGGACCCGGTAGACGGCTGCGGCGTCCTCCGGGCCGACGACCCAGCGGACCCCGGGCTGGCACACGGCGCGCCGGAAATCGGCGGGCGCGATGAGGTTCGCGCGCACATCCTCCGCCGCGAAGTCCGCGGCCTCGGCCAGCTCTTTCCTCCAGTTATCGCGCTGGCGCACCGCGGGCGAGGCCCAGTCCTCCACCACGCGGGCGGGCTGCTCCAGCCGGGCATAGAACGGGATGTCGTAGGGGTAGGCCTGCAGGAAATAGACCGGCTCGCCGGGCCGGCGCTCCCGCGCGATCAGGTGGCCCAGCTCGCGGTGGCTGAACGCCGGGTGCAGCGACAGGATGACGACGGGCGGCAGGCCAGGACCGACACCGCCGCGCCGGCCCAGGCCCAGTACACCCTGCGCGGGTGCCGCGCCAGCACGATCGAGAGGCCGTCGGCCACCAGAAACGCCAGCGGCGGCAGGGCCGGCAGCACGTAGCCCACCAGCTTGGACCGCGGCAGCGAGAAGAACAGCACCACCGCCAGCACCCAGATCAGCATCAGCAGGCGGACATCCCTCCGGCCGGGCTCGCGGAAGTACCGGCCCGAGGCGATCGGCCCCAGCCAGCACAGCCAGGGCAGGCTGGCGATGGCCAGGACGGCAGGAAAGAACCAGAAGGGCTGCACATTGTTGAACCCGCCCGCGGCATAGCGCTGGAAGTGCTGCACCACGAAGAAGTAGTGCGAGAAGCCCTCGAACCGCCACTGCATCGCGATGAACCAGGGCGCCGCCACGGCCACGAACGACACCAGCGCCAGCGGCGACAGCAGCCGCGGCAGGCACCGCCAGCGCCGCGTGGCCACCACCCAGAGGCCGATGACCAGGGCCGGCAGTACCAGGCCGATCAGCCCCTTGGACAGCACGCCGAGCGCCGCCGCCGCCCCGATGCCGATCCGCACCCCGGGCGGCGGCTTCGCGCCGTCCGGCAGCAGGGCCGCGTGCGCGAGCAGCAGGATGGTCGCCGTGATGCAGCCGGCGACCAGCATGTCGTGGTTGGCGAACTGCGCTCCCAGGTAGAACATGGGCTGCAGCGACAGCACCACCAGGCACGCCCGCGCCATGCGCTCGCTGCGCCACCGGCGCACGAAAAGGAACAGGGCCGCGCCGGCGAGCGTGGCGCCCAGCAGCGGTGCGACCCGGGCGGCGATCTCGTGGAGCCCCAGCACGCGCATGGCGGCCGCGCTGGTCCAGTAGAACAGCGGGGGCTTGTGGAAGAACGGCAGGCCCGCCAGCGTCGGGGTCCGCCAGTCGCCCGAGGCAAGCATCTCCCACGCCACGCCCGCGTACCGGCCCTCGTCGGGCAGCAGCAGCGGGCGGGCCCCCACGAAGCAGGCCAGCCACAGGAAAGCCACGCCGATGCAAAAGGCGGCAGAACGTTTCCGAAGGGGCGCGGCGGCAGGCATGTGGGACTCCGACCATGGAAGGGTCCGACCCGGCGCCGTGATTCACACGGTGCCGAGCTCGGCGGGCGCGACTCTACCGTCGCCGCGCTTAACGCCCACTTAAATGACCGGAATGGCAGGAATGGCCGAAATGGCCGCGCGGGCAGCGCCTCCCGAACACGCCACTGCGCGACCCCTGGGAGATCGCGAACACGTTCTCAGGCCCGCGGCACCGCCCCCAGCAGGAAGAAATCGACCGCCCGCTCCACCATGGCGTGGATCGCGGCCGGGGCCACGGGCGGCGGATCGCGCTGGTAAAGCCGCGCATCGATCTCCGCCGTCAGCAGCGAGAGGAACTGCGTGGCCCGCAGGCGCGGGTCGGCCTCGCTCAGGCGCCCCCCCGCCATCTCCCCCTGCATCAGCCGCGAGAGGGTATCGACGCACTGGCTCGGCCCGGCCTCGTGGAACAGCCGGCCGATGTCCGAGCGGCCCGCCTCCGCCAGCACCATGCGGTAGACCGAGATCGCGTTGCGGTCGTTGGCCAGCACCTTCAGGGCCTCGTCCCCGAAATCGGTCAGCGCCTGCCGCAGCGCCGTGCCGGCATCCAGCGCGCGCTCCAGCCCCGCCGTGGCCTCCGCCAGATGCGCGGTGGCCACCGACTCGACCACGGCCACGAGCAGTTGCTCCTTCGACGGGAAGTACCCGTACAGGGTCGCCTTCGAGCCGCCCACGCGCTTGGCCAGCTCGTTCATCGACGCTGCCTCGTAGCCCACCTCCTCGAACAGCGCCACCGCCGCCTCCAGGATCGCATCCCGCCTCGCCTGGGTCCTGACCCGCATCCCGACTCCTATAACTAAACCAACATGTACTATTTTGCTTGACAAATGCCGCAGCGGCACGGAATACTAAACCGTACAGACCTGTTTAGTTATAGCCATGCCACCACCGCTGCCACCCACCGCCCCCGAGCCCGGGGGCCCGCGCCCGCCGCGCCGGTGTGCACCCGCCAGGGCGGCGGCCGGCCATGGTACAGGGCTGCCCCCCGACCGGCCGCCGGCGCACCCGCGTTCGCCGGCGGTTTCCACGCCACTCCCCGCCCCTGGAGGCTTTCCCATGCCCGAACCCCTGTCCCTGTACCGCCACGTCCTGCCCTGGCTGGCCTGCGCCGCGCTGGCCGGCTGCGCCGCCAGCGCGCAGCCCGTTCCGTATGCCGAGCTGCAGTCCGCGCCGCAACTGCGCCCCAACCCCCAGGACGAGACGGGCCGCATCCCCTACCGCGCGGCCACCCCCGTGGACTGGCGCCGCTACTCCCGGCTGATCTTCGACCCGGTGACGGTCTACCGCGGCCCGGACCAGCAGTTCGAGGACGTGCCGGAAGCCAGCCGCTACGCCTTGGCCGACTACCTGCGCAACCAGTTCAGCGCCCGGCTGGCCCGGCGCTTCCGGCTCGTGGACCAGCCCTCGGCGTTGGCCGACACGCTGCGACTGCGCGTCACCCTGACGGGCGCCAAGGCCACCACCCGGGGCCTGAGCACCATCACCCGCTTCGACCTGGCCGGCGGCCCCTACAACCTCGTGCAGGGCATCCGCGGCAAGGAGGGCACGTTCACCGGCTCGGTCAGCTACGCCGTGGAGATCTTCGACGCCTCCACCGGCGCGCTGCTGGACGCCTACGTCACCAAGCAGTACCCCAACGCGCTCAACATCGCCGCCACCCTGGGCAAGCTGGACGCGGCCCAGGCCGGCATCGACAAGGGCGCGGACGAGCTGGTGGCGCAGTTCCGCTGACCCGGGCCGGCATATCGAACACCCCACACCGCATACCGACATCCACGCAGGCATCCATCCCATGGCATCTCCCTCCTCCTTCCTCCGGCCGCGGATCGCGGCCACGGCGCTGCTGGCCGCCGGCCTCGCCCTGTCCGCGCGCGCCGAGCTGTTCACCTCGCTGGCCTCCAGCGCGGGCTCCTCGGCCTCCAGCGCGTCGGACTCCATCGGCCGCTCCAGCGGCGGCCCGGACCGCGACCGCCGGGTGTCCGCGGGCGAATACCGCGTCGTGCAGGTCGCCGACATGGCCGACCACCCCGACAAGGCGCAGCTCACGCTGCGCGCCACCGGCCCCGCCGCCGACGAGTTCCTGCTCTACCTGCCACGCGCGGCGCAGGACGGCCGGCCCCTGGCCGTGGGCGACCGGGTGGAGGCGCGCGCGCGGCCCTACGGCGTGGAGTTCGCCCGGGGCGATGCGCCGCAGGCCTTCTTCCTGGTGCTGGACGATGCCTGGGCCGCCGGCCTCGATGCGCGCCCCGTGGGGCTCTGATGGGCCGCGCCGCTTTCCATCCCCGGCTTCGGATGGCGGCCGCCGTGGCCGCGCTCACCGCCGCCGGCGCGGCCCATGCCGGCGCCTGGGGCCTGTGCGACCGGCCCCGCGAGGCGGGCGCCGGGGCGCAGGACCGCATGCTGCGCTTCGCCGCCGCGATCGGCCAGGCGCTGGACGGCTCGGGCCAGATGGTGGCGCTGATCGCCCGCTCCGGGATGGACCTGGGCCGCTTCGGCATCCGCGATTCGCACGCCGGCATCGCGCTCAAGCCGCCCGGCTCCGGAGGATGGTCGGTGCGCCAGCTCTACTACGCCTGCGACGCGTCGCGGCCCCGGCTCTACGACCAGGGCCTGCCGGGCTTCATCCTGGGCCGGGACGACCCGCGCACGGGCCACGCCACCGTCGTGCTGCTGCCCGGCGCGCCGGGCGCGGCGCTGGAGGGCGCGGCACTGGACGGGCCCACGGCCCTGTCCCTGCTGGCAGCCGACTACAGCGCCAACGCCTATGCCTACAGCACCCGCTACCAGAACTGCAACCAGTGGGTGGCCGAAATGCTCGCCCGCGCCTGGAGCCCCTGGGATGCCTCGCTGCCCGCGCGCGCGCAGGCCCAGCACTGGCTGCGCGCGCAGGGCTACGCGCCCGCGCCGATCGAGGTCGGCTCGCACGCCCTCATGTTCGCCGCGCACTTCGCCCCGCTGGTCCACGTGGACGACCACCCGCTGGAAGACCTGCAGGCCCTGCACTTCCGCGCCAGCCTGCCCGCCGCCATCGAGGACTTCGCGCGCCAGCAGGTGCCCGGCGCGCAGCGCATCGGGTTCTGCCACGACCTGCGCAAGATCGTGATCCACCGGGGCTGGGACCCGTTCGGGGCGGAGTGCGAGCCCGTGGACGAGGACGACGAGGTGATCGCGCTCGATCCGTGAGCGCCGGATTGCTATCAGGAAGATAGCAGGAGAGTCAGCAAAACCGGCGACGTGGTGGTGATTTCACTGGGAATCGGCGCGGAGCCACCCGCAGCGCGGGGTCGCTAGGAAGAGGTGGCTCGCGCACGGCTTCATGTTCTGCTCGGTGCATTCCGTTCATGCATGACACGCCAGCTCATTGGTTCGCGACCACCAGGTCTGCGACGTGAACCACCGGAGTGGGCCCTTTGACGTCATCCGCCGGCCACTGTGAACGGCCGCTTCGCAGCGATTGCGGCTGTTCATGGCCACATCGCGACTTACCGGTTGCCACCCGGTTGCAGCCATCCGGGCACCAATGATGACCATTCGTCCAACGGCAGGTTTCAAGTGAGCACTGGACATTGGCCGCCAGTGCAGGCCGGTGGGTTGCTGGAAGTCCGCTCTCACAGCTCACGAACTGGTACTACCGACCCATTGCTGCCATCCGGGAACCTCTCACAACCCCTGACCTGAAGAGCCTCAAGGCCATAGACGGCATATACCAGCGCCTGGAATGCACTATTGGCACCTGCCCAGGGGGCGCAGCCCCGTGCCCGCGGGGCCTCGCGGCCCCTGCGACTCACGCTTTTGCCGGTTGCAGGCGCACCCGTGCCTTGGCAGCCGCTGGCTTGAAGAACGCATCCACCCCCCGCTCCAAGAAGGACGCCAGCCGCTTCATGTTGTAGCAGGCAGCCATCATCGTCATGCCCACCGTGGCCCGTGCCTGCCCGATTGTGCGCACGAACTTGCCTCCCAGGTGCCGGATGCCGGCGAACAC
>NZ_QLTA01000103.1 GCF_003269065.1 Paracidovorax anthurii
CTGGTGGTAGTAATAGATGCCCTCGTGCTCCATCAGCCGCGACACGAACTGGAAGTCGCTCTCGTCGTACTGCACGCAGTAGTCCCAGGTGCGGTAGCCGCGCGTGAGCTTCTGCTCCATCGGGAAGCCATACGTGCCCAGCACCTCCTCGATGATCTGGGGCACGGTCTTGTTCTGGAAGATCTTGAAATCGCTCTTGCGCGAGGCGAGCCACAGCCAGGGCTGCAGGCGCAGGCGGTAGGCGTAGAAGCGGTGGTCCTGGCCCTGCATGCCGAAGCGGGTGACGATGCCGTCGATGTACCGCTTGCCGCCGTCCTGGGTCTCGACGACCACCGTGGCGTTCTTGCCCAGCAGGGCCTTGGGGTCGATGTCCTTGTCTTCGCTCTGGAGCTCGATGTCCAGCGAGAAGAGCTGGCTGATGTCCTCCCGGCCACGCAGTCGCCGGAACTGGAGCTGCTCGCCCAAGGGAGTCTGGATGGTGACGCGGCGTGACATCTTGTTTTGCAGCGGGGCCTGCAATCGAATTTGATAATGGGGCGCGATGATAGGGCTTAGATCCTTTTATTAACCTCCTTTGACAATATCCAATTAGTTTCACAGTGTTTTCATCTATTCAAACCATAAATCTATTTAATACCAACTCGAAAAATTCCGAGACTGACAAAAACTGGTCAGCGCGGCATTGCTTATTGAGGCAGGCCAGAGGCCACGTCGAAACGCCTGCCCACTATCGGCACGGGCGGATAACGATCGAACCAGAAGATGATCTGGCAAGTGACTACTGATATTTCCAAGGCCAGAAACTGATGTCGCGTCACCACGTCCAAATTGCCGCGGTAGTCTGAGACATCGGTAGTTCGAACCGGCCGAGGTGGTCGATGAAACCCAGGTCATGGAAACGAGTCGCACGGCCGGTCGGCCAGCGACACCCCGGCCGATGGCTTGGTGTGAAGAACCCAAGATGTCCGGTGCCATCGGGCCCCCGGCATTCGCCCACACGCCTGCGCTCCCGATGCCGCCGAAGCGATGCCGTCCTGCACCGACGGCCATCACGCGGCGAGGTCCCGTGTCCGGCATGGCTGGCCAGGCCGTTGAGGGATGCCACACGCAATGGCCGGCCGCCCGGCGCGCTTTCCCAAGGTCGTTGTGGGCGCTGCCGGCGCGGCGAGCGCTCTCGCAAGACACTGGTGCGTCATCCGCTTCCCGTTGGAAGCCATTCCGGCCTGGCCGGACGTCGCAGTCGTTACCTGCCCGGCGCCAATGGGTGCCACCCCTTTCAACCCCTCTCGGGAGCACCAGGCCCGACAGGGGAGGTGTTTCCGCCATTTCCCTGAGCACACCATGCACGACACCCGAAGTCCTCGCGCCGCCAGGATTCCCCACCGAAATCGGCGCCCGCTGGCGCGAACCCAAAGCGCTGCCGAAGCAAGCACCTGCGCACACCGCATCCGCCCCGGCGGGCGCGGGGCTCCGGCTGCCGTGCCAGCGTCATCACCGGAGCATTCCTCGTGAGCCGCCATCTCCTGCGCTGCGCCTGCGAGGGCCGCGAGTTGGTGGTCGTCGCCGGCTACGACCGGCCGCTGCGCGAACTCTATCTGCGGGTGGTCCGCGAAACCGATACCCTGCCCCAGCAGGGTGAAGAGACCGTCTATGACAGCCTGGGCGAGTCCGGCCTGGACTGGACCGACATCAACACCCTGGCCGACAAGCTGGCGGCCCTCGGCATCGAGCCACCGGCAAGCCTGATGGATGGAATCTTCCTCGACCAGTGCTTCAACGCCGGCAACCGGATCGTCGAGCACCACATCGACCGGCCACCCGTCGTCCTGCACGCGGGCTGAACGCGGGCTGAACGCCAAGGCTCCGCGCGGCGCGGACACCTGCGCGCCGCCGCCGGTCCCGTCCGGCGTCTGCCGCCGTCGCCACGGACAAACGCCGGGAACGGCAGCCTGTTATGGAGGCCAACGCTCCTTCCCGGCTTTCCCAACCGGCCCCGTCGCGCCAGACTGGAGCCCTTCTCCCCAGTGGTGGCCCCTGCCGGCCATCCCTCCTCCCGAGTGCCTCGGGCGTTGCGGTCGTTACCCGCCGCAGCTGCGCTGCCAAGCCTCTTCGCTGCACCCGCAACCGTGCCTGCACCGGGATTCGCGGCCCGAGCTCCCGTGCCATCGCGGCGCGTCCCTCCCTTGATCGCGGCTGGTCCGCGCCATGCCGTTCTCGCCCGCCATCGGGCGCGGACGTGCCCACCCCATCCAGAAAGACCCAACATGACCACCATCACCGAAACCCTGTGCGCCATCGAGCTCCGCGCCGACCGTGCCGTCGTCCAGGAACTGCGCCTGATGACGCAGGAGATCCTTGCCATGCGCTCCCAGCTGACGCTGGAGGACCGCGCACATGCCGATGCGCTGCTGCTCAAGCTCGGCCACCTCGAGTCCTGCCAGCGGGTCGATACCGCCGCACCGCCCGCAATGGCGGTGCACGGATTTCCCGAGCTCCCGCTGGTGGCGCCGAACCTGCAACCGTGCTGCTACCTGGTGCACTTCTACGGCCCCGAGCTCGGCGACATCGAACGGGTGGACCTCACCGAATCGCTGTTCGCCGCGGCCCAACTGGTGCGCCAGCAACTGAGCGAGCGGCCCCATTCCGTGTGGCAGGTGGCGTTCGACGCCAGCGATGGCGCACTGGCCTTCGTGGCGCACAACGACCGGCGTCTTGCCAGCATCCTGCCATGCCAGCCGCGCTCGCTCGACGTCGAGTCGCCGGTGGCCGAGGCCTGCGAGGCCTGGATCGCCGGGGACATCTCGGCTCTGCGGCGCCTGTTCGTCGCGCCGGCCCAGGCGCGCTCGCGGCCGCAACCCCTTGCGGCCTGAACGCGCCTGAAACGACCTGAGAGGGCCTGAGAGGGCCCGACCCCGGCGGCCGGCGCCAATGGCGCCTATCCGCTTGCTTTGTCACCACCCCGCGGGGCTCGCCCCGTGGGGCGGGTTCCGCCCGAACTTTCGAGGAACCCGACATGCCTGTGACCTTGAACCCCGCACAGCGGCGGTACGTCATCCCTTGTGGCGAGGGCTACAGTTGCCTTGGCTTCGACAACGCCCGCGATCACGCCGACCAGATTGCCGCACGGCTGAACCAGCCCCTGCTGGCATTCGCGCCGGGCGACCATGAATCGCTGGCGGGGTATGCCAAATACTGCGCCGCCATCGACGCCTGGGGCCGATCGCCGCTGGCCCGGCAAACCTACTTCGACCCGGGCACCGACCCCAATGCGGCCCGCGCTCTCGAGAGCTGTCGCCGCAACCGCCGCAAGGTGCGGCTGGTGCAGGGCGACACCGCCACCGGCCGCTGCTGGCTGGACGAGCACGATGTGGTCGGCCGGATCGGCCGATCCACGGGCACATTGAGGGTGCCGCTGCTGATCGAGGCCGACGCCGAAAGCGGCGCGGCCATCTTGACGAGTTGCCTGCTGCGCCTGATCGACTGGGAATCGGGCCGGGACCTCTACCGGCACCCGGCCTGCCGCGTGCCCGACCTGTCGATACGGCGCGCGCCGGAGCCCACCGACCTGCCCTGGCAGGTGCTGCACGACGCCAGCGTCGAGGCCTGTTTCGCCGACATCGGCAAGGCCGGTGCTTATCTCGCGTTCATGTGCGGCGAGTGCGTGGAACCACGGCTGTTCCAGTGACACCCGTGCCCCTCTAATCTGCCAAGCGGTCGTCGGATGAAGGCTGGTTGCCGGCGCTCGATGAGGATGGTTCATGCGGCGGCAGTGCGCCTCAAAGCGGACGCTCGCCAAATGCGCAATGTGACCCGGCATGAACCTTCAAACCCGCAGCAAAAGTGAGCGCAGAGGCCGTGGTCGGCCCAGCGAACAGGACACATGCGACAACTGCATCGTATGCTTTACATATGTCCGCTGACCGTATCACCTATTGCTTAGAGCGTGTCTCAAGCTACCGCGACTTTGAACGGCTCTGTTCAGGTCTCCTTGCAGGTACCGACTATCCCGGGATAGACCCATTGGGGGGAACCGGTGACGGCGGGCGTGACGCAATCATTCGATCCGATTCGAACGGGCGAAAAATCGTCTTTGCGTACACCGTTCGGGGCGACTGGAAGACCAAGCTCAAAAGCGATTGCGCTCGGGTCCGCGAACAGGCTCACAACCCAGATTTGCTCGTTTTCGTATGCACAGAAGCATTGAACGCTGCGGAAAAGGACGGCGCTCATGAACTCGTCCGGAGTGAGTTCGGTTGGAAGCTAGACCTCTTCGACTTGGAGCGGTTGAGGGTGCTACTGGTCGGACCTCAGCGCCATCTCCTGGCGCAGCATCCCAGCATCTTCACGCCTCCGTTCTTTCCGCGGGTGGGTGGAGAGTCGCTTGTGGAGAGCCGAGATACCTTGGTAATTGACCATGTCGACTCCGACCATGCGCTTGCGACCTGGCTTTCGCGCCGGCTCACACTCGCTGGCTTCAGAGTCTGGTGTCGAGGTACCGCACCCCTCGCAGGTGAGAACCAAGACGAAAGCGTTCGGAAACTCATTGACCTCCGGGCGACGCAGTACATCCCAATTCTGTCGCAATCCAGCATGGCCGACGAACTGCTGCTTGAGCGATGCGCGCTCGCGGCGGGGAAGGAAGGACTGGTGCTTCTCTGCAAAGCATCCGAGGTCGAGCCGTCAAAGTTGCCCTCTCGGTTACGCCCTTCCACCCCCGCAGACTTCTCCCGTTCCTGGAACACAGGTCTTGAGCAAATCGTGGCCAGGCTGGCCGGTCTTGGAATTCAGCCAGACATCATGCTCAACCAGGGCAAAGCTATTGCGCTGAATGACTACATGCCTACGCGGGTCACCGTCGCAAAGGAAGAGCCTGTTTTCGCAAACATCTTCGCGCTGGGGTTGCCTGAGACGATGTTGGTCTACGACCTCCACTCAGCGCTATCCACGGCAAAGCTCGATGAGCTGAGAACGCGCTGGGCGTTTGTGGAGTTGAATGCCTACCGGCTGGTCGCCTTCACCGCGCCTCCAGAGAACGCCATTCCCTCCGTCAAGACAATACGCACCCCTGAGTTTCTGTGGACCGACAACCCAGAGCGCGATGGCAAGAAGACAGAGGATGTCGCGAAGGAATTAGTTCGCCGGAGCCTTACCGTCGTTTGTGCGCAAATGGGGCTGGCTTGGTGTCCAGACAGAAGAATCTATTATTTTCCGGAGCGCGAAGATGGAGCATGGACGCAGCGTATCCGACACGTTGACGGACGAGAAACCCGCGTCAGCCTCACCGGCAAACGGACCAAAGGCTGGGGCGAAAGGGCATCGCCATTCCTCTACCAACTATCTCCTAAGTTCCAGCCACAACGAGACGTTGATGGGAGTTGGAACGTTGTCGTCAACGTCTATGTCCGCCCGACGGACCTCAATGGCAAAGTCTATGAGCTCAAAGAGCTGGGACGACGTCGCAAGGTTGTGACGAAGAATTGGTGGAACAAAGACTGGCTCCCGCGATTACTTGGAGTAGTTCAAGCATTGGAAGCAGAACCTGGCCTCATTCGATATGGCGAAGGACGCCGAGCCGTAACGATGAGTACCAACCCGCTCAAATGGATGTGCCCAGTCGGACTCGACGTGCATGCCCTCGCAGGAATGGTCGATATGAGCGAAGAGCTCGCCGAAAGCAGGACTCGCGAAGATGAAGAAGACGGGTCCGACGATAGTGATGGCATGCCCCAGGCTGGAGAGGCTCCATGAGCAATACATTTCATTTTCTGGGCGAGCCACTTCTTGAATTTGGCCATGGCCAAACCGCTGAAGACCCGCATGACGGACTGGCCCTCTTTGGACCTGCAGAGGCAAGGCAGCAGCTCCCGGACAACATTGTTCTTGGCACTGCTAGCGGGATAGAGGCCTGGAAGAATTGGTGCGCCGCGCTGAATGCGCCAGCCTCCTGCATTGACCCCGCCAGACATCGGGCTTGGCCACCGTTTCCAGGCTTTGACGTGGCCTTCGGTGCCAAATGGCCATCGCCGGTCCGCAGCTATGCCATTGACGCAGAGAAGCTCTCGGATGCGTCACGTAAAGCTGATAAACACGACCGCGCATTCGCGGTCACTGGCCTGTATATGGAGCAGGTGGAAAAGCTCGGAAAGCTCGACTCACGCCCCGCTCTGGCCATCTGCGTCGTTCCCGACGAAGTCTTTGAGAACTGTCGTCCGAACTCAATTATTCCTCTGAGCAAGCGCAGCGATGCTGGACGAAGCCGCGACGAGCGGTCTTTCCTGGAGCAGGCAATCGTTGACCGGGATACCGGTCAGCAGGGAATGTTTGACGACTTCGAGGACGCGGCAGTGACCGCTGTTCGCGAGACTTTGGAGACGTTTGAAGAATCTCGTAGCTACTCGCCAGACTTCCGCCGGCAGCTCAAGGGTCGATTGATGGGACTCGACCTACCAGTGCAAATCATCAAGGAGTCGACGCTCCACATCACGCCGAAGGTGCGTCTCGGCGAAAAAGGCGAGAACCCGCTGTCCGACCGGCTATGGAATTTCGGCACGGCCATCTACTACAAGTGTGGCGCGAAGCCATGGAAAACGCCCTGGGCTCGAGAAGGTGTCTGCTACGTTGGCCTAGGGATTCTCTGCACGAATCAGTTACGACTGTGCCGATCCCGGTTGAAGAGCAGCATCAGCTCATCCCCCCCTTGCATCGCCATTTGTGTGCGTCTGCGGGGCACTTTCCCCGGATTTCGCGGGCATTACGCCCGCTGCACGCGCACCTGTGCCATCGCCAGCAGCTTGTGCCGCACCATCCACAGATTGCTCAGCGCAAACAGCGTGACGATCTGCGCCGTGTTCTTCTTGAGCCCCCGGTAGCGCACCTTCACATACCCAAACTGCTGCTTGAGCACTCTGAAGGGATGCTCCACCTTCGCCCGGATGCTGGCCTTGATGATCTCGATCTGCTCCATCAACGCGT
>NZ_QLTA01000104.1 GCF_003269065.1 Paracidovorax anthurii
GGGTAGAAGGGGATCACGTGCCCGCCGGGCAGCGGGCTGTGCGAGCCCACCACGTCGTCGGCGAAGACCACCGTGTGGCTGCCGCTCTCGTGCTCGACGTACCAGTAGATGCCTTCGGCTTCGCACAGCCGGGAGATGAACTGGTAGTCGCTCTCGTGGTACTGCACCGTGTAGGGCCGGGTGCGGTAGCCGCGCGAGAGCCGCCGGGTGAAGGGCTTGCCGTAGCGCGAGAGCACCTGCTCGACGATGGCCGGCACGTCCATCTCCTGGAATATCTTGAAGTCCGTGCGCCGGGTGGCCAGCCACAGCCAGGGCTGCAGCGTGAGGCGGTAGGAGAACTGCGCGGAGGTGTCCTGCCCGCGCATGCCGAAGCCGGTGACGATGCCGTCGAGGTAGCGGCGGCCCTGGCCTTCGGTCTCCACGACGACGGTGGTGCCGAGCCCGAGGAGGGCCTTGGGATCGATGGACGAATCCTTGGACAGCAGGTCGATCTCCAGGGCCGAGAGGGCCGAGAGTTCCTCCACGCCCTGCAGCTGGCGGAACTGCAGGGTCTCTCCCAAAGGTGTCTGAATTGTTACGCGACGATTCGTCATGCGATCAACTGTTTCCAGGCGTTGTTGTTGGCGCGCATTATGGAGGCGGGGGTGCGCGCCGATGCACTCTTACTGTCGCGCCATTGCATCCAAATGTTTGCGTAATGACGGGAGATGGCAACAAAAGAGAACGCCTGTGGAGCCAGGCCTGGATCCGTCGCGCGCCACGGATGCCGGCCCGGACCGCCTGGTGGGCAGGCCCTTGCATCCGCGGGCCGCGCGAGATCATGCGCTGGGGCGGAGCTTTCTGGCGGCCTGCCTTCCCCATCTTGCAAAGACAAGGAGTTCCAGGAGTTCGAAGACCAGCCAGAGAGGAAAGAACCCGATGAGGATGAACAGCAAAAAGATCCGGGCGGGGTAGTAAAGCCAGAGCATGGCTCCCGCCTTGAGCCGGGCCGAGTCGTCTCCCCATTTGAGCAGGGGAAGGGCATAGGCCAGCAGGCCCGCACCCGGCGTCAGGAGGGCATGGCAACCCAGCAGAACATAGGCCAGGAACGGGGGCATGTACTCATAAGCCTTGAGCCACCGGGGCAGCAGTTCCTGGGTGGCGGAGGCCAGCGATGCCAGCGTGTAGATGGCGATGGCCGACAGGAGCAGCAGCAGCGGAATGCTTTTTGCAAAACTGCACAGCCGCCGCCTGGGTTGGGGATGGGTCATTAGTTCCAGATGCGGCGTGGATCGAATTTGCTGGCAGAGGGGTCCAGCGGCACGGGGTTGGGCCACGTTCCCTGGAACCACAGGTTGCCCCCGTAGAAGTTGCTCCGGATGCCCGACTCCGAGAATGCCTTGTCATGGTAGGCATCGATCTCATTGCCTTGAGTGCAGCCATTCTGATCGACCTTGCCGGCGGCCTGTGCCTCTTGGTCGGACTTGACCAGTTTGCCGCGAATGCTGTTGAGCACTTCGGATTGCTTGAGGGATTTGTCCTGGATGGCCGACTCGGCAATCAGCGCGGAATTGATGGCGCCATTGACCAGCCTGTTTTCGCTCCGGCATATGAGCGCCCCTGCGGGGTAGTAGCTGCACTTGGGCTTTGCCTGGGCCATCGAGTCGTAGTAGCTGCAAATCGCCGTATCGCCCTTGCCGTCGAAGGTGGGCGTCTGGACGGGCAGTTCGATGCTGGAGAAATCGAACAGTCCCAGCGGGTCCGATTTCTGCAGCGGATTGAGCGGATACGCCTGCTTGTGGATCCCGCCCAGCAACCCGATGGGGTCCTGAGAAAGGTATTGCCCGAGGTGGGGGTCGTAGTACCGGAAGCGGTTGTAGTGCATTCCGGTTTCTTCGTCGAATTGCTGCCCCTGGAACCGGATGTTCTGCGCGATCCGGTGCGGGTTGTACTCCTCGCGCAGGGCGCCCCAGGCGTGGTGGGTGGCCGCCCAGGTGACGAGGCCGGCATGCGGTCCATTGGCGTCCACCAGTGCGATGGGCGTGCCCACGTGGTCGCAAAGGATGTGGCGGATGCGGGTGGCGGCCGCCTGCGTGGCGGCTTCGCGCCGGGCGTGCGCCTCGTGCAGGCCCGCGGCCAGCAGTGCGCCCGCTTCGGCGGGCAGGCCCGCCTGCATGCGTGCCAGAAGGGCCTCGCTGCCCGGGCCCGTGGCGCTTTCCAATGCCGCCTCCAGTGCCTCGCGCTGCGAGCGGGGCAGTGCCGCGAACAGCGTTGCCGTGGCCTGTTCGCCGTCGTCTGCTTCGTCTCCGTCCGGTGCCAGCAGCGCCTGCAGGGCCGAGGGGATGGCCTGCGGCCGGTCGAGCCGCAGGAGCGGCACGAAGGAGCCCGGCTCGTAGAGCGTGTGCTGGATGCCGTCGAACGCCTCGGTGTGCACCAGCCGGTCGCCGTCCCAGCCGGCATAGGTCGTGGCCACGGCGGGGCTGGCCTGCGGCAGGTCTGCCGCGAACACCGTCCGGGCCATGCGGCGCCCGAAGGGGTCGTAGCGGTAGCGGGCGGTGCGCTGCCAGGCGCCTGCCGTTTCCTTGCGCACCCACACCTCGCGCAACTGGTGCAGCGCGTCGTAGTGCAGGCGCTGCGCGTGCCCGTCCGCGCGCAGTGCCTGCACGCGGTTGCCGAAGGCATCGTAGCGGTAGCGCGTGGTACCGGATTCATTCTCTCCGTCGCTCCATCCGATGCGGTTGCCAGGCCAGCGGGTGACCGGGCCCGGCGCCTGACCGGGCGTGCCGGTGGCCTGGAGCAGGTCGAAGCCGGGGTCGTGCAGGTTCTCCCGCACCTGCTGCGCCCAGCCTTGCGGCGGGGTCTGCCCCGCGGCCACGCCTGCAGGGGGCGATGGCAGGCGGTTGCCCGCCGCATCCAGGAGCCAATGCGCCTGCGTGTGCTCCTTCCCGCGCTGCGATGCGCGCTGCAGGCCGGTGAGGCGCCGCCAGGCGTCGTACCCGAAGCGGGTGGCCTCTCCGGGCGTCTGGATGCCTACGAGCTGGCCCAGCGTGTCGTACCGGTACTGCCGCTGCGCGAGTGTGGCCAGCGGCCCCAGGACCTGGGCGGCGTGGACCGCGGGCTCTTCCGGGGCGTGGCGCAGGCCGCGCCAGTCCTGGTACAGCAACCGCCCCACGGGGTCGAGCTGCCGGGCATGGAGAATGGCCTCCGGAGTGCCCGTGCCGTCCGCGCTTTCGTCCGCCTGGCGCTCCAGGCGCAGCGTGCGGCCCACTTCGCGGTGCATGCCGTCGCGCTCCCAGTCCACCAGCGGCGTGCCTTCCAGCAGCAGGCCATGCACGTGCCCGGGGCCGTAGGCCAGCCACTGCAGCATGCCCAGGCCCTGCGCGTGCGTGGCGGTGCGCTGGCCCAGCGGCCCCAGCGTGTGGGAGATGGTGTGCTCGAACTCCACGGCCGGTTCTGCGCTGCGCGCGGCGGCCTGCGGCCCGGCCTGGCGGTAGAGCGTCTGCGTTTCGCCGCAGGCGCGGCCGAAGGCATCGCGCGCGAACGACACCCGGCTGTCCAGCCGCAACCGGTGGGCCTGGAGCTGCTCCGCCAGCGCCGCCAATGAAGGCTCGCCGGGCCGCTCGAGAAGGGCCCGCAGGAACTGCGTGTCCAGCGCCAGCCAGCGCTCGGGCAGGCCGACGGTTTTTTCGCCGGGTTGGAGAGGTGGCAGCGGCAGATCCGCCTGCCATGCGCGGGCCATGGACAGCACGCCGGAGGGGGGGTACTCGAAGCCATGCACTTGCAGCAGGGCCTGCGCCTCGCCTCCGACGGCCGGCAGCCGCACCACCACGCGCGCCACCAGGCGCCCGCGCAGATCGTAGTGCTGGCGCGAACGCACAACGTCGCCCAGCTCGGCCACTTCCCCCATTCCTGTGCCGGCTCCGGCGGCACGCCCCGGGTGGTGGCCCGCGGCGTGGCCGTCGATCGAATGCGTCAGCTGTCCGGCGGCATCCCAGCCGTGCACCAGGCTGCGTCCGTCGAAGCCCACTTCCTGCACGAGCCGGTCGGCCATGTCGTGTACGAAGCGTGTCGCGTCGCCGTTCTCGTTGACCAGCTCCAGCAGGCGCCCGGCCAGGTCGTAGCGCATCTGCACGCCGCGGCCCGCCTGGGCCTGTTCGACCACGCGGCCCCAGAGGTCGTGCCGGTAGGTCACGGTGGTGCTGGTGCCTGCGGCCTCTCCCGTTCCTTCCAGCACCTCGTGCGTACCCTGGGTGATGGACTCCAGCGCGCCGCTGGCCGACCATCGGTAGCGCATCGCCGCGTTGCCCGGGGCCTCCACGCCCACCAGGCGCAGCGCGCCCTGCGCAGTGGCGTAGTGGTAGCGCGTCCGGTGGCCCAGCGCATCCACTTCCTCGATCAGTTCGCCCCAGGCGCCCCGCCGCCAGGAGCGGCTGCTGCCGGAGCAGTCGGTGTGGCGCGAGAGCTGCCCGCAGCCGTCGTAGGCCAGCGACTTGCGCCCGCCCTGGGCATCGATCACCGTCACGGGCTTGTCGCACCACGCCATCTCGTGCGCGGCGAAGCGGCCATCGGGCTGCGGCTGCGCGTACTCGAAGCGGGTGGCGAGCGTCGATGCCGCCATGCCCATGCCGGCTCCTGCACCGTCCTGGGCATGGCCCTGCGACGCCACGGTCAGTGCCACTTCCAGCAGCCGGCCCCAGGCGTCGTAGCGGTAGAGCACGCGCCTCCCTGTCGCATCGGTGCTCTCCAGCAGCAGGCCGTCCTGCGCGCTGCCCATTTCGCCCCAGCGCTGCTGCAGGCTGGCGCCATCCGGGTACTGCACCCCCAGCAGGCGCCCCGCGCCGTCATGGCGCCACCAGGTGGTGCGCCCGAGCGCGTCGGTGGCGGCCACGCGCCGGCCGGCGCTGTCGTAGCGGTAGCTCTGGACGGCGCCATCGGGCCCCACGAGCCGCATGAGGCGCTTGAGCCCGCCTTCGCCCTCGAAGTGGTATTCGGTCGTCCGCCCCAGGCTGTCAAGCACGACGGTGCAGCTTGCCACGGGCGCGCCACTCGCCTGCTCCTGCGCGGTGCGGGGCGGCGGATCGCGGTAATCGAAGAAGTACGACAGCCCTTCCTCGTTGTGCTGCTCGATCACGCGCGCTCCCGGGCGCGGCGCCGTGCCCGGGCCGTGGCCCGTGCCCGCATCTTCGTACACATAGCGGTGCAGCGGCCCGTGGCGCACGCGGTGGCTCGTCATGCGGTGCACGAGGTCGTAGCCGAAGCGGCGCAGAACGGCGCCATCCTGGCCCAGCACTTCGGCCAAATTGCCCGCCGCGTCGTAGCGGTAGCGCACCAGCGGTTGTGTGCGCGCCGCGGCGCCGGGCACCTGGGCCGGATCGTGCGGGTTGGCCGTGCAGTCCACGCCGGCCAGCCGCACGCCGTCGTCCGGCCCCAGCAGCGGATGCGCCGTGGCCGCCGCGGTGTCGTCCGGGGCGATGCGCTCATAGTGCAGCCTGTATCGGCGCTCGCTGCCGTCGGTGATGGCCACGAGGCGGCCTTGCTCCGGTCCGCTTTCGCCCCAGTGGTAACGCTGGCTGCGGCCGAAGCGGTCCAGCACCTCGTGAAGCGCGTGGCTTCCTGGCCCGTGCGAGGCCGGCAGAAATACCCAGGCCGTGGGCGACGCGCCCGAGGCGGCGACCACGCAGCGCGAGTCGGCTCGCAGGTGCGCGGGCACATGGGCCCAGCGCGGCTGCCATGCCCAGGGGCGCAGTTCTTCCGCGGAAGCGCCGTGGTTCGGGCTGGCCGCCCCTTCGGGCGCGGCCCCTGCGTGGGCGCCGCCGCCGCGCAGCAGCCACACGTCCTCGCTGGCGCTGTAGAGGGCCTCGCCGGGCTCCAGGGGGTCATCGAACGTGATGGCCCGGCCGGCTGCGTCCAGCAGCACCGCGCGCTCGGTCTCCAGGCGCAGTGCCGCCTCCATCGGCAGCTTCCAGCCGTGGCCCAGCAGCCCGCAGGCCGAGCCGTGTTCGGTATTCACATAGCTGCTGTAGACGCGCTGCCACACCAGCGGCATTGGCCCGGGCAGGGCGAAGTCCAGGTCGTCCCCACTGGAGAGCACCTTGGCACCCAGCGACGGGTTCACGGGGTTGCCCACGGCCATGCCGCCCGGGCACTCCGAACAGGCCACGCCGCCGGCCGAGCCGATCAGCACGGTGGCCGAGCCCTGCACGATGGGCCCGCCCGTTTTGGTCATGTCGCCCTGCCGGGCCGCGGGTTTGCCGCTCATGTGTCTTCCCTTTGGTTTCGGTGGCTGCCGACCTGGACGATGCTATCTTTTGTGTAGCAATAAATCGAGCAAATACGGCGGCATGGAGCAGTTTTCACGGAGTTCCTGGCTTCTCCGGCGGGCTGATGCGCCTGGCAGCACGGAGTGAAAATCGATTGCTATGTTTTTTATAGCTAACTATTCAATGAATACGGCGGCATGGAGCATATTTTTCCTGCATGCATCGCCACGGCTTTGTTGCACAAATCACCCCGGCCACACCGGTAGACTGAAGGCGTGACGGAAGCAAAGAGCGAGAGGCGGACCAAGTACCGCACGACGAACTGGAAAGCCTACAACGCAGCGCTGAAGGCGCGAGGATCGTTGACGATGTGGCTGGATGAAGGCATGCAGTGGCTTGGCAAGCCGAACGGCAAGCGCGGGCGCAGCCCGACGTTCTCGGACGCAGCCATCCAGTTTTGCTTGAGCATCAAGTGCCTGTTCGGCCAGCCCCTGCGGCAGGCGCTGGGCATGGTGGACAGCCTGCTGCGGCTGGCCAAGCTGGACTGGCCGGTGCCGG
>NZ_QLTA01000105.1 GCF_003269065.1 Paracidovorax anthurii
CCGGGGCGCGCCTACCTGGACGACTACGACTTCAAGAAGCCCCGCGCCGACCTCTCGGAGATGCGCCAGTCGCCCCCCGGGCACAGCCACGACGGCTACGAGCGCTACGAGTGGCCGGGCGGCTACACCGAGTTCGCCGACGGCGAAACCTACACCCGCCTGCACATGGAGGAAGGCCTGGCCGCGCGCGAGCGCGCCCGCGCCGAGCTCAACAAGCGCAGCATCGCCCCGGGCTACACCATCGCGCTGGAGAACTACCCGCGCGGCGACCAGAACCGGCAGTACCTCGTCACCTCGGTGCGCTACCGGCTGGAAGAGAACGTGCAGGCCTCGCAGGGCACGGGCGGCGTGGGGCAGACCCAGGGCGGCTCGGTGCAGAAGTTCAGCATGCAGGTGCACCCCACCTCGCTGCCCTACCGCCCGCAGCTGAGCACGCCGCGCCCGCGCACCACGGGCCCGCAGACGGCGGTGGTCGTGGGCCCCGCGGGCGAGGAGATCTGGACCGACGAGTACGGGCGCGTGAAGGTGCAGTTCCACTGGGACCGCATCGGAGCCATGGACGAGCACTCCAGCTGCTGGGTGCGCGTGTCCACCAGCTGGGCCGGCCCGGGCTTCGGGGCGGTGTTCACGCCGCGCATCGGCATGGAAGTGATCGTGGACTTCCTCAACGGCGACCCGGACTACCCGATCATCCTGGGCTGCGTCTACAACGCGGCGAACATGCCGCCCTGGGAGCTGCCGGGCAACGCCACGCAGTCGGGCATCAAGACCAAGTCGAGCAAGGGCGGCGCCTTCGGCGATGGCATGAAGAACGGCGCGGGCGATGCCAACGCGCTGCGCTTCGAGGACAAGAAAGGCGCCGAGCAGCTCTGGCTGCACGCGCAGAAGGACCAGCTCACCGAGGTCGAGAACGACGAGGACAAGTGGGTCGGCCAGGACCGGCGCAAGACCATCGACCGCGACGAGACCAGCGTGATCCACCGCGACCGCACCGAGACCGTCGATCGCAACGAGAAGATCACCGTGCACGGCTGGCGCACCGAGGAGGTCGATGGCGACGAAACCATCACCATCCATTCCAACCGCACCGAGCGCGTGGACCACGACGAGAAGATCAGCATCGGCGACAACCGCCGCGAGGACGTCGGCATCGACGAGACCATCGACATCGGCAAGAACCGCAGCAAGACCATCGGCAAGAACGAGAAGGTCCAGATCGGCAGCAACTGGACCATCCAGGTCGGCAAGATGAAGACCGAGACCGTGGGCATGGTGGCCATGCAGAACGTCGGCATGGCCAAGATGATGAACATCGGCCTGGCCTACAGCGTGAACATCGGCGGCGTGCGCAACGACCTGGTGGGCGCGAACTGGAGCCGCACGGTGGGCGGCAAGGACTCGCTCTCCGTGGGCTCGGACCGCCAGGCGAGCGTGGGCGGCGCCGACAGCCTGGAGGTGACCGGTGCCCTGGCGGTGAAAGCCAAGGCCATCACGCTGGAGGCCGGCGACGAGATCACGCTGCGCTGCGGCTCCAGCACCGTGCGGCTCACGCCCGCGCTCATCGAAGTGCTCTCCTCGCTCGACAAGCTCAACTGCTAGCAGCGAAGCGCATCCTGCGCGGGCGCCTGGAGCGCACAGCACAGCACGGCGGAGAAAGACCCACCGCCTTGCCACGCGCACACCACCCGCGGCGGCGGAATAGCCCAGCGCATTCCGCCGCCCGCCAAAACCAAGATCAGAGGGAAAACACATGAGCGGCAAACCCGCGGCCCGCCAGGGCGACTTGACCAAGAAAGGCGGGCCCATCGTGCAGGGCTCGGCCACCGTGCTGATCGGCTCGGCCGGCGGCGTGGCCTGCTCCGAGTGCCCGGGCGGCATGGCCGTGGGCAGCCCCGTGAACCCGTCGCTGGGCGCCAAAGTGCTCACCGGCGGTGACGATCTCGACTTCGCCCTGCCCGGGCCGATGGCGCTGGTATGGCAGCGCGTCTACAGCAGCTATGTGAACACCGAGCACGGCTCGGCCTGCGGGCTGCTGGGCCACGGCTGGAAGCTGCCGATGGAACTGCGCCTGGAATGTGCCGGTGAGCGCACCGTGCTCTTCGACGCATCGGGGCGGGCCATCACGTTCGAGGAGCCCCTGGAGCCCGGCCAGGCGCTCTACAGCGCCAGCGAGAACCTGTGGCTGCTGCGCGGCGGCGGCACGGTGCAGGAAGAAGCTCCCCCTGGCCAGCCCGCGATTGGCGCATCGGGCACGGTGGCCCCCGAGCTGCGGCCCTGGACGCTGCAGCCGCGCTGGGCGCACCTGCCCCTGCACCTGCGCGCGGACCCCGCCTGCGTGATCGCCACGCCGGGCACGGGGGCCCCCGCCCCGGCCTGGATCTTCCTGCCGGCGGCGAACAAGACCGCCGTGTCGGGGACCCATGTGCTGCACGAGGTGCGCGACCGCTTCGGCCGCAGCCAGCGCTACACCCGCGGCGAGAGCGGGCCGCAGCAGGGCCGCATCGTGCGCATCACCGATGGCAGCGGGCGCAGCTACGCCCTGCTCTACGAGCGCATCGCGCCCGAGCCCACCGCTGCCGGTGCGGCCGGAACCCCAGTCCCCGCCAGCGCCCACCCGCTGCTGGGCCCGGACGACGGCGTGCGGCTCATCGGCGTGGACTGCACCGCCCCCGCGAACGGCCCGGGCGCCGTGCCCGGCGCCGCGCCAGCCCAGCCCCTGGTGCGCTACCGCTACGACACGGCCGGCAACCTGGCCGAAGTGCTCGGGCAGGACGGCACCCTCCTGCGGTGCTTCGGCTACGACGGCCTGCACCGCATGACCGCCCACCGCGTGCGCCAGGGGCCCTGGCACCGCTACGTCTACGAGGACCAGGCACCGCAGAGCCGGCAGCCGCCGCGCCCCGGCGCCCGCGTGGTCGAGCAGCACAACGAAGAGGGGCTCTCCTACCGCTTCGATTACCTCGACCCGCCACCGCCAGACAGCGCGCCGGCCACGCCGCCGGTCAGCCGGACCCTCGTGCACGACAGCCTGGGGCGCACCACCGAATACCACTTCGAGGGCGAAGGCGGGCTCAAGCGCCTCGTGCGGCTCGTGGGCCCCGATGGCGCCGAGCAGCGCTGGCGCCACGACAGCGCCGGGCGGCGCATCGCCGCCACCGACGCGCTGGGGCGCACCACCTGGTGGCGCCACGACGGCGCGGGCCGCCTGCTGGGCGTGCAGCACCCGGACGGCCGCAGCGGCCCCGAGCAGCGCTGGGGCGAGGACGGCTCCGCCCAGGACGGCCTGCTGCTGCAGAGCCGGGACGCCGCGGGCCTGAGCACACGCTACCGCTACGACGCCTGGGGGCGGCTGGTGGAAGTGGCCGTGCTGCCGGCCGGCAGCGAGGGCGCCGAACCCGGGGCGGAGACCGAGGCCCGGGCACTGGTCACCCGCCTCGAATACGCCCAGCCCCAGGCCGATGGCCGCTTCGCGCCCAGCGCCCTGCCGTGGTGCGACCAGCCGGTGGCCGTGGTCGACGCGCAGGGCGGGCGCAGCGAATTCGCCTATGACGCCTGCGGCCAGCTCGCGCGGCGCACCGACTGCTCCGGGCGCAGCCACAGCCTGCGCCGCGGTGCCTGGGGCGAGCTGCTCGAAGAGGTGGATGCCCTGGGCCAGCGCACGCACTACCGCCATGCGCTCGCGCACGGCGCCCTGCGCCTGATAGGAGTGCAGTACCCCGGCAACACGGCGGTGCGCTACCGCTGGGCGCAGGGTGGCTTGCTTGCAGCGATCACCCACGGCACACACGACGTCCTGGAAAGCGCGGGCGAGGCGGCGGGCACCAGCACCACGGTGACCTATCGGCATGACCTCTGGGGCCGCGTGATCGAGCAGGCCCAGGCGGGCCGGGGCGTGCAGCTGCGCTACGACACCGCCGGCCGGCTCGTGGAGCTGGTCAACGAGAACGGCGAGGCGACGCGCTTCGTGCACGACGCGGCCGACCGGCTCGTGCAGGAGGTGGGCTTCGATGGCCGCAGCCAGGTCTTCGGCCATGACGCGGCGGGCCAGCTCGTGCAGACGAGCGACGGCCAGGGCCCGGGGCACCGCCCTTCGGCAGAGAGCGGCACGCCCGGCAGCACGCCGGGCGATGCCGTGCGCTCGCGCCTGCACTACGACCTGCGCGGGCGGCTCGTGGCGCGCGTGCTGGCCCGCCTGCCGGCGGGGGAGCAGGACACGGGGCCTGTTGCGGCGTGGGAACACGACGGCGATGCGCTGCTGCAAATCCACCGCTTCGACCGCGCCCCCTCCGGCGCACTGGCCTCGGTCCGCACCTGGCAGGGCCGCCTGCCGCACACGCACGAACCGATGCAGGCCGGCGCCCTGGGCCGCTCCGCCGCGCTGGGCTCCCGCGTCCCCAGCCTGTCCGCACACTGGCTGGCGCTGGACACGCAGCCCCTGCTGGCGCTGCTGGACCGGCCCGGCGATCCGGCCCTGGCCGAAGTGGCCGCCACCCTGCAGGCCCACCGGCTGGCACTGGACAGCCGCGTCGCCCTGGCGCGCGACGGCCTGGGCCGCGCCTGCGGCGAGACGCAGACCCTCTACAGCAAAGTCGGCAGCGAGCCCATGGGCGGCGAGCCGCCCGTGGAGTTCGAGCACACCATCGCCCACACGCTCGGCCCCCTGGGCCAGCGCACCGCCACCCGGGCGCAGGGCCTGGGCACGCTGCAGTGGCTCGCCTATGGCTCCGGCCACGTGCACGGCCTGCTGCTGGACGGCGATGCGCTGGTGGACTGGGAGCGCGACGGCCTGCACCGCGAGGTGGGCCGCACGCTGCGCATCCTCGGAGAGAACGACGAGGCCCCCGCCGCGCATGCCGACCTTCAGGCCATCATCCACGCCCGGCGCCTGGCCCCCATGGGCCGCATGCTCCACCAGGACTGGCGCGGCCTGCGCCATGCCCCCGCGGAAACCCATGCCCATGCCGCAGCCGCCTCCGGCCGCATCGCCCCGGCCCTGGGCCCGCTCGCCACCCTTGCGCAGCGCCGCTACGACTACGACCCCCTCGGCCAGCTCGTGGGCGTGCGCACGCCCGGCGAGGCCACCCGCTACGGCTACGACGCCTGGCAGCGCCTGACCGGGCTGCAGCGCGCCACGCAGGCAGACGCGGCGCAGGAGCACTGGGCGCTCGATGCGGCCGGCAACCGCCTGCCGGCACCGGCGGATGCCCGGGCACAGGCTCCGCACGCGGACCGGCAGCGGCAGCGGCAGGACTGGGCGCAGCAGGTGCGCGAGAACCTGCGCGACACGAACTTCGACCTGCTGAGCGGGGGCACGCCTGCGGGCGAGGGCCCGGGCACCGTCACGCACTGGCCCGGCAACCGCATCGGCTGGAGCACCGCGCCCGAGGGCCGCGGCAACGCGGCCGGCACCACCCACTACCGCTACGACGCCTTCGGCAACCGCACGCTGGCGCTGCTGCCAGGCGGGCGCGCCCGGCGCCTGCGCTACGACGCGCTGCACCAGTTGCGCGAGGTCTGGCAGCGCGAGAGTGCGGCCAGCCCCTGGTGCCTGCTGGCCCGCTACCGCTACGACGCCTTCGGGCGGCGGCTGGCCAAGACCGTGTACGACCAGGCCAGCCAGCAGGGCACCACCACCCATGCCGGATGGGACGGCGACCGCCTCGTGCACACCGAAGGCCCTGGCGGGCTACTGCACACGCTCTACGAGCCGCACTCCTTCGTGCCCCTGCTGCGCCTGGAACGCGGCAAGGCCATTCCGTCGGCCCTGCAGGCACTGCTGGCACCGGACAGCGAGGAAGACGCGGATGTGAATGCTGCCGCGACGGCCCGGGATTTCTTCAACGCCCTGTCCCGCTCGCAGCGCGATTTGCTGGAAAACACCCTGAGCGCGGCCATCGCTCCTGGCAGCCCCGCCCCGGCCACGCGACAACTGCCTGCCGAAGTGGGCGCCCTGCTGGCCGCCGGCCTGGACGAAGTGCGCAGCCGGCAGGCCACCTCCGCCCGGACCGAAGCCACCCGCATCCGCCACATCCTCTGCGACCACCTGGGCACCCCCATCGCCCTGGTGGACGCCAATGGCCCCCAGGCCGGCCTCGTCACCTGGGCCGCCACCCACCACGCCTGGGGCGCCATTCGCGAGGAGTACGACCCGCATGGCATCGGGCAGGACATCCGCTTCCAGGGGCAGCAACTCGACGCCGAGACCGGGCTGCACTACAACCGGTTCCGGTATTACGACCCGGGGGTGGGGCAGTATGTGACGCAGGATCCGATTGGGTTGTTAGGTGGGGTGAACAAATTCAACTACCCGACGGATCCTATGGGTTGGATTGATCCATTGGGACGGCTTTGTTGCACAAATCAGTTCGAAGACGGCATAGCCCCAACCCCAGACGGATTTATGCCATGGCGGCCACCAGAACGGTTTGAGGACGACCGATCTGGCTGAAGCGGTTGAGTACGGCCACGCGGACATGCAACTCCACCACCTGATGCTCGAACGTGCGCGCCGTCACCCGTTCGCCCAGTCGCTTGAAGCAGTGCATCTTCGTCTCGACAAGGCTGCGCCGGTGGTAGCCGCTCCACTTCTTCCAGACGCTGCGGCCCAAACGCTGGCACGCCCGGATGGCTTCGTTGCGCTGCTCCGATCCCGGACTCGGCTTCTTCCAGTGGCGGGCGTTCT
>NZ_QLTA01000106.1 GCF_003269065.1 Paracidovorax anthurii
GCAGTCTCGGCGACATGGAGGGGTTTTGGCTCTGAATCCCTGGTTTTCTCGCCCTTCCACTCCGATTCCAGCTTGGCCAGGGGCACGAAGCTGTCAGGCTCGTAGAGGTATTCCGACAGCCTGCTGTCCCGCAGTTCACCGGTGAGCAGATCGCCGTCGTAGAGGAAGCTCGTGCGTCTGAAGGCATCGTGCTTGTCGATGCGCCGGCCCAGGGCGTCATAGCGGTAGCGGGTGACCTGCTCCGTGGCCGCAGGCTGCTCCTTGCCCTCGCCGGGCCTGCCCCGGTAGCGGATGACTCGGGCTTCCACGATCTAGTGTTCTGGGCTGTAGCGGTAGGCGCTTTACGGTATGCCATTCGATCGGTGGCGTCGAAGGGGAGGGGGCTTCGCGCGCTGCCTCGGGTGTGCCTTCGGGGGTGATGGCGGCCACGAGCCAGCTCTGTGATTGCAAGAGGCAGGTGCTCCGCAGTGAAAGCTCCTGAGGTTCGGATATTGCGCCTTGGATTTGAGACTGCTGTGTAATGCGACCCAAACACTAGCCGATATACGCGGTGAACTGATGGCTGGTACTGCCGCTTACGCCCTCGATCGCCTAGTAAGACCTAATGCCGCGCAGCTTTACTTGCCTTGGTGGGGCAGTAGATTTATTAGGATGCTTTGATGAAGTAGATTTGTATGTTGCCTTTTTCTTTTTTTGCTGAGAATGAATAATATTCTGCAGGCGAGAAATCTCCTTCTTTCAGGAAGTTGCTGATTTTAAAAATTGCATACTCAATGGATTCGTCTGAAAATTCGATATGAACGCGATTATCTCTGATTTCAATGAATTCAAGAGCCTCGTCGTCGGTAAGGCTCATGTATATCTCTGAGTTAATTTCAGTGGCTGCTTTCTTGTAGATTGCTGGGGCCGAATTGGGTTGTCTGTTTCCTTTTAATTTTATAAGTGCTCTGATGAAATCATTCGCGCTATCTTGATCGAATGATATGGATAGTTCTTTTTTGCTATGAGGGCCTAGCCAATATTTAATCAAGGGCACCTCTTTATTGGTACGTGAACATTCTTTGTAACAGTGAAGTTGCCAGTGGGATTACCCTTTTTGTCAGTTTTTGGACTGAGAAATTCAAAATGCACGTGAGGAGTGTTGGGGACATTAGGACTACCCATGCCATGTGCTCCAGAGTAGTCGCCAGGTGTCACTCTGAATTGACGCGTGCCATCTATACTTCGCCATTTTCCTTCTTCAACTTTTACAAACTCATCTCCAAGGAATTTCTTCATTTCATCTTTGATTCCATGGATGCAGACAGATCTTCGCCATTCTGAGAGCTGCTGCGTGGAGTTATTCGGTTTGTCTTTGCCTGATACGACATGTGGAGATCGGGTGCCTGAACGATATTTAAGGCCGAGTGGGTCTATCCAAATAATTGGATTGGGTCCATATCTAAAGAGATTAGCTCCCCCTTCCAGCCCAATAGGGTCTTGATGCACAAACCGCCCGGTCACCGGGTCGTAGTATCGGAAGCGGTTGTAATGCAACCCGGTTTCGCCATCGAAGTACTGCCCCTGGAATCGGAGGGGTTGCTCGACGAAGGAGAGGGCCTGAATGTCGCCCTGGGCTGCTAGGGTGAGAGATCGTTCCGCCTGGGTGAAGACGGCCGTATCGTCCGTGCCGGTCCTGAGCACCTGCAGTGCCCGCGTCTCCCCCCAGACCTTGTAGCTGGCCGCCCAGACGATGCGGCCAGCCTCGTCGGTCAACTCCTGCGGCGCGCCGATCTGGTCGCAGTGGTAGTAGTAGGTGGTGAAGTCCTTGGGCTTTTGTTCTGCTACATCTTCCGTAGCAAACTCTCCAGCAGTCTCGGCGACATGGAGGGGTTTTGGCTCTGAATCCCTGGTTTTCTCGCCCTTCCACTCCGATTCCAGCTTGGCCAGGGGCACGAAGCTGTCGGGCTCGTAGAGGTACTCCGACAGCTTGCTGCCCCGCAGTTCGCCTGCGAGCAGATCGCCGTCGTAGAGGAAGCTGGTGCGGCCAAAGGCATCGTGCTTGTCGATGCGCCGGCCCAGGGCGTCATAGCGGTAGCGGGTGACCTGCTCGGTGGCAGCAGGCTGCTCCTTGCCCTCGCCGGGCCTGTCCCGGTAGCGGATGACCCGGGCTTCCACGATCTGGTGCTCGGGGCTGTAGCGGTACCTTTGCACGGTGTGCCAGCCGATGCGCCGCTCGGTGATGTTGCCGTGCAGGTCGTAGGCGAAGCGCAGGTCCTGGTAGACGGTGAGGCGGTTGGTGGTGACGCGCTCGCGCTCGCCGCTGACGCCGCCGCTGGATTGGTCTCCGCCGCGGTTGGGGTTGAGCAGGTTGCTGGCGGGGTCGAAGGCGAAGGACTCGCGCTCGACTGGTTGCTGGCCTTTTCCGGTGCTGCTGCGCTGGGCGGCGAGAATGCGGCCCAGGGGGTCGTAGCGGTAGTGGCTCTCGCCGCGCAGGCCGTCGCGGGTGGCGATGAGGTTGCCGGTGGGGTCGTAGCGGTAATGGCGGGCGATGCGCTCACCGGTAGGCAGGTTCTGCAAGGCGGGCAGGGCCTGCGCAGAACGCTCCCCACGGTCCCACAGGGCCTCGGGCGATGGCCTGCCGGGTTGCCCCTGCAGGGACTGCTGGCGCGCGACCTTGTGCGCCGCAAGGCGGCCCATGGGGTCCCAGCCGTACTGGCTGGCGAGCGCGCCCTGGGTACGGTGGACCTCCTGGTGGAGTGCATCGCGCTCGATGTCGGAGAGCACGTGGCCGTCCACGCGGATCTGGTGCAGGTGGCCCGAGCCGTAGTGGAGCCACTGCACTTGCCGGCCACCGGGCAGGGTGGAGGCGATGCGGTTGCCCAGGGCGTCGTAGGCATGGCGGTAGGTGTAGCGCCCGAGTGCGGAATCGCCACCGGGCGCCAGATGCTCCTGCACCTCCTCCACGAGACGCGAGAGCGGGTCGTAGGCGAAGCGCACGCGGGCATCCGCGTTGCCCGCATGCAGCATGCGCCCGAGCGGGTCGTAGCCGTAGGTGGTGATGTCGGTGCCGGAGCTTTCCAGGCCGTCCGAGCCCAGGTGCACCTTGGCCACGAGCCGGCCCAGCGCGTCGCGGCGGAAGACGGTGCGCTTTGGGAGCGGGGCGCCGGGTGCGGGGTCGTAGGGCGTGTCCGGCGGCAGGTTGGCATCGCGCTCGTGCAGCTCGGCCAGTTCGCCGGCGGCGTTGTAGCGGTAGCGCTGGATGCGGCCGTCGAAGCCCACCTCCTGGATGAGGTTGTCGGCCGTGTCGTAGGTGAACTGGGTGAGGGCGCCGTTCTCGTTCTCCAGCGCCACGAGGCGGCCCACGGCGTCGTAGCGGTAGCGCAGCGTGCCGCCCAGGGCGTCCTGGCGCAGGGTGGGCTGGTCCAGGCCGTTGTAGGCGTAGCGCGTGGTGGCGCCCTGTGGGTCGGTGTAGGCGGTGAGGTTGCCCTGGGCGTCGTAGTCGTAGCGGTGCTCGGCGCCATCGGCCGAGCGCGCCTCGCGCAGGCGGCCCAGGGCGTCGTGGCGGTAGTGGGTGATCTGGCCCAGGGCGTCGGTGGCCGAGAGCAGGTTGCCCAGGGTGTCCCAGGCGTAGCGCGTGGTCTGGCCGGAGCAGTCGGTATAGGCGATGAGCTGGCCGGCATCGTCCCAGAGCAGGCGGCGGGCCCGGCCGTGCGCGTCCTCGATCGCCACGGGCAGGCCGCGGGCGTCATGTCGCCAGCGCGTGGCGTGGCCCAGCGGGTCCAGGCGCTCGGCGAGGTTGCCGCGCTCGTCGTAGGCCTGGCGCCAGACGTGGCCCAGCGTGTCGGTGATCTCCACCGGCAGATCCAGCAGACCGTAGGCGATGCGCGTGGTGGCGCCGGCCGCGTCGGTGACCGAGCGCAGGTTGCCCCGGGCGTCGAACTGCCAGCGCGTGGCGCGGCCCAGCGCATCGCGGGCCTCCTCGGGGTTGCCGGCGGCATCGATGCGGGTTTCGGTGCGCAGGGGCTGGCCATCGGGGCCGGGCTCGGTGATGGCGATGACCTCGTGGAGGGCGTTGTACTCGTAGCTGCTGCGCCGGCCCAGGGCGTCGGTGACGTGGGTGGTGCGCCGGCCCAGGTCGTAGTCGAAGCGGGTGTCGAGCAGGCCGGGCTCGTCGGTCCAGGTGCGCACCACCCGCCCGCCCGCGCCAATTTCATTTTGCGCAACGAAACTCCGCCTCAATTAAAGCTATTTACATATTCCGATTGGGAATTGGTATCATTTTTCTGGATCATGTAGTAGATGAAGAAATTCTGAAAAACTATTCGCAACCTTTTCTATATTTTCATAATAATTTGAAGCATCGTCTTCATCTGACTCTAAATTGTGATCCCAATAATATACTCCATCTAGTCCATTGGCGCCAACTAACACAAGATCACTGCTTCCCGCAGAAGCAATAGGAAGTAGATTTTCGGGGATTCTATCTTTATATTTTTCTAAATATTTTCCGATGCTGTCCTCAAATCCTCTTGGAGCCATTAATGCCAGGAAGCAATTGACAACCCTCTCGTTGCTTATTGTTTTGAATACATTTTCGATAGGAATTCCTCCATTATTTTCTAGCAGAAATTCCTTGTAATCTTTGGGGACATTGAATTGTTTGAATAAATAATTTTCGTGCTCGTCTAGTGGCAACACTGTTGAATGCATCTCCAGCATTGTTCTTTGCATTTTCTTGGGTATTCCAAATCCGCGATTTTCCAGGTCTTTCATTTCTTCTTCAGATAGACCAAGCTTTTTTAATTGAATATTCATATTATTTACCTCGTGTATTGCAAACAGCCGCCCCACCGGTATGCTTCACAGCATCATGAATATCCTTGGGGATGAGTTGAATCTTTCCATCATGTTCTGTGTGATGCCAAGTGTACTCTTGGCCATTCATTGTTATCTTGCTGGATGCGCCGAATGGATTGCCTTTGCCAAAAGCTGCTTGGTTCGCTGATGAAAAGTCCTTGTAATCAGTTGTGAATGAACCAACGTCGACTTTTTTGGCTGCATATCTTGAGAAATCTGGGTATCCACGCATGTTGAAAGGAACGCCGTGGGGGTATTTGCCTCTGACATTTTCTGGTAAATCTTTACCGGTCATTGTTTTGCCAGCAAAGCAATGATTTCTGGGTCTATTCCCATTAACACGCCCCACATGAGTGCGGCTGGAGTGCGTGGGCGCATTTGCTTGCGGACGCCGAGGCGCTAGCCCAGAAGGGTCGATCCAAGATGTTGAATTAGGACCATAGTTAAAAAGATTAATCCCCCCGAGTAAGCCAACTGGATCCTGATGAATAAACCGCCCGGTCACAGGGTCGTAATACCGGAAGCGGTTGTAATGCAAGTCGGTTTCAGCATCGAAGTACTGCCCCTGGAAGAGCAGGGGTTGCTCGACGAACGACAGTGCCTGGATGTCGCCCTGGGCTGCTAGGGCCAGCGATCGTTCCGCCTGCGTGAAGACCGCTGCATCGTCCGTGCCGGTCCTGAGCACCTGCAGCGCCCGCGTTTCCCCCCAGACCTTGTAGCTTGCCGCCCAGACGATGCGGCCAGCCTCGTCGGTCAACTCCTGCGGCGCGCCGATCTGGTCGCAGTGGTAGTAGTAGGTGGCGAAGTCCTTCGGCTTTTGTTCTGCTACATCTTCCGTAGCAGACTCTCCAGCAGTCTCGGCGACATGGAGGGGTTTTGGCTCTGAATCCCTGGTTTTCTCGCCCTTCCACTCCGATTCCAGCTTGGCCAGGGGCACG
>NZ_QLTA01000107.1 GCF_003269065.1 Paracidovorax anthurii
AGAAGCCGAGTCCGGGATCGGAGCAGCGCAACGAAGCCATCCGGGCGTGCCAGCGTTTGGGCCGCAGCGTCTGGAAGAAGTGGAGCGGCTACCACCGGCGCAGCCTTGTCGAGACGAAGATGCACTGCTTCAAGCGACTGGGCGAACGGGTGACGGCGCGCACGTTCGAGCATCAGGTGGTGGAGTTGCATGTCCGCGTGGCCGTACTCAACCGCTTCAGCCAGATCGGTCGTCCTCAAACCGTTCTGGTGGCCGCCATGGCATAAATCCGTCTGGGGTTGGGGCTATGCCGTCTTCGAACTGATTTGTGCAACAAAGCCATTGCGAGCAGATGGAGAAAGACGAGTGCGTTTTTGAGGAGCATGGTGATTGAAGGCTGTCGCCGCTAACCGTTTGAATTACCGTGTAAGTGCTTTTCTTTCTCGTTGCGGTTTTCCATGATTCGCAAGAATTCATTGATCGGCCTGATTGAGTTTCTCAATTGCACGAGGAAATTCCGCGCCACCATGGCGTGCCTGGCCTTGTGCTCGCTTCGGATCGAGGGAGCGACGAAAGACAGGCGAGAAAATCCTCATGCACACGGACGGCGCGAGGAGCGGTCAATGAGAAATCGCCGAACCCCGTTCACGGCCAGCCCGATGGTGGTGGCGCGGGTGGTGGGTGCGGGAGTCGCGGGCATGCGGCGGGTTACGCTGGCGTGGTGGACGCCTGCGGCCCATGGGCGTTTCAGCGCCCGGCCAGCCGGTGGTCGCGTGGCATGGCGGTGGCTAGAGCCCGCTCCGCATTGACCATGAAGGGTTTGTTGTCCGCCGTCTCGCTGCGTTGCAGCAGCTCTTCGATCGCGCTGCGATCCAGATGGGGGGCCGCGGATTGCAGCAGCGCCACGATGCCGCTCACGTGGGCCGCGGCCATGGAGGAGCCCGAAGCGAAGTCGTAGCGGCCCTCGGGCTGTAAGGTCAGGACGTCCTTGCCGGGTGCGACGAGCACGCCCTCCGCGAGCGGACCCTTGGGGTTTCCGGCGGCTTCCACGGCGATCACGCCGGGCACGCCGGCGGGGAACCCCGTGCGCTGCCCGCTGGGGGGGAGTGCCGTCACCACGATCCTGCCTTGCGCGATCAGCTGGCCCAGCAATTGGGTGAGCAGGGCGTCGTTCGGTCCGCCGAGGCTCAGGTTGATCGTGCGGGCGTTGGACGACATCACGGCAACAAGCGCTTTTGCCAGCGTGAACGAATTGCAGCGCGCACCGGTGCCGGGTGACGTGGCGGGGTACCAGCAGGCCTTGTAGAGGCTGAAGCGTGCTTCCGGCGCCAGGCCCACGATCCCCTGGAGATTGTTGCCGGCGGCGGCCATGATGCCGAGCACCTGCGTGCCGTGGCGGTCCTTCTGAAAGACCTGGGAGTCTTCGTCCACGAGGTTGTAGCTGGCGCCGATGCGGCCCTGGAGGTCGGGGTGATCGGTCTGCGCGCCCGTGTCGATGACCGCGACATGGGCGCCCTTGCCGGTGGTGAGCCGATGCGCCTGCGCCGCCGCCATGTCGATGAAGCCGCGCTGCAGCGGCATGTAGGGGTCGTTGTAGGCGACTCCGGCGGCGGAGGGCGGATCGGATTGGACCGAGAAATCCTGCAGGGGCTGCGCCAGTTGCACGCGGGAGTCCTGCGACAACGCCGCCAGGACCTCTGCCCGCGAGGCGCCCGTGCCGATTTCAAAGACGATGCAGTGAACGTTCAAGGTGGGGATGGGCCACGCGGTGGCCTCCCGTAATCCATAGTCCCGGGCGATGGCATCGACCAGCCGCGCGGCTCGCACACCCGTGGTGTACCGGGGAGGCGCGCCGTAGCTCGACAGGCTGGTGCCGGCGCGCCCCGGTACGCGCTCCAGGGGATTGGCGACCGCGACGATGATGTAGCGTTCGCTGCCGTCCCGCATGCGGGCCTCAGCGTCTCCATCGGCAGCGGCGGTGGCAGCTCCGGTGCCTGGATTCCGGGCGGAAGGGTTCTGCTCCAGATTCGAGCAGCCCAGCAGAAGTCCCGCGAGCGCGACCGAAGCAATCCATGGCAAGGCCCTCACGGTGCGCTTCCCATGGGTTCGACCAGTCGCATGCCGGGCGTGGCGCGCAGCCGCTCGACCACCTGCTCGCCGGACGTGCCCGGCGATGCCATGACCGCATAGGCGCCCATCGCATTCGGGCCGCTGACCACCTGCAAGCCGAGCGTGGTCAGCGCGGCGTTCCAGTCGGCCAGGGTGGTCTGGCCATCGGGTACGACCCGGATGGTGCTATGGGCGAGGGCATCGTGCGCCGCGACCGCCTGGGGGGGGCTGCTGAGGGTCTGGTAGGGCGATGCATCCTGCTCCGCCGCCATCCGATGGCCGACGAGGGCCAGTGCGGCCGTCTGGAGCAGGGCGATGGCGGCCAGCGCATACGTGGCACGCCCGAAGCGGCGCCGGGGTGCGGCGGCGGGTGTGGCGCGGGGGGCGGGTTGATCGCACAGGGCATCGAGTTCGATGCGCTGCATCAGCGTCTTCAGGCCCGCGTCCACATCGGGCGCGGCCTGTTGGGACTGGACCTGCATGGCGGCATGGATGCGCTCCTGGAGGGCCAGTTCGGTCCGGCAGTCGGCGCATTCGTCGAGATGCCGCTGCGCGTTGGCGCGCTGCTCCTCGCTGGCCCTGCCGTTCACGATCCACGGCAGTATCTCCTGCGTCAGCAGATGGGAGCGGTCTTGGTCCTGGGGAGAAATGGGGGGATGCATCATGGTTGGATGTCTTTCGTTCCGGTGCTGCGGGTCGCCAGCGCGGGAAGCAGGTTGCGCAGCTTGAGCCGCGCATGGAACATGCGGGCCTTCACGGTGCCCAAGGGGGCCTGGGTGATGACGGCAATTTCCTCCAGCGAATGGCCGTTGGCATAGGCCAGCTCCAGCACCAGCCGCTGGTCCACCGAGAGCTTTTCGAGGCCTTTGGCCAGCCAGTCGCGCAACTCATGGTCTTCGTGGGGATCGGTGGCGAACGCCTGGAAGGCCGCGGGTTCGTCTTCCAGGTCTTCCATCGTGTCGAGCCCGCCGTCCTGGCGCAGCACCTTGAGGCCGCAGCGGTAGGCGATGCCCATGATCCAGGTCGAGACCCGGGAGTCCCCGCGGAATCCATCGGCTTTCTGCCAGACGACCCAGAAGCAATCGTTGATGATCTCCTCGATCAGGTCCATCCGGCGCGTGAGCCGCTTCAGGAACTGGCACAGGCGGCGGTGGTAGCCACGGTAGAGGTCCGCCAGCGCGGTGCGATTGCCAGCCGCCACTTCGCGCAGAAGGGCGAGGTCGTGCGAGTTGTCCGGGTAGTGGGCGGTCATGGGCAATCGAGGGGTGGAAGCTGCCGTCTATGCGCCGTGGGTGCCGCGTGGGAGCGGGAAAGTTGTCCGCCGGCTCAAAAAGAGCGGATGACCGCCAGGCTCCAGTGGCCGGACGTGCTGTTCGTGAACAGGCGCCTCGCCCGCCCGTCCGCTTTCAGATAGGTGAACTCCGCTCGCCAGGGGCCGGTATGCCAGGCCAGGCCGGCGCTGCCATAGGTGTATTGCCGTCCCTGAGGGCGAACGCCGGACAGGCCGATGGCGCCCGTGGCGGACCAGTGGGGGGTGAGCGGCCAGCGGGCGCCCAGGTCCACAGCCCACCGCATGGGCGACACCTCGTCGCGGGTGTGGACGTAGTGGAAGGTGGAGACGCTTGCCGTCAGCAGATCGCGGAAGCTCGCGCCCACGGCGGCCTCCACGCGGTCGAAAAGCCGGAACTCGGCGCCTCCGGGGTAGGCGTAGTACTGCACCGAGGTCTGGTATTGCCAGTCGTTGTCGATCATGCCGTCGTATGCGGCGCGGACGATGGCCCGGGTGGAGCGGGTGCCATCGCTCTGCATGCCGAGCGCCGAGCTGAGGGACCAGCCGGAGGCGTCATAGAGGCTGATCAACCCCTGGACGATGGGTTTCTTGCTCGGCCCGACGAAAACGCCCCGCTCGGTGAGGTCGGTGCTGACGGCGATTTCTCCGGTGACGTCCCGGGTCTGGCCCGTGCAGATGAGGGGGCCTAACATGGCCGTAAGTACCATGGTGCATCGCGCCACGCGCTGGGAGGTGGCAAAAAAAGCGATGCAATGCATTCCTCCAGTTTAGGCGCAGAGCACCTCCAGCAGAGAAATCCCGTTGCGGCGCGGTGTGGTGCTTTCGCTGAATCCCTGTCGCAACGGCGATTCGATGGGGGGGGATGGACCCCGAGGGATCACGCGGCCGTGCGAACGGCCTGGCGCGCCAGCAGCTTCCAGTCGCGCCCCTGTTTCTGCCACACGCCCAGGATCTTGATCTGCACCTTGCCGGGCTTGCCGGAGTCGTTGGTGTCCGCCGTGAGGGTGTGCCGCACGATGGCCGAGTCTCCGGCAATCCGGATGGTCTGGTCGGTGATGACGATGGTGACGAAATCGGATTTGCCGTTCAGCAGGTCCGCGATGAAGCTGGCCTTCGTATCCACCCGGCCTCCGGAGTGGCCATAGCTCAGGTCATCGGCAACCAATGGGCTCAGTGCGTCCAGCGAGGGATCGATCATGGCGATGCGCAGCCGTTCCGCCGCGGCCGCGACGGCCTGCTCATCGCCCGTGCCGCCCGCCGGGGCCGGCGAGGCGCAGCCGATCAGGGTGGCGGCCGCGGCCGCGACCATCGTGGCGAGAATGATTTTCTTGAACATCGGGTTGTCTCCTGGTGTTTGTCGTCGTTATCGAAACCGAAGGCAGGCATGCGCCTTTCACCCGCCGTGCGAACACACGGAGCGGAAAGCGCATGCCATGGGGCCCCCGGGCCGTCCCCGGGTTATTGCGGGCCGAGCTTGTCGATGAGCGCCTTGAGGTCGTCCATCTCGGCGGGCTTGAGGTCGCTGAGCGGCGCGCGCACCGGCCCCGCGTCGTGGCCCACGATCTTCGCGCCCGCCTTCACGATGCTCACCGCATAGCCCTGCACCCGGTTGCGCAGCTCCAGGTACGGCATGAAGAAATCGCGCAGCAGCCGGTGCTGCGTGGCCTGGTCGTCCGCCGCCACCGCGTGGTAGAAGTCCATCGCCGTCTTCGGGATGAAGTTGAACACCGCCGACGAATACACCGGCGTGCCCAGCGCCTTGTACGCGGCCGCGTACACCTCCGCCGTGGGCAGCCCGCCCAGGTAGGCGAAGCGGTCGCCCATCTTCATGTAGATGGAGTTCATCAGCTCGATGTCGCCCACGCCGTCCTTGAAGCCCACCAGGTTGGCATTGCGCTCGGCCAGCCGCGCGAGCGTCTCGGGCGAGAAGCGGCTCTGGCCGCGGTTGTAGACGATGACGCCGAACTTCACGCTCTTGCACACGGCCTCCACGTGGGCGGCCAGGCCTTCCTGGCCGGCCTCGGTGAGGTAGTGCGGCAGCAGCAGGATGCCGTGCGCGCCCGCCTTCTCGGCCGCCTGGGCGCACTGGATGGCGAAGCGCGTGGGGCCGCCCGCACCGGCGATGATGGGCACCTTGCCGCGGCAGGTCTGC
>NZ_QLTA01000108.1 GCF_003269065.1 Paracidovorax anthurii
TCGTCGTGCGGTACTTGGTCCGCCTCTCGCTCTTTGCTTCCGTCACGCCTTCAGTCTACCGGTGTGGCCGGGGTGATTTGTGCAACAAAGCCGTGCGAGAGGTCGAGTGCATAGGGCTCACCCTGCGGATTCCGGTGAGCGTCGGCATCCGGTACAGCGCGAGAGCAGCTGATCCAGTCACCACGAGCGCTGGCGGCAGCCAGGGAGCGACCGGAGCAGTACGTTAACTTTGCAGCGATTGCTGTCGATCGGCCATGGTGTGGCTACCGTCTGCTTCTCGACCAGAAGCTGTCTTCGGCGAGCGACGTGTCTGTCCGTCGAATGGTTTCGCTCGCGCAACGAGGCCAAGGTTTGCTCAGTGCGTCGCTGTGCCAGCAATCAGGCGCAACGGCAGGGCGCGTAGACCTTGATCTCGACGCGTCGGTTGCCGACGGGCAGCACGGCCAGAGGTCGGTACGCACCGGATGATGTCGGGGGTTCTCCATTTATATCGGAGGTTTAGGACGAGCTCCGCCAGGGCGCCGATGCAATCAATTATTCTCGGGTGTCGGGCGCGCGTCCAGCTCGTCGTGACCCGTCAAATCAGTGGCATCACAAATGTTCGAGGGAGTTCAATGCAATACGATCAAGCTCGCGCCCTACAGCTGCTCCGAGAAGGCAGTGGCAATCCTGCCGCCACCTTCCGCGACTCTCAGGAAGATGCGATTCGTCACCTGGTCACGGGCGCGGCGGGGCGCCTACTCGTCATTCAGAAGACGGGCTGGGGCAAGAGCTTCGTTTACTTCATCGCGGCAAAACTGATTCGTGAACAGGGAGGGGGGCCAACCCTCCTGGTATCGCCCCTGCTCGCGCTGATGCGGGACCAGGAGATTGCGGCCGAGCGCATGAAGGTGACCGCCAAGACGGTCAACTCGACCAATCGGATGGATTGGGCCGAGATCGCCGAACAGATCGAGGAAGGGAAGATCGACGTCCTCATGTTCCACCCGAAGCAACTGGCGAGCGCAGAGTTCCAGGCCAGCCTTCTGGCGAGGATTCCCAACGTGTCGATGCTCGTCGTCGACGAGGCCCACTGCATTTCGGACTGGGGGCATGACTTCGTGCCCGAGTACAAGCTTGTCACGCGGCTCATTGCAGCGCTGCCTCCCAACTTGCCAGTGCTTGCGACCACGGCCACGGCAAACGAACGTGTGTCGAACGATCTCAAGCGGATCCTTGGTCCGGACCTGCTCGTGAAACGCGGATCGCTGAATCGCCCGTCAATCACACTGCAGACGATCACGTTTACGAGCGACGCACAGAGGCTCGCCTGGCTCGCAAAAACCGTCTATTCGCTGCCCGGCAGCGGCATCATCTATGCCCTGACGAAGGCTCACGTGCAGTACATCGTCAGTTGGCTCACGCACTGCGGCCTTTCGGTCAAGGGTTATACAAGTGATTCAGAGGATCGCGCTGTTCTCGAGCAGGAGCTCAAGGAGAACAAGGTCAAGGCGCTTGTCGCAACCTCGGCGCTTGGCATGGGCTATGACAAGCCGGACCTGACCTTCGTCATCAACTACCAGCCGCCGTCCTCGGTCGTCCACTACTACCAGCAGGTGGGGCGTGCGGGGCGTGCGATCGCAGATGCTCGCGGGATCGTGCTGGCGGTCAAGAACCAGCTTGACATCAACACCTACTTCATCGAGAGCGCTTTTCCGAAACCGGACGAGGTGACCGCGGTCATGAAGGCGCTCGATGCGGCGGGGGACGAAGGCCTTTCCGTACCGGGCCTTCAGGAGACTATCAACTTGAGCAAGGGGCGAATCGAAAAAACGCTGACCGCCCTTGCCATCGAGAGCCCGGCACCGATCGTGAAGGACGGCTCAGCCTGGAAAGCCACTGGCAGTATGCTGGCGAAGAGCTTCTGGGAGACGGCTGAGAGGGTGACCGAACTGCGACGGGCCGAGCATGCTCAGATGAGGGAGTACATGGCCCTCACTAAGGGACACATGAAGTTCTTGGTCTCGGCTCTCGATGGTGACCCGACGACTGTTGAGGTGCCGCGCAGTCCACCGTTGCCCACGGAGGTCGATCCAGCGCTCGTTGCTGAGGCGGATCAGTACATGAGGGACACCAGCTTGCCGATCAAGGCGCGCAAGAAGTGGCCTGACGGAGGATTGGACGGATACGGTCTGCGCGGAAACATCGCTGAGAAGTTGCGCGCGAGGGACGGTGTCGCGCTCTCGATGTACGGTACGGCTGGGTGGGGCGACATCGTCCGTGATGCTCGCTACGAACACGCGCACTTCGGCGACGACCTAGTGAAGGCCTGCGCCGGGCTGGTGCGCCGGGCAGGTTTTGAACCAGCTCCTAAATGGGTTACCTGCATTCCGTCACTAAACAATCCGAATCTCGTCCCGAGCTTTGCTAAGCGGCTTGCCTCTGAGCTTGGCCTGCCGTTCCACGCGGCGCTGACCAAGGTGAAGCACACCTCAGCTCAGAAGTCCATGCACAATAGCTCTCAACAGGCGAGGAACCTGGATCAGTCGCTTGAATTCAGCGACTTTGACGGCAAGGTCGGTCCAGTGTTGTTGGTCGACGATATCGTGAACTCGGGTTGGACATTTACGATCGGCGCTTGGCTGCTGCGCTCCAACGGTTGCGGCGAAGTGTGGCCTCTCGCGCTTGCCAAAACTGGAAATGAAGAATGAGTCTGCAGATCTCCGCAAACTGCCAAGCGATCTTGCTTTTGACGGCGCCGTTGATGGTCGGGAAGATTGGCACCCGTGCGGAACTGCTGAAGCAAAGTGAGTACAGCGACCTTACAAGGTTCCTTGTGCAAGAAGGCTTTCAGCCGTCCGACCTTCTCAGCCCACAGTCTCCTGCGCTGCGCCAAGCCGAGAACCTGTTCGGGCCAGGACGGCTGGCCCGCTTGGTGGGCAGAGGGTTTCAGCTTGCCCAGGCGCTTGATTACTGGAGTGCGCGCTCGATCTGGGTGGTGAGTCGCGCCGATGCCCGGTATCCCAAGCGGATCAAGTCGCGCCTCAAGCACGATGCGCCGCCCATCATGTACGGTTGTGGCGATCCGGATCTTGTCGACAACGGCGGCCTGGCGGTCGTAGGCTCCCGTGACGCGGACGACGAGATGCTGAGCTATGCCCAGCGTGCCGGAGAGAGGGCTGCCAGTGCTGGCAGAGGCTTGATTTCAGGAGGCGCTAAGGGCGTCGACAGTGCTGCGATGGATGGGGCGGAGGCTCTTGGCGGCATAGTCTGCAACGTCATGGCAGAAGGACTGGCGCAGGCGGCGATCAGTCGGAGATTCAGAGATGGCCTTCAAGAGAGGCGCACATTGCTGATTTCGCCCTACGATCCAAGCGCTGGCTTCAACGTCGGGCACGCCATCGCTCGCAACAAATTTATCTTCGCGTTGGCTGACGTCGGCTTGGTCGTGAATTCAGACTTGGAGCGGGGTGGGACGTGGGCAGGCGCGATAGAGCAGCTTCGCAAGCTTCACTTCGTTCCGCTCTACATCCGATCGAGTGGCAAGCGTTCAGCTGGCTTAGACGCTTTGCTCCGAGAGGGAGCCTTGCCCTGGCCAGAGCCGGAGGACGGGGAAGCGCTAGAAGCTCTGTTTGCGGATCGATCAAACGATAGCCATGCGGCCGCCGCTGCTGCTGCTGACCAGGGACATCTTGACTTCAAGATTGCTGCTGGTGCGCCGAGCGGGGGTCCAGATGCAGTGCGCCAGGTGTCGATGCTTGAAGAGCCGGCTAGCAACCCAGGGGCCCTCGAAGAGGGTACGTCAGATCCGTCGACTGCAACCGCAAAGTCGACACTCCTTGAGGCTCCTTCGAGTCCGCCAGTTGACTTGAAGCAGGAGATGTTCGCGACCTTTGAACGATTGATTCGGCAGTTACTTCACGCACCCAAGAAGGCCGCTCAGATCGCCGACGAGTTGGATCTCAATCAGATGCAGACGCGGAACTGGCTGGACCGGCTGGTTGCCAAAGGTGTAATCGAAAAGAAGAAGAGCGACGCGACCTATCGGCTTGTCGTTTGAGGTCTCTCTGACGAGCGCGCCTCGCTGAGGCCGCATCCAAGTCCGAAATGCGAGCCTCGGGAGCAGTCCGCCAAATCGACAGCCCTTTCGTCAGGGCGTGCCATAGCCTTGCTGTCGCCTGGTCTTTGTAATAAAGCGATACGCGCGCTGAGCCAGTCGTTCGGTGCCTGCGCGAAGCAGGTGCGAATGTCGAGAGACTCTGTCAAGCGTAGTACTTGAAATTGTGCTTCCAACTGGTTTGGGGAAGCCCAGGATTTGCAAGAATAATTTCGCCAACTCGGTCGGAATACTTGATGGTGATAGGCCGACCTTCACCAAGCTGGCAAGAGTTGTAGTTCAGCTTGGTCAATCCCAGGATGTCTTTGGCTACCTGAACGATGTCACCTTCTCCAAATTGGATGGTGATTGACAGGGGGACGGGAATCTCGAAGCCGTCGTAGCTTGCGATGCGAGCTTTGAAGCCATTGGTGTACAAAAGGCCGTGGCGGCTTGTCCGCTGCCAGAAGACGCCACGTTGGACGGGATACTGGCCTCGCTTTCCGACGTCCGGATGGTCGTCATAGCGGTACAGGCGCTGACCGCCACGGTCTTGGCGGACACGAATCGAGATGAGTTTCACACCCTCTGGAACCGCCCTCAAGAATCCCTTGTATTCCTCCGGACTCACACCTGAGTGTGTATGCAGAAAAATCTCCTTTAGTGGTCGACCGTCCTGTTCCTGGTAGGTTTCGATGGTGCCTCTCAGCAGCGCCTCAGCTTTTTCTGGCGGAAGGTGATATTCGCCTGTTTTGGCTGAGTACCAAGCACCAAACTCACCGACAAAAACAACGCCGTCGCCGCTGTCCAAGAACATCTGTGCTGCGCAGCATGCCGTCCGCTTGTTTTCGGCGAGCTTGTAGGCTAGGGATTCTCTGCACGAATCCCATCGGGATGTGCGTGCGCAATCCTGAAGCCGAGACAATACGCGCATGAAGCAAAGCAGCCTGGGCCTGGGCAACACCATCAAGCGGACCCGCAAGCGCGAGTTCCTTGATGCGATGGAACTGGTGGTTCCCTGGGGCGAGCTGGTTTCGCTGATCGAGCCCCACGCGCCCGAGAGTGGCCGCCGTGGCCAGCAGCCCTTTGCGGTGCAGACGCTGCTGCGCATCCACTTCATGCAACAGTGGTTCAAGCTCAGCGACCCGGCCATGGAAGAAGCATTGCACGACGTGCCCGCCTTCCGTGACTTCGCCGGCTTGTCTCATTGGG
>NZ_QLTA01000109.1 GCF_003269065.1 Paracidovorax anthurii
GCCCAGGCCCAGGCTGCTTTGCTTCATGCGCGTATTGTCTCGGCTTCAGGATTGCGCACGCACATCCCGATGGGATTCGTGCAGAGAATCCCTAGGCACTTTGACTTTTGACGCGGGCACATCACGCCGGAATCGGGCACGGGCCGGTGTCGCGTCGGGCCAGCTTTTGCAGGCTTTGCACCGCCCCAGGCCCTGGGCACTGAACCGACAAAAACCCGGGCGCAGCGCCTGGCGCAACCAAGCGGCCACCAGGAATTGGGATATGCCCCTGCATTAGATACATCTATGCAATGCATTAATCAATGCGCCATCTCTTTGCAATACGGATTAGTTCCCGATATCTAAGATGGCAGGCTTTTCCGAGCTCTCTCGGGCTGGCTCCGATCTTGAAACAAGTGGCGGGCTTGCGCGTGGATTCACCTCGACCGGAAATAAGAGTTCTCAAGGGACTGGCTTTTCCGTGAAAGAAATTCGATTCCTGTCGAAAACCAGAAAAATCTACAAAGCACGCGTGCTGGCCAATAGTGAAATCAGACACTCAAGACAGCAAGATCGGTTATGGCGAATTCTGTGCCCAGGTGCTTCACCTTGAGGCGGATTTCGAGCGGCTGGAAAGCGTGGCGCGGGCCTATATCGAAGATGTGCACCAGGGGACGGAGTGGATCGGCTCTTCTTTGCAATTGTCGATAGGCAACGGCTTGGATCATTGGCACGAAAGTGCCCGGTTATTGTGCGAATCTGCCCAGGGCCCAGATAAGCCGCAAGTGGACCACGCGGAAAGCCTGCGAATCCTGAAGCGTTACGCCCCTTTGGGCCTGCTGCCTGGTTGCGTTCTCCAGAACATGGCCAATTCGGCAATCGGCCACCTGCCTCTGGCGGCCCATGCGCATGCCGCACACGCTCAGCTCGTCGGCTCCGGTGCCCACACGTACCATCCGGCGCGCCAATTCCGGCACCTGCTGGAGCAGGCAGGGCTGCCATTGCCGGCGCTGACCTCCACGCTGTTCGGGCAGCAAGTGGACGTGCCCGTTGCATCCTGGCGCCTGCCCTCTTATTGGCTTGGCCTGTCCCTGTTCCCGGAACAGCGCGCCCCAGAGATCCTGGGCGCCGCCTACTGCGAGTGCCTGTATGGCATTCCTGGGCTTGCGCGGGCAGCGCAGCAGCATCTCGCCCCCGAGCATCCGGCTTTTGCGGACTTGCAGCGCCGGCAGCAAGCCACGTTGCCGAGCCTGCAAGCGGCTCTGCAGGAGCTGCTGCGCGACGATATCGACGGGGCCTCGGCCAAGCAAGTCATCACCGGCTTCATCGCAAGCATCCGCCTGATGCAGGAATGGGAGCAGGACTGTCGCGCCGACCTGCAGCAGGGGCGTGAGCAGCCGGCACGCGCAATGGTTGAACTGGTGCGCAACAAAGCGCGGTTCGCGGTCGGCTACCACGGCAAGCTGAAGCTGGCCCGCCAACCGCTGGACGAATTGATCGTGCAGGATGCCGAGTCCTTCGTGGAAGAGTTGGGCGTCTCGCGCTGGGTGAAGCCGGGACGCCCTGAAGACAGCTTGCTGCTGACCCGTCTGCTGGCATTCGGGGGACCGATGTTCCGCGTGTTCTCGGAACAGGAAGAAGCGGTGATCCGGAATTGGATCAGCACCCTGACGCCGCAGAAACCTGCACATGCCGCCCCGGCAAAGATCGAAACGCGGCCGTCCATTCCAGCCATGCTCACGATGGCACCACCGTTTCCCCCACCGGCAGCGGCGCCATTGGGTGTGCGCGACCTCTACCACCAGTTGGTGAATGTGGAACGGCATCCGCAGATCCGGCATGGCGCGGCGGCGTTCTGCAACAGCTGGCTCGCACGGAGCACCCACGGCATATTCAAGGACGACAACGCATTGCCATTCGCCGAATATTCGCATTCGGCCTTGCGGGAGTGGTTCGAAGCAAGAGCCCGGGACCAAGTTCAGTCCTACACGGACACGGTAGATGCGGACGACAGCGAGAAAAGCCGCGAGTGTGTGATCGATGAAGCGCTGCAGTTATGTCCGATGATTTTCATCGATGGCGCCTGGCTGCAGCGCTGGAGCAATGCGGGCCTGGTGGATACCCCGATCGGCGCGCTGCTATTCAAGATTTTCTCGGATGAAATCGGCAATGGCGACATCGCACTGAACCACCCGAATATCTATCGCGCGCTGATGCAGCAGATGGAAATCGATCTGCCGGATTTCCGCAGCCGCGAGTTTGCACATTTTCCCCGTTTCAAGGATGCAGCGTTCGAAGTGCCTGCATTCTGGTTGAGCATCTCGCTGTTTCCCCAGCGCTACCTTGCAGAAACCCTGGGTCTGAATCTGGCGATGGAGCTGTCCGGAGTGGGTGGCGCATACCGTACCGCGCGCGACGAATTGCGCCAACACGGATTCAGCACCCTATTCGTTGATTTGCACAACACCATCGACAACGTATCAACCGGGCATTCGGCCATGGCTTTGGAAGCGATCCAACTGTGGATGGATCAGGCGCTGAGTGGCGGTGACCCACAACAGATACGAACCGCCTGGCTGCGCGTCTGGACCGGTTTCCGTGCGCTGGCAGCACCACCACGCCACTGGCGTGAATGGCTCCGCCCGGCCCGCTATCCGCACTGAGCTTCTCCACATGCACGCAAAAGGTCTTTCTTTGAATTCGTATGTTCTCGGTCTTTCTTGCGGCTATCACGATAGCGCAGCAAGCTTGCTGCATGACGGCAATATCATCGCTGCCGCACAAGAAGAGCGTTTTACCCGGGTCAAGCAGGATGCCAGTTTTCCCAAAAATGCCATCCAATATTGCCTGCGCGAGGCCGGCATCGATCTGGATGCAGTAGAGACCGTTTATTACTACGAAAATCCGGACAAGAAGTTCGATCGAATAATTCAGACCTATCTGAATTTCGGTCTGCGTGGCCTGGAATCCTTCGTTCAGGAAGTACCGGGCTGGTTCTTCGAGAAGCGCCATGTGAAGCGCGCGCTGCGGCGCGATCTGCAGCAGCTGTCGCCGGCGAGCAGCACTTCGGTGCCGCGGCTGGAATACATCGATCACCACGAATCGCACGCTGCGGCGGCGTTCCTTCCCAGCCCGTTTCAGCAGGCAGCGGTGCTGTGCGTGGACGGGGTGGGGGAATGGGCCACCACATCGGCATGGCTGGGCAACGATAACCGCATGACACCCCTGTGGGAAATTCGCTTCCCGCATTCGCTGGGTCTGCTTTATTCCGCAATTACGTATTTCTGCGGCTTCAAGGTCGATTCCGGCGAATACAAATTGATGGGACTGGCCCCCTACGGTCGTCCGATATATGCGCAACTCATCCGCGACCATCTGGTGGATGTCAAGGAGGATGGCAGTTTCTGGCTGAATATGGATTATTTTGATTATGCAGTGGGCAACAGCATGATCAGCGAGAAGTTCAGTCAATTGTTCGGCGGGCCTCGGCGCCAACCGGAAAGCCAGATCACTCGCCGCGAGTTCGACTTGGCGGCCTCCATTCAAGTGGTGCTTGAAGACACGCTGATGCGCCTGGCTCGCACGCTGCGCAAACAGAGCGGCATGCGCCAGCTTTGCATGGCGGGCGGCGTTGCACTGAACTGCGTCGCGAACGGCAAGCTGCTGGCCAGCGGCATCTTCGACCACATTTGGGTGCAGCCGGCATCCGGTGATGCGGGTGGCGCCCTGGGTGCGGCACTCGCGGGAGTGCACCTGCGCGAACGTGTGCCACGCGCACCGCGGCAAGGGGACAGCATGAAGGCCACCTTGCTGGGGTCCAGCTATGGGGACACAGAGATCGCGGCAGCACTGCGCAGCCTGGGTGCGGTATTCACGCGCCTGGAGGACGCCGAATTGTGCCCCCAGGTGGCGAATCTGCTGTCGCAGGGGAACGTCGTGGGATGGTTCCAGGGACGAATGGAGTTCGGGCCGCGCGCACTGGGTTCCCGTTCGATTCTGGGCGATGCACGCAATCGCGACATGCAAAGCGTGATGAATCTGAAGATCAAGAACCGGGAGTCCTTCCGCCCATTCGCCCCGATGGTGCTGGAAGAGCATGCGAGCGAATGGTTCGAACTCGACCGCAGCAGTCCTTACATGCTGTTCGTGGTGGGGGTGCAGGAGGGCAAGCGGTTGCCGCTGAATCAGCAAGAGCAGGCGCTCGAAGGTATTGAATTGCTGAAATGCCCACGCTCTGAAGTGCCTGCCGTGACCCACGTCGATTATTCGGCACGGGTACAGACCGTGGGTGCCAATGCAAACCATCGTCTGCGGGAACTATTGCAGGCCTTCCACGCGCTGACGGGTTGCCCCGTGCTGGTCAATACGTCCTTCAATGTCCGTGGCGAGCCGATTGTCGAGAGCCCGACCAATGCTTATCTGTGCTTCATGCGCACCCAGATGGATTATCTGGTGATTGGTAATTACCTGATGAAGAAGTCGGACCAGCCCGAGTGGGTCGAACACAGCGATTGGCGCAAAGAGTTTGCGCTGGATTGAGTTTCGCGCCCATTCGACCACCCCCTTGCTTTGACGAATCCATCGAGATGACACGTAACCCTTTGACCATTCTGGTATTTGGCCTGGTTTTCCTGCTGATTATCGTACCGCTCGGCTGGCTGATCCGGCGCGCAGATCCGCTCGTGCTGCGGCGCCGATTCCACGGCAGTTATCTGCGGCTTTGTTGCACAAATCAGTTCGAAGACGGCATAGCCCCAACCCCAGACGGATTTATGCCATGGCGGCCACCAGAACGGTTTGAGGACGACCGATCTGGCTGAAGCGGTTGAGTACGGCCACGCGGACATGCAACTCCACCACCTGATGCTCGAACGTGCG
>NZ_QLTA01000110.1 GCF_003269065.1 Paracidovorax anthurii
GCAACCGGCAGGTGACCGATGGCGACGAGGGCAAGGCGACCACCACGCGCTACGAGTACCAGTTCCTCGCCGGCAGCTACCAGCAGACGGCCTCCGCGGCCCAGCGCGAGGGCACCACGGCGACGACGAAGACCTGGCGGGACGCCAACGGGTACGTGAGCAACATCGAGCAGGTGACGGGGGTGGGCGACGAGCGGTTCAACCGGGCGTTCGTGAACGACGCGCAGGGCAACGCGGTGTATGTGAACCAGGCGGCAGGACACACGGGCCGCATCCAGAACCCGGCCAGCGGCTACCTGGGCGGCTGGGTGGGCGACTCGCTGAACCCGGGGCACGTGCAGCGCCAATTGGTGGCCAATGGCGAGGTGCTGGCGCGCTACGGGGATGCCCCCGACAGCGAGAACCCGCCGGCGAACGCGGGCGACGTGCCGAAGTACGTGGACACGGCGGAGTTCCGGCTGAACGCGGCGCCGCTGCAGCTCAAGGGAGCGAACCTGGACGCGATCGCCTACACGGTGGTGGGCGGGGAGACGCTCAAAGACATTGCGCGCAACGTGCTGGGCGATGCCAAGCTGTGGTGGAGGATCGCGGAGGCCAACGGGCTGGCGGTGTCGGGAGACGGGCAACTGGCGGCGGGGCAGACGCTGCGGGTGCCGAAGCTGGCGCTGAACGCGAACAACGTGGAGACGTTCCAGCCGTACGACCCGAGCCGGGTGACGGGGAGCCTGGATGCGGTGCTGCCGGCGCCGGCGGGGCAGGGCGGGGGCTGCGGGGCCGTGGGCAAGATCATCATGGTGGTGATTGCCGTCGTGGTGACGGTCTATACGGCCGGAGCGCTGAGCACGGTGGCCGGCAGTGCGACCTTCGGCCAGACGATGGCTGCGGGGATGGCAACGCTGTCAGGCACGGGCACCGTAGCCATGGGATCGGCTGCGGCGAGTTTGGGTCTGGGCTCCGCGGGCGCTGCGGCGGTGGCGGGCGCGGTGGGCTCCATCGCCAGCCAGGTCGTGGGCAACGCCATCGGCGCGCAGAACGGCTTCAGTTGGAAGGGCGTGGCACTCAGCGCACTCGGCAGTGGCGTGACCAGTGCGCTGGGTAGCTCGGGCCTGCTTCCTCAGGTCGAAAACGTCTTCGGCAAAGCAGCGTTGCGGCAAGCAGTCTCCAGCACGATCTCGCAGGGTGTGGGAACGGTGACGGGACTGCAGTCGAGCTTCGATTGGAAGAGCGTTGCGGCTGGGGCGGTAGGCGCGGGTGTCGGAGACTCAGTGGGGCAGGCGCTTCAGAACGCCAATGCCTTCAGTGGATTGAGCGACTTCGGCACGGCGCTGGCGCGCGGAACGGTCTCGGGCTTCGCGGGCGGGCTGGTCACGGCGGTGATGCGCGGGGGGCGGGTGAGCGTGCAGCAGGTGGCAACTGATGCGTTTGGCAATGCCCTGGGTGAAAAACTCGCGTTGAAGGCTGCGCAAGGTTCTCAGGAGGAAGTGGCAAGGGACAGTTCGGGCATGGTGGCCGGCACGGGGATGCGCCCTGGCGGTGGCCTGGGGTTGAGCGTGTCCTCTGGGGCTGTGAATGACTGGAGTCGGGAAATCGATGGAGGAATCCAGATCAACGGCAGCATGGCGCCTGAAATGGGTAATGGGGGCTGGGCCATCGTAGAGAGGAATCAAGGGCCGATAGCGGCACTGGCGGCGGCGGGACTTGATGCCAACCAGCAGCGGGCGATGTACGGGCAGATGCTGGCCAGTGGCCAGATCCTGCGCAATGCCCAAGGTGTTCCCTTGGTGCGCACGGGTCAGGTGCTGAACTATGACCTGGGAGACATGGGGGCCGCGAGCCTTGGAGCCCAGGCCATTGCGCAGGAGAGCCGGAATCGCGCGGAGCGCTTGGCAGCGGAAGCGCAACTGGCGACGAGCGACAACCGGGATGTCAGGGACATCCGACAGGGGTTCGCTTATCGAGCGATGCTGGACCGTGGATTGAATGATGCCGCTGCCTATCAGGCCTCTCAACGGCAGATCGATTTGACATCCAGCAGCGTGCGCCAGTGGGATGGTCGTGGCACGCCTGTGGCGGAATACCTCAAATCGGAGCTGGGAGGGCTGGACGCTGTTCGGGGAACGACGTTCGAGACCCAGGTGGCGAGGAGCTTGCCGGCGGCAGCGGCGAATGAGGTCGGTGGTTTAGTGCTAGCGGGTGTGCTGAGCAAGGGGATGGCACTGGTAGGCGGTGCTGCAATACGTAGCGAGGCTTCTTTACTGAATGCAGAACTGAATGCGACGATTCGGGCGAGGCTGGGGATGGATTTGCCGGTAGGGGCGCCGATGGAGGGTATCGTTGGGAGATTGGATGCTGGCAGTGCTCTGAACAGATTTGGCAATGTGAGAGACATACCTCCGCTGACTGGTGAAGCAGATTTCATCGGGCCGATGAAGCCGAGCAACTGGGACGCTCTGACGGCACACCCGGATGGTCATGCTTTCAGCGTGCACGGCGGTGGCGTAACGGATGCCGACCTCGTTGTGCGCGCACGCACGGGTGTGAAGCCGGACGGAAGCACCGGGCCAATTCCGCCACTGTCCTCTGGGTTCTATTCGGACAGCCTTTTGATTTCCACAGACCAAACCATCCGTAATGGGGGGGGGCTTGCGAACTCCATTGCACGTCAGCCTGGTCAATCGGTTGTGCGCGTCGAGACGCAGGACGTCGGTGACCTAGGAATGGACCTGGGATATGGTTATGTCCGACTTGGTGCTACGGGCAACAAGACTGCGAACGCGGCGGCCCTCGGTCCGATACAGCGGATCGACGGCTTGAACAGTGCACAAGGTATCTACGAACTCAACCCAGTGACGGGCGTATGGGAAACCATTACGGTGTACCCGGCTCCTCATTTAAAGACACAGCCATGACTGACTTTCCTACCATCGCTCGCATGCTGCGCACCGCGTACAACGCGGAAGATGGTCTTAGCGAAGATGCTGCGATTCGTCTGTACCAACGCGCTTCTGCCGCTGGTGACAACCGAGCGAAGCTAGAGGCCGAGCTTCGTTCGGCATTCTCTCGGGACGACGTTTCCTGGCGGCAGATGCTTTGCAATGACGATTTCGAGGTCGCCGATATCGAAACGGAGGACGAGGCGCGGAAGCACGCGCGCAGGATTTTGTGGGAACCCATCTTCGGCAAAAACTGACTGTCCTGTACGCATGTCCGCAACATCCCGGCTGCTGAAGAGCAAGGCATTTTTTCAAGATGCCCTGCTCTTTTTTTCGGCAGCCCCGGCTTGCCAAGGACTGAATCGACTCTTGCTCGGGAAGAATTTCACTTCGCCTGCGCGATGAATGCGGCAGAAACCGCTTTGCCGGCGCAATCCGTCCTGCTGCATTGCGGACAGCATGGTTCGGCGGGTGTTGGCGGGCAGGTGAAGCTTCAACATCGGGATCGATAACCCCACAGCAATCCTTCACAGGCCTGCACCCACGCCCCTCGGCCCTGCGCCCGGTGCACATCTGCCCAGGTAATGCCTTGCCAAGCCTCGTGTGGCGTCAAGCCACCCAGGTTCTGATGGGGTCGCACTTCGTTGTAGAAGCTGGCGAACCCGGCCAATTTAGTTGGCAGTCCTCCAGCCGTCAGGCGCATGGAGCGTAGAACGGGCTTGAGCGTGCCAAAGAACCGCTCGATCCGGCCGTTCTGCCATGGGCATCCCGGCGCGCTGCGCTGATGCCGAATGCCCAGCAGGCGCAAGGCGGTGCACCAGAGTCGGCTGGTGAACATGGCCTCGTTGTCGGTACGGATAGAGCGGGGTTTGCCGTATTGACCGATGGCGATCAGCAGATGCCCCAGCAAGATCCAGGTGCATTTGCCCGGCAGGGCCTGCAGCCGGATGCAAAGGCGCGAGCCGTGGTCCAGGATGCCCAGGATGTTCACGCGGGAGCCATCGGACACCGGCACGCTGCTCAGGTCGAGGCCCCAGGTGTGGTTCGGAGCCAGGGGGCGTGGCACACGCCGCCGTATCTCCCGGTGCATTGCCGCCAAGCGTTCGGCATGCTGCACACGGCATTGATAGACAAAGGTCTTGCCGATGGTGAGTCGGTGACCATGAAGTCGGTTGAACACGTGGGCGACTTGGCGTCCGCTGGGGATGTGCAAGCTCAGGCGCAAGACTTGGCGAATGACCCATTCGGGCTTGCGTCTGCCCTGGGGCGCAGGGGGCAATTTACGAAGCGTGCCTCGGCGGCGCACCCCACGCCATGGGCGCGGTGGCGGTGTGTAAGCCATTGCCGCAAGGACAAAGGCCAGCAAAACGCCTGAGAAGATGACAAGGCACAGGGAAGAAAGCTCCATGCCCATCTATCCAGGGATGGCGGGAATCGTTGAGTGAGGTTTGCGCCCGTTGCGACTGCTCAATGCGCTCTTTAAAAGCCAGTTTTGAATCAGAACCCCGGAATGTCGCAGTATTTGCTGAATAGTCTGCTATAGAAAATGTAGTGAACAACGTGGTGCAGGAGCGCCATGCCGACGGAGGCCGGGTGGACTACGCCTTCAATGCCTTCGGGGACAAGGTGTCGGCGGCGGAGCTGGTGTATGCCGGCACGAGCGACACCACGGTGACGAACTACGCCTACGACAAGCGCTCGCGGCTGGTGCAGACCACGCTGGTGCAGGGCGATGCGCTGCGCTACCGGGTGAACGGCA
>NZ_QLTA01000111.1 GCF_003269065.1 Paracidovorax anthurii
CCGGGCATCGTGCTGGACAAGCAGCACATCGACATCCTGACGGCGCGCTTCGTGCTGCAGCCGGGGCGCTTCGACGTGGTGGCGGCGACGAACCTGTTCGGGGACATCCTCTCGGACCTGGGGCCGGCGACGACGGGCACGATCGGCTTGGCGCCCTCGGCGAACCTGAACCCGGAGCGCACGTTCCCGAGCCTGTTCGAGCCGGTGCACGGCTCGGCGCCGGACATCTACGGCAAGAACATCGCCAACCCGATCGCGATGGTGTGGTCGGGGGCGCTGATGCTGGACTTCCTCACGCAGGGCCAGGGGGCGGGGCGTGCGGCGCACGATGCGATCGTGGCGGCGATCGAAGAGGTGATCAAGAGCGGCCCGCGCACGCCGGACCTGGGCGGCACGGCCAGCACCACGCAGGTGGGCGAGGCGATCGCGGCGGCCATCGCGCGGGCGTGATTGCTACTGTATTGATAGCGAACTATTGAGAAAAACCGGCGACATCCAGCGGATTTCACCCTTGGAATCCGGCTGGGCCGCCTCCCGGGCGCCTGCCACACCCCCTCCCGCGCCGAACGCGCGGCATGGGGGCTTCTTTCATTGCCGGGCCGCCCTGAGACGAGAAACAGCACCCCGTGAGCCGCTTCATGCCTTCCCCCGCTCTCGCCCCGCGATGCGATGCGGGAAGGGGACGCCGCCAGCGCGGCGGGGCGGCCCTTGCGCGGCGGCCACGGGCCTGGGCCGCGCCGGGTCGATAAACTCCCCCCTCCCCCACAGCCTCTCTTCTCCCGGCATGCGCCTGAACGCCTTGTTGCGCCCCCTGGGCATCCTGAGTGTGTTGGCGGCCCTGGCCGCCTGCGGCAGCGCGCCGCCCGCCGGGCCCACGGCGCGCGCCCCCGCCACGCCCCCTTCGCCCTCCCCCGTGCCCGCCATCAAGATCGGCATCGCCCTGGGCGGCGGCGCGGCCAAGGGCTTCGCGCACATCGGCGTCATCAAGATGCTGGAGGCCAACGGCCTCGCGCCCGCCGTGGTGGCGGGCACGAGCGCCGGCAGCGTGGTGGGCGCGCTGTATGCCAGCGGCATGAACGCGTTCGAGCTGCAGGAAAAGGCCGTGGCGCTCGACGAGGCCAGCATCCGCGACCTGCAGCTCTCCTCCGGCGGGCTGGTGCTGGGGCAGAAGCTCGAAGACTACGTGAACGAACAGGTGCGCCGCCAGCCGCTGGAGCGGCTCGCCAAGCCCTTCGTGGCCGTGGCGACGCGGCTGGAGGACGGCGAGCGCACCGTGTTCTCGCGCGGCAACACGGGCCAGGCCGTGCGCGCCTCCAGCAGCGTGCCGGGCGTGTTCCAGCCCGTGGCCATCGGCCCCTACCATTTCGTGGACGGCGGCGTCGTGAGCCCCGTGCCGGTCGATGCGGCGCGCCAGCTGGGCGCCGACGTAGTGGTGGCCGTGGACATCTCCAACAAGGCGCGCGGCCAGACGCCCGCCGGCATGCTGGGCACCCTCGGCCAGTCGATCGCGATCATGGGCCAGAAGCTCGGGCAGGCCGAGCTGGCGCGGGCCGACGTGGTCATCCGCCCGAAGGTGCTCGACATCGGCGCGACCGACTTCACGCAGCGCGCCAGCGCCATCCTGGAGGGCGAGAAAGCCGCCCTGGCCGCCATGCCGCAGATCCGCGAGCGGATCGCGCAGCTGCAGGCCGCGCGCGACGAGGCCACGCGGCTCGCGCAGCAGAAGGCCGCCGAGGCGCAGCGCCAGGCGTGCCTGGAACAGCGCTCGCGCCTGCAGAAGCTGGCCGGCATGGCGGGCCTGGACGACTCCTGCCCCGCGCCCTGAGCCCCGGGGGCGCAGCGCCCCTGGCCGCGGCGGTCACCGCGAAGATCCGCCCCGTTTGCTACTTTATCGATAGCAAACTATGCAGCAAAACCGGCGACATGTGAGCGGTTTCCCTCCCCAACGCCCCCACAGGGAGGGAAGATCGTTCGGCGCTTTCATCCCCGCGCCACCCTCGCGCTGTGCCGCTTTCTCACGGGCGTCGATCCCCCTCCCATCCGCTCACTGCCCGAGAAACACCTCCGCCGCCGCCCGGCCCATCCCCCTCGGGTAAGCGTCAGCGGTATCCCACAGCAACCCGGGCCCGCATCCGATGGCAGGCCGGACCCGGGCGCCGTAGGGTGCCCGCATGTCTTCCGGCGGCGGCATCCCTGCCCGGCTCGACCGCCTGCCCTGGTCGGCCTGGCACTGGCGCGTGGTGTTCGCGCTGGGCATCGCCTGGGTGCTCGACGGCCTGGAGGTCACCATCGTCGGCTCACTGGGCAGCGCGCTCGAACGCCCGGACACGCTGGGGCTGAGCGCCACGCAGGTGGGCTGGACCGCATCGCTCTACGTGGGCGGCGCGGTGCTCGGCGCCCTGCTGTTCGGCCGCATGGCCGACGCGCTGGGCCGCAAGCGCCTCTTCATGCTGACCCTGATGGTGTACATGGTCGCCACCGTGGCCACCGCCTTCACCAGCCACTTCGCCACCTTCGCGCTGTGCCGCTTTCTCACGGGCGTCGGCATCGGCGGGGAATACGCAGCCATCAACTCCGCCATCGACGAGCTGATCCCCGCGCGCGTGCGCGGCCGCGTGAACCTGGCCATCAACGGCAGCTTCTGGATCGGCGCGGCGCTGGGCGCCGCCTTGAGCCTGGTGCTGCTCGACGCACGGGTGCTGGGCCCGCAGGACGGCTGGCGGGCCGCGTTCCTGATGGGCGCGCTGCTGGGCGTGGCCGTGCTGCTGGTACGCCGCCACGTGCCCGAAAGCCCGCGCTGGCTGATCTCGCACGGCCGCGCCGACGAGGCCGAGCGCATCGTCGCGGACATCGAGCGCCGCGTGCATGCGCATCCCCCCTCGAAGCCCCGGCCGGCACCGGCCCCGGCCGCCGCGACCTCACCGCCCCGTAACACCCTGCCCACCGCGTCGCAGGTGATGCACGTGCTGCTGCGCCGCTACCCGGAGCGCAGCGCCGTGGTGCTGGCGCTGATGGTGTCGCAGGCCTTCTTCTACAACGCGATCTTCTTCACCTACGCGCTGGTGCTCACGCACTTCTATGCCGTGGATGCCGCGCGAGTCGGCCTCTACATCTTCCCGTTCGCGGCCGGCAACGTGCTGGGGCCGCTGCTGCTGGGCCCGCTGTTCGACCGCATCGGCCGGCGCGTGATGATCACGGCCACCTATGCGCTGGCCGGCATCGCGCTGGCGCTGACGGGTCTCGGCTTCATGAACGGATGGCTCGACGCCACCACGCAGACGCTGGCGTGGTCGGCCGTGTTCTTCCTGGCCTCGGCGGCGGCCAGCTCGGCGTATCTCACCGTGAGCGAGGTGTTCCCGCTGGAGATGCGCGCGCTGGCCATCTCCCTCTTCTATGCCGTGGGCACCGGCATGGGTGGCTTCGCGGCCCCGGCGCTGTTCGGCGCACTCATCGACACGGGCAGCCGCGGGAACGTGTTCGCCGGCTACCTGCTGGGCGCCGCGCTGGTGCTGGTGGCGGCGGGGGTGACGTGGCGCTGGGCGGTGGATGCGGAGCGGAAGTCGTTGGAGGAGATTGCGCCGCCGCTGGGGGTGGTCAAAGGCTAGGCATTGAATAGCCGGTCGGTTTCGGCGAATCCTGCGACCCACGGGAAATTCAGAGGCACTCAAAGGCCAAAGTCTGAAGCGATGGGGGCTCCGAGACAACGGGCAAGACACGTCCGCTGGCCGTTCCCGTCAAGGCAGATGATTCCAAGGCGAGGATCGCCCCTCCGGCGATCGATCATCGACTGGCGCACGGCCTTTATCAGGACGGGAAGGGATGAGCGCCGATGCCAGGAGCACCGCGAAGGCCAGCCACGGCCCCAGTAAAAGCACCTCCAGCAGGCCGATGCCATTGCCCAGCGCAGCCAGGACACCCAGCATCAAGCCTGTGCCCATGACCACGGAGACCGCACGGGTGAACTTGCCGGTCAACGCCATGCCGAGGAACACCAGAGCGCATCCCATGAGCGGCAAGCCCTAGATGCCGAGGAGATCGTTGCCCTGGAAAGGGTGCGGCCCTCCTCCGGCAAGGCAGGGGACAGAAATACTCCAGTCGATCAGGCCGGCAATTCCATATTCTTTATTGCCCGCCCACCAACGTTTTGGAGCCATTTTTCTCCCGCTCTCTTTTATCGATCCGGATTATGTGCAGGACCGGCTCACACACCGAGAGGTGCCTGGCCAATTGCACGGTGCAAACGGCTTTGTTGCACAAATCACCCCGGCCACACCGGTAGACTGAAGGCGTGACGGAAGCAAAGAGCGAGAGGCGGACCAAGTACCGCACGACGAACTGGAAAGCCTACAACGCAGCGCTGAAGGCGCGAGGATCGTTGACGATGTGGCTGGATGAAGGCATGCAGTGGCTTGGCAAGCCGAACGGCAAGCGCGGGCGCAGCCCGACGTTCTCGGACGCAGCCATCCAGTTTTGCTTGAGCATCAAGTGCCTGTTCGGCCAGCCCCTGCGGCAGGCGCTGGGCATGGTGGACAGCCTGCTGCGGCTGGCCAAGCTGGACTGGCCGGTGCCGGACTTCAGCACGGTGTGCCGACGCCAGAA
>NZ_QLTA01000112.1:0-2500 GCF_003269065.1 Paracidovorax anthurii
AAGCAAAACGCCCTCAGATCATGAGAGATCTGAGGGCGGTTTGGGCTGTAAGAGCCTGACGATGACCTACTTTCACACGGGAATCCGCACTATCATCGGCGCGAAGTCGTTTCACTGTCCTGTTCGGGATGGGAAGGAGTGGGGCCAACTTGCTATGGTCATCAGGCATAACGGGGTGTCTTGCTGAGTTTTGGTCAGCATGACGAATTCATAGAGTGAATCAGTTGTGTATTTGATTGCGCCTGGCACAACAGACCTTGACGGTATGTCAAAGTTATAGGGTCAAGCCGCACGAGCAATTAGTACTGGTTAGCTTAAGCGCTTGCACGCCTTCCACACCCAGCCTATCAACGTCCTGGTCTTGAACGACTCTTCAGGGGGCTCAAGGCCCCGGCAGATCTCATCTTGAAACGAGTTTCCCGCTTAGATGCTTTCAGCGGTTATCTCTTCCACACTTAGCTACTCGGCAATGCCACTGGCGTGACAACCGATACACCAGAGGTGTGTCCACTCCGGTCCTCTCGTACTAGGAGCAGGCTTCCTCAAATCTGCAGCGCCCACGGAAGATAGGGACCAAACTGTCTCACGACGTTTTAAACCCAGCTCACGTACCTCTTTAAATGGCGAACAGCCATACCCTTGGGACCGGCTACAGCCCCAGGATGAGATGAGCCGACATCGAGGTGCCAAACACCGCCGTCGATATGAACTCTTGGGCGGTATCAGCCTGTTATCCCCAGAGTACCTTTTATCCGTTGAGCGATGGCCCTTCCATACAGAACCACCGGATCACTATGTCCTGCTTTCGCATCTGCTCGACTTGTCAGTCTCGCAGTTAAGCACGCTTATGCCATTGCACTATTAGCACGATGTCCGACCGTACCTAGCGTACCTTCGAACTCCTCCGTTACGCTTTGGGAGGAGACCGCCCCAGTCAAACTGCCTACCATGCACTGTCCCCGATCCCGATAAGGGACCTAGGTTAGAACCTCAAACACACCAGGGTGGTATTTCAACGTTGGCTCCATGAGAACTAGCGTCCTCACTTCAAAGCCTCCCACCTATCCTACACAGATCTGTTCAAAGTCCAATACAAAGCTACAGTAAAGGTTCATGGGGTCTTTCCGTCTTTCCGCGGGGAGATTGCATCATCACAAACATTTCAACTTCGCTGAGTCTCAGGAGGAGACAGTGTGGCCATCGTTACGCCATTCGTGCAGGTCGGAACTTACCCGACAAGGAATTTCGCTACCTTAGGACCGTTATAGTTACGGCCGCCGTTTACTGGGACTTCAATCAAGAGCTTGCACCCCATCATTTAATCTTCCAGCACCGGGCAGGCGTCACACCCTATACGTCCACTTTCGTGTTTGCAGAGTGCTGTGTTTTTATTAAACAGTCGCAGCCACCGATTTTTTGCAACCGCTTTGGGCTCCCTTTGTACAAGTTCACCTACTTGCGGCATACCTTCTCCCGAAGTTACGGTATCAATTTGCCGAGTTCCTTCTCCTGAGTTCTCTCAAGCGCCTTAGAATACTCATCTCGCGCACCAGTGTCGGTTTGCGGTACGGTCGTGTGTAGCTGAAGCTTAGTGGCTTTTCCTGGAAGCAGGGTATCACTCACTTCGTCTGCAAGCAGACTCGTTATCACCCCTCATCTAAGCCCGGCGGATTTGCCTACCGGGCACGACTACAGGCTTGAACCAACATATCCAACAGTTGGCTGAGCTAACCTTCTCCGTCCCCACATCGCACTACACATCGGTACAGGAATATTGACCTGTTTCCCATCAGCTACGCATCTCTGCCTCGCCTTAGGGGCCGACTCACTCTACGCCGATGAACGTTGCGTAGAAAACCTTGCGCTTACGGCGAGGGGGCTTTTCACCCCCTTTAACGCTACTCATGTCAGCATTCGCACTTCTGATACCTCCAGCATCCGTTACCAGACACCTTCACAGGCTTACAGAACGCTCTCCTACCACGCACAGTAAACTGTGCATCCGCAGCTTCGGTAACTGGCTTAGCCCCGTTACATCTTCCGCGCAGGACGACTCGATCAGTGAGCTATTACGCTTTCTTTAAATGATGGCTGCTTCTAAGCCAACATCCTGACTGTTTTAGCCTTCCCACTTCGTTTCCCACTTAGCCAATTTTAGGGACCTTAGCTGGCGGTCTGGGTTGTTTCCCTCTTGAGTCCGGACGTTAGCACCCGGTGCTCTGTCTCCCAAGCTCTACTCTTCGGTATTCGGAGTTTGCCTTGGTTTGGTAAGTCGCCATGACCCCCTAGCCAAAACAGTGCTCTACCCCCGAAGGTAATACTTGAGGCACTACCTAAATAGTTTTCGGAGAGAACCAGCTATTTCCAAGTTTGTTTAGCCTTTCACCCCTATCCACAGCTCATCCGCTAGTTTTGCAACACTAGTCGGTTCGGACCTCCAGTACCTGTTACGGCACCTTCATCCTGGCCATGGATAGATCACTTGGTTTCGGGTCTACAC
>NZ_QLTA01000113.1 GCF_003269065.1 Paracidovorax anthurii
CAAATGGACCTTGCGCCATTCACGCCGGTACTCGGCGCCATGCTTCTTGCGTTTCCACTCGCCTTCGCCCAGGAACTTGATGCCGGTGCTGTCCACCAGCAACTGCAGCGGCGATCTGCTTGGCTGGTAGCTCAGTTCGACCTGCAAGGTCTTCTGGCGTCGGCACACCGTGCTGAAGTCCGGCACCGGCCAGTCCAGCTTGGCCAGCCGCAGCAGGCTGTCCACCATGCCCAGCGCCTGCCGCAGGGGCTGGCCGAACAGGCACTTGATGCTCAAGCAAAACTGGATGGCTGCGTCCGAGAACGTCGGGCTGCGCCCGCGCTTGCCGTTCGGCTTGCCAAGCCACTGCATGCCTTCATCCAGCCACATCGTCAACGATCCTCGCGCCTTCAGCGCTGCGTTGTAGGCTTTCCAGTTCGTCGTGCGGTACTTGGTCCGCCTCTCGCTCTTTGCTTCCGTCACGCCTTCAGTCTATCGGTGTGGCCGGGGTGATTTGTGCAACAAAGCCGTACCGATGCAGGTTGTAGCTCAGCCCTGTCTCCTCATCCCACACCTGCCCCGGGTACCGCAGATCGAACCGCACCGCCTCTCCGTAGCTGCGCACTCCCGCTTCGCCACTCTGCGCATAGCCCGTCGCCCCGATAGTCGGGTTCGCCTCTCCAAATCCCGTGATCAGCCACTGCCACACCACCTGCCCCTGGGCATTGGTCAGCCGCCTCGGCGTATTCAGGTGGTCCGCATCGATCGCATACAGCCTCTCGTTGATCTGCGCGGCCACCGGCATCGGGCCCGAGGCCGTCGGCAACCGATCACCTCCGTGCTGTCCATCTCGCCTTGGGGGGCCGCGCTGTCGCTGCTCCTGCGGTTGCCGTACTGCCCCAGCACCGTGCTGCCGATGCCGTCTCTAGGATTGCCATCGGGAACCGGAGACGGCCGCAAGCCATATCTTTTCGAACTCCTCGGCGTCAAGTGTCTCGACGACGAACTGGGAATCAGCAGCTATATCAGATGCGGAAGGTACAGGCTTCTCACCCAAAATCGTCTTTTCACTTGATTGATCTTTACCTGCAAAGCCCAGTCTTTTATCTGCAAAAACTTCCACTTTCCTGACCTCGTAGCGGTCAGCATCCAACTCGCTCATGAGAAGCACGGGATCATTTGGATTCGCATGATTCCAGCGAACCTTCAAGTAGTTCATGTCAATTACTCCCGCTTCGAATGATTCGCCCCGTTAGATTGGGTGCTTCCTCGTTGGGGACAACGAAGACGCCATCGCGCCCCTTAACCACATTCAAGCCAGTGACATCAATTTCGACAAAATTGGTAAATCGCTGTCCCTGGAACGGCTGCCCTATGAAGCATCGTGAACCGTCCTTGCTCTTTCAGCGCCTGCAGCATCACCCGCTCTTCAGGCTGCAACTGCTGGAATCTTCTCGTCATCTTCACACCCTACCTCATGGGCCGGGTGTTGCATTTCAGATTTGAGACCGCCGACCACCAAGTCATTTCTTTGCTTGCCATCGTCCCCTTGCTTCTTTGAGGCTTTCATTGTTGGCACCGCCCGCGTAATCGGGGTCAGAGGATTGAACTGGATCATCCTCCCACCCACAAATATCGCATATTTCATACGCACCAACTTCACCCAGAGTGAACTGCTCACAGCATGGACACGGATTCAATTTTTCTGCCGAAGATTTTTTCATTGCTGATTCCAATAGTTAATCCCTTCTTTTGGTCGGAACATTGTCTTAGGTGCGCCATTCACACCTCGTACTAGAAATGTATTAGTGGCTTGATCATAAATTAACATCTCTGCCCCCCGCGCTTTAGTAAGGGCATCAGCTGGTGGATTAGCCACCAAAGACTTTGCGGTCTCTACATACTGCTTTGAATTGATTAGCTCTGGAAACTCTGCCGCATGCTTTTTCCAATGTCCAAATGCGTTTTCAACTGCTGATTTGCTCTTAGTTGCTGACCAAATCGGCACTATGTCTTGCGCCGCGCAAAACCCACCTGACTCCACCCCTTCCTGAATCGCCCCAACAACAGGTCTCAAGCGCGACACAGCCGCGGGAACCATGGCAGGCACCGACGAAACAGGCGATGTCGCACCGCTGGTCATGAACAGCGCGGCTTCAGTGACCCCCAATGTGGTCGGCACCAGCCATGGCGCATTGGCAAGTGCCCACGCACACGGCACGGCCAGTAGGCCAAAGCATAGGCCACGGGGGTCTGTGTAGCTCAGCGAATTCCCACCCACATACCCAAACCGATTCCACCCGCCCTCCAGCCCGATCGGGTCCGCCTGGATATACCTCCCGCTCCCCGCGTCGTAGTACTGATGCAGGTTGTAGCTCAGCCCAGCCCCGTCTCCTCATCCCACACCTGCCCCGGGTACCGCAGGTCGAACCGCACCGCCTCGCCGTAGCTGCGCAGGCCTGTTTCGCCACCCTGCGCATAGCCCGTCGCTCCCGTCGTCGGGTTCGCCTCTCCAAAGCCCGTGACCAGCCACTGCCACACCACCTGCCCCTGGGCATTGGTCAGGCGCCGCGGCGTGTTCAGGTGGTCCGCATCGATCGCATGCAGCCGGCCGTTGATCTGCGCGGCCACCGGCGTCGGGCAAGGGACCATCAGCGGCCACAGATGGCTTCCGTGCTGCCAATCTCCCCCGCTGGTGCCGCATTGGTGCTGCGGTTACTGCACTCTGCTCTAACCCGTGCTTTACTAACAACGGCCGTGCAACAACAAAGATTCGCCCTTCGCAATATTCGCAAAATATTTATTGAAATCCATCAAAAGTTCGCATCAACGAATACCTCAAATCATATATTCAAGACAGGCCCACTCTCATTGGCAGAGAACAGTCTAGTTTTTCTATCGGTTGCCGGCTCAAATCCACAATAGAAGTCATGTGCTTGTGCTTTGATGGCCAGCGATCTAGCGCCATCAGCGAGCTTAATCGCAGCATCATTCCTAGAAGCCTCATCAATATCAGAAGCCTCAAACAACACAGCCAATTCCCCCTTACCTTCAAAGCTCAAAATACGCAATAACGGACTTGATATACCAACCCCTCCAACCTCTATCAAATCAACTTTCAAAAACATAGATGCCGGTACCAGGCAGTTTCTCAACATGCTCACCAGCTCATGTTCGAGCCGCGATGCATCAATCGCTCCCACTTCGGTACCAGTTATCTCAAGAATATTTCCCTGTTGAATTATTTCACACACCAGACCATTAATATAATGGACCGAAATCCCATCAAAGACCAGCTCAATCAATCCATTCATGATTAGTCCAGAAATCCTTTAAATGATCCATCCATGTTAAGTCGCACACCACGACCATCGGGGAGTCTTTTTTCCAAAAACACAAGCCCATTGCCATTAACCTGCTCTGCAAAACTCCCTGGAGCACGAATCACATCATTTAGATGGGACACACCTTGGTTATTCCATGTTTTCATAGATCCCGTCATACTTCCCCATGTCTCAGGATTGCGGCCGGCATGTTTAGAAAGAGCATGACCAACAACAGTGCTACCTTTGTACGCTTCCTGTGCAGAAGAAAGGATGACGCTAGTTTCGGAGCTAGAGAGTCCCAGTGATGCACGCGAACAGTAAGCCCCAGACTCCATCCCGTGCGCAATCCCCTGCGCCACAGGCGTCATCCGCGACACCGTCGTCGGGATCTGCGCCACCAGCGGGCTCATGGGCGACACCACCGCCCCGTTGACGCCCGAGGCGCCCGCAATGAACTCCGTCAGCGCTGGCGCATACCGGTACAGCGCGCCCTGGGCCATGCTGTAAATGCGCGTGGCGACGTTGGCCATACCCATCAACAGAGGATGCAATCCATCCGGGTCCACCGCATTGAGTGGATCTGCACCCACATATCCGAACCGATTCCACCCGCCCCCCAGCCCGATCGGGTCCGCCTGGATATACCTCCCCGACTCCCGGTCATAGTACCGATGCAGGTTGTAGCTCAGCCCCGTCTCCTCGTCCCACACCTGCCCCGGATACCGCAGGTCGAACCGCACTGCTTCGCCGTAGCTGCGCAGCCCGCTTTCCCCGCTCTGCGCATAGCCCGTCGCCCCGGTGGTCGGGTTCGCCTCTCCAAATCCCGTGATCAGCCACTGCCACACGACTTGGCCTTGGGCATTGGTCAGCCGCCTCGGCGTGTTCAGGTGGTCCGCATCGATCGCATACAGCCTCCCGTTGATCTGCGCGGCCACCGGCATCGGGCCCGTCGCCGTCGGCAGCCAGATCACCTCCGTGCTGTCCGTCTCGCCTGGGGGGGCCGCGCTGTCGCCGCTTCGGCGGTTGCCATACTGCCCCAGCACCGTGCTGCCGATGCCGTCCTCCGCATACACCGTCTGCTGCGTGATGGCCGGGTTGTCTGCGCCCGAGAGCCGCGCGTCGCGCTTGAA
>NZ_QLTA01000114.1 GCF_003269065.1 Paracidovorax anthurii
CAGGGGCTGGCAAAACCATACCTTGCAAATCCTTCTCCCTGCTAGCCGAAGAACTTCGAGACAGATCAACGGCTTACGGGTTGTTCAGGGCGGACCACCTAGAGCGGCCCTCATTCCCATTGGAACCTTCAGTGTCATTCGAATTCGAGGACGGTCGCCCAGTTGCAGATCGCTGGCGGGACATCGTTCGCAATGTGAAGGAGGAGTACCTCTCCACCACGCAGGAATACCCCTGGATTGTCGGTTTTTCAGGAGGTAAGGACTCGACAGTTGTTGCGCACGCGGTCTTCGAAGCACTGCTCGCCATCCCACCTTCGCGGCGGACCCGGCAGGTGCACATCGTCTCCAACGACACGATGGTGGAGAGTCCCTTGGTCATGGCACATCTCGATGATGTGTCGCACCTCATTGAAGGCGCGGTCGACAGCTTGGAATTGCCTATCACCGTCGCCCGTACCAAGCCGGACTTGGATAAGACGTTTTGGGTGTTGCTCATCGGAAAGGGCTATCCGAGTCCAAATTCGCAGATGCGGTGGTGTACCGACCGCCTCAAGATTCAGCCCACGAGCACCTACATCCGCGAAAATGTGTCCCAGTACGGAGCTGCGATTGTGGTGCTTGGTGTTCGTCGCACCGAGAGCATCCGCCGGATGCAGACCATTAACAAGTACGAGAACGTCCGCGGCACCAACCTCAACGAGCATGCCAGTGTCACGGGGGCGCTCATCTTCCGGCCCATCGTGGACCTGTCCACCGATGACGTCTGGGAGATTCTGGGTTCCTTCCCAGCCCCTTGGGGAGGGACACACCGGAAGCTGTTCCAGCTATACCGCGACGCCGAAGGCGGCGAATGTCCAGTAGTGCTCAGTAAAGAAGAAGCGCCCGGCTGCGGCACCAAGAACAGTCGCTTTGGCTGCTGGACCTGTACCGTCGTCGAGAAGGATAAAAGCCTGCAAGGCTTCATTGACTCAGGCCAGCACGCGTACAAACCGCTAGTCGCCTTCCGCGACTGGTTGGTCGACATTCGTAATGACCCGACACGTCGCAGCGCGATTCGCCGAAACGGACGCCTAACCTTCGATGTCTCAGGCAAGCACATACCAGGCCCGTTCACCATCCAGGCGCGACGAGAGATTTTGGAACGGCTTCTGCAGGTACAAGAAGAGTTCGGTGCTCCACTCATCAGCGAGGAAGAAGTGGACCTTATCCATAAGCTTTGGGCGGAAGACTTGCAAACAGAAGAGGGGCTTGCCAATGTCTGAGGATCACCAAGAAGAAGCTGGGGTCGCAGACCTACCGTTGTGGGCCGACGCCGACGCCAACATTCGGCTCTCGGCGGTCTGCGAAAAGTACAAGGTTCCCCTTGACGTTCTCACAGAGCTTGTCTCGCTTCAGCGCGAGCGGCAGCACCAAGAACGAGCCCATGGCATCTTCATGCGGTTCGAGGAAATCCTCGGAAGAATGGATTGAGGGAGACGCATCTTGTGGATTTCCAAGATTGAACTGACTAACTTCAAAAGTTACCCCCACGCCGAGCTCAATTTCCCTGAGCCAACTGCGGGACGCAACATCGTCCTCATTGGTGGCATGAACGGGTACGGCAAGACGTCCATCCTTGAAGCACTGTACCTCGCCCTCTACGGCAAGGACGCCATCATTCACTTGGCGCGCGCCGGGCTAAAGACCGATGACGTCAAGGGCTACCCAACCTTCTTGGAACGCGCTTTCAACGGTGAAGCCAAGCGCGATGGGCAGGACTCGATGTCGGTTCGAGTGGTCATCAACCGGACGAAGACCAAGGCCATCGACATTCGCCGGCGCTGGTACTTCAAAAGCGTGACCGGCTCGTGGACCCGTGACGAAGAAGCCGTAGTGCGCGAGGTCTTCCGTGACGTCCCGGACACCCCGAGGAAGGACGGAAAGAACGGCTTCCTCCTCTCTGACATGCTGGACGACCACTTCGTGCCAGCGCACATTGCCCCGTTCTTCTTCTTCGACGGTGAAGAGGTGAAGAAACTGGCGGACCAGGCGCGCATTGAGCAGGTCAAGCAGGGCCTGGAGGGGTTACTGGGCATCGTGCTTCTTCGCCAGCTTGCAGACCGCCTCAAGGACTTCGAGGCCGGGAAGCGTTCGACTGTGTCCAGCGTCGATGAGGAGAACATTCAGCGGATGCTTGAGTTGCTGACCGCAGATGAGACGCGTCTTGCCGAATTGCAGCGTGACTCGTCTGAAAGCGCTGAAAAGCTGACCCAACTGAAAGGCGAGCGCGAATCGTTCATCGAGCGCATCACGGCGGCTGGCGGCGGTGGCGGCGACATAGCCACGGTCAAGGACCTAGTCGAAGAGCGTGAAGGGCTTCGCAATGCCCAACGCGACGTCCAAAAGCAGCTGGAGCGCATCCTTGCAGACAAGCTGCCGTTCCACCTGATGCCTCGCGCGCTGCTGACCGAGTTCAAGTCGCAGCTTGAGAGCGAAATCGCGTTGGCTGAGTGGGAAGCAGAGTGCCGGTCGCTCCAGCCTAAGCGCGACAAGTTCGAGTGGGCCTTCCTCGGCGCCAGCACGCCAGAGTTCCAGCCGGGTCTGACCGCTGAGCAACTCGCAGTAATCAAGGCGCGCATTGAGACCGCATGGGCTTCCCTGTTTCATCCGCCGCCTACCAACTGCGCCGAGACGGTAGTTCATGGTTACTTGCATGACGAGCTGCGTGAACGTGCATTGTCGTTCCTGGGCTCCCTGTCGGTTGGCCAGCAGGACGTCCACGACCTACTTTCTCAACAACGCAGTCTGACTGAGCAGATTGACGATCTTGGCCGCAAGATTTCACGCGTTGAAGGCATCGACCGCGATGGCACGCTAGCGACTTTGAAGACCGACCTAAAGCGTGTGTCCGATGAAATTGACACGTTGGAGGCGCACATTCGCTCCGAAGATCGAGAATTGGCGAGCCTCGAAGTTGCGGTCAATAACACAAAAGCGCGGTACATCCAAGAGAAGAAGCGCCTCGAAGATACAAGCCCGACACGCAGCCTGTTAAATAAATCGGAGCGCGTGCGGGCCGTGATTGATGAGGTTGTGCCGATGCTGTTCCCGCTTAAGGTGCAGGCGCTTGCGACGGCTATGACGAAGGTCTACAAGCAACTGGCGCACAAGGACCAGGTAGCCAAAATCGTCATCGAGAACGACGGTACTACCCGCATCCTAGGCAAGACCGGAAAGGACATCGTCTTCGACCGCTCGGCTGGCGAGAACCAAATCTTTGCCACGGCGCTCATTGCAGGCTTGGCGCAGGTGTCCGGTGTCAAAGCTCCGCTGGTCGTCGATACCCCGCTCGGTCGCCTCGACAGTCGCCATCGCGCCAACATTTTCGAGTTCTGGACGAAAGATTCAAACCGGCAGGTCATCTTGCTGTCCCAGGACAAGGAAATCGACACCGATTTCTACAAGCGAATCAAGGGCAACGTATCGGTCACCTACCTGTTGGACCACACGGACGTTGGTGACGGCATTGGCCGCACAACCGCCAAGCGCGACAAGTATTTCGGAGCCAACCGATGAGCGACCTCGACCTCCAACAAGTTCTTAGAGCGTGTTTACGATCTCCCCCGACAATCCTGGGGTGAAAAGAAAGCCATACCCAAGCGACATCAGTAGAGAGAAGTTTGCCGAGATC
>NZ_QLTA01000115.1 GCF_003269065.1 Paracidovorax anthurii
CTGTCGATGCAGGCAGTCATCGCTGCATTGATCGCCCCTTCGCTCAACAACAGACCTGCCTGCGGCTGAAAACAGGATTGTTCAGGGCGGACTACTTCGGGCTGGCGCTGCTGGGGTTCGACGTGTCGGCATGGACTTCGGCGGCCGTGGCCCTCACGCTCTACACCAGCGCCTTCCTCACCGAGATCTGGCGCGGCTGCGTGGCCGCCGTGCCGCGCGGGCAGTGGGAGGCCTCGGGCAGCCTGGCGCTCTCCTTCGGCGAGCAGCTGCGCCACGTGATCCTGCCGCAGGCCGCGCGCCTGGCCACCGCGCCCACCGTGGGCTTCCTGGTGCAGGTCATCAAGGGCACGGCGCTGGCCTCGGTGATCGGCTTCGTGGAGCTCACCAAGGCCGGCGGAATGATCGCCAACACCACCTTCCAGCCCTTCACCGTGTTCGCCTGCGTGGCGCTCTTCTACTTCGCGCTGTGCTTCCCCGTGAGCCTGGCCGCGCAACGCCTCGAAAGGAAATTCCATGGCCGTCGCTGATTCCGCCGCCGTCGCATCCACCGCCCCCGTCCCCGCGCCGGCGGCCCCGGGCCGGGCCATCGTGCAGATCACCGCGCTGCGCAAGTCCTACGGCAGCAACGAGGTGCTCAGGGGCATCGACCTCGACGTGCAGCCCGGCGAAGTCATCGCCATCATCGGCAAGAGCGGCTCGGGCAAAAGCACCCTGCTGCGCTGCATCAACGGCCTGGAGGTGTTCCAGGACGGCGCCCTCACCGTCGATGGCAAGCCCCTGCTGCACGAAAGCGCCATGGCCATGCGCGCGCTGCGCCAGCGCGTGGGCATGATCTTCCAGGGCTTCAACCTCTTCCCGCACCTCTCGGTGGGCCGCAACGTGATGCTCGCGCCCACGCTGGTCAAGCAGCGCTCGCGCAAGGATGCGGCCGAGCAGGCGCGCCAGCTCCTGGCGCGCGTGGGCCTGGCCGAGAAGTTCGACGCCATGCCCGAGCAGCTCTCGGGCGGCCAGCAGCAGCGCGTGGCCATCGCCCGCGCGCTCGCCATGGAGCCCGCCGTGCTGCTGTGCGACGAGATCACCTCGGCGCTGGACCCCGAACTCGTGGGCGAGGTGCTGCGCGTGGTGGAAGGCCTCGCGCGCGAGGGCATGACCCTGCTCATGGTCACGCACGAAATGGCCTTCGCCCGCAAGGTAAGCAGCCGCGTGATCTTCATGCACCAGGGCCGCGTGCACGAGATGGGCCCGCCGGCGGAACTTTTCGGCAATCCGCGGACGCCGGAGCTGCGGCAGTTTCTGTCGTCGTTGAACGATTGAGGCGGTGCCGCGCTGCCCCTTCAGGCCGGATATTCCGGGCAAGGGGCGGCGGACCTCAGGGAAATCGCTGCGGAGTGACGAGATAGTGGATGGCCATGCCCATGGCCATTGCGAGGAACAGGATGAAGGCCCGCGGCGAGTGGCGCCAGCCCGCGGTGAATCGCACCAGAGAGGCGTTGCGCAATCCGAGCGCCAGCACCGGAAGGGCCAGGGCGCTGCAGATCAGCCAAAGCATGCAGAACCCGCCAAGACGCCCCCAGCCCACCTGCAGCCTGGCGCCGGAGACGATCGCGGTGAAGAACAGCACGAACCCCCACGACGCCACGGCAGCGATGATCCTCGTCGTCGGGGTTTTTGTGCCCGATGCGCCCGACAGCAGTTGGTGGAGCAGGAAGAGCACGCTGGCGAGCAAGGGCGGAACGAGCACCAGCGAGAAAGCCGGAGAGAAGTCGCCGAGCACTCCCACGGCAATGTATGACAGGGGCGTCAGCAGCAGCCCCGTGATGAGCGAGGCCAGGCCATATGCGCCCATGTGCCGAAGCGTCTCGGTGGCAGGGAGAAGGGTCATAGGGCCGGGGCTTCGTACGTGCGATTCAGAACGACTCGCGTGACCAATGGAGGATAGGCCAACTGGTGTTGGAGTTGCCACCAGGCGGTGATTCCTACGCCCGCTGGCGACGACAGGAATCCGTCCGATAGCGAACCGTATTCATTCAGATCATCGTCATCCAGGCCAAAGACATCATAGAAAACGAATTTCAGGGTCAGGGCATATTCCTTCTTTTCGCTGTCATAGGCGTAATGGGTGGCGATCACATATACATACTGAATACCGTTGATCATCAGCCCGAGACCATTATGGTAATCGCGGGTCGAGAAGAGCGTGCTTCCAATATTCAAGGCGGGAACGCCGATGTTGACAGGCATCCGGACCTTCTTGATATCCCAGCCGGCATCCATGAGCGACTGATGAATACGATGGTGATCAGACGATTTATGCGGAGAATTCGGGGCGGATAGGATCGCGCTGCAAAAGTAATTGATGTTGGAGTGCGAGTTGACGGCCGTGTTCAGGTGGTTGTCGTCGAAGTAACTGACGTCCCGGCGATCTTCACACAAGAATTCCGTGAACAATCGCTTTGCCATTCCCGTTCTCTCGCCCTTGGCAAAGATGTCCAGGAGTTTGAGCATCTTGGGCCTCAGTTCCTGCGCGGTATTGCCAACGTTGTGACCCCGTGGTGCGCTTGAGCGACAGCCGTACGTGATGTCCTGTCCGTAAAGCGGAGGGCTCATCGCCGGGATATGGAGGCTGTCTGGGAAGGGATGTTTTGGGGTCAGGTATTTGTCCTTGGCGATGGCAATGACCAGAGGGGGATTGAGCGGAGAGGCGGGTTTCATCTTCCGAAATACAGAACCTCATGAGTGAGTGGGGAATGTATAGAGGTCTTGCCTCTATTGACCATTTCCAATCCCATGAGGCTTTGTTGCACAAATCAGTTCGAAGACGGCATAGCCCCAACCCCAGACGGATTTATGCCATGGCGGCCACCAGAACGGTTTGAGGACGACC
>NZ_QLTA01000116.1 GCF_003269065.1 Paracidovorax anthurii
TGGCCCATAGCCGGGCTATGGGCGGCGCACCGCGCCTTGCATCCCGCCCGCACACGCCGCTGCGCGACCCCTGGGAGATCGTGAACACGTTCTTAGATCGTGTTCACGTTCTTACAGGGCTTTCCGGCACGACAGGAGATGTTCATGCACACAGGGATTGGCACGGCGTGGCTCCGGCGGGCGGCCGCCGGGGTGGTGGCCTTGGCGATGGGCGTGGCTGTGGCTGCGCATGCGGCGCCCGGCGCGGCGGACGCGATCGATGGCGTGGCGGAGGCCGGCGCGGACACCGCCTGGACACCGCCCGCCGGCCTGCGGCTTTTGCGCGACCTGCCCTATGGCGCCGATCCGCGCCAGCGCATGGACGTGTACCTGCCGGAGCACCCGCGCGGCGCGCCCGTGGTCTTCATGGTGCATGGCGGGGCCTGGAAGCACGGCGACAAGGCCGGCGCCACCGTCGTGCGCAACAAGGTGGCGCACTGGGTGCCGCGCGGCGCGGTGCTCGTCTCCATCAACTACCGCATGCTGCCGGACGCCGGGCCGCCCGTGCAGGTGCGGGACGTGGCCCGCGCGCTGGCCGAGGCGCAGCGGCTCGCGCCCGGCTGGGGGGCGGACCCGCGCCGCTTCGTCGCCATGGGCCACTCGGCGGGGGCGCACCTCGTGGCGCTGCTCATGGCCTCGCCCGCGCTGCAGCGCGAGGCCGGCGCGCTGCCCGTGCTGGCCACCGTGGCGCTGGACAGCGCCGCGATGGACGTGCCGCGCGTCATGCGGGCCCGCCATGCGCCGCTCTACGACCATGCCTTCGGCCGCGATCCCGCGCAGTGGGAGTCCGTATCGCCCGCGCACCAGTTGCGCCAGAGCGCGCCGCCCCTGCTGGCCGTGTGCTCCAGCCGCCGCGCCATCGCCTGTGACCAGGCGCACCGGCTCGCGGCCCAGGCCCAGTCCCTGGGCATGCGCGCCGAGGTGCTGCCGCAGGACCTGAACCACCGGGGCACGAACGAGCAGCTGGGCCTGCCCGGCGCCTACACCGACGCGGTGGATGCCTTCCTGCGCTCGGTGGGGGGCGCCCCGTGAGCCGCGCGGTGCGGGGCCTGCGGGCCGCGGCGCTGTGCGGCCTGGCCGCCGGGCTGGCCCTGGGCGCGTGGGCGGCCCCGGCGCCCTGGTACTACTGGCGCAGCAAGGTGGACGGGCAGCGCGTGTGCGCCCAGGTATCGCCCGGCCCGGGCTGGGAGCGCGACAGCGCGCCCTACGAAGGCCCGGGCTGCACCGCGCCGCGCAAGGTGTACGTGATCCCCATGCGCTGAGGCGACTGCGCCGGGGCGCCGGCTCAGGCGCTCTCGCGCTCCATGATCGAGAAGCCGATGTCCACCACCGGCTCGGCCACCGCGCGGCCCTCGGCGCGGTCGGCGATGAAGCGCGCGGCCGTCTCGCCGATGCGCGTGCCGTCGATGCGCACGGTGGTGAGGCTGGGCCACTGGGTGGCCGCGAACTCGATGTCGCCGAAGCCCATCACGGCCAGATCACCCGGCACGGCGAGGCCGCGCGCGCGCGCCTCGGTGAGCACGCCCAGGGCCAGCATGTCGGAGCTGCAGAACACCGCGCCGATGTCCGGCGCGCGCTCCAGCAGCGCGGCCAGGCCCGTGCGGCCCTCGGCGTGCGAGGTGGGCGCAGGCCCCCAGTGCAGCGCGGGCTCGGGCAGCCCGAGCCGCTGCGCCGCCGCGAAGAAGCCGCGCTGGCGGCGTGTGGCGCGCTCGTCGTCGCCGCTCAGCACGGCCAGGCGCCGGTGCCCGCGCCGGTGCAGGTAGGCGCAGACTTCCTCGCCCAGGCGCTCGTGCGAGAGGCCCACCAGCATGTCGATGGGGGTGGGCGTGGTGTCCCAGGTCTCCACGATGGGGATGCCCGAGGCCAGCAGCAGCCGCCGCCCCTCGGGCGAGTGCATCACGCCCGTGAGCACGATGCCGTCGGGCCGCCGGCCGACGATGGCGCGCAGCAGCCCGTCCTCGCGCGAGGCCGCGTAGCCCACCTCGCCGAACATCACCTGGTAGCCGCGTGCGTGCAGCGCGTCGGTGAGCGACTGGATCATCTCGCCGAACAACTGGCCGCGCGTGGTGGGCACCAGCGCCATCACGAGGTGGCTGCGCGCGGAGCGCAGGCCGCCGGCCACGAGGTTGGGCACGTAGCCCAGCGCGGCCACGGCCTCCTGCACACGCCCGCGCGTGGCCTCGGTGACCTGCCCGGGCGTCTTGAGCACGCGCGAGACCGTGATCATCGACACGCCCGCGCGCTCGGCCACCTCGCGCAGCGTGACCGCCGCGCGGGCGGGCGCGGGCAGGGGGACAAGCGGGTCGGAGGTGGGGGGCGTGGTGGTGTCGCGCAGCGGCATGCCGCCGAGTCTAGGCGAAAGGGCCACCCCGGCGCGGCAGCCGCGAAATCCAGGGTTTACCCTCTGTGTTTGAGTATTGTTAACGTTAACATTCAACCAGTTCCAGGAAATCGACCCCTGAAATGGCACGGCTCCCGCAGCATGCCATCCGCCCGGGAGGGACGGTTTCCTGGCTTCGGCCCTCTTCTTTTTCCGCCTCGTGACTTCGCCATGCAACCTCAAGAACTGAAATCCATCATGGGCTCCGGCCTGCTGTCGTTCCCGCTGACCGACTTCGACGCGCAGGGCGACTTCAACGCCCGCGGCTACGCCGAGCGCCTCGAATG
>NZ_QLTA01000117.1 GCF_003269065.1 Paracidovorax anthurii
CACCTGTGGCGCATGCAGGCCGGGGCGGGCGCCCTGGCGGCAGCGCAGCAGCCCCCGCCGGCCCGGCCGGCGCCTGCGGGGGAAGGGGCGGCGGCATGAAGACGACGGCACCTTCCACGCCTCCCTCACCGCGCCACCCTCTGCGGGATCTGCTGGCGCGCTACCGCGACGTATTCCGGGTGGCCTGGGAGCGGCGCGCGGAACTGGCGGGCCCCCGGCGGCTGGCCGACGAGCAGGCGTTTTTTCCGGCGGCGCTGAGCCTGCAGGAGACGCCGGTGCACCCGGCGCCGCGGCGCCTGGCGTGGCTGCTGATGGCGCTCTTCGGCATCGCGCTGGCCTGGGCATGCCTGGGGCGCATCGACATCGTGGCGGTGGCGCAGGGCCGCATCATCGTGAGCGACCGCACCAAGCTGGTCCAGCCGCTGGAAAACAGCGTGGTGCGCCGCGTGCTGGTGCGCGAGGGCGAGCATGTCGTCGCCGGCCAGCCCCTGCTCGAGCTGGATCCGACGTCCGCGCAGGCGGACCGCACGAGCTTCGGCGAGGCGCACCGATCGGCGGAGTCGGAATCGCTTCGCGTGCGGGCGCTACAGGATGCGCTGAAGGACGCGGGGCCGGTCGCGCCGCCGCGCTGGTCCACGCACCAGATGCCCGCCGGATGGAGCCCCCAGGAGCGCGCCGATGCCCAGGCGCAGCTGACGGCCGAGTGGAGCGACATCACGGCCCGGCTCGCGCGCCTGGACGCCGAGCGCCAGCGCAGGGAAGCGGAGATCGCCACGGTGCGCGCGATGGTGGCCAAGCTCGAAGCCACCCTGCCCGGGGTGCGACAGCGGGAGCGGGATTTCGAGACGCTGGCCGCGCAGGGCTTCATCTCCGGCCATGCGACGCAGGACCGCACGCGCGAGCGCGTGGAGATGGAGCGCGACCTGGCGACCCAGCAGGCCCGGCTGCAGGAAGCGCTGGCCGCGCTGGCCGAAGCCCGGCAGTCGCGCACGTCGTACCTGGCGGAGACACGGCGCGCGCTGGGCGAGCGGCAGGCGCAGGCCGATCTCAAGCGCGAGCAGAGCGCACAGGAAGTGTCCAAGGCCGAACGGCGGGAGCGCCTGGCAACGCTCGTGGCTCCCGTGAGCGGCACGGTCCAGCAACTGGCGGCGCACACCGAGGGCGGCGTCGTCACCGAAGCGCAGGCGCTGATGGTCATCGTGCCCGACGGCGCCCAGGTGAGCGCCGAGGTCACGCTGGAGAACAAGGACATCGGCTTCGTGGAGCCGGCGCAGGAAGTGACGATCAAGCTGGAGACCTTCCCCTTCACGCGCTACGGGACGGTGGGCGCGCGGGTGGAGACGGTGACGGGGGACGCGGTCGCCGACGAGAAGCGGGGGGCGATCTTCCCCGCGCTGCTCAAGCTGGACCAGACGCACATCGCCGTCGACGGCAAGGACATCCGGCTGGCGCCGGGGATGAACCTGACGGCGGAGATCAAGACGGGTCAGCGGCGGGTGATCGAGTACCTGCTGAGCCCGATCCAGAAGGCGGGCAGCGAGAGCCTGAGGGAGCGTTGAGCGGGGCGCGGATCACGAGACGCGGGACGCAAAAGACAGGAAACAGGAGCCCTCGCCAGGCGCGCTGCGCGCGCGGCGGATGGCGGGGAGCGGGACAGGAAGACCAAACAGAAAAACCAAACAGAAAGAAGGGATGAAGACCATGAATGACAACCCACTGCAGACGGCGCTGGCCGCCATGTTGCGGTTCTGGAGTGTGCGCAGGCCGGGGCCCGCGCAGGCAACCGAGACCTTTGGGGAGGGCGCCGCGCCGGATGGAGTGCCGCAGTTCGGGAGCGCGTTCGCCACGGCGGCGGGCGCGCTGGCGCTGCCTCAGGCGGCGGTGTCCCTGGAGGCGAGCGGCGTGGAGGTCGGGCCGATCGAGCCGCAGGCCTTGTCGGCGCAAGACGAGGGAGAAGACCGGCTGGTGGTCGATACCGCGAAACCCTGGCGGGTGAGTGAAGCGGACTCCGGTGGCGGCGCGCCCGAGGACACGCCGGAGCGGATGGTGCTGGGTGTCGTGAAGCCCTGGCGGGTGGAGGCCCCGGCCCTGGGCGGCGGCGGGCCTGCGGAGATACCGGACCGGATGACGCTGGATATGCCCAAGCCCTGGTTGGCGGGCGCCTTGGAACTGGAGGGCAGCGCCGCGCAACTGGTGCAGGCCATGGCGGGGTTCGCCCCGCGGGGGGCTGGCGAGGTGGTGGTCGGTGCGGCTCGGCTCGGGGAATGGGACCGCCTCATGGCCGTGAATCCCGGGGCTTGATGCAGGTATGGCGCGGATATCGACGCCTGGAAAAGCGGCGCCCGGCCTGGCGGATATGCCAATACGTTGCTGGGCGCCCATGCAGGAGGGCGATGCGCGCGCAGTGGTACGAAATCGATGGACCCGGCTGTCATGCGTGAGAGCCGAACGAGAAGATTTGGTTTTGATGTTCTATTTGGAGGAGTTATTCAATGAAGTCCATATTGCAAGGATGTTTGCTCGCAGCACTCCTGTCCCCCGCGTTGGCGGGCTGTACGCCCAATACCTTCGAGTGGAAGGAAGAAATTCTTCTGCACGATGGCCGAAAGATCATCGCGGAGCGCAAGGA
>NZ_QLTA01000118.1 GCF_003269065.1 Paracidovorax anthurii
ATGCAAACGCCCGATGCCGTGCATCGGGCGTCTCTGGCCGGCCAATGCCGGTCTGTTCAATGATCCAGGTGTCAACCTAGATCAGGACGGGTCACTCTTAGTTTTCTCAAGCGACATGGCGCTCCTTTTCATCTTCCGGGGCGGCGTGCCAACGTCGGCTGCGATTCACCGGGTAAGCTCATCGGCATTGTCGCGGCGCTGGGGTAAGCGCCGCAATACACTGTGGCGCTGAACGACGCTTTTGCCCGAGAGGACCGGCCGTATGGCGAACCAGCAATACCCTGTTGAAGTCCAACCGGACTTCCTCAAGAAGATCACCGGCGCCAAGCCGGTGCAGGCGCTGGCGGAGCTGATTTGGAACGGCCTCGATGCGGATGCCACCGAAGTGGTCGTCTCCTTCGAGTACAACGAACTCGACTCCTTGTCAGAGGTAATCGTCTGCGACAACGGGCTGGGCATTCCGCGCGACAAGGCCCCCGAATATTTCAGGCGCCTCGGTGGCTCGTGGAAACGTCCTGGCGCGGCGACGCAAGGCGGCCGCTTCCTGCACGGCCAGGAAGGCCGCGGACGATTCAAGGCGTTCGCGATCGGCGACTTCGCGGAGTGGTCGGTGGTCTACGAGAAGGACGGAAAGCCCTGGGCCTACAAAATCACGATGTCGGCCGCGGACATCCGCCACGTGTCGATCTCGGACGAAGCGGAGTCCCCTGGCACCCGGCGCGGCGTGACGCTCACAGTCACCGAGCCACGCAAGGATTTCACCACCTTCGTCAGCGAAGCGGGTCTGCATTCACTCACCGAAGTCTTCGCGCTGTATCTGGCCGACTATCCGGACATCAAGGTGACGGTGGGCGGTAACAGAATCGAGCCGAAGGCCGTGATCGCCAGCCGCAAGGAGTTCCAGCTCGCGGACATCAACGCCGCCGAGGCGACGCACACGGCACGGCTTGAGATCGTCGAGTGGAAGGGGCTGTCCAATCGCGCCTTGTTCCTTTGCAACGAGAAGCGTTTCCCGCTCGCGCAGGCGGACCGCCGCTTCCACGTCGGCGATTTCCAGTTCACCGCGTATCTCGAGACGTCTTACCTTTCAGCCGCCCAGAAGGAAGGCACTGTCGAACTTGCCGAAATGCAGGCGCCGATGGTGGCGGCGATCGACGAGGCGGTGAAGAAGATCAAAGAGTATTTCAGGCAACGGGCGGCGGTCGCCGCCCGAGGTTACGTTGAAGAGTGGAAAGCCGAACGCGTTTATCCGTTCGCCGAGGATCCCCGCAACGCGGTGGAACAGGTCGAGCGACAAGTCTTCGACATCGTGGCCGTGAGCGTCGCGCGGCACTTGCCCGACTTCGAGGACTCGCAGTCTCAGAACAAAGCGTTCCAGCTTCGCATGTTGCGCCAAGCGATCGAGAAAAGCCCGGAGGAGTTGCAGCTGATTCTGTCCGAGGTGCTGCGCCTGCCAAAGCGAAAGCAGGAAGAACTCGCCGAGCTCCTTCGGGACGTATCGCTCTCGGCGATCATCAGTTCAGCAAAGGTCGTAGCCGATCGCCTTCGGTTCCTAACCGGCCTCGAAGCTATCTTGTTCGATGCTGAGCCGAAAAAGCGGCTCAAAGAGCGCAGCCAGTTCCATCGCATCATCGCGCAGAACACATGGCTGTTCGGCGAGCAATTCAACCTCTCGGTTGACGACCAATCCCTAACCGAAGTCCTGCGCAAGCATAAGAAGCATCTCGGCGAAGACATCGTCATCGACGCACCGGTAAAGCACATCTCCCAGGAGCGGGGCATCGTCGATTTGATGTTGTCGAAAGCGATCCGCCGCCATCAGGCCAACAGCCTATCGCATTTGGTCGTGGAGCTCAAAGCGCCGTCCGTGAAGCTCGACACGAAGGAGATTTCCCAGATCGAGGGCTACGCCGCCTCGGTCACCGCCGACGAGAGGTTTCGCAACGTCGACGTGCAGTGGGAGTTCTGGGCAATTAGCGACGATCTCGGCCCCCACGGCAAGTTCCGCGTAGGTGATAAAGGCGGCGAGATCATGCGCCAAGGCAATGTCGCAGTCTTTCTCAAAACCTGGGGCCAGGTCATCGACGAGAACCGCGCGAGGCTTCAGTTCTACCAGGAGAAGCTCGAATACCAAGCTGACAAGGGCGCCGCGCTCAAACACCTACAGGGACACTATGCGAAATACTTGGAAGGTGTCCTCGAAGAAGCGGCAGCCACTGCTGGCGAGATGACTGCATCGCCCTCGGATGAGGCGGAAGAGGGCGACGCCGCGGATTAGCGGAGTCGATTCCTGTATCCACGAGTGAGCGTACTAGCTGTATCAGGTTTTGAGGTCTGAAAAGGCGCTTGGAAACACCTGCGGCCGGCCGCTCTTTAGTCCGCCCTGAACAACCCGTAAGCCGTTGATCTGTCTCGAAGTTCTTCGGCTAGCAGGGAGAAGGATTTGCAAGGTATGGTTTTGCCAGCCCC
>NZ_QLTA01000119.1 GCF_003269065.1 Paracidovorax anthurii
CGGTGGTGTCGCCCATGAGCCCGCTGGTGGCGCAGATCCCGACGACGGTTTCGCGGATGACGCCTGTGGCGCAGGGGATTGCCCAAGCAGTGGAGTCGGGTGGGTTTTGTGCGGCAAATGAAACATTCGCATTTACGGCGATTTCGGTCGGTGTAAGAGCGACTAAGAACAGTGCCAATCAACTGAATGTGAATTTGACGCAGTCACGGGCTATCGAAAATCTGATAAAGAATGGTTATATTAAGACAATGTCCAAGGATGGAACTGTCACCATCATGACGAGGGGAGATAAGGTCTATAGACTCTACCCTCAATCGACTGGTGGCGGGGTGCCTGGAGTCGCTGCTGGAATCCCTTCTGCATCAGTTTCTGTTTCTGAAAATATCGTCACCAAACTGCGCTTTCTAGGAGATTAATATTATGATGGATAAAAAAATTCCTAGTTTGTTCGACGTGATGGTGGTCGATGCAGAGCTTCCGGGCAAAGTGTTCGGTCGGCCATTTGAGAATTATCTGTTTTTCGATGCTGATATTAGTTCTTCGAAGGCACAAGTCTCTGCAGTTCAAAATATAGTTGTCTCCTGCATAGACCACGATGCCGAGGTGGAAGTTTTCGCTAGTTCGGATCGACGCTTCCTCGCCCATGTTGGGCAGGGCTTGGATTGGTCGATCGATATTTGTCGGTTAGGAACGATAAATCGTAAGGCTGGCGACACTGGAGGACTCATTCTCCTTGATGCCAAGAGGAGATGGGTTGTTTATCAAAACCGTCCGGTGGATGTTGGCCTTCTTGCAATCAACTGCAATGTGGGGTTGGCTGGTGTTGTTGATGTGAAAGATTACTTCTTCGATTGCGGAAATGTTTCTGATTGGCTTGAGCGGAAAAATCAACGTGATGTCGATTTGGTAGAAAGTTTTGGTGCCGAATTTCTTGTTGCATTGATAAGAAATTATCATTAATGCTTTTCCTGTGCCTCGTGTGGCAATAACTGAGCACATGCTGCGAATTATTGATCAAGATTAATCCGAGTGGCACTGCCTCAGCGGAAAGGCCGTATAGGCAAAGAATCATTGCCTGCTCAATGCCTGTGGCCCGATGCCGGTGGCCGCGCAGATCAACGGCAGGCTGTATGCGATCGATGCGGACTACCTGAATACGCTGCTAAGGCTCACCAATGCCCAGGGGCAGGTGGTATGGCAGTGGCTGATCACGGGCTTCGGGGAAGCGAACCCGACTATCGGGGCGACGGGCTATGCGCAGAGTGGCGAAGCGGGCGTGCGCAGCTACGGTGAGGCGGTGCAGTTCGACCTGCGGTACCCGGGGCAGGTGTGGGATGAGAAGACGTGGCTGAGCTACAACCGGCACCGGTATTACGACGCGGGGAGCGGGAGGTGTATCCAGGTGGACCCGATCGGGCTGGAGGGCGGGTGGAATCGGTTCGGGTATGTGGGTGGGGAACCACTGAACTTTGCGGACGATGAAGGGCTGAATAGACGTTCAGCCGCGCCATCGGTCAGCTACGGGCAAAGCCTGCTGAATGCGCAGGGAGTGAATCTCACGGGCCAGATTCGGCAGTACCAGTTTAAATTCTCTTACAGCTATGCTTCTGCTCCTGGGTAAGGATTTACTGCGGGGAATATTGGTCAGCTACAAGGGGTGTTACAGAGATTGCAGGGCACTCCCTCTTGTGTTGGAAAAGTGGCAATAACTTCCCGGCCATTGCGGCTTTGTTGCACAAATCAGTTCGAAGACGGCATAGCCCCAACCCCAGACGGATTTATGCCATGGCGGCCACCAGAACGGTTTGAGGACGAC
>NZ_QLTA01000120.1 GCF_003269065.1 Paracidovorax anthurii
GCCCGGTGCCTGGGAGGCCGGGCCCGGCGCGGTGTGGCGGAGGTCCCTGGCCACCTGCTGTTCAGTGTTGAGGCGGGCAGCAACTTCCGCTGAGCGTTTCCCGGCGACCCGGAGCCGAGCGCGGCAGCGGATGGGTGTGCGATCTGTGTGAGGCCATGAGCCTGTAAATGTGTAGCGTGTGCTATCGAAAAAGTAGCAGACAATTGAGAAAAGACGGCGACATGGCGCACATTCCATCCCGAGATTCATGCGTGCGAGTGGACTTCGCTAGCAGATGGGTAAACGGATTTCAAAAACCTTCTCGAACCTCGGCGGCTCGCGTAATTTTTTGAAATGCGTTGGTTTTGAAAGAAGGGGAAAGAGATGGTTGTTTTTTCATGGCCTTGATATGTGGGGAAGCCATAAATAATCTGACAAATTTGCAATTTTTGCATATGTAGGCACGATTGGTGCTGATGGAATGGTTATTTCCCGATCAGTATATTGTGAGCTTTGTGCACAAGGGTGTGATTATGCCGACTGGGCATGGACTGTCGCTGTTGAAAATGCCATTCCGGGGTGATTGGTTTTGGACTTGAATTAATCAAGGGAGATGTTTTGATGGTTGATTTTTTGAAAATCATACTATTGTCTGCAGAAATTCTGTGGCTTGCTTTTTATGTATATTATTGGATTTTGCCATTTGGAGTAAGGAGGGCGGCAATGGAGGCTAGACGTGACATCGATAAGACTAATAATATCATTCTGAGGTTGTTTGCGGTAGTTTTCCATTCGCCTTTGACTAATCCTTTCAAGTCCATTCTGCTTTTTGCTTTTATTTTTGCACTTACAGTACTTTGGGTGAAATGATGGAATTGAATATTAAAAATGCGAACTTGGTGGCGGGGGCTGTTGATTTTGTAATGGGGAGAATTTTTCCGCCAGGAAGGATTGTTACATCGCAGCTTGCATTGGTAACTCAGACAGGTGTTACGGTTGTTTCGGTTGATAATGGAAGTTCAATTACGCAAACAGTCATACCTGGTATATCTATTGATGGCAGTATAATTGCTGAAGTGGCAAAAATCGAGGGTTTCATAGTAGCAATGGCTATCGGTGCCCAAGTGGGGGCCGTTGGGGCTACAGCTGTGGGTGGGGTGGCGGTGGTTGGCCTGACTATGGGATTGTCTATTGTGGCTGCAGCTATTGCATTGACTGCTAATGAAACTACTCGAGATGTATTGACTGACCCTGAGTTTTGGAAAAATATTAGAGATGGTAATCTCAATGAATATTTGAAAGAGAGTTATGGGTTAAATCTTCAGGATATGCTGAAGGCAGTATGGGATGGATTCTTGCATGGCGATATAGGGGAAATAAAGCGTTCCATATCCGATTCCACGAATACCCAATATGGGGCAGCCCGCAACTGGGTCGCCCCACGCGACCCCCTGGTCCTGGACCTGGACGGCGACGGCATCGAGGCGGTGGGCATCGACCCCTCCCGCCCCATCCTCTTCGACCACGACGGCGACGGCACGAAGAACGCCACGGGCTGGATCAAGGGCGACGACGGGCTGGTGGTGCTGGACCGCAACGGCAACGGCCTGATCGATTCCGGCCAGGAGCTGTTCGGCGACCAGACGCTGCGGGACGCGCAGCCCCAGGCGGGCCAGGGCCTGCACTACGCCCACGGCTACGAGGCCCTGGC
>NZ_QLTA01000121.1 GCF_003269065.1 Paracidovorax anthurii
GTCGTGCGGTACTTGGTCCGCCTCTCGCTCTTTGCTTCCGTCACGCCTTCAGTCTACCGGTGTGGCCGGGGTGATTTGTGCAACAAAGCCCCCCCAGTACGCGCTTGGCCTTTGTTAGGTCGAGAAAGGGAGTTGGGAAATCGGCGTTGCTAAAGCAGACACTCTTTCGTCGCCAAAAAATTAGTGGGGAGGATATATTAATATACGTTAAAGCATCAGATTTAATAGCGATGCAGGATGTGAAATCTGACTCACCCGATGAACTTCTGTATGGTTGGCAACAACGCATCTGCTCCCAGATAAATCTGGAATTAGGGGCCTCATTAAGAGTTGGCTTTACAGACGACTCGATGATGCTTATTGAATCGGCGGAACTCGCAGGATTTCGAAATCGAAATATTTTAAGCGCGTTGTTCGATCGAATGAAAACCAAGGGATTAGGCCCAGAAATTGAGCGCACTAGACTAAGCGTAACCGATTCGCACGCACTACTGAAAAGAGTTCTAGAAAATCGAGATGCAATAGTATGGCTCTTCGTTGACGATGTAGATGCGACGTTTGTCAATACAGAGCACGAGCGCCTTAAAGCAAGTACATTCTTCAGCGCTTGCCGGAATCTGATTAGCTCAGTCAAAGGTCTGTGTATTCGTGCATCAGTCCGCAGCGACGTTTGGTCCGTATTGGCCCAGCATGATGAGGCTATGGATAAGTGTGAGCAATATATTCTCGACTTAACCTGGAGCACTGCCGAGACTGGTAGAATTTTAGTGAACAAGATTAGTAGCTATTTCACCCGCTATTATGGCGATGACAATCGATATATGTCCCTCAACCCGGTGACAGATGAAGATATGATTCGCAATATTATATTTAAGGAACCATTTTCCTGGGCAAATCGCCCTCTGGAATCGTTCAGGCCGATTCATATTCTGTCGGCAGGGCGCCCCCGCTGGGCTGCCCAGCTTTGCAAGTTGGCGGGTCGAGATGCCTACAATAAGACATCGTCACTCATATCCATTGGACATGTAAGATCTGTTATGCGGGATTATGGACAATTCCGCGTGAGCGATCTGTACAAGGAGCATCGCCATCAATGCCCGGCGCTTCAGGACATTGTTGAATCCTTCAGCGGGGGAACGTACAGATTTACTACAGATGCATTGCTAGACCATATCACCGAGAAAATTGTTCGACGCATTGGTGTTCCTACAATTGACGGAATTAATGCTAACAGAGGCTCTCTCTCCGTCGCACATTTCCTGTTCAGATGTGGTTTCATCGCTGCCCGTGATGAGTCTGATGTAACTGGACTTGTATTCGTTCGATATGAGGAAAGACCTAATCTACTATCTTCCAATGCAAATCTCGACGACGGATTGAATTGGGAAATTCACCCAAGTTATCGTGAAGTGCTGCGGATTCAAAAGCGGACAGGCGAAAGCTCGCACTTTTAGGCAAGTTAATCGTGATACGAGAAAGCAAGGGTCCGCTTTCAAATGGTTTACCGGACATTTGCACCAACAAGCCGGATGGGAACCTCTCAAAACCCAGCCCCTCTGTCTTTGACCGAGAACGCCTGAGTCCGCCATAGCCATGATCACTCCCCGCAGCGCGCTGAAGTTCGA
>NZ_QLTA01000122.1 GCF_003269065.1 Paracidovorax anthurii
CTGAAATGAAACTGCGTCTTTCACCCCGTGACAGCGGTGACTTGGTAGCCGATCTGCTGCAGGCGCCGGATCAAGCGGTTGGCTGTTTTGGCGGCGTCCGTGCGGTCGAAGTGGGCGGCACCCAGGTCTTGCCATTCGGTGCCGTCACGCAGCATGTGCCACATGGCCGTGAGCATGGAGGCTGCCACGGCGATGATGGCCTTCTTGGCACCGCGACGTGCCCGGATGCGGTGGAACTGCGCCTGCAGATAGCCGTCCTTGACTTTGATGGCCGCCCAGGCGGCCTGCACCAGCGTGGTCTTGAGCCACTTGCCGCCGCGGCGCAACCGGGTGCTGCGCCGCTTGCCCGCGCTCTCGTCGTTGCGCGGGCACAGGCAGGCCCACGACAGCAGATGGCCGGGCGTGGCGAAGCGGCTCATGTCGATGCCGATCTCGGCGATCAGCGCATCGGCGGCCACTGCCTTGACGCCGGGCATGGTGCTCAGCAGCTTGGAGGCTGCCCGAAAAGGCTCGAGCCCCAGGCCCACCTCCTTTTCGATGTCGGCAATCGCCTTGTCCAGTGCATCGATGTGACCCAGGTGCAGCTTGAGCATGAAGCGGTGGTGCTTGCGGATGCGCCCGCGCAGCGCCTCGAGCAGCTCGGCTGGAGTGGCCTTGACGCGCGTGGTCACGCATTGCGCAAGCCGCTCGGGCTGGGTTTGCCCATCGATGATGGCCCGCAGCACCGCGCGCCCGGCCTTGCCCAGGATGTCGCTGAGCACCACCGACAGCTTCAGGTTGGCGTCCTCCAGCACCTTCTCGATGCGCTGCACGTGCGAGGCCCGCTCGCGCACGAACTGCTTGCGCGTACGCGTCAGGGTGCGCAGCTCCTGCACCGCAGTGGGAGGCACGAAGCTGGCGCGGATCAGGCCGTGGGCCAGCAGGTCGGCCAGCCACATCGCGTCGTTCACATCGGTCTTGCGCCCAGGCACGTTCTTCACGTGCGCGGCGTTGGCCAGCACCAGCTCGAAGTGGCCCTCCAGGATGTGCCACACCGGCTTCCAGTACACGCCGGTGGCCTCCATCGCCACGTGCGCAACGCCCAAGGACTCCAGCCAGTCGGCCAGGGCCAACAGGCCCGCAGTGGTGGTCTCGAAGGTTCGCACCTCCTGACTCGCCGGTCCATCACCGGCAATGCGTGCGCAAGCCACCACCGTTTGCTTGTGCACATCCAATCCCGCGCAGCGCGGGTAGATCACTTCCATGACAACCTCCTGTTCGCGGCGCCATCGGCGTGCGGCCCACGTCATCGAAGTCTGAAATGCGTGCTCAAGAACCGAAGGCTCAGGGCAACAGTCTGGGGTGCTCGTGAGGCCGCGGGTCCAACTGAGATACGGGCTCGAAGCACCAAGTACGAACCGACCTCGGTGCCGGACGCTGCGCCCGCCATTAGGCGCCTGTTTCATGTCCTGCGGGTGGCGCGCAGCGCAATGGATAACTGAGATG
>NZ_QLTA01000123.1 GCF_003269065.1 Paracidovorax anthurii
GTCGTCCTCAAACCGTTCTGGTGGCCGCCATGGCATAAATCCGTCTGGGGTTGGGGCTATGCCGTCTTCGAACTGATTTGTGCAACAAAGCCATTCAGAGTGCCCACAAAAAATATGAACTGGACAATGAAAAATCCGTCGGGTCACTGAGAGCATGAGCGAAGCCAAAGAAGGCATCCTCGCTCTCAACGACAGCGCAAATGCCCATGCAACTGCATTCAAGGTGAACGACGGCGTGATCTCCCTGTTTGATCCGGACATGGGGGAATTCAACATTTAAATGGGTGAGCTTGGTAAATTCCTGGCATACGGCACTGGTCCGTCTCTGGAGTCACTCCAGTTGCTGTGTCGCGCGGGCTGAATGGCCCGCAGACGCCCGGGCCGCAGCCCGCGCTCAGCGGCCGGTTTGTTCAGCACTTCAATGCCACTCCGATACATGGTGATGCCACCAGCCATGCCCACAAGACCTCGCTCGAATTGCGCAGTGATATTTCTTTTGTCATAGAAATCTGTGGTGTGTAGGGCTATGTGCCTTGTGGCGTGAAATTTCCATGGATGTTACAATGGGTAATTCATTTTCCATTCTGCACGATATGAGTTGGTCTTCACGGAAAAATATCTTTAGCCTCACCGCGACTGCAGTGGTCCTTTTCTTTCTCGGCGGGTGTGCGGGACCGAAACAAACAGAGTTGAAAGCTTCCACACGCACCACAGCCTTGGTGCTTGAAGAGCCCATCGTCTGGAGGCAAAGCGACAACTGGACTGGCGAGATGGAAAGCCTGCTTGCTGCAGGAAAGTATGCGGTTATTGGTGAAGATGACGCCGGCACCTATTACAAGGGCGAGGCTCAATGCTATACAGAGATGTTTGTTGTGCCTAACTGGAACTCGGCAGGCGCCAAGCCAGGAGACTCTGTGACTGTCGATTGTGGCGTCTACGTACCCTTTAACAGTTCACGTGAGATTCGTTTATTTTCTGTTGAAGGGACACAGGTAATTCGCTCCAAAGGCGCAGTGATAAAAGCAGCTGATAAAAGACTAAGCGGAAGTGGGGATCTTATCAACACCACAAATGCAGCAATCATTAATTCTTCTGCATCACCACTGCAAAGTGGAATTGGTGCAGGAATAGGAACGGCAATCGCTATCGGTTTGATTGAGCACCAGAGGGGGGCTTTTCAGAAAAACAATATCGTTAAGCCTCCAGCTGCCTTGGTCATCAAAGTTCAAAAACAGCTGAGAGAATAATTAGGGCGGTCTCAAATCTGAAATGCAACACCTGGCCCATGAGGTAGGGTGTGAAGATGACGAGAAGATTCCAGCAGTTGCAGCCTGAAGAGCGGGT
>NZ_QLTA01000124.1 GCF_003269065.1 Paracidovorax anthurii
CGCCTGCCCGTACGCCTGCTGCAGCTCCTCCAGCAGCACCCTCCACGACACCCCGTCCACCGCCAGGTGATGGATCACCACCAGCACCCGCTCCTGCCCATCCCCCAGCCGCGCGTGCACCACCCGCATCAGCGGCCCCCGCTCCAGGTCCAGGCTCCTTTGCGCCTGCTCGCACCATTCCTGCAGCTCCTGCGCATCCCGCGCCTCCCGCCTCCACACCACCTCGCTCGCCCTGTCCCTCTCCCCGTAGTACTGCCGCACTCCCCCTTCCCCTTCGCTCCCCGCACGCTCCTCGAAGCGCAGCCTCAGCGCATCGTGCCGGCCCAGCACCGCATCCACCGCCCTCTCCAGCGCCCCCTCCTGCAGCGCCTGCTCCGGCCGCAGCAGCACCGCCTGGTTCCAGTGGCTCCTCCTGCCCATCGCCTGCCCGAAGAACTCCGCCTGGATCGGCAGCAGCGGCACCTCTCCTTCCCTCTGCGAGACCCTGCGGCCCACCTCCGCCGCCTCGGCCGCCACCGCCTGCGCCACCCCCGCCAGCTGCTCCACCGTCTGCCGCTCGAACATCTGCCGCGGCGTCACCCTCCAGCCCGCCGCCCTCAGCCTCGCCACGATCTGCAGGCTCAGGATCGAGTCTCCCCCCAGCTCGAAGAAGTTCTCGCTGCGCCCCACCCGCTCCAGCCCCAGCACCTGCGCCCAGATCCCCGCCAGCGCCTCTTCCACCTCCCCTCGCGGCGCCTCATACCCCCCCGGCACCTGCCCCTGCACCGCCGGCAGCGCCTTGCGGTCTATCTTTCCGTTCGCATTCAGCGGCAGCTCATCCAGCACCTGCACCACCCACGGCACCATGTACTCCGGCAGCCTGCCCTCCAGCGCACGCCTCAACTCCTGCCCGTCCAGCCCCGCCGGCGCCACGTATGCCACCAGCCTCGCTCCCGTGCCTGCACCTGTCCCTTCTCCTCCTGTCCCCGCCTGCGCCACCACCACCGCCTGCTCCACCCCCCGCTGCTCCAGCAGCACCGCCTCTATCTCCCCCAGCTCTATGCGCAGCCCGCGGATCTTCACCTGCTGGTCCAGCCTCCCCAGGTATTCCAGCTGCCCGTCCTCCCTCCAGCGCACCAGATCCCCCGTGCGGTACAGCCGCTGCCCGGGTGTGAATGCATCGGCCACGAACCTCTCTGCCGTCAACCCCGGCCTGCGCGCGTACCCCCGCGCCAGCCCCGCTCCCCCCAGGTACAGCTCCCCGGCCACCCCCTGCGGCACCTCGTTCATCTCCCCGTCCAGCACCCGGCACTGCGT
>NZ_QLTA01000125.1 GCF_003269065.1 Paracidovorax anthurii
GGGAACGGGGCGGGGCGACATCTACCTGGGGGACACGGGCAACGACCGTTTCTCGGCCGGGGAGGGCGATGACCGGCTGCTCGGAGGCGCGGGCAATGACGTGCTGGACGGGCAGGGCGGCGATGACCGGCTCTCCGGCGGCGCCGGGGACGACAGCCTCTACGGGGGCGACGGCAGCGACACGCTGCTGGGTGGCGAGGGCAACGACTTCCTCTCCGCCCAGGGCGGTGACGACGTGCTCGACGGCGGGGCGGGCAACGACACGCTGAGCGGCGGCTATGGCCTGAACAACGTCTATCGGTTCGGCCGGGGCGACGGGCAGGACTACGTGCAACTGGGCCATGACGTCTATGCCATGGACGAGTCGGCCGACCGGCAGAACACGCTGCAGTTCAAGGAAGGCGTGAAGCCCGAGGACATCGTGCTGAGGCAAGTGGCGGATGGCTGGTCCACCGGCAACAAGGGGCTGGAAGTCTCCATCGCCGGCACGCAGGACAAGGTGATCGTCCGCAGCTTCTTTCTGAATGACGACCCGGGCAGCGCCTACAACGCGGTGCAGCGCATCGCATTCGCCGATGGCACGGTGTGGGACCTGCAGGCAATCCTGAACCGGGTGTTCACGGGCAGCGCGGGCAGCGACACGATCGCGGGCACGAAGAACGCCGACACGATCAGCGGCCTGGGCGGCGACGACAGCCTCTACGGCGGTGATGGCGACGACGTGCTGCTGGGCGGCGACGGCAACGATTTCCTCTCCGCCCAGGGCGGGGACGACGTGCTCGATGGCGGGGCGGGCAACGACACGCTGAGCGGCGGCTACGGCCTGCACAACGTGTATCGCTTTGGCCGGGGCGACGGGCAGGACTACGTGCAACTGGGCCACGATGCCTATGCCATGGACCCATCGGCCCATCGGCAGAACACGCTGCAGTTCAAGGAAGGCGTCAAGCCCGAGGACATCGTGCTGAGGCAAGTGGCGGACGGCTGGTCCAGCGGCAACCTGGGCCTGGAAGTCTCCATCGCGGGCACGCAGGACAAGGTGATCATCCGCAGCTTCTTCCGCGACGACGACCCGGGCAACGCCTACAACGCGGTGCAGCGCATGGCATTCGCCGATGGCACGGTGTGGGACCTGCAGGCGATCCTGGGCCAGTTGTTCACGGGCGGCGCGGGCAACGACACCATCGTGGGCACGAAGAGCGCCGACACGATCAGCGGCCTGGGCGGCGACGACAGCCTCTATGGGGGCGACGGCAACGACGTGAT
>NZ_QLTA01000126.1 GCF_003269065.1 Paracidovorax anthurii
GCGTGTAGTCTCGCTGGCTGCGCCGAACTCTCGATTCCATCACTGTTGCCCTTTCCTTCACGAAAAGGTGTCAACACCTGGCAGGACGGGTCAGAGGCAACTAATAGGACTGCTCGGAAGCCCCGACAAAAAAGTCATCGCCTTATCGGGCAGGTGGGGAACGGGCAAGACTCATCTTTGGAATGAGGTCACGAGGGAATCCAAAGATGGGAAGGTCACCCGCTATGCTGGCATGCTTTTGCAGAACTCATCCGAGGGCTTGCGTGTGATCGATACCGCACGCGTGTTGCAGACCAAGCGCGCTCGCACGTCGACCTATTTGAAGATTCGCTACAAGGACTTTCGTTCGCGCTTGGCGATCGGCGGCGTAAGCAGTGATTTGATGAGCGCTTCACGCATGGTTTCTTCGAACGATGGAGAGAAACATGGGTCTGCCAAATCCACCCTGAGAGTTCTCCACGCGTTGTTCTCAACCAGCGGCTTGCATTCCGGCAAACGCTCAGCGAGTGTTTGCAACATCAACATCACGAGATTCTCATGTGGTCCGATCTGTTCCACCCAAGATTGCAGCCACTCCGCGCAGACCGTCAAACACTGATGCTCATGATTGCGGCCCGCGTTCGCCTTCAAGGCGATCAGTATCAAGCAGAGGGCATCTGGCTCGGCGGTGTGGCGCACCGCCAGTACATCCTTGGGATTGCTCCAAAGCGATACATAGATTTTTCTTTTTGCCGCGAGTTTGGACTTTCCCATTGACCGATGGATTAGTTCAACGCTCACACGACCTTGGGCGTAAAGGTCGCGTGAAAAATTGATCAGCGCATCTCGGTCGTCGCCCAACTGCAGCAACTCGAATAGCGGGGATTGAAATGTTCGGACAAAGGCCGAGTGGTGTTCCAAAGCCCAGCGCACCGGGCTGCGTACCGCTGCCGTCCCCCAGGGAACCTGTTCCCCCTTGAGGTACCGAAGAAAAGCGTCTGGTTTGCGCGCGCCACGCGCTAGACGATGAGGGGTGGTGTCGGCAATGTAACTGCGCTCCAAGGCTCCCCCCGACAGACCGCTAGCGCGCTGCATTGAGAGGAAGGCCCATCCCGAACGCAGCCGCTGTAAAGACGTCTGCTTTGGCCTGCCTCTTGGTCTCGGCGACTTAGAGCGTGTTTACGATCTCCCCCGACAATCCTGGGGTGAAAAGAAAGCCATACCCAAGCGACATCAGTAGAGAGAAGTTTGCCGAGATCG
>NZ_QLTA01000127.1 GCF_003269065.1 Paracidovorax anthurii
CCACCGGCATCGGGCCCGTCGCCGTCGGCAGCCAGATCACCTCCGTGCTGTCCGTCTCGCCTGGAGGCGCTGCGCTCTCGCTGCTTCGGCGGTTGCCGTACTGACCCAGCACCGTGCTGCCGATGCCGTCCTCCGCATACACCGTCTGCTGCGTGGTGGCCGGGTTGTCTGAGCCTGAGAGCCGTGCGTCGCGCTTGAAGACCCGCTGGCCCAATGCGTTGGTCGTATAGCTGACGGCCAGGGCGTTGGCCGGGTCGTTGCTCGCTCCCACCTTCGCAATGCGCCCATCCACCCCGTAGTGCAGGTAGGTGTCTCCCTTCTTCGTGAGCGCCCCCGTGGCGTCCTGGACATAGCTCACCTGGGTGCTGCTGGCTGCGGCCCCTGCCGGAGTGAAGGTCTCCGCATACCCCTGCAGCCGGTTGCTGCCCGCCACCCGCGTGTAGACCCGCTCCAGCGTGTCCGCTCCCGCCCCCGTCGCGCTCGTGTGGTGCACCTGCGTGCGGTTGCCGTTCGCATCCCACGCATAGCCGCTCGCCGTCGCCCCCAGCGTGTCGCCCAGGCCCCAGCCCAGGGGCAGCGTCAGGTCCGCCGGCGCGCTGTGGGCACTGGCCGTGAGCCGCCCCACGGCGTCGTAGGTGAACACGCTCGTGAGCGTGGCCTGCTGGGCGGTGTTGGCGGTGTTGCTGCTGTCCGTTCCCGGCAGGGCGTGGCGCTGCTGGATGCGCGTGACGCGCCCCGCGCCGTCCCACACGAGTTCGGGCAGCAGCCGGCTCGCGACCAGCTGGCCCGCCGCCGTGTAGCGGCGCTGCTCGCTCTGGCCCGGGTTCAGTCCGCTCCACTGCCATGCCGTGGGCTGGCCCAGCGGGCTCCAGGTGAGGCCCGCCACCAGCGGCTGGCCGTTCCACTGCAGCCCCGTGAGCTGGCCCGTGGCGTCGTACTGGTATTGCAGCTGCCGCCCACTGGGGTAGGTGATCGCCCCGATCTGCCCCGCCCCCGCGCTGCCCGCGGCCACGTAGCGGTAGCCCAGCGTGCGGCTGTCGCCATTGGCCAGGATCTCGGTCCTGCGCGTGATGCGCCCCTGCAGGTCGCGCTGGTAGCGCGTGGTGACCTCCGGGTCCTGGATTTCACTTAAATGTCCGGCGCTGGCCTGCGGCGCGCCCTCGGCGTTGTAGTCGGCTCCGGACAGGTCGTAGCGCAGTACCGTGGTGCGG
>NZ_QLTA01000128.1 GCF_003269065.1 Paracidovorax anthurii
AGCACCGGCATCGCCGAGATCGGCACCGCCGTCAGCCACATGGACCAGAGCACCCAGCAGAACGCCGCCCTCGTGGAGCAGGCCACCGCCGCCGCCCAATCCCTGCAGCAGCAGGCGCACCAGCTCGCCGATGCCGTCGCCGGTTTCAAGCTCGACGCGCACGGCGCATCGGCGCAGGCCATGCACGGCGGCCCCGGCTCCGCACTGATCCCGATTTCCGGGCGCTGACCGCAGGCCGGCCACGCTCTTTTCACCCTTTTCCTGTTTCTTTCACCGAGTCCCCCCGATGTTCCAAAGCCTGCGCGCGCGCCTCATCGGCATCTGCATCGCCATCACCACGCTCTCCCTCCTGGCCCTGGCGCTCGCGACCTTCGTGGTCGTGCGCAACAACACGCTGGGCAGCATCGACAGCCGCCTGGAGCAGCGTACCCGGCTGCATGCCGACGAGATCACCACCTGGGTGCGGGAGAAGCAGCGCATCACCGGCTCGATCAAGGTCGCCGCCCAGCAGGCGGACCCGCTCCCGTTCCTGGAGGCTGCCAAGCAGGCCGGCGCGCTGGACGATGCCTACCTGGTCCATGCCGACAAGCGGCACGTGTTCATGCACCCCGTGCCGCCCGGCTATGACGGCACCTCGCGCGGCTGGTACAAGCTCGCCATCCAGGCCGGAGGGCCCGTGGTGGCGCCGGCCTACATCGGCGCCAGCTCGGGCAAGCTGCTCATCACGTTCGCGGAGCCCTGGGGCCCGGCCGGCCAGCCCGCCGGCGTGGTCGCGAGCGACATGCTGCTGGAGAGCGTGGGCCGCATGGTGACCGCCATCCGCCCGACCCCGAAGAGCTTCGCGCTGCTCATGGACAGCGAAGGCCGGCTGCTCGCGCAGGCGGACCCCCAGCTGGCCCTCAAGCCCGTGTCCGATCTGGCCGCGGGCATCGACAAGGCACTGCTGCAGCGGCTGGCGACGAACGGCGGCCGGGCGGACGTGCCGGTCAAGGGCGCCGACCAGATGCTCTACGCCGCCAAGGTCGAGGGCACCTCGTGGATCCTGGCCATCGGCATCGACCGCGCCGAAGCCACCCAGCCCGTGCGCGACCTCCTGCAGGTCGCCATCGCCATCACCGTGCTCTGCGTCATCGCCGCCGTCGGCCTCGTCACCTTCGCCGTCAG
>NZ_QLTA01000129.1 GCF_003269065.1 Paracidovorax anthurii
GCTCGATCTCGGCAAACTTCTCTCTACTGATGTCGCTTGGGTATGGCTTTCTTTTCACCCCAGGATTGTCGGGGGAGATCGTAAACACGCTCTTATATGTGTCCTGTTCTTTCTTATATGGCTGAGCCGCGGCTGAGCCGTGGTCGGCAATATCGGGTTCGTCTGCATCCCGATTCAAACCAGGTCTGCGTGACCGTGCGCGTGCGCTTTGCTTGGCACGGAACCGTTCGTCGCTTTTCTTGGCATCCCAGGACTGCATGGCCCAGGCCGCCGGTTCAGGGTGGTGCCAGCGGCCGTCGGAACACAGGATCCAGCCCGTCATGGCGGGCTGCTGGCGCCATGCTTGAGCGATGAGCAGCACCAATGCCCTGAAGGGCTCGGCCTGCTGAGCCAGCGCCAGAGGATGCCCAGAGAGGAAGGCCAGGCGCACAGGCGCCCAGGGGAAGGTCTCCAGGTTGATCTCCGCCGGAACTAACGGCTGGGGCGCGATGCCCGCCCTGGGCACACGGTGGTTGTCGACTGCTTTGAGTTTCTGCACGAACACCTCACATTTGAAAGTTCAAGAAAAGCGACCGGGGGGTCGCCGCCTGAATCAAATGTGCGGTTGGTGCCTCAAATTTTTTCGGAACGAAAATCAGGGCTGGTTTGTGCCCGTTCCGAATTTCAAGGCGCTGGGTCGACGCGCGTGTTTTTCGCGTGTTCGTCGATCAGACGCTCGAGCCTGTTCAACTGAGCCTTCTTCGCCTTGGCAAAATTGACTGGATGGAAAGGGTCGTCGCGGTTGCATGCCGCCTTCGGCCGATGCAGCGGTTCTTCGGCAGAAAGCCGGGCGAGAAATGATGCGCGCTCACTGAACTGATTTTCGATCTCCATCCGGCGGAAGAGTTTGCTGACATACGACCGTGCTTCGTCCTTGGCTTCCTTGACCGCGACAGCAAGATCTGCGGCCAGTGCGTCGTCCTCATCCTGAAACAGGTCGAACATGCCAAGCACCTGGTGCAGCGACAGGGCTTTGTTGCACAAATCAGTTCGAAGACGGCATAGCCCCAACCCCAGACGGATTTATGCCATGGCGGCCACCAGAACGGTTTGAGGACGACC
>NZ_QLTA01000130.1 GCF_003269065.1 Paracidovorax anthurii
GTCGTCCTCAAACCGTTCTGGTGGCCGCCATGGCATAAATCCGTCTGGGGTTGGGGCTATGCCGTCTTCGAACTGATTTGTGCAACAAAGCCGATGGGTACATCAAGCGTGAGGACTTTGGCAAGAAGGAGCTTGAGTCTTTGGATTCCCATAGGGAATGGATCCTGATGAATGATCAGCGGTATGCAAGTGTTTGGATAAACCTTTGGCGTACGGGAATCTATGGCTTTGGAGGGTTGGCTTTGCTGAATGGCTTGCTCGGGGTCATGATGCTCCGGTCTGAGAGGCGGAGGAATACCCGCAGGGATTGATGTTTTCTGAAATCGGATGATTCACTCATTCGATATGCCGATGGGTGGGTTTGAACGTATCCAAAGCATGCTCTCGATTTGCCGTAGTGCAGTCGCCGTGCTCTTCGCTGTAGTCGCAAGAATCCTGGTGGGTGCACGCTGAATGGCAGTCGAAGATTACATGTCTTTTGGTTTTTATGAGATTTTGAAGAATGGCTGCATGTTTCAATTGCCGTGCTTATGTTTCTTTGTATGAAAATGCATGCCGGAATTGCGGCTCTGCTTTCAGGCCGGGTACATGGCAAACCGCCACCGATGCAATCGAACCGGCTGCAGGTGGCTGGGGTTTCAGCCCGGACACTTTGCGCAGCCGCACCTTCCGCGTGGTGAATCTGGCGGTGCCCGTATGGGTGCCATTGGTGGTCGGGGTGCTCCTGGGGCCGCCGTCCGGTGGGGCGGCCGGGCTTATGGTGCTTTTGGTTCTTTTTATTTTCATACCGGGGGTGTATGTGATTGGAAACCTCCCTCGGTGGACAGGGTTCGTCCGATTGCTCGCTTGTCTGGCCTATGTGGTCTTGGCGGAGGTGACTGCTTTCCTGGTGTTGCTCGGCCTGGATTGGGTGTGGAAAAACGCGGCGTTTCTTTTATGAATCGAGCGCAGCCCTCAGCGGTTTGCACCGGCTTTGTTGCACAAATCAGTTCGAAGACGGCATAGCCCCAACCCCAGACGGATTTATGCCATGGCGGCCACCAGAACGGTTTGAGGA